>NZ_JAVDTG010000006.1:0-357613 GCF_031455715.1 Flavobacterium sp. 2755
AATCTTCAGGTAGCAGAGCAGGTTTTACTGGTAAAAGTAACTCTTGAAAACAAAGCTGAAGTAACAAGAAAGATTATCTTTAAATAGAAAAAAAATCCATTCAATAAAAAAAACCATTCCGTTTTCGGAATGGTTTTTTTGTTTTTTGATAAATAGAAAAATCACCAAAAGTGGGTATTGCGACATTTAGCAAAGTCGATTAATTTCGGTTAATTCTTACAAATAATAATTTACCACTTTACGATTTTGATAAAAAATATACTTTATACACTATTTATTGTTTTTTTACCTTCTACAAGCATCCTTATTGCCCAACAGGGAAAAGTTGATAACACTTTTAATACTATTGATGACGGCTCAAAAGGAGATGGATTTAACGCAATTGTTCGAACTCTATTCTTGCAGCCAGATAATAACCTAATTGTTGGGGGTGATTATACAAGTCTACACGGAATTCCTTCGGCATATTTAACCCGTTTAAAACCTGACGGAACAATAGATGAAAGTTTTGATATAGGAACTGGTTTTAATGGTAAAGTTTATTCTTCTAATGTTCAGCCCGATGGTAAAATACTTGCCGGAGGAAATTTCTCAGCTTATAATGGAAGGAGTGCGGGAGGGCTTGTTCGTCTTAATAACGACGGTTCATATGATTCATCTTTTAATACAGTCGTTGCTGCTAGCTCAGGTGCAGGAATTATTCATGATATAGATTTACAGCCCGATGGGAAAATTATAATTGTTGGTACTTTTACAAAATATGGTAATACAGCAGTAAACAGGATTGCACGAATGCTGCCAAACGGCTTAATTGACACTTCATTTAAAATAGGTATAGGTTCAGCTTTACAGATTTCAAAAGTTAGGGTTTTGCCTAATGGTAAAATTTTAGTTGTAGGCAATTTTACATCTTTTAATGAAGTAATTTCTAATCGAATTATCATGTTAAATTCGGATGGAAGTGCTGATCGGGATTTTAATATTGGGACTGGTTTTGATGATAATGTAAGTGCTATTGAAGTCCAGCCAGATGGTAAGATACTCTTAGGAGGAAGTTTTACGTCATACAATGAAATTACTGCCAATAGAATTGTGCGGTTAAATCCAGATGGCACTCGTGATTTTAGTTTCCTCGGATCTGGTTTTAGTAATGGTGCTATACAAGTTATTAAAATTAATAATGCAGGTAACCTCATGGCAGGAGGATCTTTCAACAGTCGCTACGATGGGGTATCTGTTAATAGAGTTGTTCTTTTAAATTCAGACGGAACTATAAAACCTGATTTTGATACGGGTACAGGACCAGCATCTACTGTTTGGACTCTCACAAATGACTCAGAAGGATCATGGTTTATTGGAGGAACATTTTCTGTTTTCGATGGGCAAAATCAGGGCAGATTGGCAAAAGTTAATTTTGAAGGAGAACAAGATACCGGTTATTTAGCATCTGGAATTGGTTTTGATAATTCTGTTTTTAAAATAATCCCATTAGAGAATCAAAAAACAATTGTACTCGGAAACTTTACCAAATTTAATAATAATCCTGCTTTTAGAATTGCAAGATTGTTAGAAGACGGATCTTTTGACCCCAATTTCAATACAGGACAAACGGGAGCAAATAACTTAATAAAAACAGCTATTCTCCAAACAGACGGTAAAATTATATTGGGCGGAAATTTTACCAAGTATAATGATCAGCTTTATAATAGAATTGTTAGAATTTTTCCAGACGGTTTAATTGATAATTCATTCAATATTGGTTCAGGATTCAATAGCCAAATTTATGCTATGGCATTGCAATCCGATAATAAAATTATTGTAGCAGGAAACTTTGAACGTTATAACGGCGATACTTCAATAATTAGAATGGTAAGGTTACTGCCAGATGGTTCGCATGATCCAACTTTTAATGCAGGTTTTAGTGCCGATGCCATTATAGACGATATTTTAATTCAGCCTGATGGGAAAATTTTGGTTGGAGGAAGATTTACAACATTTAATAAACAATCATACCAGCACTTGGTTCGATTAAATGCAGATGGAAGTATCGATACGAGTTTTAATATTGGAGATGGTTTTGATAAGAATGTCTACTCAATAGCATCACAATCGGATGGAAAAATAATTGTCGGAGGTTCTTTTTTAACATTTAATAAAAGTTCACAAAAACGCATTCTTCGTTTAAATTCAAACGGAAATTTAGATACCAGTTTTGATTCCGGAATTGGTTTTAATAAAGGAGATGTTCGCGCAATTTTGATACAGCCAGATGATCGTATTTTAGTGGGCGGAGCCTTTTCAGGAACTTATAAAAATTACACTTCTTTGCGATTAATAAGATTGCTAAAAACAGGAGATGTAGATAACAGTTTCAATGCATCGGCTAACAACAAAATTTTTGCATTAAGTATTACATCTGATTTTGGACTTTTAATTGGAGGAAATTTTAATTCTGTTTCAGGATTTTCAAAACATAGAATTTGTCGGTTAAAACTTTGTTTCGAATCAACAATTTGGGATGGACGTTCTTGGTCAAATGGTTATCCATCTGGAGGGAAAGAAGTATTTTTTAAAGAAGATTTTCCGAATTTAAATTCATCGAATGTTTGCAGCTGCAGCATTGAAGAAGGAAAAAGAGTTACACTTTTAAGTGGAAATACTTTAGGAATTGAATTTTCATATTCAGGATTAGGAACATTAGTTTTAGAAGATTCAGCCAGTTTATATCAATCAGATGACGATATGGTAAATTCTGGAATTATACAGATGAAAAGAAAAACAAATCCCGTTGTAAAGTTTGATTACACCTATTGGTCTTCTCCTGTTGATAATCAAAAACTAATTGATCTTTCACCTCACACATTATCAGATAAATATCTGTCGTATAATTCTGCACTGCCAGGCTGGAAAATTGAAGAACCGTCCAGTTATATGTCTTTAGGGAAAGGATATATAATCAGATCTCCTCAGGAATTTTCTCAGTTTGAGCGATCAATATACGAAGGACTTTTTACAGGTGTTCTAAATAATGGGAAAATTGAAGTTGATTTACAGGAAAACAATAGGTTTTATCTAATTGGAAATCCATATCCATCAGCTATTGATGGAGACAGTTTTTTGAGTGAAAACGAATTTAAAACCAAAGGAGCACTTTATTTTTGGACACATAATACACCAATAATAAATTTAGAATATACATCAGATGACTACGCCGTTTATAATTTAGTTGGCGGAGTAGGAACAAAAGCAATTTCTAACGGTATTAATGAAACAATTCCCGATGGTAAAATAGCGTCCGGACAAGGTTTTTTTGTCAAAAGTAATCAGAAAGGATTCTTGGAATTTAATAATAGTATGCGAATTTCCGGAACTAACAATAAGTTTTTTAAACCTGCAAAAAGAGAAACAGAGGCTAAAGAAGAAACAGCCAAACATAGATTATGGTTGAATCTTAAAAACGATAATGGTGCTTTTAAACAGATTTTAATTGGATACCTGCCAGGCGCAACAAATTCATATGATCTAAATTATGATGCAGAAACTTTAAACGGAAATCAGTTTGTAGATTTTTATAGTATAAGTGAAAGCAAAAAATTAGTAATTCAGGGACGAGCTTTACCTTTTCAGGATTCTGATGAAATTAATTTAGGATATAAGACAGTAATCGCCGATACTTTTACAATAGCGATAGATCATTCTGATGGTAATTTGTCGGGTCAGGCAATTTATTTAGAAGATAAACTGATGAATAGTATTTCCAATCTGACCATAAAAGATTATACTTTTCATAGTGAAATAGGATCTTTTACAGACAGATTCATACTTCATTTTACGTATAAAAATTTAAGTGTTAAAGATTTCCGGAACACTAAAAATGAAATTTTGGTTTCATCAAATGATAAAATAATCAATATAAAATCGAAAAATCATAAACTAAAAAATGTCCTGCTTTATGATATTACTGGAAAATTACTTTTCGAAAAGAGAAAACTTGACGACTTTGAATTAGTAATATCAAATTTAAGAATTGTTCATCAAATCATGCTAGTGAAAGTAATTTTAGAAGATGGTTTTTCTAAAACAAAAAAGATAATTTTCTAAAACAGGATTTTTATCAATGTAGATAATCCGCCAGCATATATATGTAAGGCGGATTTTTGTTTTTTAGTAACTTTTTTAAATGTAAAAATCATTTAATCAGTATTTTATAGTAATTAACATAACCTACACAATTTTTAAATTATCAGGTTAAAAGTGTTAAATCTACAATATTTAACATCTTCCCTCTTTATCTTATGTAAAAAAAATCGTACCTTGTTATAAGAGTCATTCGACGAACATAACATAAAAGCCGTTAATATACATTTTCAAAACCCCTTAAACAAAATGTAACTTATTTTTTATCTGCCAAATACTATTTAATGCTTTGTTTAAATACCAAAAAAAGCAACATTTACTAATATTCTTTGCTTTTGGTTTCAAATCATTTCTTGAAGTCAATGTTATTTTTTGAGGTATTTAGAAATTAAACCAAACCAGACTTTCTCTCACTGGTGAATCTTTTTCTTTTAATTAAAAAATAGTGCGATGAAAAAAAAATTACCAATCTTCCTAATCTTACCTCAATTTTTTATTCGGTGTTTTTCTTTATTCAATGAATGCCAAGAGAACTTTTTATCAAAAAAAATGAAGCTCTCGCTCTTATTTTCATTTTTTTGTTTTTCATTATGGGCGCAGCCCCCACATACATTAACAGCTAATGGAACTATAGTAGTTCCTGCGGGTGTTACGGTAATGGATGTTCAGGCTTGGGGTGGCGGCGGTGCCGGTGGTGGCGCAGGCGGCTCAGGTTTACTTGAAGGACGAAGCGGAAGTGGAGGTGGAGGTGGTGCCTACGCAAGAAGCAATATAACTGTGGTTGCCAGCAATACTCTAAATGTTGTAGTTGCCGGTACAGTAGCAGGAACAGTAAATAATGGTGCTGCAGGCGGACATTCAACTATTACCGGTTTTGAAAACATTATTTATGCTGCAGGTGGAGCAGGAGGTTTGGCTAACAATGCAGGTGGTACACCTGCGGGAGGTGCTGGTGGATCTACAACAGCTTCTTTTGGTACTACAAAAGCTGCTGGTGAAGCAGGAGGTGCTGGAGGAAATGTTCTAGCCGCACTTTTGTTAAGTTCCGGAAAAGGAGGAAATGGAGCAAGTCCGGGAGGTGGACTTGGAGGAGCATCGGTGCCAAGTTTAGTTCTTGGAACCGCAGTAGGAAATCCCGGTGTTGCCCCAGGAGGAGGAGGTAGCGGTTCAATGAGTTCTGCTCTTGCTGCCGCTCAGCCCGGAGGATCAGGAGCACATGGTCAGGTTATAGTTACTTATACTTGCCCCATTTATAGTATTACAGGAATCTCAGCAGTAAATGTTTGCAGTAATCTTGGAACTACTTCGGTTGTAACATTAACATCATCTGCTGCGTCTTTACCAACGGGAACTTATACCGTAACATACAGTCGAAGCCTTCCAAATGCGACAGGACTTACAGCAACAATGACTGTAACTACTGCCGGAACAGGAACATTTACAGCAGTAGGTTTAAATACCGTTGGAACAAGTAATATTACTGTTACTAATTTAACATCCGGAGTTTGTTCTTCAGCTATATCTACTTCAAACGTTACAACAGTTACAATTTTTGCTCCTTCAGCTGGTGGAACAGTTTCAGGTGGAACAACAATTTGTGCTGGGGCAACAAGCGCTGCTTTATCTTTAGCAGGACAAACAGGTACAATTCAAAAATGGCAATATTCAATAGCTCCATTTTCAACCTGGACTGATATTGCGAATACAACAAATAGTTATACTTCTGGACCACTTAGTGAAACAACTGAATTTAGAGCTGTTGTTCAGAATGGAGTTTGTACAGCTGCAAATTCTATAGCTACAACCGTAACAGTAAATCCACTGCCACAAGGAACATTGTCAGCAAATGGTCCTTTTTGTGTAACAGGTTCCGGAATGTTAACTTTTACAGCTACAGCCGGAACAGGACCATATACAGTAGTTTATAAAGAAAATGGAGGAGTAGATCGCGCCGCTACCGGAGTTGTCAGCGGAACACCATTTGCCGTTGTTACAACTCCAGTTACAGGAACAACAACTTATACTTTAGTTTCAGTAACCGGAGCAAATACTTGTTCGAGAAGCTCAGGTTTTACTGGAGGCTCAGCAACAATAACTATCAACCCATTACCGCAGGGAAGTTTAACAACAAATGGACCTTTTTGCGCAACTGGTTCCGGGTTTTTAACTTTTACTGCAACAGTGGGAACGGGTCCATATACAGTTGTTTATAAAGAAAACGGCGGAGCAGATCGAACTGCAACCGGAGTAGTAAGCGGAACTCCTTTTGCACCTTTTACATCCACAATTACAGGTACGACAACGTATACTTTAGTTTCTGTTACCGGATCAAATACCTGCATTAGAAGTACTGGTTTTACAACAGGTTCCGCAACGATAACGGTTAATCCATTACCGCAGGGAAGTTTGACTGCGAATGGTCCGTTTTGTGAAACTGGTTCAGGACAGTTAACTTTTACAGCGACATCAGGAACAGGACCATATACAGTAGTTTATAAAGAAAATGGCGGAGCAGATCGTACAGCAACGGGAATAGTAAGCGGAACACCTTTTGCTACTTTTACAACCCCAGTTACTACAACGACAACTTATACATTAGTTTCGGTTACTGATGCAAATACCTGCATTAGAAGTTCGGGTTTTACAGGAGGCTCAGCAACAATAACTATCAACCTATTACCGCAGGGAAGTTTAACAGCAAATGGACCTTTTTGTGTAACAGGTTCCGGGCAATTAACTTTTACAGCTACAGCCGGAACAGGACCATATACGGTAGTTTATAAAGAAAACGGTGGAGCAGACCGCACAGCTACAGGAGTTGTAAGTGGAACCCCATTTGCCGTTGTTACTACTCCAGTTACAGGAACAACAACGTATACTTTAGTTTCAGTTACCGGATCAAATACCTGCGTTAGAAGTTCTGGTTTTACAGCAGGTTCAGCAACAATAACAGTAAATCCATTACCACAAGGAAGTTTAACAGCAAATGGTCCATTTTGTGTAACAGGTTCTGGACAGTTAACTTTTATTGCCACTGCAGGAACTGGTCCATATACAATTGTTTATAAAGAAAATGGTGGAGCAGACCAAACAGCAACAGGCGTTGTGAGCGGAACTCCATTTGCTACTTTTACAACTCCAGTTACAGGAACAACAACTTATACATTGGTTTCGGTTACCGGATCAAATACCTGTGTTAGAAATTTTGGTTTTACAACAGGTTCAGCAACAATAACAGTAAACCCATTACCACAGGGAAGTTTAACAGCAAATGGTCCATTTTGTGTAACAGGTTCAGGACAGTTAACTTTTACAGCGACATCAGGAACTGGACCATATACAGTAGTTTATAAAGAAAATGGCGGAGCAGATCGTACAGCAACGGGAATAGTAAGCGGAACACCTTTTGCCACTTTTACAACCCCAGTTACTACAACGACAACTTATACATTAGTTTCGGTTACTGATGCAAATACCTGCATTAGAAGTTCTGGTTTTACAGGAGGCTCAGCAACAATAACCATCAATCCATTACCGCAGGGAAGTTTAACAGCAAATGGACCTTTTTGTGTAACAGGTTCCGGGCAATTAACTTTTACAGCTACAGCCGGAACAGGACCATATACGATAGTTTATAAAGAAAACGGTGGAGCAGACCGCACAGCTACAGGAGTTGTAAGTGGAACCCCATTTGCCGTTGTTACCACTCCAGTTACAGGAACAACAACTTATACTTTAGTTTCTGTTACGGGATCAAATACCTGTGTTAGAAGTTCTGGTTTTACAGGAAGCTCAGCAACAATAACAGTAAATACATTACCACAAGGAAGTTTAACAGCTAACGGTCCGTTTTGTGCAACAGGTTCCGGACAATTGACATTTACAGCAACATCTGGTACTGGTCCATATACAATCATTTATAAAGAAAATGGTGGAGCAGACCGTACTGCTTCAGGAATTGTAAGCGGAACCTCATTTGCAACTTTTACAACTCCGGTTACCGTAACGACGACTTATACTTTAGTTTCAGTAACGGGAGCAAATACCTGCGCTAGAAGTTCTGGTTTTACTGGAAGTTCAGCAACAATAACAATTAACCCAATTCCGACACCAACATTTACAACACAGCCAGCAGCTTCGGTTTGTGTAAATACAGATGTTACGTATACGACTCAAACCGGACAATCAAATTATGTTTGGAATGTTCCGGGAGTTTTGAATACAGATTATATTATTACCTCAGGAGATTTATCTGCGTCGAGTAATACCGTAACATTACAATGGCTGACAGCTGGAAACAAAACAGTAACTGTTGGTTATACTTCAATTGGATGTGTTTCAAGTACAAGCGCAAGCAATACTACAGCAGTAACAAAAACAGAACGAGGAGCTGTACATGGAGGAAATCATATTTGTGAAGGAGATCCAAGTCCGTTATTGACTTTAACAGATTATACGGGAACAATTGTAAGATGGGAATATGCCGAATCTATACCGTATGTATGGCAGCCTTTTGCTAACACTTCAAATACTTTTCAGCCAGGAGTATTAACAACAAGTACCAGTTATAGAGCTGTAGTTAAAAACGGAACCTGTCCGGAAGAATTTGCAATAGAAACAAGAATTGATGTGGAGCCAAAACCTTCTACACCAATATTAGCAATTATTACGCAGCCAACTTGTGTTAATCCAAACGGAAGCGTACATCTGACTGGTTTACTGGCATCACCAAATTGGACAATTACGCAAAACGGAACAGTTTCTCAAACCTATAGTTCATCAGGAACTAGTTATACCATAACAAATCTGGCTCCCGGAAATTATACTTTTACGATACACGATATTAATATCTGTCCTTCTTTACCCACTATTAATCTGGAGATAAAAGCTCCGGTTACAAATATTTGGAATGGTACAAGCTGGTCGAAAGGAAGTCCGCCAATAGTTACAGATGCAGTTCGGTTTTCAGGCAATTATTCAACAACAGGTGATTTGAGCGGCTGCTCATGTGTTGTTGATCCTGGGGCTAATGTTACAGTAAATTCTAATCATACATTAACAATTACAAATTCAGTTAACAATAATGGAGGTTTGCTGACTTTTGAAAATAATGCCAGTTTAATGCAGGTTAATAATGTTGTAAATACAGGAAATATTATATATAAACGAAATACCACACCAGTTCGAAGATATGATTTTACGTATTGGTCTTCGCCAATTGTGCGTACACCGCCTTATACATTGCACGATTTGTCACCAAACACACTAGCAGATAAGTACTATAATCATAGTGCGATTACCGGATGGATAATAAATTATAATGGAACGATGGAAATGAGTCCGGGTTCAGGATATATTGTTAGAGCGCCTCAAAATTTTGATATTGCTTCTCCTTCAGTTTATAACTCATTTTTAGAAGGAGTGCCTAATAATGGTACAATTACCGTCCCTTTATTAGCTGCAGAGAAATCTCATTTACTAGGTAATCCATATCCATCAGCAATATATGCGGATCAATTTATTTTTGATAATGCAGCCAATTTATATGGGACATTATACTTTTGGACACATAACTCCGCTCCAAGCAGCTCTGTTCCCGGCGATGCTCAATTTAATTATAATAGTGATGATTATGCTATTTATAATTTAACAGGCAGCACAAATGTAGGCGGGATGACTGGAGAAGGAGCAGGAACACCCGGAAATCAAAATGCTCCTTTAGGCTATATAGCAGCTGGTCAGGCCTTCTTTGTAAAAGCAAAAACTACAGGAAACGCTGTTTTTACAAATTCAATGAGAATTCCCGGAAACAACAGCCAGTTTTTTAAAACAACCGAAAGTAATAAAGAAGCGATTGAAAAACACAGAGTCTGGCTTAATATGACAAATACTCAAGGACTTTTTAAACAGTTGTTAGTAGGTTACATAGAAGGAGCAACCAATACCTGGGACAATAATTACGACGGAGTTACTATAAATGGAAATATATATGTAGATTTTTATAGTATTAATGAAGGAAGAAAATTAACAGTTCAGGGTCGAGCCATACCTTTTGAAGAGTCAGATGTTGTTCCTTTAGGGTACAGAGCTGGAATCGAAGGAGAATTTTCAATAGCAATAGATCATTCAGATGGTGATTTAGCAAATCATGCTATTTATTTAGAAGATAAATGGAACAATACAACACATAATCTGCAAACAGGTAAATATACTTTTACTACCTCAATAGGAACTTTTTTAGATCGTTTTGTTTTGAAATATGCTGCAGTAAATTTAGGTGTTGATGATTTTGAAAATCAGGAACAGAATCTTTTTGTTTCAGTTAAGAATAAAAACATTAAAGTAAATTCAACACATGATTTTATAAAAGAAGTTTCCATTTTTGATATTTCAGGAAAATTAATTTACAACAATAAAAAGATTGAAAATACCGAATTACAGATTCCAAATCTACAGTCGGGAGATCAGGTTTTGATTGTGAAAGTAACTTTTGAAAACGGAAAAACAGCAACCAGAAAAATTACCTTTCATTAAATTATAAACGGAAATAAAAAGCCGGCTGCAAAATTAATTCTGCAGCCGGCTTTTAATTTTTTATTAAGCACTCTTTCGAAGGTTTTCATGTGTGTTTTGAATTGCCTTTTCATTTTTATAGTCAATCCATTTCTGCCCTTTAAATTTCCGCATCATAATATCAAAATGGCGCATAATCAAAACATTGTATGCCGCTTTGGATAAGTTCGCAATGTTTCTTGGAAAAGCCCTCAGACTCATCGAAAATCCCGGAGTCAAATATTTCATATAATGCCAGTAACCTTCGGGCATATACAACATTTCTCCATGTTTAAGATTAGTGATGTATCCCTCAGCATTTTTAAGCGCAGGAAATTTTTCATAATCAGGATTGTCAAAATCAATGTCTTCCCTCGAAATCAAAGCATGCGGAACCTTATACATATACTTTGACTGGTCTGGCGCAAAAATCATACATTGTTTTTCTCCATGAAAATGAAAATGCAGAATGTTCGAGTAATCAATGTCGTAATGCATAAATACTCTGGCATTTTCACCTCCAAAAAACAGCATCGGTAATTGCTTAACAAGTTTTAGTCCAATATCTGGCCATAAAAAATCATTTTTTAACCGAGGCACTTCTTTCATTAAATTATAAAGAAAAATGCGGTAATTGGTAGGTTTTGATTCTAAAAGATTAATGTAGTCGCTCATTTTCATTGTCATATGAGCTTCATTAAAACCTTCTTCATGGTTTACAGGCCTATCATCATATAAAGGAACCGTAATATCACCTGCAATATCATTAATATAAGATAATTTCCATTTTTGATAAGCGGGCCAGTCTTCCGTTAGTTCTTCAACAACAACCGGAATTTGCTTTTTTACATATTGGGAAATAAAATCTTCCTTAGAGATTTTTTTAACCCTTTGGATTTGTTTTAACTTCATTTTTATAAATAAAAAAATTGCTTATAACTCTGTGTCATAAGCAATTTAAAAAATTTTATTGAAGTTTTTTAACTCTTTTAGCTAAATTTTTGATTTGATCGAAGCTTCAACGTTTCTTTCAATTGTATGTCCGGGTCTTGACCATCTAGGTTTTTCGCCTAAAGAATTAAATTGAGAATCTTCTGCTTCTACAGTTTTTGGCTGAGAAACTTTTATAAAAGGCTTTTGCGGAACCAATCCTAACATTTCAAACATTTTCATGTCCTCATTAACATCAGGGTTTGGAGTAGTCAATAATTTATCTCCGGCAAAAATTGAATTTGCTCCTGCAAAAAAGCACATTGCCTGACCTTCACGAGTCATATTTGTTCTTCCGGCAGATAAACGAACCTGAGTTTCCGGCATTACAATTCTGGTTGTAGCAACCATACGAATCATTTCCCAGATTTCAACCGGTTTTTCTTCTTCCATCGGAGTTCCTTCAACTGCAACTAAAGCATTAATTGGAACAGATTCAGGCTGCGGGTTTAAAGTCGAAAGCGCAACAAGCATTCCGGCTCTGTCTTCAATGCTTTCTCCCATTCCAATAATTCCACCGCTGCAAACCGTAACATTTGTTTTACGAACATTTTCGATAGTTTGTAAACGGTCTTCAAAACCGCGCGTAGAAATTACATCTTTATAATATTCTTCAGAAGTATCTAAATTATGATTGTAAGCATATAAACCGGCTTCGGCTAAACGCTGTGCCTGATTTTCAGTAAGCATACCTAAAGTACAGCAAACTTCCATATCAAGTTTATTGATCGTACGAACCATTTCTAAAACCTGATCAAACTCTTCGCCATCTTTTACATTTCTCCAGGCAGCTCCCATACAAACGCGGGAAGATCCGCTGGATTTTGCTCTTAATGCCTGAGCTTTTACATGGCTCACCGTCATTAAGTCATTTCCTTCAACTCCGGTATTATACCTCGCAGCTTGTGGGCAATAACCACAGTCTTCAGGACATCCGCCTGTTTTTATTGATAATAAAGTAGAAACCTGAACGACGTTTGGATCGTGTTTTTGTCTGTGAATTGTTGCAGCTTCATAAAGCAAATCCATTAGTGGTTTATTATAGATTGCTATTATTTCGTCTTTTGTCCAATTGTGTTTTGTTATGCTCATGGATACAATTTTTTTTGAAGTTTTAAAAGTAATTAAATTGTAGTAACCAACAACACTGATTGTTGTAATTGAATATTTGGCAAGTCTTTTAAAAAAGAAGCGCTCAAAAATCATAAAATTATAGGTTTTTATGATTTTTGAGCGCTTAAATGGTTATTTTTATTTTGAATAATTAATCGGCGGCATATTTATTGTTCCAATATAACATCATCATTAAGGTAACAATTACCGATGAAGCAAGCCCTTCAAAAAGCAGACAAATGCAATAAGTTGGTACAGAAGGATTTCCTCCAAACATAAAAGCTTCAGACAATGTTCCTACATAAGCATCTCCGCCTCGTGCATAGCTGTAAATTAATAATCCTAAAACACTTAGTGATACCCCCACAACAGAAGTTGTCATGGCCGACACAGCATTTGATACAAAACCGGTTTCTCCCTCATTTAGATTCATTTGCATGGTTCTGTTTACGCCATAAAATATAAAAAACACATTCAGCGTACGCAGGTAAAACAAATCTGCCAGACCTAATAAATTCATCAATAAAAAATAAATGCCAATTCCGAGGAATATTAAAAAACCGTTTGTTATTTCTTTAGGTAATTTCATAGTGGTTATTTTTAAAGAAGTTAATAGTAAATGTTTGGGAAACAGAGTCCTATATCAAATTTACTAAAAAAATAACTACGATGATCTAAAATTGGTAAAATCTTATAGATCAAGAAATAACGTTTTGGAAGAATGTTTTGTTGAAATGTGTGAAGTCCTTACAGGACATGAATGCTGGTGTGGTATTTTTTCGCTACCGATATTAAACTCTTAACGGAGTATATGGAATATCTCATAGAGATTTAATATCGGTAGAATATATTTTCAGGTATTTATTTTGTCCCGTAGGGACTATACATTTTTTACTGATGCTTACTCACAAAATCCAAAGAATCCTGTTTGTCCTGATTTAATTGAGCTTTAAGCAAATCGATTGAACCAAATTTTTGTTCTCCGCGAAGGTATTGCAATAATGAAACCTCAATTTTTTTGCCGTAAATATCAGCATCAAAATCAAAAAGGTTTACTTCAATAGTTTGTTTCTGACCATTTACAGTTGGATTGAAACCGATATTCATCATTCCGAAAACTTCCAAATTATCAATCAAAGCTTTCACAACATAAACCCCATTTTTTGGAATTAATTTGTATTCTTCTTCAATTTGAATATTTGCTGTTGGAAAACCAATTGTTCTTCCTAACTGTTTTCCTTTGACAACTTCACCGCTCAAAAAATAGTCGTAACCTAAATATTCATTGGCTAATTCCATATTTCCTTCGTCCAAAGCTTTTCTGATTTTAGTAGAACTAACAGAAACATCTTGTATTTCTTCTGCAGAAATTTGTTCCACTTCAAAACCATATTCAGCACCAAAAGCAATTAAATTATCAATGTTGGCCGTTCTGTTTCTTCCAAAACGATGATCGTGGCCAATAATTATTTTTTGAATATGAAACTGGTCAACCAAAATGGTGCTCACAAATTCTTCGGCAGTTAACCTTGAGAAACTTTCGTTAAATGGGTGAATAACTAAATTTTCAATTCCGGTTGCTTCTAAAAGTTTTGTTTTTTCAGCAATAGTATTAAGAAGTTTTATTTCTGATTTTTCTTGTAAAACCATTCTCGGATGCGGAAAAAATGTAAGTACTAAACTTTCGTATTTTCCATTTTCCGTGTTTTGAGTAATTCTTTCCAGAATTTTTTTATGACCAATATGTACGCCATCAAAAGTACCAAGAGTTAAAATTGTTTTCTTGGTCGAATGGAAATCGTTTATAGAATGAAAGAGCTTCAAAACAAATTATTTAAGATGCTGCAAATTTATACTATCTATTTTAAATTTTGTACTAAGCTCAATTGATTTTTTAGGAACATTATACTTCTTTTGTCGAAAAAATCACGGATTCGTCGACTAAAAAACGTTAAATGTCGTTTAGATGTAAGAATTTGATTTAATTCGACTAAATTTGATTTCATAAAAAATATCACTAAGCATGAAGAAACAATTACTTTATTTTCTGATTATCTTTTCATTTGTAAAACTTCATGCCCAAAGTGACGACCTGTGGCAAAAAGTTAATTCGGTTTCAGTGTCTGGAAAAAAAGCTTCAGTAACTGATTCTGAAAAACTGTATTATAAATTAAATACAGAATCTTTAGCAGCAAAATTGGCCAAAACAACGCAGAAATCTTCTTTAAGTTCCAATGCCGAAATTACAATTCCTAATGCAAAAGGAGTTTTAGAAAGATTTCAGGTTTGGGAATCTTCAAATTTTGATCCTGAATTACAAGCAAAATATCCGGAAATTAGAGCTTACGAAGGAAGCGGTTTAGACGATAAATCGGCAAAAATACATTTTAGTCTTTCACCAAGAGGAATTCAAACCATGCTTTTTAGAGCTGATAAAGCGACTGAGTTTATCGAGCAAAACCCAGATAATAAAGCAGAATATGTTTTGTTTTCTTCAAAAGATGCAGCTTCAAAAGCAAAACTAGTATGTAAAACTATTGATGCAGTTGTAAATAATAAAGAAGGAAAGACTGCAAAAACGGCATCTAATAATAAAGTTTTTAAAACGCTTCGTTTAGCATTATCCTGTACAGCAGAATATACAGCGTATTTTGGGGGCACAAAAGCGGGAGCTTTAGCCGGAATGAATGCAACACTAACAAGAGTGAATGGCGTTTTAAATAAAGACCTGGCATTGAAACTGGTTTTGATTGCCAATAATGATGCTGTAATTTATACCAATGTTGCGACACAGCCTTATTCTAAAGCTTCAGATGGTGCAGATGGTGCATGGAATCAGGAAGTTCAAACAACGTTGACAAATATAATTGGGAATAATAATTATGATATTGGACATTTATTTGGGGCTTCTGGCGGTGGAGGAAATGCCGGTTGTATAGGCTGTATTTGTTCAAACCCAACAACTGGGGATCCTTTAGCAAAAGGAAGTGCTTTTACTTCTCCTTCTGATGGAAAACCAGAGGGGGATACTTTTGATATTGATTTTGTAATACATGAATTTGGACATCAATTGGGTGCAAATCATACTTTTTCGTACGATTCAGGCGAAAGAACTTCTGTAAATGTTGAACCGGGAAGTGGCTCTACAATAATGGGATATGCCGGAGTTACAGGAGATTATGATATTCAAAATAATTCCGATGACTATTTTGCTTATGCAAGTATTTTACAGATCCAGAATACGCTTGCCGGAAAAAGCTGTCCGGTTAGTACGAATTTAACAAACAACCCGCCTGTAATTAGTGCAGGAAATAATTATACGATCCCAATTAGTACGCCATTTGTTTTAAAAGGTACCGGTTCAGATCCCGAAGGAGATATTATCACGTACACTTGGGAAGAATATGATAATGCTACTACAACATCTGAAGGAAATAGTATTGCCTACCCAACAAAACCAGACGGGCCTTTGTTCAGATCGTTTGCTCCAACAACTTCACCTATTCGTTATTTTCCAAGTTATGATTCGGTATTACAAAATAAATTGACCACAACTTGGGAATCTGTTTCGTCTATCGCCAGAACATTAAATTTTACTTTAACCGGGAGAGATAATGCGGCTTTAGGTACAGCTCAAACCAATACAAGTGCAATGGCAGTGAATGTGGTTGCTACAGCCGGACCTTTTGCCATAACATCGCATAATGGCGATAATGTGAGCTGGCAGCAAGGTTCAAGTCAAACAATTACGTGGAGTGTTAATAATACCAATAACCTGCAGGGTTCTTCGTTAGTAAATATCAAACTTTCTACAGACGGCGGATTAACTTTTCCAACAACTTTAGCGGCTAATACACCAAATGATGGTTCAGAAGTTATTGCTCTGCCCGCTAGTATTCCTTCGTCTACAAATTGCAGACTTCTTATTGAACCAACGGCAAATATCTATTATACTTTAAACAGTAAACCGTTTGCTATTGGGTATACAACAACAACAAGCTGTAATACGTATAGTTTTGGTAATTCTTTTAATATTCTAGCTTCAACAAGTTATACAACAAAAGCAGTAAGTGTACCAAGTGCAACAGGAACAATTTCAGATGTAAATGTTTTGGTAAATGTTACGCACGAAAGATTATCAGATCTTGAAATCCAAATCGTGAGTCCGCAGGGAACAACAGTTCGTTTGTTTAATAAATCATGTCCAAGTTTAAACTCAACATTGATTCTTAATTTTGATGATTCCGGAAATGCTTTAGATTGCAGTAAAATAACAGAACAAATTGTTATTCCAGTTGATGAATTACGCGCATTCAATGGTCAGACACAGCAAGGAACATGGACATTTAGAGTTCGTGATAATGTTTCAGGAATGTTTGGAACAATAAATTCAGCATCAGTAAACATCTGTACCAAAACATTTACTTTAGGAACAGATGATTTTGAAACGATAGATTTTGCACTTTATCCAAATCCAAATAAAGGAAGTTTTACAGTTCAATTTGCAAGTGAATCAAATAATGTTCAGGTTTTTGTGCACGATATTTTAGGAAAAAGTGTTTACACAAAAACATTCGAAGCATCTGGAGATTTTAATCAAAATATTCAGCTTCCTAATGTTTCCGCAGGAATTTATTTAGTAACCGTTATTGATGGAAACAGAAGAACAGTTAAGAAAATAATAGTCAATTAAAATTTTAAAATTCAATATAAAAATCCCAAATCCCAAAATCTTTAAATTGGAATTTGGGATTTTTCTTTTTATTGGAATTTTCCCTTTTTAAGAGTTCGCCATCGCCATACAGACAATACTGATTTTTGCTCCCGGAATTTTTAATAATGCTCTGGAACATGCTTCGAGTGTTGCTCCGGTTGTAAGAACATCATCGACAATCAAAAAATGTTTGTTGTGATTTTCTTCAGTTGAAATTACATCAAAGATATTTTCGATGTTTTCAGATCTTCCCAGGAGATTCTTTTTTGATTGTGTTTTAGAATATTTCTTTCGATATAAAACTGAACTATTATACGGGATTTTCAAACCTTCGGCTAAAGCCTTTCCAAAAGTGGTAACCTGATTGTAACCGCGCTCCTTAAATTTTCGCGGATGTAAAGGAACCGGAATTACTGCATCAAAAGGTAAATCAAGTTTCAGTTCTTTTAAATCCTCTACATACCAATCTCCTAAAACAGTTCCAATTTCTTCGTGGCCTTTATATTTCAGGTTATGAATTAGTTCCTGAACAATTCCTTTTTTGATAAAATAAATAAAGGCAGAAACGTGTTCGGTTTCTATTTTGCCGTAAAACTTTTTGACGGCTTCGTTATTTGAATCTAAATGATATTGAGTTAGAGGTAGTTCATGACGGCAGTTCGTGCATAAAACAGTTTCGTTTGTCATTAAAACGGCACGACAGCCAGAGCAAACTTTAGGGAAAAAGAGATCAATTATAAAATTAAACACAAATAGAAAGAATTTAGTTACAAAACTAACCAAATTTAAACTTCAATCTTTTTTATTTTTCTTTTTTTTATAAGTACTTTTTATATTTTTGCATTACTATGGCAAAACAAGAAGATTTATTTAAGAATGTGGTTTCGCACGCAAAAGAGTACGGATTTATTTTTCCGTCAAGCGAAGTTTACGATGGATTGAGTGCAGTGTATGATTATGCACAAAATGGCGTCGAATTAAAAAAGAATATCCGTGAATATTGGTGGAAATCAATGGTTCAGATGAATGAGAATATTGTCGGCCTTGATGCTGCAATATTGATGCACCCAACAACCTGGAAAGCTTCGGGCCACGTTGATGCATTTAATGATCCGTTAATTGACAATAAAGATTCGAAAAAAAGATATAGAGCAGATGTTTTAGTAGAAGAGTATGCTGAAAAGATAAATATAAAAGCTCAAAAAGAAATTGAAAAAGCAAAAGCTCGTTTTGGTGATGCTTTTAATGAAGAAGAATTTATTACAACAAATGCACGCGTTGTAGAATATCTTTCGAAGAGAAAAGAAATTCTGGAAAGGCTTGCAAAAGGTATGACTGATGATCTTCAGGATGTGAAAGCTTTAATCGAAGAATTAGGAATCGCTGATCCTGAAACTGGTTCAAAAAACTGGACAGATGTAAAGCAATTCAATTTAATGTTTGGAACTAAGCTTGGTGCTTCTGCAGAATCTGCAATGGATTTATATTTGCGTCCGGAAACAGCGCAGGGTATTTTTGTGAACTTTTTAAATGTTCAGAAATCAGGTCGTATGAAAGTTCCTTTTGGAATTGCTCAAACGGGTAAAGCGTTTAGAAATGAAATTGTGGCAAGACAATTCATTTTCCGTATGCGTGAATTCGAACAAATGGAAATGCAGTTTTTCGTGCGTCCGGGAGAAGAAATGCAATGGTACCATTATTGGAAAGAAACACGTTTAAAATGGCATTTATCTTTAGGATTAGGAAAAGAGAATTACCGTTTTCACGATCACGAAAAATTAGCGCATTACGCAAATGCAGCTGCAGATATTGAATTTAACTTCCCGTTCGGTTTCAAAGAATTAGAAGGTATTCACTCTCGTACCGATTTTGACTTAAAAGCACACGAACAATATTCAGGAAGAAAGCTTCAGTACTTTGATCCTGAACTAAACGAAAACTACGTGCCATACGTAGTAGAAACGTCTGTAGGTCTTGATCGTATGTTTTTAGCGGTTTTTGCAACATCGTTGCAAGAGGAAACTTTAGAAGATGGTTCTGAGAGAACAGTACTAAAATTACCAGCAGTTTTAGCGCCTACAAAGGCAGCGGTATTGCCATTGGTTAAAAAAGATGGTTTACCGGAAATTTCTAAAAAAATCATCGAAGATCTAAAATGGGATTTCAATGTGGCGTATGATGAGAAAGATGCAGTAGGCCGTCGTTACAGAAGACAAGATGCATTAGGAACACCATTTTGTATTACAGTAGATCATCAAACTCTTGAAGACGAGACAGTAACAATTCGTCATAGAGATACAATGAAACAAGATCGCGTTAAGATATCTGAATTAAGAGGTATTATTGAAAACGAAGTTTCGATGAAAAACTGGTTGATGAAAATGTAATTTTTTAATTAACATGATATAAAATATCCCAAATTCCTCTGTGGAGTTTGGGATTTTTTTAATTTTAAACCATACGTTTCAACGACTATTTTAGCATTTCATCCTTATGTATTAACATAATCGATTAATCTATCAACAATAGAATGTTTGGATAATTGAAATGCTTAAATTTAATTGGGCATTTTCTACGCCTAAAATATTTTTTTTAAAGCGTTCAAAAAACGTTGTCAGGAAGTTATGAAAAATCAATAAAAGTTAAAGTTGAAGAAGTATTCGTATATTATTGTTGATAATGACGCTGAAAGTGTTTTGAAAACCAGAATCGTTGCAGAAGGTTTTTCAGAATTAACTTTTATTGCTTCGGCTACGAATTACCTTCAGGGACTTAATTTGGTTTTAGAACATCGTCCTTCATTTGTGTTTTTAGAAATCGATCCTCAGGATTCTCTAAGTCATTTATCACTTTCATTTATTGGCGAATTATATCGGTATTTATCAATTATTCCAAAAATCATAGTTACCACGACTAAAAAAGATTTGGCTTTTGAAGCAATCCAGTACAACGTTTTTGATTACATCATTAAACCATTAACACATGTAGATTTAGTAAAAACGCTTTTAAAGTTCGAAAAGACCCTTTTAGAGACAAAAGAGGCACGATCTATAGAAACCAGATCTGAGATAAGTACTGCTAATGAAATTCCGGTTTTAAAGGCTGAAAACATTCCTGTAGTAATTCCAGATCAAAACACAAATCAAGAGCTTTATAAGCCACTTGTAATCTGCATTAAATCATACGGTGATCATCGCTATATAAATGCAGATGATATTTGTTATTTTCAAGCCGATAACAATTCAACTGATATCTATTTGAATTCAGGAGATATGGTAACTGCGTTCAAAACATTGAAACATTTTGAACAGGTTTTAAGCTATCCGTTTATTCGAATTCATAACAGTTATATTATTAATCGCAACTACATTGCAAGAATTCATAACGGAAACTCAGTTTGTTATATAAAAAACTCCACAAAGAAGATTCCTTTTTCAAAAACCTACAAAGCAAACGTCGACTTAATTATTGCTGATTTTTCTAAAGGTAATTATCTAGAGATCTAGTAATTAGCTGGTTACATAAATTTGGTGTCCATTGACTATCAATTGGGTACGTTCTACCACGAAGCTATTTTTTCATATAGATTTTTTTTTGTTATGGTGTTAGTTTTACACCCAGATTAGCTCACCAAAGCAATCGAAAACCCCAAATACAAAAAATCAAATTAAACACATCAAGTTATGAAAAAGACAGCTTTAACATTCGGATTATTTTCTTTAGTAGCAGTAGCAACTTCATTTGCAAACCCAAATATTGTTTCAAGTGAAAAATTAAGAATACCACCAATTGACGGAGGAGCAACAGGAGGACAAAAGAAAAGTGATTTTCATGCAGTAAACAAAAATAAACAACTAGATTTTTCGAGTGTTAATCAATCTATCGGAACAGATAAAAAAGTAGACTAACTACATTTTGAATAAGCATTGAGGCTGCCAATTTTTTGGCAGCCTTTTTTTGTGTCTATAGTTTTAGTATTTTTGATAAAAACACAAAATCGCAATTGAAAAAAAATTGTAAAATACTATTACTTCTAGTCCTTGTTTTTATGGCTTGTAACCAGAAAACAGAATTAGATAAAAATACAATTTCTTCAGTAGATAGCCTTTCGACCTATCTTTCATTAGCAAATGAAAATAACCTCCCTTTAAATATTAAACAAAATTATAATCAAAGAGCATTAAACATAATTTTAAGCCAGAAAGATGATTCGCTTAATAAAGTAAATCTGTTTAAAGTTGCCAATCGCTATTACAATATGAGCGATTGGAAAGATTATCTGAAAACGACTAAACTGATTTTAGATCGAACCCAAAAATCTAAAGATTCTCTGCATATGGCGAAAGCCTATACCTATTTAGGAGATTATTATGCTTCACAATCTGTTTCAGACAGTGCTTTTATGCATTATTATAAAGCAGAAAAACTTTATTTAAAATTGAATGATCAGTACAATCTGGCGAAAACATTTTTAAATAAAGCAAGTCTGCAATATAACGAAGGTGATTTTTTTGAAAGCGAAATAGCTGTTTTTAAAGCTTTGAGCAGCTTGAAGAAACAGCAAAAAGCAAATGATCTTTATTACGAAAGCTATAATTTGTTAGGAATATTGTACAATGAAAGAGAAGAATATACAAAAGCATTAGAGTTTCAAAATAAAGCTTTAGAAACCTTAGAAGACAAATCCATACCCTCAATATTTCAATATAAAGCAGCTTCATTAAACAATGTCGGCTTTATATATATGAACATGAGAAATTATAAACAGGCAAAAGTTTTTTTTGAAAGAGGTTTAAAACAAGATAAACTATTTGAAGACAGAGCAAGTTTGTATGCAATTTTGCTTGATAATCTGGGTTATTCCAAATTCAAGCTAAAAGAATCAAATAAATTACCTGATTTGTTTTATGAATCTTTAAAAATCCGGGATAGTCTTGGACTTACATCAGGAGTAGTTTCGAGTAAAATACATTTGTCTGAGTATTTTGCTTTTAAAAAGGACACTTTTAAAGCATTGCAGTTGTCAAAACAAGCCTTAGCATTATCGCGAACAAACAGTAAATTAATAAACACTTTAGAAGCGCTTAAACAAACAGCTATTGTTGATCCTAAAAATGCATCTAAATATTCTAAAGAATATATTCAGCTTAATGATAAAATGCTGAAAGCAGAACGTAAGATGGGAGAAAAATTCTCTCGTATAGAATACGAAACCAATGAAATAAAAGACCAAAACTCGAATTTACAGGAAAAAAATAAAACGCTGGTTTATGTTTTTAGTATTTGTACTTTACTGGGCTTATTCTTTTATGTTTATAAAACACAGCAGGCTAAAAATAGGGAATTACTGTTTAAACAGCAGCAGCAAATTGCAAATGAAGACATTTATAATTTGATGATTTCTCAGCAAAATGAAATTGAATCGACCCGAATAAAAGAAAAGAAAAAAGTAGCCCAGGAACTACACGACGGTGTTTTGGGCCGAATGTTCGGTATTCGCATAAGCTTGGATAGTTTAGATAAAATGGATGAAGAACAAGCCGCTGCAAAACGAAAAAAATATCTGGCAGAACTAAAACATATTGAAGAAGATATTAGGGAAATTTCGCATGACCTAAATAGAGAAAAATCTGAATTAATAAATAACTTTGTTGTAATATTAAAAAAACTATTTGAGAGCCAGAGAAATACCTATCCGTCAAAACTGGTAACATCTTTTGATTCCCATATAAAATGGGAGCTCGTAAACAATATGGTTAAAATTAATTTGTACCGAATTGTTCAGGAAGCACTTCAAAATTGTAATAAATACGCAAAAGCAGACATGATTACGGTGGAGTTTAAAAGCGAAATTGATCATCTGGTTTTGTCAATCATGGATAACGGAATTGGATTTAATACCAAGCGCACCAAAAATGGTATTGGATTGCATAATATTGAATATCGAGCGGCAGAATGTAAAGGCACGGTTGCCATAAAATCTGCTAAAGGAGAAGGAACACTCTTAGTTATAAAAGTTCCAATTGATCAAAAAATAAACCTACAGACAAATGACACTTAATTTCAAAGCCCCAAATTCGGAATTAATTCAACCTAACATTTTAATTGTTGATGATCACCCTTTTATCATCGAAGGATATAAAAATGCAATAACGCGGTATAATCCAAAAGAATATGAATTTATAATTGCACAGGCACACGATTGTAAATCGGCTTATGATATATTAGAAGATGAAAATACCCCGCAGTTTGACATTGCTTTTTTAGATATCAGTATGCCGGCTTATGAAGAAAAAAACCTTTTTTCTGGTGAAGATCTGGCAAAAATAATCCTGAAAAAAATGCCATACTGTAAGATTGTTTTATTGACCATGTACACAGAACTGCTCAAAATCAAAACAATCATAAGAACAATTAACCCAAACGGATTAATTATTAAAAACGATCTGACTTTTGACGAATTGCTTTTTGCATTTGATAAAGTAATGAAAAGCGAGAAATATTACAGTCAGTCTGTCGTAAAAATGCTGAATCAATCGCCGCACAATTCAATAGAAATTGATGAATTTGATAAACAGATTTTATTTCACTTATCAAAAGGAACTGAAATTGAGGAAATGCCGCAATACATTCCGATTTCCTTAACCGAAATCGAGAAACGCAGAATCAGCCTGAAAGAACTACTTAAAATAAAATCAGGTTCTGATGATGATTTAGTAAAAGAAGCAAAAAGTAAAGGACTTTTCTAGGGTTTTAGATTTTAGAGTGCAGATTTTAGATTTAAAGAACCGTACTAAAAAAATATCCTAATGAGTTATAAAAACTCATTAGGATATTTTTTTTTAGTATAAATTTAACTGAGACTAAATACTGTGACTGAAAACTACTCACTCAAAGCGTCCCAGCCACGAGCTTTTAAAGCAATTTTAGTATTGGCACGAGTTACTAAATGAACGCCTTCGCTTTCATCGGCCATGTGCCCAATTATTGAAAAGTTTGGATTTCCTTTAATTTTATCAAAATCTTTAATGTCAATTGTAAAAAGAAGTTCATAATCTTCTCCGCCATTAATAGCAACCGTTGTACTGTCGATATTAAATTCTTCGCAAGTCGAAATAAACTGCGGATCTAACGGTAGTTTATCTTCATATAAATTACAACCCACTTTTGACTGTTTACACAAATGAATAATCTCTGAAGATAATCCATCAGAAATATCAATCATCGAAGTTGGTTTAATTTCAAGAGCATGTAAAAGTGTACGAACGTCTGTTCTGGCTTCTGGTTTTAATTGTCTTTCGACCAAATACGTATAAGGATCTAAATCTGGCTGGCTGTTTGGGTTTACCTGAAAAACCTGTTTTTCACGTTCCAAAACCTGTAATCCCATATAAGCAGCACCAATATCTCCGGTTACAACTAATAAATCAGTTTGTTTTGCACCGTTTCTGTAAACGATTTCATTTTCATCTGCTTCACCAATTGCCGTAATACTAATAATTAATCCTTTTTGAGATGAGGTTGTATCGCCGCCAATAACATCTACTTTATATTCTTTTGCAGCGTGTGTAATCCCTTCAAATAATTCTTCTAATGCTTCTAACGGAAAACGATTAGAAACCGCAACAGAAACCGTAATTTGAGTTGGTTTCGCATTCATCGCGCAAATATCAGACAGATTTACCACCACCGATTTGTAACCTAAGTGTTTCAATGGCATATAAGCCAAATCAAAATGTACGCCTTCGATTAGTAAGTCTGTAGAAATAATGGCTTTTTTAGCTGCAAAATCAAGAACTGCGGCATCATCGCCAATACTTTTTAAAGTAGATTCCTGAGTAACATCAAAATTTCGGGTTAAGTGGTCAATTAAGCCAAACTCGCCTAATTGTGCTAAACTGGTACGCTGCGGATTTTTATCTTCGATCATTTTTTCTGAGTTCCAAAGTTTGTGAGGGGCAAAGGTACAAAGGTTTTTTTTAAAGATGCTATCCCAATAGCTATCGGGACTGAAATTCTAAGATGCTAAGTTTTTTTCCAGCGTATTTATTCGGTACAAATGTATTGTAGAGATGCACTGCAGTGCGTCTCTACAATGCGCCTCTACCGTGTGTTTATGCAGCAGGAAAAAAATATTTTAAAATATTTTTTTCCTGCTGACAAACTGTTGTCACCAGCCCATTTTACTTTTGAAGTATAGAAATTTAAAAACTTAAAAATTATGAAAACTTTAGAAGCACAAGTAATTACATCAGAAGATTTATTAAAACACTGGCAAGGTCACCGTGCCCTTACACGTCGTTTAATTGAATTGTTTCCAGAGAAAGATTTCTTTGAATTTTCGATTGGCGGAATGCGTCCTTTTGCAAAATTAGTTGATGAACTTTTAGCAATTGCGGTTCCAGGTTTGAAAGGAATTGTAACTAAAGAAACCGCACCATTTTCAGAAGGAGCAGAAAAATTGATTTTTAAAGCGCAGTATCTTGAAAAATGGGACGAAGCGACAGCAGAAATCAATAAATATTGGGAACAATTGTCTATTGAAGATTTCAGCGAAACCTTTAATCTTTTTGGACAATATGAGTTTCCTGTTATTCAAAACATCTTGTATTTTATTGATAATGAAGTTCACCACCGTGGGCAGGCTTATGTATATTTAAGAGCTTTAAATATCGAACCACCATTTTTTTGGGAAAGATAATCTGATAAAATTGTAACTTTATTGAGTAAATCTAAAATTAATGGCTATGAGTTTAAAAAAGATAATGACCAATTATGCAGATTATAATTTATGGGTAAACCAGCAATTTGTGAATTGGCTTTCGCCGAAGTCTGATGAATTATTGTATACAGAAGTACCTTCAAGTTTTTCAACTATTGTAAAAACACTAGATCATATTTGGTCTACCGAAGAATATTGGTTTTCTATTATTGCTGAAACCGATATGTCAGCAAAGAAACCGGAAACCGAATTGTCTAAAGAAGAAATCTTTGCAGGCTTATTAAATTCATCGACAAAATTGAAACATCTTATCAATTCATTATCAGAAGAAGATTTATCAAAAGAAGTTAAAATCATTAATCCGTGGTTTGAATGCGAACTGCCAATTGCTGATTATTTGATTCAGGTTATTAATCATGGAACCTATCACAGGGGCCAGATTGTAACAATGGGACGAAACATTGGAATTACAGATGCCTCAAATACAGATTATAATTTTTATAATGTTGTAAAGCAGAAATAAAATAAAAAACTCCCGAAGATAATCTCTCGGGAGTTTTTTTATAAAAGTCTTTGTCTGTTGATTTCCAGTAATTCTAAAGTTCGCGTTTTTAAAATTTGCGGTTCCAGAATTTCAGCATGATCTCCAAACATTAAAAACCAGCGCGGAAAACCACTGTCGATATCTCGGCACATAAATGTCATTTCTATTTTCCCATCGATTTCTTTTTCAGAAATAAAACCATGATATTTTTTCTCGGTTGATAAATATCTTGCAATTTTCTTTTCAATTAAAATGCGGACTTTTGTCGTTGGGCAAGTTTCGGTTTTATTTAAATAAGTTTCTAAAGCATCATGTTCGATTGTAAAATCGCAGTCTGTTTTTCGAATACCCTGAATTCTGTCTGTTCTAAACTGACGATAATCTTGTCGTAAATGGCAATATCCTAAAAAATACCAATTGTTATTATCGTGAAAAACGCCCACAGGCTCTATGTTTCTTTGCGTAGTTGCATCTGTTTCATACGTTTTGTACGAAAGTAAAATTTGTTTCTTTTCGGCAATACCTTCAAAAAGAAGCGCTAAAGTATTGGGTGAATTATCATTAAACATGGGTTCAGCTGTCTGCATAACAACACGGGATTCTATATTCGAAACCCAATCTTTATCCGTACTTCGCAAAACCGATTTCAGTTTATACATCGCCGATGCATAATGACTTCCTAAAGATGGATCAGTAAATTTCTGCATTAATTTCTCTGCTGCAATAAAACTACTTACTTCTTCGCGCGTGAACATTACAGGCGGAAGTCGGTAACCTTCCATCAATGCATATCCAACTCCGGCTTCGCTGTAAATAGGAACGCCCGAAGCTTCCAGTGTTCGAATATCTCGATAAATAGTTCTCAGACTACAATCAAAACGATCTGCCAATTCCTGTGCTTTTACAATTTTTTTAGATTGTAATTGGATCAGGATGGCAACAATTCGGTCAAATCGTTTTGGGCTTTCGTCGAGCATTTTTTTTTCTTTTGGAGGTTCAGAGGTTTTTTGAAAAGTTACAAAGTTCAAAGATACAAAGGTTCAGAGTTTAAAGAAACAAAAAATCTGTCCCAAATTAGGACAGATTCATAGGTTAAATTATCCACAATTTGCATCTGTAGAGACGCACAGCAGTGCGTCTACGTCTCGTAAATCCATATTTTATTCCGTTTGGTTTTTGCTGTTGTCGACATACTTTGCGTAGACGCACTGCTGTGCGTCTCTACCCAATCTGTGTGGAGAAATTGGATGTTTTAGAAATATATTTTCACAAAGTATATATGTAGAGACAGTGCGTCTACGTCATCAAAATCCACAACGATAAAAAACAAAAAACCCGATAACATTAAGTCATCGGGTTTTATCTATATTCTATTCTCTTTATTCTTTCTTCTAAAAAAAACTAATCGTTAAGTTTCAAAACAGCCATAAACGCCTCTTGTGGAATTTCAACATTTCCTACCTGACGCATACGTTTTTTACCTTTTTTCTGTTTTTCCAGCAATTTACGCTTACGCGAAATATCTCCACCGTAACATTTTGCGGTAACGTCTTTACGAAGTGCTTTAATCGTTTCACGAGCAATAATTTTAGCACCAATTGCAGCCTGAATCGGAATATCGAATTGCTGTCTTGGGATTAACTCGCGTAATTTCTCGGTCATTTTTTTACCGATGTTGTATGCGTTATCTTCGTGAATCAATGCAGAAAGCGCATCAACCGTTTGAGCATTTAAAAGAACGTCAAGTTTAACTAATTTCGAAGTTCTCATTCCAATAGGAGAATAATCAAAAGAAGCATAACCTTTAGAAACTGTTTTTAAACGATCGTAAAAATCGAATACAATTTCTGCCAAAGGCATATCAAAATTCAACTCAACTCTTTCAGTCGTTAAATACGTTTGGTTGGTAATTAAACCACGTTTTTCGATACATAAACTCATTACGTTTCCAACAAAGTCAGATTTAGTAATAATAGTAGCTTTAATATAAGGTTCTTCAACTCTGTCCAGTTTTGAAGGTTCTGGCAAATCTGAAGGATTATTTACAACTAATGCCGTTTCCGGATGTTTTTTGGTATAAGCCAAATACGAAACGTTAGGAACTGTAGTAATTACAGTCATGTCGAACTCACGCTCTAAACGTTCCTGAATAATTTCCATGTGAAGCATTCCTAAGAATCCGCAACGGAAACCAAATCCTAATGCTGCAGAACTTTCAGGAGCAAAAACTAACGAAGCATCATTCAATTGTAATTTCTCCATTGAAGAACGCAAATCTTCATAATCTTCTGTATCAACAGGATAAATTCCGGCAAATACCATTGGTTTTACGTCCTCAAAACCAGTAATCATATTTGTAGTCGGAACTTTTGCATCCGTAATTGTATCACCAACTTTTACTTCGCGCGCTTCTTTAATTCCAGAAATCAAATAACCAACATCTCCGGCAGAAACTACACTTTTAGGAACCTGATTTAACTTTAAAGTTCCAATTTCATCAGCAAAATATTCATTGTCCGTAGCCATGAATTTAATTTTCTGACCTTTTTTAATTTCACCATTTACAACTCTAAAGATTACTTCGATTCCACGAAACGGATTATAAACCGAGTCAAAAATCAAAGCCTGTAATGGTTCTTCAGGATTTCCTTTTGGAGCTGGGATTTTTTCGATAATTGCTGCCAAAATATTTTCAACACCAAAACCGGTTTTTCCGGAAGCGTGAATAATATCTTCTAATTTACATCCTAATAAATCAATAATATCGTCGCTTACTTCTTCTGGATTAGCACTTGGTAAATCAACTTTATTTAAAACCGGAATAATTTCCAAATCATTCTCTAAAGCCAAATACAAGTTAGAAATAGTCTGCGCCTGAATACTTTGTGCCGCGTCAACAATCAAAAGCGCACCTTCGCAGGCAGCAATCGATCTTGAAACTTCGTATGAAAAGTCAACGTGCCCCGGAGTATCGATTAAGTTTAAGATATATTCTTCACCTTTATAAGTATATTCCATTTGTATGGCGTGACTTTTAATGGTAATACCGCGCTCGCGCTCCAAGTCCATGTTGTCAAGCAATTGTGCTTTTTCCTCACGAGCTGTAACAGTTTGAGTAGCGCCCAATAATCGGTCTGCCAATGTACTTTTACCGTGGTCAATGTGTGCAATAATGCAAAAGTTACGTATCTTCTTCATTTTAATATATCAGTTCTCTAATCGATTTTTAGTATTTTTTTGGATGCAAATTGCGCTATAACAATTGTTTCATAGCATCTTATTAAGGGGCAAAGATAGCGCAAAGTTTTGGATTCTGGAATGATGTGCGATGGATAGTTAAATCGTAGAATTCAATTTTTTAATTAAAACTCAAAATTGAATCCTTTTTCAGTCAGTTTCTTGTAGATTTCGGCATCAAATTTATATAGTTTTGCAGCTCTGTGCGATACATCCTGCTGTTTTTCATCGAGTGCCAAAAGCAATTTCATATGAAGAATTTTTCGACGGAAATTAGACTTATCCAATTCAATTCCCAGGATTTCTTCATAAAGATGCATTAATTGTAATAAAGTAAATTTTTCAGGTAAAAGATTAAAACCAATTGGCGCCTGACGAACGCGGTTTCTAAGCTGTAGTAAGCTGAAATTTAAAATCTCATTATGGTCAAAAATTAAATTAGGAACCTCATTTATTTTGCACCACTTTGCTTCACGAACCGCTATACTTGCTCTAACATTATAATCTTCCTGATTTACAAGGGTGTAATATCCAATAGTTACAATGCGGCGATCGTGAACACGACCCGGGTTTGTAAAAGCTTTTAACTGCTCCAGATATATATTATCCAGACTTGTAAGTTCATACAAAATTCGCTGTGCAGCATCATCGGCACTTTCTTCCCTTTTCAGCCAGCCTCCTAATACGCCCCAGCTTCCTTCACTTTCTCCGCCGGCATGCTGAACCAATAGTACTTCTAGGCTTTCTTTTTTAAAACCAAAAATGACACAGTCAATTGAAATTCCGTCAATTGCCGTCGCATTATTTAAAGCAGATGTGCTTTCGGTTTTAGAAGTTTTTGTAGAAGATACTCTTGTCATTTTAGCCTTTATGCTTGTTTTTTAAAATTCAAAATTGAAACCTTTTTCAGTCAGTTTTTTGTAAATCTCCGGATCGAACTTATATAATTTTGCCGCTCTGTGTGAAACATCTTGTTGTTTTTCATCTAAAGCAACCAATAATTTCATGTGCAGAATTTTTCGGCGGAAATTAGATTTATCCATTTCAATTCCCAAAATTTCTTCATAAAGATGCATCAATTGTAGTAAAGTAAATTTTTCCGGCAAAAGATTAAATCCAATAGGCGCCTGACGAACGCGGTTGCGAAGATTTTGTATGCTATAAGATAAAATTTCGTTGTGATCGTAAATCAAATCAGGAATGCTGTTGATCTTATACCATTTAGCATCAGAAGCTGTAAAACCGGCTTTAATATTATAATCTTCTCTTTTTACAAGCGCATAATAACCAATCGTGATAACACGTCGAAGTGGGAAACGATCCGGATCTCCAAAAGCCTTTAACTGCTCCAGATAAATATTATCCAAACCAGTAAGTTCGTTTAATAAACGATGTGCGGCATCATCTGTACTTTCTTTTTTATAAATCCATCCGCCGGGTAAACCCCATTTTCCTTTACTGATACCTTCTGCGTGCTGGACTAAAAGTACTTCCAGACTTCCTTCATCAAAACCAAAAACAACGCAGTCAATTGTGATTGCATTCATTGCATTTTGTTCGCTTTTTGCAACAGAGTCGGCATCTACTTTTTTATCCATATGCGAAATAAATTTTGACAAATTAAACAAATAAAATGCATAACTGTCTTTTTTGATTACTTAATATTTTTTTAACAGATCAAAAAATTGATAATCAGTTGATTGAAATTACAATGAAAAATCAAATTACAAATAAAAATCTTTTAAACGATTGATTGTCAAAACGCTATAGCGTTATTTTTTTGATATTTTTTATTTCGTTTTAATCTTTAATCTTATCGGATTGACAAAAATGAATCCCCATAAATCAGAATAGAAAAAAAATAACCTTAATATTTTGCTAAAATAGAAAAAAAGTTTTACACTTGTAGTCAAATTTACCATAAGATATTTTCAAAATGACTATAAGTTTAAAAAATCAATTTTTAAAATAGTCTTATCAGGTAAATTATAGAGAAAAGAAACTTACACTTTGATCACAATAAACGTAACTAACTTAATTTAAACCAACTCTTATTTACTATGAAAAGCAAATATTGTATTAAAACAACAATGCTCTCGTTTTGCACGACGCTGTTGTTTAGCTTATTTATGATGCAGTCGGCTTTTGCTCAGGCACAATCCCGATCTGTGAATGGAATTGTAACATCGGCTGTTGACGGAATGGGCGTTCCCGGAGCATCGGTCTCTGTAGAAGGAACAAAAATTGGCGCCGCAACCGATTTTGATGGAAATTATAAAATAGAAGCAAAAGCAGGAGATGTTCTTGTTTTTACTTTTATAGGATTTAAAACACAGAAAGTAACAGTAGGAGCTCAAAAAACTATCAATGTTACCTTACAGGAAGAAACAGCAGAATTGAAAGAAATTGTAGTTATCGGGTACGGAACACAAAAGAAAAAGGTAAATACTGCCGCAACTTCATTAGTTTCAGGAAAAGATATTCAGCAGGTTGCCAGTCTTGATGTTGTAAATGCTTTACAAGGGCAGGCATCTGGGGTTTCTGTAACTTCATCTTCTGGGCAGCCCGGAGCCAACATGGTGGTAAACATTCGTGGTGCGGGTACAGCAGGAAACAGCGATCCGCTATATGTTGTCGATGGAGTTGTTGTTGATAACGGAATTGGATATTTAGATCCGTCAGTTATTGAAAGGGTTGATGTTCTTAAAGATGCTTCGGCGGCTTCTATTTACGGTGCAAGAGCAGCAAACGGAGTTATTTTGGTAACAACCAAAAAAGGAAAAGACGGAAAAATGAATGTTTCCCTAAATTCATATACAGGTTTTCAGCAAGTTGCTAAAAAACTGGATTTAATGAATACGCAGGAATACACCACAATTGCAAACGAAGCTCGTGTAAATTCTGGTTATGCGCCATTATACACACAAGCACAAATTGCTGCATTTCCTAATCACGACTGGCAGGATGATTTGTTTAATGAAGGAGCAATCAAACAAAATCATTCCCTTTTAATTACCGGAGGAGATAAAAAATCGACTATCGCAACGGGACTATCTTACTACGGACAAGAAGGAATGATTGGCGGAGTAGCCAATCAATCACAATATGATCGTATTACTTTTAGTGTAAACTCAACTTCAGAAGTTATTGAAAATCATTTGAAAATTGGAGAAAACTTCACTTTTGCAAATGTAAAAAGCAGCGGAATTGCGGATGACGGAATTTACAGTAACGGAATCAGAAGCTTCTTAAACGCAGCGCCAATCGATGCCGCGTATGATGCAAACGGAGATTTTGCACATTCTGTTATTTCAGCAGATATCAGCAATCCGGTTGGATCTTTATACTATAACAACTTCAATCAAACGAAGAACAATCGTTATGTTGGGAACATTTTCGCAGAATTAAAATTCTTCAAAGATTTTACTTTCAGAACTAGTTTTGGTGTTGATATGACGGATAGTAATTTCCGTTCTTTCAGACCTGTTTATTCTCTTTCTTCAAACGATAATAACACCGTTTCGAGCGTAACTCAAAGCGCTACGAAAAGTTCAGGATGGATTTTTGAAAACACTTTGCAGTATAAAATTACAATTGCAAACGCTCACAACTTTGATGTTTTAGTAGGAACATCGGCAAAAAAGAATACTTCTGATTATATGGAAGGGCAAGGAAGAAATTTAATTTTTGATGATTTCGAACATGCCTATCTGGATAATGCCAAAGATCCAACATCGAATGTGGTAAAAGGAAATCGTAAAGATTATGCGATTCAGTCTTACTTCGGACGTTTGTTATACGATTATAATAATAAATACCTGTTGTCTGCAACAGTTCGCCGTGACGGATCTTCAGAATTTGGACCAAATAACAAATATGCTGTTTTTCCATCTTTCTCTGCAGGTTGGAATCTTGACAAAGAAAACTTCTTGTCCTTTTTATTCGCAGAAAAAAATGGTTTAAATACTTTAAAATTTAGAGGAAGCTGGGGACAAAATGGTAACGATCAGTTTGCAAGACGTTTTGCATACATGTCAACCGTAAATTCAACAGACAAAACATATCATTTCGGAACTGGTGATGAAACTTTATTAGTAGGTTCAAGCCCGGATCAATTAGCAAACCGTGATATAAAATGGGAAACTTCAGAGCAGTTAGACTTAGGTTTTGATGCAGTATTGTTTAACAACTTTACTTTAACATTCGATTATTACGATAAAAAAACAAAAGACTGGTTAGTTTTGGCTTCAATTCCAACTTACGCTGGAGCAACTGCACCTTATATTAATGGTGGAGATGTGAGCAATAAAGGTTTTGAAATTGGTTTAGGATATAGAACTCATATTGGAAAAGACTGGAACTTCGGAATCAATGCAAACCTTTCGCGTAACCAAAATAAAGTGCTTAGAATTGCGAACAACGAAGGAATTATTCACGGAGAAACAAATGTATTGTTTCAAGGTTTAGACGAAATGAACCGTGTTGAGGTTGGAAAACCAATGGGTTATTTCTACGGATTAAAAACCGACGGAATTTTCCAGAATGCGGCAGAAGTTGCAGCGGGCGTTCAGCCAAATGCACAGCCGGGAGATGTTCGTTTTGTGGATTTGAACAATGACGGAAAAATTGACGCCAATGATAAAACTGAAGTTGGAAATCCAAATCCGGATATCAATTATGGTGTAAATCTTGAAGTTTCATACAAAGCTTTTGATTTCTCTATTAATACTTACGGAATTGCCGGAGGACAAAACGTTTTTGGAGTTCACGATTATACTCGTGCTTATACCAACAATACAACTGATATCTTAAACAGATGGACAACGGAAGGATCTTCAAACAGAATACCAAGAGTTACTTACGGAACTGACGCTAACGGAAACTATACTAAATTCTCTGATTTGTACATTCAGAATTCTGATTTCTTCAGAATCAAAAATGCTACAATTGGATGTGACTTAACAAAGCTGACAAACAAACTTAGTTTCTTCACTAAATTCAGATTATATGTTGCCGGAAATAACATTTACACATTCACAAAATATCAGGGAATGGATCCGGAAATTGGTTTTGGAAACGTAAACCAGTCTTGGGCTAAAGGAATTGATGTTGGATATTACCCACAGCCGCGTACGTACATGATGGGTCTAAATGTTAACTTTTAAATTATGAAAACAATGAAACTATATATAAAACTATTTGCTCTTTCAAGCCTATTTATGTTAGGTTCTTGTTCGGAGGATTTTTTGGAAAATGAACCATATACAGATAAAGTAACCGAGAATTTTTATAAAACTCCATCTGATGCTTTTGAAGGATTGGTTGCTGTTTATGATGTATTGCAGCGTGAAGCGTACGGCGGACCTTTATTAGTGAGTGAACAAGCTTCTGACGATTGTTTTGGAGGTTACGGAATTGCCGACGGTCAGGCCGATATTGAATGGGACCGTTTTTTATATGTGTCTGATAAAGATATGAATAAAGATATTTGGGCTAATGCTTATTTAGGAATTTACAGAGCCAACATTTTATTAGAAAATCTGGACAAAGTAAACTGGGGAGCAGACACGGCTTTGAAAACGCGTTACGAAGCAGAAGCTCGTTTTTTAAGAGCACACTTTCATTTTACAGTAGCTAAAATGTTTGGAGATATTATTCCGCTGGATCATACCGTAACAACAAGTGAGTTTGAATTACCAAGACAATCTCCGGAAGTTACGTATGCTTTAATTGCAGGAGATTTAAAATTTGCAGCAGATAATTTAGGACCTGAAAATTATTCTCAAAACGGAAATGCTAATTTCGGACGTATCACAAAATGGGCTGCCGAAGCATATTTAGCCAGAACATTTTTATTCTACACAGGAGTTTACAACAAAACAGATTTAGCTGATGTAGTAACAAAAGCGCAGGTGGTAACTTATATTAATGATGCAGTAAATAACAGCGGACACGGTTTAGTGCCTGATTTTGCTAATCTTTGGTTAGCCGCTTCTTTAGCAAACTTTGTTGGAGAAGATAATACCGAAATGGTTTGGGCAGTTCGCTTTAACGGTTCAGGAAAAGGAAACTGGGATTTACACGAAGGAAACCGTTTTCAGGTAAACATTGCACCGCGTGGTGGAGCAATAGGAAAATATGCAACTGGATGGGGAGGAGCAACAGTAAATCAAAAACTGGTTGCTGCCTACAGTGCAGCTGACACCAGAAAAGCAGCTTCGTTCATTGATTATGTGGGTGAAAATCTAAATTTTGATGCACAAGCTAGAGAGCAGCGTCAGTACACAGGATATTCCTGGAAAAAATACTGTCCAATAACCAATGCAGCAGGAACAAGTGTAGTAGAAGCAAATGGAGGAAATTTCCAAATTGATAACTATCAGGATTATGCGATTATTCGTTTTGCCGATGTATTATTAATGGCTGCTGAATTAAACTTGGAATCAAACCCGGCTTTAGCGCAGACAGATTTAGACAGAGTTCGTGACCGTGCATTTAAAAACACTACAAACAGAGTTACGGCTAATATAGCAAACATCATGAAAGAGCGTCAGTTAGAATTGGCTCTTGAAGGACTTCGTTATTTCGATTTATTGAGACAAGGAATGCCTGCAACGAAACAAGCTATTGATAACAACACTGGAGATTCTCAGTTTAATGTGACTTTCAGAACAGAAACGCAAGGCTGGTTTCCTTTACCGCAATCTCAGGTAATACTTTCAAACGGAACTATTACTCAAAATCCAGGCTGGAATTAACTTTAAAACAAAATGATTATGAAACGCATATTATATATAGTATTAGCTGCAGTAACTATTGGTTCGACGTTATTTTCATGCGAGCCTGTAGAAGACAGAGACAGTTTACCTGCAGTAACTTTAACACCGTCAACGCTTAAGTTTTCGGTAACGCAGAATCCTGCGAATACCAACGAAGTTATTTTGACAAATCCTGATCCATCAGTAATTCCATATTGGAAATATGTGGACAGCAACGGAAACGAATTAGGACATTCAAATAAAAGCAGTGATAAAATTGCATTGCCATTTGCCGGAAAATATACTGTTTATTACACCGCTTATACAAGAGGAGGTTCTGTAGAAGCCGCTCCGGTTGAGGTTACCGTAACAGAAAATGATGAAGAATATTTCAGCAACCCAAAATGGGGCATGCTGACAAATGGAGTAACGGGTAAAAACTGGGTTCTGGATTTTATAGATCCTGTAGGATGGGCAGGTTTAGATTATCCTGCAGCATCTGGAGACAACTGGAACTGGTTTCCGGATTATGCAAGCAACTCTTGGGTAATGCCAAATAAAAACTGGGGCGAAATGCATTTTGACCTAAACGGAGGTTACAATACAACCGTAATACAAACCGCACTTGCAAGCGCACAGCAAACGACTAAATCAGGAACATATAACTTCGACATTGCAAACAACAAGCTAACTTTTAACGGAGGAGTTGAAATGCTTTACGGAGGAGATTATTATGGGGATGTAAGCAACTGGTATAGTGTAAAAGTGGTAGAATTATCAGCAACATCATTACGTTTAGCCGTTATCAGAGATAAAAGCAGAACCGGAGAAGGTGTTTGTTTAATCGTTTTTCACTATAAGCCTAAACCATAATACATTATAAAAAAGAAAACTACCGGTAGGGGATCGATACAGACACCTATCGGTATGTTTATATTTGTTATACAAACCACAAAAACTACTATCTATGAAAACCACATTTAAATATCTAAGCAGATTTTCCATATTGATTTTTTCTGCGATGTTTTTATTAAGTTCCTGCAGTAAAAAAGAAGATGCTTTTGCAAACCGAAAAATCTCTTTTAATGCGGACTGGAGTTTTCATTTAAATGATAGTTTAACAGATAAAGATACCATTGGAACTTCAACCAAATGGAGAACTTTAGATGTTCCGCATGATTGGAGTATTGAAGGCAAATTTGATGAGGAAAGCCCAGCAGGGTATGGAGGTGGATCACTAAACGGAGGTTTAGGTTGGTATAAAAAAACTTTTAAAATAGCAAAAGAAGATATAAATAAAAAAATAGCAATAACCTTTGACGGCGTTTATAAAAACAGTGAAGTCTGGATAAACGGACATTATTTAGGAAAACGTCCAAACGGATATATTGGCTTTCAATATGAACTTTCGCCATACTTAAATTATGGAGAAAAAACCAACGAAATAATTGTAAAGGTTGATAATTCAAAACAACCGAATTCTCGTTGGTATTCAGGTTCGGGAATTTTTAGAAATGTCTGGTTAGAAACTACAGATAAATTACATGTTGAAAATTGGGGGACTTATGTTACAACTCCAAAAGTTACTGCTGAAAAAGCTTTGGTAAATATTGAAACTCGAATTCAAAATGATCATTCAGATTCGAAAAAAGCAACAATTGTAACTACTATTTATAAAGACGAATCAAAAGTAACTTCATTTACTTCGCAAATAACACTTACTGCAAAAAGCGGCCTATTATTCAATGATAAGGTTGAAGTTGAAAATCCGATTTTATGGTCAGATGAAAAACCGGAATTGTACACAGCAGTTACCGAAATTTTAGTTGACGATAAAGTGGTTGATCAATACAAAACTAACTTCGGAATCAGAGAATTTAAATTTGATTTGAACAAAGGTTTTATTCTGAATGGAGAACAAGTCAAAATCAAAGGAGTTTGTATGCACCACGAGTTAGGTCCATTAGGTTCTGCCAACAATACGCGCGCGATTGAACGTCAATTAGAAATTCTGAAAGAAATGGGTGTAAACGGAATCAGAACTTCTCATAATCCGCCTGCTCCCGAACTTTTAGATTTATGTGATAAAATGGGTTTCATTGTAATGGATGAAGCTTTTGACATGTGGAAACAGAACAAAACCAAATACGATTATGCAAATGATTGGGATAAATGGCATAGACAAGATTTGAATGATCAGCTTCGTCGTGACCGTAATCATCCAAGTATTTTTATATGGAGTATTGGAAATGAAATTCCAGAACAATGGAGTGAAACCGGAGTTGAAATTGCAAAAGAATTGGCAGAAATTGTTCGTATAAACGATAAAACCCGCCCGCTTACAGCAGCCATGAATCCGCCGGTAAATATGAATATTGATGCCGTAACATTACAATTCGAAAAGAAGAATGTTCAGTTTAATGCTATTGCAAAATCTGGTATTTTAGATTTAATCGGATATAATTATGCGCATCAAACCTATGAATATCATCAAAAGAATTTCCCAAACACACCATTTATAGCAACCGAAACAACTTCAGGTTTAGAAACTCGAGGTTATTATGATGCCGTTTCAGATACTATAAAAAAATGGCCGGTAAGATGGGATCTTAAATTTACAGAAGGAAATCCCGGAAACACCGTTTCAGCTTACGATCAGGTTCAGGCACCTTGGGGTTCAACGCACGAAGCAACCTGGAAAGTCATTAAAAAACACGATTTCCTTTCGGGAATGTATATCTGGACAGGCTTCGATTATATCGGAGAACCAACCCCATACGAATGGCCATCGGTAAGTTCGTATTTCGGAATTGTAGATTTAGCCGGTTTTCCAAAAGATGTTTATTATATGTACCAAAGTGAATGGACAGATAAAACCGTGCTTCATATTTTTCCGCATTGGAACTGGAAAGCCGGACAAACTGTAGACGTTTGGGCATATTATAATAATGCCGATGAAGTGGAACTTTTCGTAAACGGAAAATCAGTTGGAAAAAGAAGCAAAAAAGGAGACGATTTACACGTAATGTGGAGAATTCCTTTTCAAGCGGGAACATTAAAAGCAGTTTCTCGTAAAAACGGAAAAACAGTTTTAGAAAAAGAAATCAAAACAGCTGGAAATCCTTCCCAATTAAAACTAACTGCAGACAGAAGTACCATTAAAGCTGACAAAAATGATTTGTCGTTTGTGACCGTAGATATTTTAGATGATAAAGAAACCCTGGTTCCAAATGCCAATAACGAAATCAACTTTTCATTAACAGGAAACGGAAAAATTGTTGGAGTTTGCAGCGGAGATCCAGTAAGTCACGAATCGTACAAAGGAAATAAACATACTGCTTTGGCTGGGAAATGTTTGGTAATTGTTCAGTCTGGCGATAAAACCGGAAGGCTGGAATTGACAGCAAAAGCAAACGGATTAAAACCCGCAACAATCGTAATCACAACAGAATAAATTTTTGAAATTTTAAATATAGCCACAGATTAAAAGGATTAAAAAGATTTAAATCTGTAAGAGAAAAGAAAAAAAATCCTTTCTAATCCTTTTAATCTGTGGCAAAAAATAAAGTAACCAATGAAAAACTCAAAACTAACCACATTACTTTCTGCGTTTATGTTTGGATTTCTTGTCATGCCAAAAGCATCGGCGCAAATCCAAAATGCAGATGTGTTAAACGCTCCAATAGATATCAGCAAAGACTTTCAGAATTACCTGAACACGTTTTATTTTGCCGATGAACTGGCTTCTTTCGATCCTGCAACTGGAAAAGGAACTATAAAATATTTGAGATATAATTATAAAACACGTCAGGCTTTCAACAACATGATGATGAAACCAGATGTGGAAAAAGCAAACGAATTTCCAACAACAGAATATGAAGAATCTCCTATTTTACCATTCGAAATCCAGTTTGTTTCAGACAGAACCATCAGAATAAAAACTACTTCGGGTCCGCAGTTTCATCCACAAAAAGAATCCTTGATGCTAGTTGACGGCGTTGCGCCAAATCATCCTGAATTGTGGAAATATTCTAAAATCGAAGGCGGACATAGTTACACAAGTAAACACGGAAAAGTTGAAATTTTGACCAAACCGTGGCACGTAAAAATCTACGATGAAAACGGAAAATTGCTGACAAGCACACTTCACGATACTGATTTTAAAAACAGTTATACGCCAACACTTCCGTTTTCTTACGTTCGCAGAAACAGCGATTATTCAAGAAGTATGGGCGCAGCTTTCAGCTTAGAACCAGACGAAAAAATATTTGGCTGTGGAGAATCATTTACCCAATTCAACAAACGCGGACAAAAAGTAGTTTTATGGACAGATGATGCTAACGGAATCCAGAATGAAACCATGTACAAACCAATTCCGTTTTACATGAGCAGCCGCGGTTACGGCGTTTTCATGCATCATTCCACACCAATTACAGTTGATTTTGGAAAATATTTTGGAAGTGCCAACGAAATGTACATTGGTGATGACGAAGCTGATTTGTTTTTCTTCATCGGAGAACCAAAAGACGTTTTAGATCAATACACCAATTTAACCGGAAAAGCTGCCATGCCGCCACTTTGGTCATTTGGTTTTTGGATGAGCCGTATTACTTATTTCTCTGAAAAAGAAGGAAGAGAAGTTGCTAAAGATTTGCGTAAATACAAAATCCCAACCGATGTAATTCATTTTGATACAGGTTGGTTTGATGTTGACTGGAGAAACAATTATGAGTTTGCAAAAGCACGTTTCCCGGATGCAACAAAAATGATGTCTGATTTAAAAGAAGATGGTTTTCATGTGTGTTTATGGCAATTGCCTTATTTCACACCAAAGAATACTTTGTTCCCTGAAATCATGGACAAGAACCTTGCGGTAAGAGATAGAAAAGGAAATCTTCCTTATGAAGATGCTGTTTTAGATTTCTCAAATCCGGAAACTGTAAGTTGGTATCAGGGAAAATTGAAGAAATTATTTGACGAAGGAGTTTCAGTTTTCAAAGTTGATTTTGGAGAAGCAGCTCCACCAGACGGAATTTACCATTCAGGAAGAACAGGTTTTTACGAACACAATTTATATCCGTTACGATATAATAAGGCTGTCGCCGAAATTACACAAAAAGAAAAAGGATATACTTTAATCTGGGCAAGAAGTACTTGGGCAGGATCGCAGCGTTATCCGTTACATTGGGGAGGAGATGCCGAAACTTCAAACGGAGCAATGTCGGCAGAATTACGCGGTGGACTTTCATTAGGTCTAAGCGGATTCAGTTTCTGGAGCCATGATGTTGGAGGATTTGCTACAAAATCTCCGGAGAATTTATACCGAAGATGGGCACCATTCGGAATGTTTACTTCACACGTAAGAAGCCACGGAGAGCCTCCGCGCGAGCCTTGGTTATACAGCAAAGATTTCTTAGAAGGATTTAGAAAAGCAGATAATATGCGTTACGAATTAATGCCGTATATCTACGCTCAGGCAAAAGAAAGTTCTCAAAAAGGTTTACCAATGATGCGTGCTTTATTTGTAGAATATCCAAACGATCCGGGAGCTTGGTTAGTGGATAATGAATATTTATTCGGTTCAAGTATTTTGGTTGCTCCGCTTTTTGAAGAAGTAACGGAAAGAGACGTTTATCTTCCGGAAGGAACTTGGATCGATTATCAAACTAAAAAAGTGTACCAATCTGGGTGGCATAAAATTAAAGCCGGAGAAGTGCCAATCGTAGTTTTGGTAAAAGACGGAACAGCATTGCCTCACATTGGTTTAGCACAGTCTACAAAAGATATGGACTGGAGTAAATTAACGTTGAAAGTTTATGCAAGCGACAAAACAACTTCGGCGACAGCCAAAGTATTTTTACCAAATGACACAGCAGTTCAGGAAATAAAAGTGACCAAAAACGGAAACAATTTTGACGTAACTGCAAACCCATTAAACGGAAAAACCACTTTTAAAACCGAGTGGATAAAATAAAAAGTTTGCCACGAATTACACGAATTTCCACGAATTAAATTTGTGATAATTTGTGTAATTCGTGGCAAAAAACAGTCACAAATTAGAAGAATTAAAAAATCTGTTTAAATCTGCAGAATCTGCGTGAAAAAATAAACACAAAGAATTAAAAAAAAATCATTTTAATCTGTGAATCCCGATAGCTATCGGGAGTGGCCTAAAAAACAATCCCAACAAGGGATAAAAATAGTTTTTGTTGAGTTTCTAAATCGGGCGAAAGCCTTGCCAACGCCCGATTTATTAAAAAATGAATTAAGAAAAATATCATGAAAAAACACCTGATTCTTCCCGCTTTATTACTTTCAGTTTCGATTGGATACAGTCAGAAAAATAAAAATGCGTACGAACTAGCATCGCCAAATGGGCAAAATAAAATCAAATTTGAGTTAGTAAAAAATGCTCCGAAATATGCCGTTTCACACGGAAAAACCGAAGTTATTACACCATCAGATTTAGGATTTTTACTGAAAGGAAATGAAGATTTTAGTACCAATTTTGAAATTAAAAATGTCAAAAACTCCACTTTTGATGAAACCTGGGAACAAGTTTGGGGAGAAAAGAAAAATATTAGGAATCACTACAATCAGCTTTCTGTAGAATTACAGCAAAAAACAGGAAACAAACGTAAACTGGAAATTCAGTTTAGAGCTTTCGATGACGGAGTTGCCTTTCGATATGTATATCCAAAACAAAATGTAAAAGACAGTATTTTCATTATGGATGAAAAAACGACTTTTAATTTAAAAGAAGATGGAAAAGCATGGTGGATTCCGGCAAACAGAGAAAACCGTGACGAATATTTATTTGAAGCTGCACCGGTTAGCAAACTGGACACGGTCTTAACTCCGCTTACAATAGAAAGCAAAAGCGGATTAGCCTTAAGTTTTCACGAAGCCAATTTGATTGATTATGCCAGCACAACTTTGGTAAATAATGAAGGAACACAATTAAAAACAGATTTAGTTCCTTGGGCAGACGGTGTAAAAGTTCGTGTAAAAGATACTTTTACTTCATCTTGGAGAACGATTCAAATTGGTGAAAAACCAGCAGATTTAATTATGTCTTATTTGATTTTAAATCTAAACGAACCAAACAAATTAAAAAACACAAACAGCTATTTCAAACCTTATAAATACTTAGGAATTTGGTGGGGAATGCATATTGGGAAATATACTTTTTGGGAAAGCGATAAACAAGGCGCAACCACAAAACACGCCGAAGAATATATTGATTTTACGGCAAAAGAAGGGTTCCATCATTTATTGATCGAAGGCTGGAACAAAGGCTGGACGCCGGGCTGGTATGAAAACAGAATGCACATGTTCAGTTTTACCCAAAACGCAGACAATTTTGACTTAGAAAAAGTAGTTGAATACGGAAAGAAAAAGAATATCGAATTAATTGGTTATCACGAAACAGGTTCAAACCTGATTAATTACTTAAAACAAGTTGACGAAGGTTTTGCTTTATACAAAAAATTAGGAATTCATACCGTTAAAATTGGTCACGTAGGTTCAAAATTAAATATGAAACAAATGCACTTCGGGCAGTTTGGAGTAAATTATTTCAGATATATTTTAGAAAAAGCGGCACAATATGATTTAGCTGTTTTATATCACGAATCGATAAAAGATACCGGAGAACGCAGAACTTTCCCGAACATGGTTTCTAGAGAAGCAGCGCGCGGACAAGAATACAATGCGTGGAGCGAAGGAAATCCACCGAATCATTTAAGTATCATTCCGTTTACAAGATTACTTTCTGGACCAATGGATTTTACACCGGGAATTTTTGATGTTGAGGTAAAACAAGGTTATCCTGGAAAAAGAATTCAGGGAACAGTTGGTCAGCAATTGGCGATTTATGTAACTACTTATTCTCCAATTCAAATGCTTGCAGATTTACCTGAAAATTATGAAGGGAAACCAGCTTTACAATTCCTAAAAGATGTTCCAACAGATTGGGAAGATACAAAAGTATTAAACGGAGAAATTGGTCAATACATCACAACTGCTCGTAAAGATAGAAATAGCGCTGATTGGTTTTTAGGAAGTATCACAAATGAAAATCCAAGAGAATTGGAAATTTCGCTTTCATTTTTAGATAAAAACGCCACATACGAAGCTCAGATTTATGCTGATGCAGAAGGAACAGATCAAAAACACAATCCCGAAGCAGTAGCAATTTCGAAGAAAACCGTAAAAGCGTCTGATTCGCTAAAATTAAAATTAGGCGGAGCGGGCGGAACAGCAATTCGATTTAAAAAACTGTAATTTGTAGATATAGAATATCTCCCGATGCATCGGGATTAAACCTGTCGGGTTTACTCAACATTATCAACACAACGATTACACGCAACGAAATTCGTAGAGACGCACAGCAGCGTCTAACACAACGTAATTCCGAACAGATATGAAAAGAATTTTTATACTACTGGTTTTAATTCATTCAATCCAAATTATTGGACAAAATAACAATACTGAAAACCGAATCATAAAAGTCGACTACAATAAAGAAGCAGGAAAATTAAACACCATGTTTAAAGAATGCATCGGCGCCGGAAGAGCAAACGAAGGTTTACGTGCCGACTGGCAGCAGCAATTAGCATTGGTTAAAAAAGAATGCGATTTTAAATACATCCGAATGCACGGTTTATTGACCGATGACATGGCCGTTTATCGAGAAGATGAAAAAGGAAATCCCGAATACAATTTTCAATATGTCGATGTTTTGTTCGATTATATTGTAAGCTTAAAAATGAAACCTTTTGTAGAATTAGGTTTTATGCCAAATGCTTTAGCAAGCGGAAAAGAAACCATTTTTTGGTGGAAAGGAAATGTAACGCCTCCAAAAGATTATAAAAAATGGGAAGATTTAATTCAAAATTTGACCCAGCATTTTACAGAACGTTACGGAGCAGAAGAAGTAAAAACATGGTATTTTGAAGTTTGGAACGAACCGAATTTATCACCGGGTTTCTGGACAGGAACACAAGCCGACTATTTCAAATTATATGAATATGCGGCGCGTGCAGTAAAAAATGTAAATAAAGAATACAAAGTTGGCGGTCCCGCTACTGCGGGAGCGGCGTGGGTTCATGAAACAATTGATTTTTGTGCGAAGAATAACGTTCCAATCGATTTTATTTCAACACATACTTATGGCGTAAAACACGGATATTTGGATGAATTCGGAACTTCGGGAACAATTTTAAGTCAGGATGAATTCAGCGTAAGCGGAGATATTTTAAATTCAAGAAAACAAATTGCAGCTTCGGCAAAACCAAATCTGGAATTGCATTATACAGAATGGAGCACTTCATATACTCCGGCAGATCCAATTCACGACAGTTATCATTCCGCAGCGTATATTTTGCAGAAAATAAAACAAGTTGGTAATGCAGCAAACTCCATGTCGTATTGGGTTTTTACCGATATTTTTGAAGAAGCCGGGCCAAGATTTACACCTTTTCACGGCGGTTTCGGATTATTGAATACGCAGGGAATTAAAAAGCCAGCCTATTTCTCGTATTATTTGATGAACAAATTAGGAGAAACAGAACTTCAAAACACAGATAAAAATTCGTGGATAACTAAAAATGAAAAAGGTGATGTACAGCTTTTATTCTGGGATTTTACCAATACACATCCGGGCGATAAAGTTTTAAATCAAACCTATTATTTACAGGATTTACCATCAAAACCAAAAGGAATTGTAAAAATCGAATTAGACAATCTGGTAAAAGGAAAATATAATCTGGAAATCTATAAAGTAGGTTATAAAACACACGATGTTTATGCCGATTATCTGGGAATGAAAAGTCCAAAACAGTTAAGTAAAGAACAGGTAAAATTGCTTAAAGATAAAAATAACGATTGTCTGCTTTCTACAGAAAAAATAAAAATAGATTCAAAAGGAACCTTCAATAGAGATATTTCAATTAATGAAAATGATGTTTATATGTTTAGATTTGTAAAACAGTAAACTAACTATAAAATCTAAAAACTAAAAAACCACAATCAATGAAAAACAAATTTATATACTTCTCAGCAGCATTGGCAGTGATGCTGTTTGTTTCGTGCAAAAATGAAGTACAAAATTCAGATGCTGAATCAGCTCAGAAAGAATATTTAGGAAAAGAAATCGGTACAGAACATGATGCCGAAATAGATAAATTAATTTCTCAAATGACACTTGAGGAAAAAATTGGAATGCTGCACGGTAATAGTATGTTCGCTAATACAGGTGTAAAACGTTTAGGAATTCCGGAATTAAAAATGGCCGACGGACCGCTTGGTGTTCGTGAAGAAATTTCTCGTGACAATTGGGCTCCGGCGGGATGGACAAACGATTTTGCAACTTATTATCCGGCAGGCGGCGCTCTGGCAGCAACATGGAATGCAGAAATGGCGCATACTTTCGGAACTAGTTTAGGAGAAGAATTACGTGCGAGAGATAAAGACATGTTACTTTCTCCGGCAATCAATATGGTAAGAACGCCGCTTGGAGGAAGAACTTACGAATACATGTCTGAAGACCCGTTTTTGAATAAAAAAATCGCCGTGCCTTTAATTGTAGGTTTACAGGAAAAAGATGTAATGGCGTGTGTAAAACATTTTGCGGCAAACAATCAGGAAACCAATCGCGATTATGTCGATGTACAAATTGACGAGCGTACACTTCGCGAAATTTATCTTCCTGCTTTTGAAGCTTCTGTAAAAGAAGCCAAAGCCTACAGTATAATGGGCGCTTACAATAAATTTAGAGGAGAATATTTATGTGAGAACGATTATATGCTCAATAAAATCCTTCGTGATGAATGGGGATTTAAAGGAATTGTGGTTTCAGACTGGGCTGCGGTGCATTCTACAGCAAAATCATTGAAAAATGGTTTAGATATTGAAATGGGAACACCAAAACCGTTCAATGAATTTTTCTTAGCCGATAAATTAATTGCTGCGGTTAAATCTGGAGAAGTTTCTGAGAAAGAAATTGATCTTCATGTAAAACGTATTTTACGAGTTTTATTCCAAGTTAAAGCAATGGGCGGCGGCGAACGTGCAAAAGGAAGCATCGCAACCGAAGCACATTATCAAGATGCCTACAAAATTGCTGCAGAAGCGGTAGTTCTATTAAAAAATGATAACAACGCATTACCTTTAAAACTAGACGGAATTAAATCAATCGCCGTAATTGGAAACAACGCCACAAAGAAAAACGCTCTTGGCGGATTTGGTGCCGGAGTGAAAACAAAAAGAGAAATTACACCGCTTGAAGGTTTAAAAAACAGACTTCCATCATCCATAAAAATCAATTATGCCGAAGGTTATTTAGAGCGTTACGACGAAAAAAATAAAGGAAATTTAGGAAACATAACTTCAAATGGCCCTGTAACGATCGATCAGTTAGATCCGGCAAAAGTTCAGGAAGCGGTTGAAGCAGCTAAAAATTCTGATGTTGCCATCATTTTTGCAGGTTCAAACCGTGATTACGAAACAGAAGCTTCAGACCGTAGAGATTTGCATTTGCCTTTTGGACAAGAAGAATTAATTCAGAAAGTATTGGCTGTAAACCCAAAAACAATTGTAGTTTTTGTTGCCGGAGCACCTTTTGAAATTGAAAATATCAGCAAAAAATCTCAAGCTGTAGTTTGGTCTTGGTTTAACGGTTCTGAAGGAGGAAATGCTTTAGCAGATGTATTATTAGGAAAAGTAAATCCATCTGGAAAATTACCTTGGACAATGCCTAAAGCGATTATGGATTCTCCTGCGCACGCCACAAACAGTTTCCCCGGAGGAAAAACAGTAAATTATGCCGAAGGAATTTTAATAGGATACCGTTGGTTTGATACTAAAAATATTGCGCCTTTATATCCTTTTGGTTACGGATTATCATATACAACATTTGGTTTTGAAAATGCTAAAGCAGATAAAACTGATTATGCTCAAAATGAAACAATCTCAGTTTCTGTTGAAGTAAAAAACACAGGAAAAGTGGATGGAAAAGAAGTCGTTCAATTATACGCTTCAAAATCAGGTTCTAAAATTACCCGTGCAGCTCAGGAATTAAAAGGATTTGCAAAAGTATTGGTAAAAGCTGGAGAATCACAAACCGTTACTATTAAAGTTCCTGTAAAAGAATTAGCTTATTATGATGTTGCTGCGAAAAAGTGGACAGTTGAGCCAGGAAAATACACTTTAAAAGTGGGGAATTCTTCAAGAGATATTAAAAAAGAAATTCCTGTAACAATGAAATAAGATGAAAAACACAATTAAAACTTATTTTTTAAGTACGCTTTTATGCTTTTCATTTTTAAGTATTTGGGCTTGCAGTTCTGATAAAGAAGAAGAAAAAGCAGCGGCAAAAACACTTACAATCGATACCAATAAAATTGATTTTGTAAGCAAAGGCAGTGAAGCCAGCGTAAAAATAAATACAAATGTTACGGCGTGGACAATTAGTAACCCAAATTCAAGCTGGCTTCAGTTAAGTCAGGCGGGAGGAACTTCGGGAACTATTACCGTTAAAATAACAGCTCTGGAAAATACAAGTACCGAAGCAAGAACGGCAACAATTACAATTAACTCAGGTGAAACTCCATCTGTACAAATTGCAGTTACACAGGCAGGCGCAACGGTTGTTACGAGTTTATATCCAAGTTACAATACAAACCCAATTACGGCAGATCAATCCGGAATGTCAAGCACCGCTGTACAATTAGCAGCAAAAATAAAATTGGGCTGGAATATCGGTAATACTTTAGAAGCAACCGGAGGAGAAACTGCTTGGGGAAATCCAAAAGTTACGAAAGCGTTGATTGATGCTGTAAAAGCAAACGGATTTAATGCGATAAGAATTCCTTGTTCGTGGAATCAATATTTGGAAAATGCTTCAACTGCGAAAATCAAAACCGAATGGCTGGACAGAGTAAAAGAAGTGGTACAGTATTGTGTAGACAATGATATGTACGTTGTAGTGAATATTCACTGGGACGGCGGCTGGCTGGAAAATAATATTACCGAAGCCAAAAAAGTAGAAAACAATGCCAAACAAAAAGCTTTTTGGGAACAAATCGCAACACATTTACGCGGATTTGATGAACATTTACTTTTTGCAAGTGCCAACGAACCAGCAGTTGAAGATGCCGTACAAATGGCAGTTTTAACATCGTATCATCAAACTTTTATCAATGCAGTTCGTTCTACGGGAGGAAAAAATGCCTATCGTACTTTAGTAGTTCAGGGTCCAACAACAGATATCGAAAAAACAAACAAATTAATGACTACTTTGCCAACAGATTCTTCGACAAGCAGAATGATGGTTGAGGTTCATTATTATGCTCCGTGGAATTTTGGTGGATTAACTAAAGATGAAACCTGGGGAAAAATGTTCTATTATTGGGGAGCAAATTATCACTCAACAACAGATACGGAACGAAATGCAACTTATGGAGAAGAAGCCGATTTAGAGAAAAATTTCAAATTAATGAAAACCCAGTTTGTCGATAAAGGAATTCCGGTTTTGTTAGGAGAATTTGGAGCAATTCGCAGAACGACTTTAACCGGAGATGCCTTAACTTTACATTTAGCTTCGAGAGCGTATTATTTAAAAACAGTTGTAAAAACAGCAAAAGCAAATGGATTATTACCTTTTTATTGGGACGAAGGAAGCATAGGAAATAATGGTTTTGGAATTTTTAACAGAACCAATAATACCGTTTTCGATACTCAGGCCTTAACCGCTTTGAAAGAAGGATTACAGTAAAAAAGTTTTTATAAACCATATAAGTGATATAAGTAAAATTAAGTTTTTTGTCGATACTGAACTTAAATTATCTTATATCACTTATATGGTTTAAACAATTTAAATTTAGAAAGAATGAAAAAAAGTATCTTATTTATTTTTCTGATAATAAATGTTTTAGCTAATGCAAATGTCAAAATGCCTTTGTTGTTTTCTGACGGAATGGTATTGCAGCGTGACAAAAAAATTCCGATTTGGGGTTTTGCCGATGCAAATGAAAAAATAGAGGTTCATTTTAACAAACAAATACAAAAAACAACTGCCGATAAAAACGGAAAATGGACTTTAAATCTGAATTCTGAAAAAGCCGGCGGACCTTTTGAATTAATCATTATTGGAAAAAATAAAATCACGATCAAAAATGTTTTGGTTGGTGAAGTTTGGATTTGCAGCGGACAATCGAATATGGAATTTCAGGTTTTTAAAACGATGAATTCTGAAAAAGAAATTGCAAATTCTGATTATCCAATGATTCGTCATTTTGGAGTTGCACAAGATTTAAGCGGAAAACCAAAAGACGATTTAAAAGCCGGAAAATGGGAAGCAGCAAATAAAGAAACGGTTGGTAATTTTACAGCAGTTGGATATTATTTCGCCAGAAAATTATATGCTGAATTAAAAATCCCAATTGGAATTATTAATACTTCCTGGGGCGGAACCAATGTTGAAACCTGGACAAGTCGTGAAGCATTTCAAAAAAGCGACGATTTCAAATCTATGATTGCTGAAGTTCCTTCGCTAAATGTAGATTCGATCTCGAAATTGTACGCCAAAAACATGAAAGAAAGAGTCGAAAAAATTCAGGGAACTCCGGTAAGTACAGATAATGAAAATACTTTTAAGGATTCAGAATTCAACGATTCATCTTGGGGTGAACTGAATACGCCGAGTTTATGGGAAAATCAGCCTTTAGGTGATTTAGACGGCGTTGTTTGGATGCGAAAAACGATTACACTTTCTGCAGAAGATATTAAAAACAAAGCAACACTTTATCTTTCAAAAATTGACGACGAAGACATTACGTATGTAAACGGAATTGAAGTTGGTAAAAACTCACAATACGATTTCAAACGTATTTATGAAATTCCGTCAAATGTTTTGAAAGAAGGAAAAAATGTAATTTCGGTTAGAATTGTAGATAATGGCGGCGGCGGTGGAATCTACGGCGAATCTGCAGATTTAAAATTAGCTCTCGGAACTAAAAATATTCCGCTTGACGGAAAATGGAAATTCAAAGTTATTACTGTAAAAACAGCATTATCACCAAACAGTTATCCGTCGTTGTTATACAATGCTATGGTTAATCCACTGGTTCCGTATGCTATTGAAGGCGTTTTATGGTATCAGGGCGAAGCCAATGTTTGGAGAGCGAATCAGTATAAAAAAGCATTTCCGTTAATGATTACTGATTGGCGAACAAAATTTAAACAAGGTGATTTTCCTTTTTATTTTGTTCAATTATCAACTTTCAATGAGTTTAATGGAAATAGTAAAACAGGAAGCCGCTGGGCAGAACTTCGCGAAGCACAGTCTGAAACTTTAAAACTGCCAAATACAGGAATGGCTGTTACGACGGATATTGGAAATGCAAAAGATATTCATCCAACAAACAAACAAGATATTGGATTGCGTTTGGCGGCAGTTGCTTTAAATAATATTTATGGCAAAAAACAAGTTTACAGCGGACCAACTTATAAATCGCAAGAAATAAAAGGAAATCAAATTATTTTGACTTTCGATAATATTGGTTCGGGATTAACGGCTTCAGATAATTCAGAAAACCTAAAAGGATTCGAAATTGCAGGTGCAGACAAAGTTTTTCATTCCGCGAAAGCGATAATAAAAGACAACAAAATAATTGTTTCCAGCGATCAGGTTCAAAATCCCGTTGCGGTTCATTACGGCTGGGCAGATGACGATACCGAAATTAATCTTTTCAATAAAGAAAAATTTCCGGCATCGCCATTTAGAACTGATAATTGGGAAATGATTACGGCGAATGAAGTTTACAAAGTGAGTAAATAATTACTTGGTAGGGCAAGACTAACACGATAGTTTTGTCATTCCGAGGAACGAGGAATCTTCGCAAGAAACTCCGTAAAGTAAATCCTCAATCTTTGTCGAGTTACTTGCGAAGATTCCTCGTTCCTAGGAATGACAAGATTGCAGAAATACCAAATGTAAAAGCATGATCAAAAACAATAAGCCTATGAATCCAAAAATCATAAAAACATTTCTCCTTTTACTTTTTACATCTTACTACACAAACATTTCGGCACAATCGAAACATGTTTTATGGTACGATAAACCGGCAGATTTCTTTGAAGAAAGCTTAGTTTTAGGAAACGGTAAAATGGGTGCAACGGTTTTTGGAGGTGCAAATTCAGATAAAATTTATTTGAATGATGCGACGCTTTGGTCGGGAGAACCTGTGAATGCTAAAATGAATCCGGAAGCTTATAAAAACATTCCGGCAATTCGCGAAGCGTTAAAAAATGAAAATTACAAACTAGCCGAAGAATTAAATAAAAAAGTTCAGGGAAAAAACTCAGAATCTTATGCACCTTTAGGAACATTAGAAATCAACAATGCTGAAAAAGGAAAAGCGGTAAATTATCATAGAGAACTGGATATTTCGAATGCCATTTCGAAAGTAAGCTACGAAATGGCCGGAATAAAATATACACGTGAATATTTTGTCTCAGCTCCGGATCAAATTATGGCAATCAAATTAACATCCGATCAAAAAGGAGCTTTAAACTTTGATATCAATTTAAAAAGCCTTTTACAGTCAAATGTAGAGGTAAGAAATAATATTTTGGTAATGACCGGTTCTGCCCCCATTCATGAAAATCCCGGATATACTGTTTCACCAAAATATCTGGAAATAAAAGATAGAGGAACAAAATTCACGACTTTAGTCCAAATCAAAAAAACGGACGGACAAATTACAAGTTCGAGAGAAACACTAACTTTAAAAGATGCGACGGAAGCGATTATTTATGTTTCTGTTGCCACAAGCTTTAATGGTTTTGACAAAAATCCAGCAACTGAAGGTCCTGATGATGTAAACATTGCATTGCAAAATTTGAACAAGGCGTTTGCAAAACCTTTCGATAAATTAAAAGAATCTCATATTGCCGATTATCAAAAATTCTACAATCGTGTAACGTTAGATTTAGGCAAAACCACAGCACCAGATTTACCAACAGACGAACGTTTATTACGCTACGCTGACGGGAAAGAAGATAAAAACCTGGAGATTCTCTATTTTAATTACGGACGCTATTTGTTAATCAGTTCTTCAAGAACATTGGGCGTTCCGGCGAATTTGCAGGGAATTTGGAATCCGTATTTGAATCCGCCTTGGAGCAGTAATTATACGATGAATATTAATCTCGAAGAAAATTACTGGCTGGCAGAAAACACGAATCTTTCAGAAATGCATTTGCCGCTTTTGAGTTTTATAAAAAATCTTTCGGTAACCGGAAAAGTGACAGCAAAGACCTTTTATGGAGTTAACGAAGGCTGGGCGGCGGCGCACAATTCTGATATTTGGGCAATGACAAACCCCGTTGGAAACTTCGGTAAAGAAGAACCAATGTGGGCTTGCTGGCCAATAGCAGGCGCATGGCTGAGTACACATATTTGGGAACATTATATTTTTACTCAGGATGAAGCTTATTTAAGGAAAGAAGGTTATCCGTTGATGAAAGGTGCAGCCGAATTTTGTTTGGGCTGGATGGTAACAGATAAAAATGGAAATTTAATTACATCGCCATCAACTTCACCAGAAAATCAATATAAACTAGCGGATGGTTTTGTCGGTGCTACATTATATGGAGGAACTGCCGATTTAGCTATGATTCGTGAATGTTTTGATAAAACCATTAAAGCTTCAAAAGTTCTTAATGTTGATGCTGAATTCAGAAAAAAAATAGAAACAGCACTTTCAAAAATGTATCCGTATCAAATTGGTAAAAAAGGAAACCTTCAGGAATGGTATTTTGACTGGGAAGATAATGATCCGAAACATCGTCATCAATCACAGCTGTTCGGACTTTTTCCGGGAGATCATATTACGCCTTTAAAAACTCCAGATTTAGCCGAAGCTTCGAGAAAAACACTCGAAATAAAAGGCGATGAAACAACGGGCTGGTCAAAAGGCTGGAGAATTAATCTTTGGGCAAGACTTTGGGACGGAAACCGCGCTTATAAAATGTTCCGTGAATTATTGCGTTACGTTGATCCGGACGGAAAGAAAACAGACAAACCAAGAAGAGGCGGAGGAACTTATCCGAATTTATTCGATGCGCATCCGCCATTTCAAATTGATGGAAATTTTGGAGGTGCCGCAGCTGTTGCCGAAATGTTAGTACAATCTAATGAAAACGAAATTAGATTGCTTCCGGCTTTACCAGATGCCTGGTCAGAAGGTTCCGTAAAAGGAATCTGCGCAAGAGGCGGATTTGAATTAGAAATTACTTGGAGTAATAAAAATCTAAATAAAGTTATTATTTCTTCGAAAAAAGGAGGAAAAACAACTTTAATTTTTGGAGATAAAAAACAAGATATTATCCTGAAAAAAGGAGAAAGTATAGAGGTAAAATTCTAGATATTATTGTGAAAACGAATGTCAGGCTGAGCGAAGTCGAAGCCCCATTTAAACGAGTAAACCCGACAAGTTTTAAAAACCTGTCGGGTTTATTTTTACAAAGAATATTACTCTTCTTTAGAAGTATTTTTTTCTTCTTCAGATTTTTCAGCCTGTTTTTCTTTAAAAGTTTCGTACCATTTTTCAATAGAAGGATAAACAAAAGCAGCCACTTTTTTCACCGGATTATAGAAAATAGATTTATCTAAAGTTTCTTTTTTGGCAAAAGTATTATTGAAATTGATTTTCTCAAACAGAGCAATAAAAATACTTAAAATCAGGATTGTTTTTAAGATTCTGAAAAATCCTCCGCCTAACTTATTCATCCAGCCCAGCATTGCAAAATCAGCAATTCCGGTTAATATTTTAGCAAGGAAATAAACACCAATTACTACCAGAATAAAAGTTAGTATAAAAGCCGTAATTTGAATATTAGTGGGATTCCACGAAACATGTTTTGAAATCATGCCAGCTATTAAAGAAGAAAATTTAATCGCAAGATAAATTCCCAATAACAGTGAAATAAAAGAAGCAACTTCTACAAAAAGACCGTTTTTAATTCCTTTATAAAGACTATAAATTAAAAGCGCGGCAACGATAATATCAAAAAAACTCATGGTAAGGTTATGAAATGGATTATATTTCTATTTTTGTAAAAAATACCACAATGAGAAAAAACCTGTTAATCAAAATTTTAGCTGTTATATTATTTACATCTTGTTCAAACGACAATGGGGACAAAGATAATACAGTTGATCCAAAATCAATTCTGATAAAAAAAATAACTGAAACCATTTATTTTTCGAACGATTCTGAAACCCAAACATTAAATTTTTCATACGAAAATAATGTTTTAAAAAGTGTTACTTCTGGTAAAAACAGATCTGAATTTGTATATAACGGAGATAAAATCAGTAAGGTAAATTATTTTAAAAATGATATTGCAAATGGTTCTACAACATTTAATTATGATGGAGATCTTTTAAAATATACTTTATCAGGAGCAAATCAAGATGAGAGAACTGAGTATTGGTATAAAGATGGAATTCTTGCTTTACAAAAATCAGGTTACTTAACGGGTGAAAATTTTGTAGTTCAAGAACAATCAGTATATACTTTTGATCAAAATAAAAATGTGACGGAAATTACAGAGAGATCCTCTTTATTTGGTCCTGAAACAATTTCTAAAAGCAAATATTTTTATGATAATAAAAACAATCCGATGAAATTTATGAATAAATATTATCGACTTGTTTTTGAGACAGAAGGCTTTGACGGAATATCTAATAATAATGTTACATCAAGAGAGTATTATTATCCTGTTACTGCTGAAACTCCTGTTTATTATAATTTTGAAATAACATATAATGCTGATGACTTTCCAATAGAAATAAAAAAGATTGCAAAGCAAAATAACTTTGTAATTTCAAAAACGGTTATTGAATATCAATAAAAAAGCAGACTTCCTGTAATATTTATTTTAAAATTCTATATTTTTTATTTTTGGTATGATTGAAATTTGAACTGTGTATCTTTGCAGCTCTAATTTAAGACTTCAGATTGCAGATTTTAGATTTTAAATCAGCAATCTAAAATCTAAAATCATAAATAAAAATGTCTAGAGATACACAACTAAAAGAGCGCTGGGAAAAGCTCGTCGATATACTTTCAAATCAATTTTCGCAAGGCGAAGATTTAGATTTAGATGCCATAATTTACCTAATTGGAGTTCAGGAACTCGGAAAAGTGCACCGTGAATTCAAAAAAGATGAAAAATTAAACTTAATGCATATTGCAATCTGTAGATTGCTTGAGCCTTATGGATTTTATGAATTTGATTTTTTTGATGCCGAAGGCTGGCCGCATTACAAAGTAAAAGAACAATTGCCTGCATTAAAAGCCGGAGAACAATCTGTTTTAATGAAAGAAGCAATTGTAAATTATTTTTTAGAAAGAAAACTAATAGAGTAATTTTTAGTTTGCAGTCGCAGTCTCAGTTTTCAGTCGATTGAACTGAAAACCGAAAACTGCGACTGCGACTGTATACTTTAAACTAAAAACACTAAATTTGTACTCTCAATTATCGAAGGAAAATGATAGATAAGATCAAACAACATATAGAGGAAGCTAAAGCCTTTAATGAGAAAAATAAAGAATCGTTAGAACAATTCCGTATTAAATATTTAGGAAGTAAAGGTTTATTGAAAGAACTTTTTACTGAATTTAAAAATATTCCAAACGACCAGAAAAAAGACTTTGGACAAGTAATAAATACGTTAAAAGCTGTTGCTGAAGAAAAAGTAAGAGTTATTCAGGAAGAACTTGAAAGCAAAGAAGAAACAAAAGGAATTTTTGGCGATTTAACACGTGCTGCAGAACCGGTAATTATTGGTTCCCGTCATCCTATTTCTATCGTAAAAAATCAGATTATAGATATTTTTGCCAATATTGGATTTAACGTTTCTGAAGGCCCGGAAATTGAAGACGACTGGCATAACTTTACTGCATTAAACCTTCCGGAATATCATCCGGCAAGAGATATGCAGGATACCTTTTTCATTCAGACCAATCCTGACGTGTTGCTGCGTACGCATACATCATCTGTTCAGGTGCGTTATATGGAAAATCATAAACCGCCAATTCGTACTATTTCACCGGGACGTGTTTTCCGTAATGAAGCTATTTCATCGCGTTCACACTGTATTTTCCATCAGGTAGAAGGATTGTATATTGATAAAGATGTTTCTTTCGCCGATTTGAAGCAAACATTACTTTATTTTACTAAAGAAATGTTTGGAAAATCTAAAATTCGTTTACGTCCGTCGTATTTCCCATTTACAGAACCAAGTGCTGAAATTGATATTTATTGGGGGCTAAAAACCGAAACAGATTACCGTATCACAAAAGGTACAGGCTGGTTAGAAATTGGAGGATGCGGAATGGTTGATCCAAACGTTTTGAAAAACTGTGATATTAATCCAGACGAGTTCAACGGTTTTGCTTTTGGAATGGGAGTAGAGCGTATTGCAATGCTTTTATACCAAATTGGCGATATCCGTATGTTCTATGAAAACGATGTTCGTTTCTTAGAGCAGTTTAAAGCAAATATATAAGTTGCAATTTTAGATTTTAGACTGTAGATTTTAGATTAATTCGAATGTCTAATTTATTATCATAATATAATAAACCTTTGTTGAAGTTTAGACTTTAACAAAGGTTTTAAAGCTTTTAATAAAAATGAAAAAAGATATAACAATTCCAGAAGTTGAAAATGTGTTTCTTGCTGCGGTGCAGGAATGGAGCGATGATTTTATGGAAAAAGTATGGTACGCTTATCTTGTAAACGACAGCGACTTTAATTTAGACAGCGTTATGGTAGTTTCAAAAGCTTTTGGAACTATTGATGGGGAAATGAAAAAAACATCTGTTTTACGTCACGCTTTTGTTGAAGTTCCGGCAGTTTCTGTAGTTAAGATTGAAATGATAGAAAAAAGTCTTTTGGTTTTAAATAATGAATTTATGGTAACGTTCTTTATCGGCAATACTTTGTATGATAAGAAATTCATATTCAAATCTAATTTAATTAACGAAAATAATACGGAAGAAGTGCCTATTTTGTTTGTTGAAGGGATAATGGTGAAGTAAGTTTAAGTTACAGTTTTTAGTAACAGTTTCAATAAAAAAAGTCCGTTTCTAAATTTTAGAGACGGACTTTTTTTATATTAGCCTCACGTTTCAATAATTTAAATATGCTTAAAAAACACCCAAGACTACTTATAGGTTTATTAATTGTTATATTGTCAACGTTCTTCTTTTTTTGTATTATGATGATTCCGCTTTTAATAAGCGAACCTTATGAAAGTAACAAATACAATGAAATTGAAGTAAAAGGAGTTAATATTATAGGAACAGTAATTAACATAAAGCAAAATTTAAACATCACTATAAATAATGATCATCCAACGGTTATTAGTTATAAGTTTAAATGGAAAGGGAACGAATTAAATTCTAAATTTAGAACTCTCGATAATGATAAAATTGTTAATTTAAAAATTAATGACACTTTACAAATTAAATATTTAAATGGTGAATCTAAAGTTGCAGGTTTAGACCCTTTTGCTTTTTCGATTACTCCTTTTTTAATGATTCCTCTTCCGTTTTTTATAATTGGATTATCATTGATCTTTTTTTCTTTAAAACCTTATTTGACTGAAAGAAGGGCGAATAAAAAGATTTAGGTTTTAATTGAAATAAAAAAGAATCAAGACGAAATTAAATAAGTCTTGACTCTTTTTTTATGTTTAATGAAAAATCTTTTTTCTTGCTTCTTGCCTCTATTTTCTAAAACTTAATCTAAAGACTCCGTCAATTTCTTAAATACTGACTTCGCATCCTTTCCATCATATAAAACGGCATAAACAGCGTCGATAATAGGTGTTTTTGCTCCGTAACCCTGATTTAGTTTATAAGCACTTTTTGTTGCGTAATAACCTTCGGCAACCATGCTCATTTCCATCATGGCACTTTTTACAGTATATCCTTTTCCAATCATGTTTCCGAACATTCTGTTTCTGGAGAAAACCGAATATCCTGTAACCAATAAATCTCCTAAATAAGCAGAATCATTAATGTTACGTTTCATTTTATGTACTTTACGGATGAATTTTTTCATTTCACGAATTCCGTTACTCATCATAACCGATTGGAAATTATCTCCATAACCTAATCCGTGAGCAATTCCGGCAGCGATGGCATAAATGTTTTTAAGCATTGCAGCATATTCGGTACCAATAATATCATCAGAAATTTTAGCTTTAATATAATTTCCTGAAAGCGATTTTGCAACCGTACGGGCTTTTTCGGGATCTCCGCAGGCAATTGTTAAGTATGAAAGTCTTTCAAGAGCAACTTCCTCAGCGTGGCAAGGGCCAGTAATAACGCCAATATTATAATATGGAATATCGTATTGAATGTGAAAGTGTTCACCAACAATTAAACTTGTTTCAGGAACAATCCCTTTAATGGCCGAAAAAATGATTTTATCAGCTAAGGAAACTGTCATGTTTTTTAATTCGGCATCCAAGAAAGCAGATGGAATCGCAAAAATGATATAATCAGCAAATTGAATTGCCTCGTTTATATTGCTTGTTAATTTAAGTTTGCTGGTGTCAAACTCAACAGAACTTAAATAATTTGGATTGTGTTTGTATTTTTGGATATGTTCGATTGCAGATTCATTACGCATATACCAGGCAATTTCTGAAAGATTCACGCATAACATCTTTGTAATTGCCGTTGCCCAGCTTCCTCCTCCAATTACTGCAAATTTTAATTTTCCGCTCATTATTTTAATAATTTAAAACAAAAGTACTTAATAATGTAGTAATAATACAAAATCTGATTTAAGAAATTTGATGAATGTCTTTAATTTCAATGGTTTTCAGCATGTTTGGGTAAAATAAAAAATATTTTTAACAAGTATACAATAAAGAATAAAAACGTACGTTGTAACTAATTGTAAATTAGAATTTAATGAATTTATCAAGAATTGAGTTAGTTAGTTTTGTTTTAGTATTTTGAAAAGGCGTTCCTAAACTTGTTAAGAACGCCTTTTTTAGTTTTACAGTTTACGGTCACAGTTTTCAGTGATATGCTGAAACTGTAAACTGGCACTGAATACTGTGACTAATACGAAAGTTCAACAATAGATTTTACTTTATCTAAAGTTACCAATTGATTTTCACCTAAACCTTTCCAGCCTCTTTCGTCGAAACGATTTACTATAAAATCTGCAGTTTTAGTATAATCATCTGTATATTGAGAAAGTTTCGTGTCCATTCCCATTGTATGGAAAAACTCAACTGTTTTATTGATTGCTTCTTTTGCCACTTCATCATCAGAACCTGAAAGATTAAAAATACGTCTTCCGTATTGCGCTAATTTTCCTTTTTTAGTTTCAAACATTACATTATATAAACTTGGGCCAATAATTGCCAAAGTTCTTGCATGATCAATTCCGTAAAGAGCTGTTAATTCGTGACCAATCATATGCGTTGCCCAATCACTTGGAACACCTTTTTGAATTAATCCGTTTAAAGCCATTGTACAGCTCCACATAAAGTTGGAAGCCAAAGCATAATCATTTGGATTTTCAACCACTTTTGGACCAACTTCAATTAAAGTCTGTAAAATTCCTTCGGCGATTCTGTCTTGAAGAAAACCTTCGTGCGGATACGTTAAATATTGCTCCATTACGTGTGTGAAAGCATCTACAACACCATTTTGGATTTGTCTTTTTGGTAAAGATTCAATTACAGTAGGATCGCAGATAGAAAATTTTGGAAATAAAGCGCTTCCGCCAAAAGCCAGTTTTTCCTGTGTAGCTTCGATTGTAACCACAGATCCTGAATTCATTTCACTTCCCGTTGCAGGAAGCGTTAAAACAGTTCCAAATGGTACAGCGTTTTCTTTAATCAGAATTCGTTTTTGTAAAATATCAATCGGATTTCCTTGGAAATTAACGGCTGCCGAAATAAATTTCACGCCATCAATTACAGATCCTCCGCCCACGGCAAGAATAAAATTAATTTTCTCTGCTTTGATAACTTCAACAGCTTTCATTAAAGTTTCAAAATGCGGATTTGGCTCAATTCCTCCAAATTCTACGATTTCAAAACCTTTTAAGTTTGCGATTACCTGATCGTAAACACCATTTTTAAAAATACTTCCACCGCCGTAAGCCAAAAGGATTTTTGCATCTTTTGGAACTAAAGTCGAAAGTTTTTCAATTTGTCCTTTTCCGAAAATTAAATTTGTCGGATTGTATAATTCAAAGTTTAGCATGATTTTTTTTGAGTTTCTAAGATGCTAAGGTTCTAAGCGGCTAAGTTTTTTTTAAACGTAGTATTTTAGAAGCTTCGCATCTATGTCATTATTAACTAATAACCAAGTTGCTAAAGTCTTAGTCCCGAAGATATCGGGATAGCAACTTAGAATCTTAGTACCTTATATTTATTTTAATTGATCTAATAATTTTCCAGCCACTAATTTAGACGATGCCGGGTTTTGGCCTGTAATTAAAAGACCGTCTTCAACAGCATAGGGCTGCCAGTTTGCACCTTTAGAAAAAATTGCTCCGTTTGATGCTAAAGCATCTTCTAATAAAAATGGAACAACTTTAGTTAATCCAACGACTTCTTCTTCGTCATTTGTAAATCCGGTAACTTTTTTGCCTTTTACTAGATATTCACCTTTTACTTTTACATTTTTTAAAACTGCCGGAGCGTGACATACAAAAGCGACAGGTTTTTTATTGGTATAAAAAGCTTCGATTAAAGCAATAGAACTTTTATCTTGAACTAAATCCCAAAGCGGGCCGTGTCCACCAGGATAAAAAACCGCGTCGTAATCTTTTTGATTAACAGTTGATAGCTTTAAAGTGTTTTTTAATTTTTCCTGTAAAGCTTTATCAGCGTCAAAACGTTTTGTGTCTTCAGTTGCCGATGAAGGATCTGCACTTTTTGGATCAATTGGCGGTTGCCCTCCAAGCGGAGAAGCAATTGTAATTTCAATTCCCTTATCTAATAATTCATAATAAGGAGCAGCAAATTCTTCAGACCAGAATCCTGTCTTTTCTCCTGTATTGCCCAGCTTATCGTTGCTGGTAACAACAAATAATACTTTTTTCATCCCTTTTTTATTTGATTTTTGTGCGACAGCAGAAACACCTGCAGCGGTAAATGCAATTATTGCGAGTAATGCTATTTTTTTCATACGTTTAAAATTTTTAACAAATTTACGTTGAAAGTGATATTAGTAAAAATAAAATAAACTATGTTTGCTATAAATAAATTTATATCATGGTAAATCTAGAATGGTACAGAACTTTTAAAGCAGTTTACAAAAACGGCAATTTTTCAGTTGCCGCAAAAGAATTATTTATGAGCCAGCCTGCAGTAAGTCAGCAGATTTCTATGCTCGAGGCTCATGTGGGGAATAAATTGTTTAATCGGAAATCAAAAGGTGTTGAGCCAACCGAATACGCTAAGTTACTGAATAATTTGATTATAGACGCACTCGACAGACTCGAAAGTGTTGAAACAGGTTTCAGGGCAAAAGCAGAAGACGCCAACCGATTAATTTCTGTTGGGGTTTCAAAAAATCTTTTCGATTGTATTGGTAATCTTTTAATTGCTAAGTTTGATTTAATCGATTTTACTTTTGCAGAAAACGACGAACTTTTTGAATTAGTTAATTCGAAAAAACTTGATTTTGCCATTACTACAAAAAGGTTTGATACGTTTGATACGACTTATGAAATTGTTGGAAAAATTAAACTGATAATGGTTGCTCCAACAAGTTTAGATATAACCGAATTCCGCCAAAGATTAAAAGCCGATAATTTTACGGAAATAGAACAATGGCTGAATGCACAAAAATGGTACAGTCATGATGCGAGAATTCCGCATATAAAAATGTTTTGGCTACATGCTTTTAATAAAAAGAGACCGTCGATGGTTCCTAATTATATTATTCCTTCAGAATCTGAAATGCTTAGGCTTTTATCTAAAAACGAAGGAGTAGCTGTTACCTGGAATTGTAATGCAAGAGATTACATCAAACAAAATAAATTGCAGTTAGTTTGGAACAGTTTCCACGTTCCGGAAGAATTTGTATATCTGCTGACACCAAAAAACAATAATTTGAATTCGTTTTTTGAAATTATATCAAAAGAGTTAAAATTGTTTTACGGCAACAGATTGTAACTAATTCTGAAAATATCTTTAACGAACAAAAATCCCTTAAACCTTTGAAAATAGCAGCGAAAATTTTATTACTACTAACAGTAATTTTTATTAGTGATTCCTGCACTGAAGAACAAGTAGATTCTATAACAAATTGTTGGGGACAATCCTCTAAGGTTGAGATACAATATTCTTTAGATCCGCTCAATGCTAAGAAAATTACGTATTCAGTTAAATATGAAGGATCAGGATCCTTAAATTCTATAAAATGGACATTTGGTGATGGTAAACCAACTGTTGAAGGTTTAAGAGTAACGCATACTTATGAAACAGCAGGAAATTATGAAGTTCAAGCGGATATTACAGTTAGAAAAGATCAAGAGAATTGTAATGTAATCGAAAAGAAAAAAGTACAGGTGAATTAATATATTGTCCAAAAAAGCTTTCTTTAAAAACCGAAACGGTTATAAAATATATGAAAATTCTTCTTTTTTTTGTTTGAGCTTCCCTTTTAAAATCATAAATTTGATTTAACAAACCTAAAATCAATAACTTATGAAAAAGATTAAAAGAATTTTTGCAGTTGTTATTATAGCTTTTTTGAGTTTTTCTTGCAGTAAGCATGATGACGAGGAAATAGTAGATTGTTTTGGAGAATCGATTTTAATTCAATTAAAACATTCTGTTGATGGAGCTAATTCGAAGAAAATTAATTATTCGATTGAATATGCCGGAACAAAAACAGTAAGTTCTGTTAAATGGACTTTTGGAGATGGAACTTCTGGTGAAGGAATGAATGTTTCACATACTTATGCGGCTGCCGGCACATTTGAGGTAAAGGCAGATGTTACTACAAAAGAAGGAAGTTCAGAATGTACAAGCAGTCCAAAGAAAAGTATTACGGTGAATTAGAAAAGGTTAAAGAAAAATAGTAAGATAAAAATATTGAGAGTCAATTTTATAATTTATGCTTGTGCATTAGATTATAAAATTGGCTCTCATTCGTTATATTTGTTTGATATGATTTAGGATTATGGAAAATTTACAAAATATTAGAATTGCTGTCGATGCGATTGTTTTTGGATACAAAAACAATGATTTATATGTGTTATTGATTGAACAGCAATTTGGAACTTCAGAAAAATATTGGGCCTTACCAGGCGGTTTGGTTCAAAATTCTGAATCTTTGAGCGATGCTGTTATTCGGGAATTGCACGAAGAAACAAACGTACAGCTGACTTTTATGGAACAATTATACACTTTTGGAGACGATATTTACAGAGATTCCAGAAACCGTGTAATTTCAGTTGCTTATTATGCTTTAGTCGATGCTTCAAACTTAGATATCAAAGCCAGTACCGATGCGGAAAGAGTACAATGGTGTAAAATTGATGAAATTCCGGCTTTGGCTTTTGATCATAATTTAATACTCGAAAAAGCAATTTCAAGATTAAAATCTAAACTTACTTACGAACCAATTGGTTTTGATTTACTTCCCGAAGAATTCCTGTTTTCAGATCTTGAAAATCTTTACTGCACCATTTTAGAAAAAGAAATTGACCGACGAAACTTCAGAAAAAAAATCTTAAGCTTTGATATTTTAGAGGAAACAGAAAAATTTTCACCAATAAAAACAGGTCGTCCTGCTAAACTTTTTAAGTTTAATAAGCAGAAATATAATGAGTTAACTGAAAAAGGCTTTCACTTCGAAATAAAGTTTGCGTAATTTTTACACAAAATAAATTGTTTATTTAAAATTTAATTCTACATTTGCGTATAATTAACGCAAACTAAAAACCATGATACTAAATCTCGACCCAAAATTCGCTCCTTTCCAAAATCAGGAAGAAATCAAATTTCAAAGTTTTACATTTTCTGGAGGAGAACCACATATAAAAATTAATCCCGATTTTGATAGCAATCAAAAAATAACAATCACACACAGATTAAACTCTTTCAACGATTTAGGTTTGTTGTGTATTACAGTTGATGCTTTACGCAGAATGGAGGTTAAAATCATCGATTTGTTTATTCCGTATTTCCCTGCTGCAAGACAAGATCGTGTTATGATTCCCGGCGAACCTTTATCTGTAAAAGTGTATGCTGATATTATAAACGGACTTCAGTTAAATAAAGTTTTTGTTTTTGATGCGCATTCTGAAGTTACTGCGGCTTTAGTAAACAATTGTACCGTAATTCCGAACCATACTTTTATTCAGCAAATTTTAAAAGTTATAGGTGAAAACGTAAAATTAATTTCTCCGGATGGCGGTGCTTTAAAGAAAATCTACAAAGTTTCTGAATTTTTAGGCGGAATTCATGTGGTAGAATGCAGCAAAAGTCGAGATGTGAAAACAGGAAAATTATCTGGTTTTAAAGTTTATGAAGACGATTTAAACGGAATTGACTGCTTAATTGTAGATGACATTTGCGACGGTGGCGGAACTTTTGTTGGACTTGCCGAAGAATTAAAAAAGAAAAATGCCGGAAAATTATACTTAGCCGTAAGCCACGGAATTTTCAATAAAGGTTTTGAAGTTCTGGATTGCTTTGATAAAATCTTCACTACAAATTCTTTCAAAGATTTTGACAATGAAAAAGTGGAGGTTATAAAATTAGAATTATGAATAAAAATTACCGAGTAGAAATAGCAAATAAAACCTTAGAAATCGTAAAGAATGGTTTTTATGAATACAAAGGAAAAAAGATTGTTATAGAAAAAGAACTCGAAGAATCTATAAAAAATACGTTTACAATTGCACCAAACGATTGGGAAACAATCTTGAAAACTCCAATTGAAAATAAGTTTGAAACAGAAATTGTTGCCAAAAATTGTTCTACAATTGAAGCACTTGCTCAGGAGAAAAATGGTAAAATCTGTGTTTTGAATTTCGCTTCAGCAAAAAATCCGGGCGGAGGATTTTTAGGAGGAGCTTCTGCTCAGGAAGAAAGCCTGGCAAGGTCTTCAAACCTTTATGAAACGCAAATCAAAAACAAAACGATGTATGATTTTAACAGAAATCAATCTTCGTTTTTATATTCCGATTATATGATTTATAGCCCGAATGTTTTGTTTTGGAATGATGATAATGGAGATTATTTTGAGAAACCATTAATTGCGGACGTAATTACAGCAGTAGCACCAAACAAAGGCGCAATGCTGCAGCATAACAGGAAAGAAGAAATTGCCGAAATAGAAGAAGTTTTAAAAAACAGAATGGATAAAGTATTGGCAATTGCTTTAAAACAAAAAATCGACACAATTATTTTAGGAGCTTGGGGTTGCGGTGTTTTTAGAAATGAACCCAAAGATGTGGCACGTTTGTTCAAAGAAATTATTGCAGAAAAATATGCAGGAGCTTTTAAAAAAATAGTTTTTGCCATATTTGACAATTCTGAAAAGAAATCAAACTTTAAGCAGTTTGAAGATGTGTTTAATTAGTTTCAAGTTTGAGAACGTGAAACTTGAAACCTGAAACAAAAAAAAATGAAATACAATATAGATACCATAGCTCCAGAAAGTAAGTTTTTATTTTTCTGGGGACATCAGGCTAATAAAGACGGAAAAATTACCAAAACCTGTTTCAGTCAATGGTGGTTAAGTTCTTTTAAAGTTGAAAAAGTAACCTATAAAACGGCTGAACACTGGATGATGGCAAAAAAAGCAGAATTGTTTCAGGATGAAGAAATCTTAGAAAAAATTCTAGAAGCAGATTCTCCGGCCGAAGCCAAAAAGTTAGGCAGAGAAGTTAGAAATTATGACGACAAACTTTGGTTAGAAAACCGATACGAGATTGTAAAGCAGGGAAATTATCATAAGTTCAGTCAGAATCGAGATTTAAAAACTTTTTTACTAAATACAAAAGATCGGGTTTTAGTTGAAGCAAGTCCGGTTGATCCAATTTGGGGAATTGGAATGGCAAGTGATCATACAAATGCTTCAAATCCTGAAAAATGGCAGGGATTGAATCTTTTAGGTTTTGCTTTGATGGAAGTTAGGGATGAATTGAAATAAAGGGAGATCATGGAATATCAAAGATGTTCCATAGGAACATTTCATCGGTAGAATAATATATTGCCCAATTGTATTTACGTTCCGTAGGAACGTTTGATTAAAATAGATATAAAATGAAAGATATTCAATATATAAAAGGAGATGCAACATCGCCAGAAACATTAGGAAACAAAATAATTGTACATGTTTGCAATGACATAGGGGGATGGGGAAAAGGATTTGTAATGGCAATTTCAAAAAGATGGAAAGAACCAGAAAACAAATACCGTGAATGGTTTAAATCTAAAGATGAATTTGAATTAGGAAAAGTCCAATTTGTTCAGGTAGAAGAAGATTTATGGGTAGCGAATTTAATTGGTCAGCATAAAATCAATAAAGATGAAAACGGAGACGCTCCAATTCGATATAATGCTATTGAAAATGGATTAGAAAGTATCTCATTTTTTGCAAAAGAGAATAATGGAAGTATTCACATGCCAAGAATTGGTTGTGGATTAGCTGGAGGAAAATGGGAATTGATTGAACCAATTATTCTCAAAACTCTTTCGAGTAATGATGTTGAAGTCGTTGTATATGACTTCTAGAAAAAAATAATAATAATGAATGAAAATATAGCAAAAACAGTAAGTAAATTTCTAAGTTTAGTACTTAGACATTCACCGGAAAAAATCGGATTAAAACTAGATGAAAATGGCTGGGCAGATGTAGAAGAATTAATTATAAAATGCAATAAAAAAGGAAGTCAAAATCAGATGACTGCTGAACTTTTAGATTACGTTGTAGAAAATAACGATAAAAAGCGCTTTGCTTATAACGAAGATAAAACCAAAATCCGTGCAAATCAAGGACATTCCATTTCGGTTGAATTGAATTTAGCAGAAACCGAACCTTCAGAATATTTATATCACGGAACCGTTGCAAAGTTTATGGAAAGTATTCAGAAAGAAGGTTTGAAAAAAATGAGCCGTCAACATGTACATCTTTCCAAAGACAAAGAAACGGCAATAAAAGTAGGAAGCAGGCGCGGAGTTCCACAAATTTTAACCGTTAGAAGCGGCGAAATGCACAGAGACGGATTCAAATTTTATTTGTCTGAAAATAACGTTTGGTTGACAGATGAAGTTCCGGCAAAGTATATCGAATTTAAATCATGAAAAAGACTTTAGTTTTTGGAGATATTCACGGCGGATTAAAAGCATTAATTCAGTTATTAGAAAGAATTGATTATTCCCAAAATGACAGATTTATTTTTCTGGGGGATTATGTCGATGGCTGGAGCGAATCAAAACAATTAATTGATTTTCTTATTGATTTATCCCAAAAGCAAGAATGTGTTTTTATAAAAGGAAATCATGATGCCTGGTGTCAGGAATGGTTAGAAAAAGATATCATAAATGATATTTGGTTTCTGCATGGAGGAAAATCGACGATAGAAAGTTATACTGATATTGAGTCTTCGGAAAAAGAAAAACATCGCCATTTTTTCAATACTATGAAAGATTACTTTGTAGATGAAAATAATAATTTGTTTATTCACGCTGGTTTTTCATCCATGCACGGACCAGAAAAAGAACATTACAAAACAAACTATTCTTGGGACAGAACACTTTGGGAAATGGCTTTGACAATGGACAAGAGAATCAAAAAAGATTCACTTTCGTATCCGAAAAGATTATTACTTTATAATGAAATTTATATTGGTCATACACCAACGCTTCATTATAATGTTGAAGTGCCAATGCAAGGCTGTAATGTGTGGAATATTGATACCGGAGCAGGTTTTTATGGAAAATTAACCTGCATTGATGTAAAAACAAAGAAATTTTGGCAGAGTGATGCAGTACAAACGTTTTATCCAGATGAAAAAGGAAGAAATAAATAGTGATGAAAAATAGTATAAAAGCAGGTTTATTTGGTTTAGCAATTGGTGATGCTTTAGGTGTTCCGGTAGATTTTCAATCAAGAACTTATTTGAAAGGAAATCCTGTTTCTGACATGTTTGGTTTTGGTACACATCATCAGCCAGAAGGAACCTGGAGCGATGATAGTTCTCTTGTTTTTTGTTTAGCTGAAAGTTTATGCAGCGGTTTTGATTTAAATGATATTGCCAAAAACTTTGTTAGATGGTATAGTGCAGATTTATGGACGCCGCATGGAGAAGTTTTTGATATTGGTATTGCAACCAGAAGCGCAATTCTTAATATTGCAAAGGGGCATCAACCGGATTTATGTGGCGGTTTTGAAGAAAAGGATAACGGAAATGGTTCATTAATGCGTATTTTGCCCTTGGTTTTTTATCTTCAAAAAGAAAAAGATATCGAGGTAATTTATCAAAAAGTTAAACAAGTTTCATCTATTACACATGCACATTTTAGATCTGTTTTTTCCTGTTTTATTTATGTCGTTTATTGTTTGGAAATTCTAAAAGGCAGAGAAAAAATTGAAGCTTACAGAGAGATGCAGCGTATTTTATCAAAATTTCTGGAAGACAAAAAGTATAATGAATTTGAAATTCAGTTGTTTGACAGGATTTTAAAAAATGACATTTCCACATACTCGGAAATTAATATTCATTCTTCAGGATATGTATTGGATAGTCTGCAAGCAAGTTTTTGGTGTTTTTTGAATTCCGGGACTTATGAAGAAACGGTTTTAAAAGCCGTTAATTTAGGAGAAGATACAGATACGACAGGAGCAATTGCCGGAGGATTGGCAGGGATTTATTATGGAATTGAGAATATTCCCGAAAAATGGATTGAAAAATTAGTAAGATCCAATGATATAAAACATTTAGCAGAGCGATTAGAAGAAAAATTAAATTAAAATATATGAACCCATTACTATTAACCGACGGTTACAAAGTTGACCACAGAAGACAATACCCAGATAATACCACTTTAGTTTATTCTAACTGGACGCCACGTAAATCAAGAATTGAAGATCTTGATGAAGTTGTGTTTTTTGGATTGCAGTATTTCATCAAAAAATATATCATTCACGATTTTGAACAATATTTCTTCAAACAGCCAAAAGAAGAAGTAGTTAAGAAATATTCTAGAAGAATCAATAACTATTTAGGCGAAAACCAAGTTGGAACAAAACATATCGAAGATTTACATGATTTAGGATATATCCCGATGGTTTTTAAAGCTTTGCCAGAAGGGGCAAGTGTTCCGCTGAGAGTTCCTATGTTTACGATGTACAATACAATTCCGGAATTTTTCTGGCTTACGAATTATTTTGAAACCTTACTTTCAGCAGTAATTTGGCTTCCTTGTAACTCAGCAACAATCGCAAAAGAATATAGAAAAGTATTGGATAAATATGCAGATGAAACTTCTTCTGTTCCTGAATTTGTAGATTGGCAGGCACACGATTTCTCTATGCGCGGAATGGGCGGAATCGAAGCAGCAGTAACTTCTGCAGCCGGACATTTGTTAAGTTTTACAGGTTCTGATACAATTCCGGCAATTGATTTCTTAGAAGAATATTATAAAGCCAATTCTGATTCAGAATTAGTTGCAGGCTCAGTTGCTGCTACAGAACATTCTGTAATGTGTATGGGAACGACAGAAGGGGAATATGAAACTTTCAAAAGATTAATTACAGAAGTATATCCAAAAGGAATTGTTTCTATCGTTTCTGATACTTGGGATTTATGGAAGGTTTTAACGGATTATTTACCGCGTTTAAGAGAAGATATTGTTTCTAGAGAAGGTAAAGTGGTAATTCGTCCTGATAGTGGTGATCCGGTTGATATTATCTGCGGAAATCCAAACGGAAAAACAGAACAGGAAAAGAAAGGTGTTATTGAATTGCTTTGGGATGTTTTTGGCGGTTCTGTAAACAACAAAGGATTTAAAGAATTAGTTCCGCAAATCGGAGCAATTTATGGTGACAGTATTACCGTAGCAAGAGCAACTCAAATTTGCGAAAGATTAAAAGAAAAAGGATTCGCATCTACAAACGTAGTTTTAGGAATTGGTTCTTTTACGTATCAATATAATACAAGAGATACTTTCGGTTTTGCAATGAAAGCAACTTATGGAGAAGTAAAAGGAGAGGGAAGAGCTATCTTTAAAGATCCGATTACAGATGACGGAACTAAAAAATCGGCTAAAGGATTGATGAAAATCAATTTAATCGACGGGAAGTATCATTTGACTGATAATGTTTCTTGGGAAGAAGAAAAACAAGGTGAATTGAAAGAGGTTTTCAGAGATGGAAAACTTTTAGTTGATCAATCACTAAGTGAGATTCGAAACCGAGTAAAAAGTGAAGTAAACGTTGAAGCATAAAAAACAAAAAAGCCTGAATGTAAATTCAGGCTTTTTTATTTGTCATTGCGAGGAACGAAGCAATCTCACTGCAATATACTAATTAACCTAGCAAGTGAGATTGCTTCGTTCCTCGCAATGAAAGTTTTATTTCTTATAAAAATTATTATGATCTATATATTCCCAAACTTTCGGCGGTAACAAAGGCTGAATATTTTTGCCTTCTTTAATGCTGTTTCGAATAAAAGTGGAAGAGATTTCTACAATTGGCGCATCGATTACATGAATTTTTGGATGCGATTTTAATTCTATGTTTTCAGGTTCATCAGAAATTCTCGGATAAACATAAATATCATGATTTTCAAGAATCACCTCGTAGTTTCTCCATTTATGAAACGTTTTCAAGTTGTCTTCTCCCATAATTAAAGAAAATTCATGATTGGGATATTTCTCTTGTAAATGTGCTAAAGTAATTACGGTATAATTCGGCTGCGGTAATTTAAACTCAATATCCGAAGGTTTGATTTTCGGATAATCTTCTGTTGCCAGATAAACCATTTGCAAACGATGATGATCATCAAGCAAAGTTGCTTTCTTTTTTAACGGATTATGAGGCGTAACCACCATCCAAATCTGATCTAAATCGGCAAACTCGGCCATATGATTGGCAATGATCAAATGACCAACATGAATAGGGTTGTATGTTCCGAAATAAAGACCTATTTTCATTTTTTAGAGTTTCTCAGAGAGTCGCTAAGATAGCACAAAGATTCGCAAAGTTTAATTAGAACTCTGCGAATCTCTGTGATTTTTTCTTTGTGAATCTCTGCGGAATAAAATTACTTATTTACAAAATCCTTAACCAATTGATGCGCTTCTTCTAAAGCAACTGGTAAATCATAGTTTTTGATAATCACATCAAATTGCGGGGCAGTAGCTAATTCTACAGACGCTTTTGCAATACGCATATTGATTTTATCGTCGCTTTCTGTAGAACGCTCTTTTAAGCGGCGTTTAAGTTCGTCTACGCTTGGAGGTTTTACAAAAACAGCTAAAGTTTGTTCCGGAAATTTATGTTTAATACGTAAACCACCTGCAACATCAATGTCAAAAATTACATTTTTCCCTAAAGCCCAGATTCTTTCAATTTCAGATTTTAAAGTACCGTAAAAGTTATCGCGGTAAACTTCTTCCCATTCCAGAAAATCTTCAGCTTTAATATGTTTTTTGAATTCTTCTAACGAAATAAAATAATAATCTTTTCCGTGGACTTCTTCTCCGCGTGGGTCACGTGAAGCTGCAGAGATCGAAAATTCAAGATTTAAATCTTCTTGCCCTAATAAGTGTTTTACGATAGTTGTTTTTCCTGATCCAGAAGGTGCCGAAAAAACAATTAATTTTCCTTTGTTCATTAATTTATGCTTTAGGCTTTAAGCAATATGCTTTAAGCTTTAATATTTGTGCGGTATTCTTGCCTATGGCTTATTGCTTAGAGCAATTACAAAACATTCAAAACCTGTTCCTTAATCTTCTCTAATTCATCTTTCATCATCACAACCAGCTTCTGCATTTGCGCATGATTTGATTTTGAACCCATTGTATTAATTTCACGACCCATTTCCTGAGTAATGAAACCTAATTTACGTCCATTTGCTTCGCTTCCTCCTAAGGTTTCGATGAAATAGTCTAAGTGATTCGTTAAGCGAACTTTTTCTTCGGTGATATCTAATTTTTCAAGATAATAGATTAATTCCTGCTCGAAACGGTTTTCATCAACATTAACCTGTAATTCTGCAATTGCGGTTTGTAAACGATCTTTTATTGCCTGAACGCGTTCTGGATCAAGTGCCAAAGCATCATTCATATATTGGCGAATATTTCCAATTCGAAGATTGAATTCTTTTTCAAGAGATTCTCCTTCGTCTTTTCTAAAACTTAAAATGTTTTGTAAAGCCTCATCTATAATAACCTGAATTTGCTCCCAATCGTTTTCATCGATTTCTTCGCGCTCTGTTTTTAATGTGTCTGGCATACGAACTGCCATTTTCATTAATTCAGTTTCATCAGCATCAGCATAAACCTCTCTCAATTGTGCTATATAATTTTTCACAACAGGTACATTTACCTTTGTCGAAGTTTGTTCTGCAGTACTTTCTACATAGATTGCAAAATCAATTTTCCCTCTTTCCAGTCTTGTTGAGATTTGGGTTCTTAAACCTAATTCCATTTCGCGGTAAACCGATGGCATTCTTACGTTTAAATCTAAACCTTTACTGTTTAAGGATTTTACTTCGACTGTGATTTTTTTTGTAGGCAATTGCAAAGAAGCTTTGCCAAACCCTGTCATAGATTGTATCATATAATTGAGTATAAAGGCGCAAAGATAAATAAAAGTTTGCAGTGTTATGATGTAAAATACTATTCTGTAAGGTATATCAGTACTTAAAGTTTTTTTGCTACGAATTTCACGAATTTCCGCAAATTAATTTTACAGTTTGTAGACTTTCAGGCCTAAATAAAATTCGTGGAAATTCGTGAAATTAGTGGCAGAAAAAAAACTAACTCAAAGCCTGAATAACTTCGGCTACATTTTTCTGGCTGTTGCCAATGTAAATTTTGCCATCAATAATAAAAACCGGACGGCTTAAAAATGTATAATGTTCTAAGATGTATTTTTTAAAATCAGCTTCGGTCAGCGATTTGTTTTTTAAATCCATTGATTTGTATAACTGTGCTTTTCTGCTGAATAAAGCTTCGTAACTTCCTGAAAGTTTATACATTTCTTCCAGTTCAGCTTCGGTAATTGGATCTTGTTTGATATCGTGAAAAACCAAATTATTTTTCGGAAGACTTTTTATGATTTTACGGCAAGTGTCACAAGAGGCTAAATAATATATTTTGTTCATGTTTTTTCTAATTTGTTAGAGTGCAAAGAAAATTCATTTGAAACTTAAAATTGTCTAATTTTAGAAAAAAAAATAAAATTATGAGTTCAGTTTTTGAAACACAAAAGACTATCAGGGAAATCCTTGTAAAAATTTTAGACCATCATTCATTGGAACAATTAAATAAAATCCCGGACGGATTTAAAAATAATTTGATTTGGAACATCGGACATTGTATCGCTTCGCAGCAAATTTTAGTCTATAAATTATCAGGTCTGCCTTTGCAGGTTTCGGATGAACTTATTGCCAAATATTCAAAAGGAACAAAACCGGAAGCAGATGTTTCTCAGGAAGAAGTGAGTGAAATTAGAGATTTGCTTATCAAAACATTACTTCAAACAGAAAAGGATTATAAAGACAATATTTTTAAAAATTATAACAAATACACAACTAGTATGGGGTTTGATCTCAAAAATGTTCAGGATGCATTAGATTTTGTGAGTTATCACGAAGGAATTCATACCGGAATCATAATGGGCATTAAGAAATTTATCTAAAAATGAAAATCCCGTTCTGAAATTTCAGAACGGGATTTTTTTATTCTATTATTCTTTCGATTGTTACTTTCATCGCACCGGCACCTTTGTGCTTTGTGATTTCCATGAATGCTCGTTTTGAAAGATCTATTTCGCGGGTTTTTACAAATGGGCCGCGATCTGTTATTTTTACAATTACAAATTTTCCGTTTGCTTCATTTGTTACTTTAACTCTTGTTCCAAAGGGAAGTTTCTTGTGTGCGGCGGTATATTTGTTGTTGTTAAATCTGCTGCCGTCAGCTGTTTTTCTACCATTAAAACGGTCTGCATAGTAGGAAGCATGTGCCGTTTTTTTGTATAGTTTTAATTTTAAACCGTTGTCTGTAAATACAGAATCAGTTGGGATTGCAATAATGTTTGGTCTGGCATTTTTTACAGTGTCCTGAGGGGTTTTCGGCTCAATTACTGGCTTTGTTTGACTTATTACGTAGGTAAAACAACTCAAAAAAGTTATTGCGAATGCGGTAAGTATAAAGTTTTTTTTACTCATGGTTTATTTTTTTTCAGACTTGGGGAGTTTGTACAAATAATATGCCGAGATAAAAAAAGCCCTTTTTTGGAGGGCTTTAATTGGTATTTTCTAGAACCAAAGGTTCCACGGAATTCTACTTAAAATAAGTATTAATCCTAATCCGTAATAAATAGCAAAGGTTTTATGTTTCGCCTCGCTATTAATTAGTTTTTTATGTTTTGACCATCCAATAGTAATTAAAACTATAGCAATTAGATTAATAAGCGGATGTTCTAATGAAGTTAATCTTACTTCTGCATTAGTCATTTGTCCCAATTGTGCAAAGCCTAATGAAGACACAAAATAAAGGACTAATCCAATCAATAATTGTGTATGTGTTCCAATTAAAGCAAATAAAGATATTTTGCGGTCTTTTGCTGTAAATTCTTTTTTAGAAGTCAAGCCGATAACAGCGTTTATTACTGCAAACAATAAAAGCAGTAAAGCTAGATATGCCCAGCCCGAATGAAGCTTTTGAATAAAATGATACATAAACTGTGTTTTTTTGTTAAAAACAAATATAGCAAAATTGGTCAAAAAAAAACGGCATTAAACTTAAAAGTCAATGCCGTTTATAGTATTTATTTAGATTCTAAATATTAGAAATCGTAACGTAAAGCAAAGTTCCAAGTTCTACCGAAACCGAAGAACACTTGGTTAGCATCAGCTATACCTTTGTACAATCTGTTGTTTGAAGCATAAGTTCCTGCAGCAGCATTTGAACTTACGTTGTCACTAGCAAAAATGTTTGTTCTAGATTCAGCAATATAGATCTTGTCAAATAAGTTGTTTACGTTCAATCTGAAGTTAACTGATTTGTCTTTGTCTTTACCTACTAACATTTTGTATGAGAAACCTGCATCAACTAAACCGTAAGAAGGTAATTCTAAAGCTCCTTTGTTGTTTGGATCTGAGAAGTTAATTGGGCTTAATCCAGCATATAATTTATCATTATAGTTGTAGTTAGCATCAACAATTACTCTAGTTAAAACTTCGTAAGAAGCTCCTAAAGAAGCTGTCATTTGAGCAGCGTCACCAACTTTTACTTTGTCCATGTATACTGGAGTTGCAGTATATCCTACAACTGGAGTGTTGTCTGCTTGGTAGTAAGCGTTAACAGTTGCATTTCCTTTATATTCCCAAATTCCGTAAGAGAACATAGCGTTAAGTTTTAATTTCTCTGTAATGTTAGAATTAGCTTCTAATTCAAATCCAGAGTGAACCTCGTTAAGACCTAAGTATTCAGTATAAGTAGTTGCGTCAGTTGGTAATGCATTACCTTTTAGGTATCTGTCATTCCAAGTTGTATTGTAAACGTTTACTGTAGCATTAAAGAATCTAGAACGGAAACCATATCCAGCTTCAAATCCAATAATTTTCTCGTTAGTAAGGTTAGGGTTTACTGTAGATCTGTTGTTTGGATAAACTGAGTTAAAGAATGGTTGTCTTGAGTAGTAACCAGCATTAACATAAACATTGTTTTTTTCGTTAAGGTTGTAGTTAGCACCTCCTTTTACGTTTCCTCCTAAGATGTTTTCATAATCTGTAGAAGCCAATGGATCTGTTGGTAAGTATACGAAGTCATCTTCTCTTTTAAATCCTTGTTGAGAAATTGCTCCCTGAACAAAAGCAGTTAAATTATCTTTAGAATACTCTAATTGAGTAAATGCACCATACCATCTAACTTTTCCAGTACTGTTAAATGAGATTTTTTCGTAGTTTTTCTTATCGAAAACATTCCATTGAACATCAGTTTGGTAAGTTTCAGTAATATGTCTTCCTGCTGGTTTTAAACTAGCAACAGTATTATCATAAAATTCACTAGCTCCTAATAAATCATTTACTACTGTAAAGTGGTATCCTGTATAAGTTCTGGCATCAAGACCAAAGTCTAAAGTTAAAGTGTTAGTTAATTTTTTGTTTAAATTAATTACCGCACCATACCAGTCATGAGAGTTGATAGAAGATGTTTGAGAGATACCAGATGTTGTGTTGTAAACATATGGAGAAGCTGTAGTTCCAGCTCCAGATCTACCTGTGTTTGAACTATTTTGGTAAACACCACCAATCATTGTTCTAGTTCTGTTTTGTCCGTTAAAGAAAACTTGTCCTTGACCAGAATTCCATGCTTGGATTTTGTCGTAGTTTACAGACCCATCAGGGTTTAAGAAAACAGAAGCGTTGTAAACATTTCCACCAATACCACCAGTAGCACTAGCACCAGCTCCACGACCCATAGATGCGTAAAGAACAGTAGAAAGTTTTGTAGTTTCGTTAATTTTATAATCCCAGTTAACAGAAGCGATTGGCTTGTGGTAATAGTTTTTTCTGATGTTATATTCTTGTCCGTTTAAATATCCTGCATCAGCATTATATCTAATGTTTGGCTCATCAAGAGAACCATATTTTTGGTATGTAGCGATTGTAGAAACAGTCGATCTTTGGTTGTGCCATTGTGGCGCTCCTGTTACTGTTAATTGAAAATCGTGTTTATCATTTTTAGTAGAATATCCTAAAGCAATAAAATAGTTAGAACCTTCGAATGGAGTACCATTAACATATCCATCTCCCATTGTTTGAGATAATAATACAGAAGCTGAAAGACCATTTTCTAATTTTCCTGTATTGTATGAACCTTGAATTTTGAAGTTTCTTGCATTACCGAATCCAGAAGAAAAAGATCCACCTTCTTTCATGTCAGAAGATTTAGTAACAATATTAATTGTTCCCCCTACAGATGGCGTAGCCAATTTAGAAGATCCTAAACCTCTTTGAACCTGCATAGCAGATGTTACATCTGATAAACCTGCCCAGTTACTCCAGTAAACAGAACCATTTTCCATGTCGTTAACCGGCATACCGTTGATCATAACAGCAATGTTGTTTTGGTTGAAACCACGAATGTTAATTCTTGAATCTCCAAATCCACCACCTGATTTAGTAACGTAAACTGATGGAGTGTTTCTTAAAATTTCAGGAAATTCTTGAGTACCAAGTTTTTGTTGAATTTCAGCAGCTTTAATTGTAGAAACAGCAACCGGAGTTTTTCTGTCTTTAGCAATATCCACTACTGTACTTTTAACAACGATCTCGCTTAACTCATTTGAGTTAGCTTCTAAAGCAATTGTTCCTAAATTTGTTGTTGCACCATTTGAAACTGAAAATTTTACAGTTAGGTTTTGGTAACCTAAGTAAGAGATAACAATTTCTCCTGTACTTGTTGTTGCATTGAGGGTAAATTTACCATCAAAATCTGTTGAAGTCGCTGTGTTAGATCCTTTGATCGCAACGTTAGCGCCTGGTAATGAACCAGTACCATCTGTAATAGTACCAGTAACTTTTCCTTGAGAAAATACGGTTGAAACTATCATAAAAAATAGTCCAGTAAGTAACCAATTTTTCATTTTCTTCATTTGTTCTTGAGTTTATTGTTTTTGGCAAAATTATAACAATTAAATCAGATAATGTTATCAAAATGTTAAGAAAAATAAGTTTTACGGTTTGTGCTGCACATTAAAATGAAATTTTCTTTTTTCTTTAGATAAAACAACGTTTTGTTGAATTTAAACACCTGTATTTTGTTAAAATAATAATATTTCAAGTAGTGTTGTAGCGCTATACTTGCAATTATTCGTAAAAAACAGATCATATAGAGCTAATTTATACGAAAAAACGCCTTAATTTTTATAAATCAAGGCGTTTCAGATTGTTAAGAAAAATATTCTTATTTATTCTTCAAAAAGTGGTTTAGCAAAAATGAAGTTGAGCTATCATGACTTTTTACTGTTTTAGAATTAATCTCATCTAAAATTGAATTTGCCAATTGTTTTCCTAATTCAACTCCCCATTGATCAAAACTAAAAATGTTCCAGATAACACCCTGAACAAAAATCTTATGTTCGTATAAAGCAATTAATGAACCTAAAGATTTAGGGGTTAATTTTTGAATCAAAATTGTATTGGTTGGTTTGTTTCCAGTGAAAACTTTAAATGGTCGTAAATAAGAAGCTTTGTCTGCAGATAAACCTTGTTTATCAAATTCAGCTTGAACTTGTGCTTCAGTTTTACCATTTAATAAAGCTTCAGTCTGAGCAAAAAAGTTTGACATCAATTTATTGTGGTGATCTTCGTTTCCGTAAAGTGGTTTTACAAATCCAATAAAATCTGTAGGGATTATTTTTGTTCCCTGATGAATTAATTGGAAGAATGCGTGTTGCGAATTTGTTCCTGGTTCTCCCCAAATAATAGTTCCGGTTTGGTAATTAACCGGTTTTCCGTCGCGGCCAACACTTTTTCCGTTACTTTCCATAGTTGCCTGTTGCAAATACGGAGCTAATTTTGATAAATATTGTGTGTACGGAATCAAAGCTTCACTTTCGGCACCAAAGAAATTATTATACCAAACGCTTAATAATGCTAAAATTACCGGAATGTTTTGGTCAAATTCAGCCGATTTAAAATGTTCGTCAGTTTCATTTGCTCCAACTAATAATTGGTTATAATTATCAAAGCCAATTGCCAAAGCTATGCTTAAACCAACAGCGCTCCAAAGAGAAAATCTTCCTCCAACCCAGTCCCACATTGGGAAAACGTTGTCTGGATTAATTCCGAATTCAGTTACTTTTTGAATATTAGTTGAAACCGCCACAAAATGTTTTGCAACATCTTCCTGAGAAGCCGATTTCAAAAACCATTCTCTAATAGTTTCAGAATTTGATAAAGTTTCCTGAGTTGTAAAAGTTTTAGAAACAATTAAAAATAAGGTTGTTTCAGGATTCAGTTTTTTAATAATCTCGTTTACGTGGTCACCATCAACATTCGAAACGAAATGTGTTTTAAGATGATTTTTGTAAAATTGTAAAGCTTCAACAGCCATAGCCGGACCAAGGTCAGAACCACCAATTCCAATATTTACAATATCTGTAAAAGCTTTTCCTGTAAAACCTTTTCTTTCTCCAGAAATAACTTCGTGAGTGAAGTTTTTGATTTTGTTTTTTACTTCATAAACTTCTGGAATTACGTTTTCTCCATCAACATTAATAACTGCCGATTCCGGAGCACGCAAAGCGGTATGTAAAACGGCTCTGTTTTCAGTTTGATTGATTAATTCTCCTCCAAAATATTGAGCAATTGCATCTTTTAATCCAATTGAATTTGCTAATTCTAATAAAAGAGAAAGCGTTTCTGACGTAATATTGTTTTTAGAATAATCAACTAAAAAATCATTCCATTGTAAGTTGAACTTTTCAGCACGCGCATTGTCTTGTTGAAATAATTCTTGTATCGTAGTTCCGTGAATTGCGTTATAGTGGTTTTGCAGATTTTTCCACGCTTCAGTCCCGGTTGGGTTTGTTGTGTTTAAAGCCATTTTTATTTTATTATTGAGATTGTTTTTTTTAGAAACACAAAAATACTGAAATAACTTTTAAAAGGGTAACGCTTCATGATTATATAACAATTAGTTGCGAAAACGTTTTATGAATCTTCGCTACAATTTTTTCCAGACAACTTCTGCAGTGACTGATTTTCCTCCTTGCGTTGTATTGGTTACAACATATTTAAGTTCGTTATTTATCAAAGTGTAAGATCGCTTTTGGATAGTTCCTTCCCAGTTTGGAAACGAAGCCGTTTTTATTTTAAAAGTAATAATCTTATTTGCTTCGTCAATTTCATATTCTCCCAAGTGCGAATTACTTCCTTGTACAATTGCCGCATTTTCTTCCGGAGTGCATTTGTTTTTATCGCCCGAAACTATTTTTGGTCTTTCATTTTTATATATCTGAATGGCGTAATTTCCTTTTTCATCAAAAAATAAAGCACCTCTAGGATTTACATCATACGGAAGGGTTTTTGTTCCGTCAGAATTTTTGTTTTCAACCGAAACCAAAGTCCACGAACCTAAAAAATCAGATTTCGTTTTTTGCGCAATTGCCGAATTTAAAACGAATAGTAATAATAGCAAAGTTGTGTTTTTCATCTTTAAAAATTTAATAGTTTACTTTAATGATTTCTCCATTTATATTTTCTTCAATACTTTTTGTATAAGCATTTATTAAATCTTCTGCCGGAATGTCTGAAACCTTTGCCGGACTTATTGCATTTATTCTAATTCCTCTTTCTAATTCCAGCGAAGCCGAAAGCACAAAACTGTTAATTCCGCCATTTACAATTGCTTTACTAATATTATTCTTCACTGGTTTATCGCCCATTTTTCCCGAAGTCAATATAAATGATCCGTTATCGTTTAAATATTTTTGCCCAATTAAAACCAGATTTATCTGCCCAAGCAATTTGTTTTTAATACCAATATTTAATTTTTCTTCGTCAAGCGAATGCAAATCTCCCGTATAACAATCTCCTGCAACACAAATACAGGAATCAATATTTTTGACTTCGTCGAATAATTTTTCTATCGATTTTGAATCTGATAAATCGATTTTAAAATCACCGCTGTTTCTTCCTGCCGTAATAATTTCATTATTTTTTGCTAGAGTCGGATTCAGTATTTTGCCAATTTCTCCATTTGCTCCAATTAAAAGTATTCTCATTTTTTTAGATTTTAATTTGTTATCTGAAACAAAATTAAGAGGTTAGCTTTCGCCGAAAATTGTACTAATTGGTACTAAAATTGTATTTTAGCCTAATGACAAACAAGAATTTATATCTTCCTTTTGAAGTTGATTTTAAAGAATTGGAACAGTTCCCGAAAACTATTCGGAAAAACAATTTCTTTGAATTGATTTATGTGGTTGACGGAACGGGAATTCAGGTTATTAATGATAATAAATTCCAATATCGAAAAGGAAATCTGTTTCTTGTAACACCGCAAGATGTTCATTCGTTTGAAATTTCAACGCCAACAAAATTCTTTTTTCTTCGGTTTAATGAATATTATATCAAAGCAAATTCTCAAAACGGACAATCGGAAACGGTTTTGCGAATGGAATATATTCTTCAAAATGCAAGTCATCGTCCCGGCTGTATTCTAAAAAATACAATTGATAAACCTTTAATTGCTTCGCTGATTGAAAGTATAATTCAGGAACTAAATAATCAGCAGATTTATCATCAAAAAATTATTGAGCAAATTGTAAATACTATAATTACAATTGTTGCGAGAAATATTGCCTTAAAACTTCCGAAGAATATTAAAGAAACAACGGGAGAAATGGTTTTGGAAATTCTGCATTATATTCAGGAAAATATCTACAATCCAAAACAGTTAAAAGTAGAAAGAGTAAGCGAGCAATTTAATATTTCGCTTAATTATTTAGGGAAATATTTTAAGAAACAAACTGGAGAAACCTTGCAAGAATATATTGCAAACTATAAATTAAGATTGATTGAAGCCAGACTTTTAAATAGTGATATGCGTATTAACGAAATTGCAGATGAATTAAATTTTTCCGACGAAAGTCATTTAAATAAAGTTTTTAGAAAACATAAAGGAATGAATCCGTCTGAGTTTAGGAAGAAGTTTTGCAAGTGATTTTTTGTAAAAATTAATTTGGAAGGTTTTTGATATTGATAATTTCAATTTTATTCTCGCCATTCCATTTGTGCATTACGAAAGTATTTAACTCATATAATTTTCCATTTTTAGATCTGGCAGTAAAAATTCTTCTAAAACCTCTCATGTATCTATATCTTTTTAAAGGAACATCATTTATTAAAATGACAGGTAGAACTTCTAATTCAGTCTTTTTAAAATATTCATTAAAGGAGGTTGGTCTTTCTGAGTTTAATTGATAACCTAATTTTTGAAAATCATCTTTTACAAAATCAAGTATTCTTTTTCTTCTTTTTAAGTACAATTTTAAACTTACGAAAGCTATAAAAAAAGGAAGAAGTAAAAAAGGAAGTTCAAATAAAGCACCAATTATAATACTGCCAAAAAACCAAACGAATACAATACATAATTCGATTAGTATGTCTTTTATTGAAACCATTTAGAATATTTGAGATTTTATATTTAATGAGATTCGATTGGTTTTAATTACCAAATCTTCCACCAAGGCTTTTTATTAATTTCAATAGTTTTCTTCTCGATATTGATTTCTATTCTTTTTGGTGATTCAACTTTAATCTTAGAATCATCAAAAAACAATTCTCCGTTATCACTCATTCCGAGAGGAGATTTTGTTCTTTCTTTCCAGCTTTCCTTTTGTAATTCAGGAATTAAAGCTAAGTGAATTTTAGATTCAAATTTTTTTCTTGCTTTTTCTATAATCTCATCTTCCAGATTTGATGATGAATTTTTTAAAAGCAAAATGGAATTGTCTGGAATGTTTAAAAGAAAAACTTGTGTTTTGTTACCAATTTTCTGAATATCCAATACTTTAAAATAAGCAATCGTGTCTAAAAGAAAATGACCAATTTTTGCCGAGTCTGGATTGAATTTTGATAAATCTTTGGCATGAGCGCTGGCAATTAAATATCTGAAATTGCCTGAAAGTCCGCCGCCAATAGAAGTCATATCTGTAAAACCTTTTTCCTGAATTATTTGCCCAATTTTATAATTTGATATTAAATTTTCAGGTAAATCAGTATCTCTGTAATATAGTTTTAAGCCTGAAAAAGTATCATTGTAAATTGCTTTAAGACGTGAATTTTTCATTCGGCTTTTGATTTCAGATATTTACAAATTCCCAATACTATCCAATTCTCTTTTCAAAGGTTCGATTTGTTTAAAGAAACGGGTTTTGTCATTTCCGGTTAAAGATTCTCCGGTTGGCAAATTCAATCGAAGTGCATCTACCTGAACACCATTTTTCCAGAAACGATAACAAACGTGTGGGCCAGAAGCTAAACCTGTACTTCCAACTAACCCGATTGTTTGTCCTTGCGTAACGCGTTGCCCGCGGCGCACTAAAATTCTGGACATGTGTAAATATTGAGTAGAATAAGTTCCGTTGTGTTTTACCTTTACAAAGTTTCCGTTTCCTGCCGTATATCCGGTTGCTTCAACCACTCCAGATGCTGTTGTCGAAATTGGCGTTCCGGTTGGAGCCGCATAATCAGTTCCTTTGTGTGCTTTCCAGGTATGCTGTACAGGATGAAACCTGTTCATAGTAAATCTAGAAGTGATTCGGCTGAATTTAATTGGAGTTTTTAAGAAAAAGTTTTTCAACGTTTTTCCTTCATCATCATAATATTCTATTTTCCCGGAAAGTGTATCTTTTTCAAAAGGAAAAGCATAAACGATTTTTCCTTTATATTCAAAAAAGGCAGCTTCAAGATCCTCAACGCCGTCGTATGTTTTTCCGTTTATAAAACGTTCTGTGAAAATTAAACCGTAACGATCGCCTTTTTTAAGTTTGAAGAAGTCAATTGACCAAGAAAACACTTTTGTAATTCTGCTGGCAAGCGCAGTTTCTACATCTTCATCTCCTAAAGTTTCAGATAATGAAGTTTTTAAAACGCCGCCAATAATTTTTCTTTTTAAAGTAACCGGTTTTATTTTTTTATAGGCTTTTGCAATACTGTCACGTAAATCGATTACATAATAAGTTAAAGCATCTGGCTGATAAATAAAAACCTGAAGATTATTTGTTTTATTTTTTGAACGAAGTAATGTAAAAGGTTTGTTGTAACGAATAGTTCTTACATCAAAAGTGTCTTTAACCTGTTCAACAATGTCGTATACTTTTTTGTCGGCGATATTTTGACTCTGCAAAATAGATCCAAAAGAATCTCCTTTGGAAATAGTATCATTAACAACATTAAAATCAGCGTAATTAAAACCAAACTCTACTTTTTTGGTTTTTGGTTTTGTAATTTTAATTTCAACTTTTTCCTCTGTTTTAGTACACGAAAATATTGAAAATAATACTATTATAATTACGAATGCTTTTTTCAAACTCTTAATTTTTTTTGCAGGAAATTAAAGTAGGTCTTCATTTCCCCAATTGGACAATTCTTCTTCGGTCCACAATTTAGGAAAAAAGATGCGTCTTTGGTATTTTGGATGCATATATTTTTGCCAGTCACTTCCACCGGTTGCTTCGCCGTTACCTTTTCCACTTTCTAAGATGTATTTTCTTGCAGTATTAAGGTGCTGCATAACCCAGGTAATGTTCACCGTTTTGTCGTAATGACGCATTGCGTGAATTAATTCTTGGTTTTGCTGGTCTTCAATAGGTAATTGTGTGAATTTCTGCCAAATATTTTTAGTCTTAAATGTAGACATTTGTCTCAAAAACTGAACTTTATATTTGTTTTCGAATTCCTGAAGTAAATATGATTTTTCACCCGTATGATAATCTTTTCCGGCAGCCTGCCAGTAAAGGTGTTCAAAAGTAGTTTCCAAATCTGTATTTTCGTCAAAGTTTGCTTTGTATCTTCTGTCTGTCAAATTGATAACATCTGTCGAAGCAAATTCAATTAATCTGTATTGAGCACTTTGAAATCCGCTTGCAGGAGTAAGCGTGTTTCTAAATTTCATGTATTGATCGACTTCCATTCCGTTTTCCATAATACTGAACGAATTCGTCAGCATATCAAAATAACGAGTAATTCTGGAAAGTCTTTCGCTGAAAAAATCAACCTGAATATTTTGTGTATCGGCGATTTGATCGATTTCCCACAAAATCATTTTAAAGATCAATTCATTAACCTGATGGTACATAATAAATACCATTTCATCAGGAAGTGTTGTGCGTTGTATTTGTAAATTTAAAAGAGCATCTGTTTGAATGTAATCCCAATACGTAATTGGTTTTGACCAAAGTAATCCTTCTAACTGAACATCAGTTTTTTGGTTTATTGCTTGGAATTTAAGGTCAATTTCTTTTAAAATTGATTCTGAATGATCAGTAGGGTTCATTATTTTTTAACTTTAAACGGATTTTTCAATCCTTTATATTCATCAAGATCTGCTTTTAGAGATCCAACAGCCAAATCCGCTTTAATTCTAATCGGAACTTTGTTGTCATCATCTGTAATCCAGAGCGTTAAACTTTCTTTTTCTTTAAAAACTCTTCCTGTTTGTACAAGTGGTTTGAAAACCATCGTAGAAACCGTCCCAAATTTAGTCGTAATATCTTGACGGCCTACATATTTTAACTTAAATTTTGTGATTTCATCATCAAAAAACATATCGATCGTAATCGATTCGCCCGATTTTAATTTATCAATATTCGGATGGTTTCTTAAGTAGTAAAAAGCAGATACAATATCTTGCACATTATCAGTAATTACAATCGTTTTTTCAGTCTTTCGTTTGTAATCTTTTACCAAAACCCTGTTCTCACTCTGACTAAAAAAACCTTCCTGATTTTTAGTGTAGCCGCCTTCGTCAATTTTTCTGACAAAGCGGTAAGGATCTCCATTTTCCTTGTCAAAATAACTTTCGTATAAATCTTCCACTTTGAAGAAAAACTTTGACATTCCGGTTGTATAACCTTTACCCACAGCGTGGTGAACTTTTTTATTATTTATCGTGGCATCTTTAACCTCTAGAGTTGCGTAACCAGCATTTACGATTCCGTAATGTATTCTAAATTTGAAATACTCCCCGGTATCAAAAGCATTTTCTTTTTGTGTATCGAAAGCTAAAGTAGAGAGTATTAATATAGCGAGAATGAACTTTTTCATAGTACAATTTTTACATTTCATTATAAAGGTAAATAAATGCAAATTCTATTCCAAATGTACCAAAACAAAAAAACTCAGTCAAGGATGACTGAGTTTTTATGCTATTAACTAACCAAAAAACTATAAATTATGAAATTTATATCAATTCAGAAGGAAACCACCCCTTCTTGATTTGCGAGTGCAAAGATAGATAGAAAGTTCAAAAAATAAATAGCAAAAGTCAAGTTTAACATAACATTTGCATTAAAATCAACGTTTTACAGAGAATTTTTCTGCATAATGCAAAAATAATGCGTTTTTATAGCGTTCCTCTCAATTCCTGCTCTCTTTCAATTGACTCAAAAAGAGCTTTAAAGTTACCTGCACCAAATCCTTTTGCACCCATTCTTTGAATAATTTCGAAGAAAAGGGTAGGACGGTCCTGAACCGGCTTCGTAAAAATTTGTAAAAGGTAACCATCCTCATCAGCATCGACCATGATGGCAAGCTTTTCAATTTCATTAATATCTTCTTTCATCATATCCATATGAACTCCTAATCTTTCAGGAATTGCCTGATAATAGGTATGAGGAGGAGCTGATAAAAATTCAACGCCGCGTGCTCTTAATTGTGATACTGTTTTAATAATATCATCTGTAGCAATAGCGATATGCTGAATTCCAGGTCCGCCGTAAAAATCTAAATATTCTTCAATCTGCGATTTTTTCTTTCCTTCCGCTGGTTCGTTGATTGGGAATTTAATTCTTCCGTTTCCGTTTGACATTACTTTACTCATCAATGCAGAGTATTCTGTAGTAATCTGTTTGTCATCAAAAGAAAGGAAATTTACAAATCCCATTACGTCTTCATAAAATTTTACCCAAGTATTCATTTCATTCCAACCCACGTTTCCAACCATGTGATCAATATATTTTAATCCTGTTGGTTCTGGATTATAATCTGATTTCCATTCTTTATAACCTGGCAAGAAAACTCCATTGTAGTTTTTTCTTTCTACAAAAATGTGAACTGTTTCTCCGTAAGTGTAAATTCCAGAACGAATAACTTGCCCAAATTCATCTTCCTCAACAGTTGGCTCCATAAAAGAACGTGCACCGCGTTTCATCGTTTCTTCGTACGATTTTGTAGCATCTTCAACCCAAAGCGCTGCAACTTTTACTCCGTCACCGTGTTTTTTCAAATGTTCGTTAATTGGAGAATCTGCCGTTAAAGGCGTAGTTAAAACAATTCTGATTTTGTCTTGTTTCAAAACATACGATGCTCTGTCTTTTACTCCGGTTTCTAATCCGGCGTAAGCTAATGACTGATATCCGAAAGCAGTTTTATAATAATGTGCAGATTGTTTTGCATTCCCTACATAAAACTCTACATAATCTGTTCCTAATAATGGAAGGAAATCTTGTGCTCCTTCAAAGATTTTTTCTAATCCGTATTCTACTGATTTTACTTCTTTTGACATAATGTTTATTTGTTTAATCGGTTAATCGTTTAATTGATTAGAACCGAAATTTATTTTTTAAGATTTGTTTTTTTACCGCAAAGAGCGCAAGGATTTTTATTACTGAGATTTTATAAAATTGTAAAGAACGCAAAGCTTTGCGAACTCATTTAAGTAAAACGTCATTAAAAACTTTGCAAACTTTGCGAAAATCCTTTGCGAACTTTGCGTTAGATTAATTACAATAACTATTCAGTCCAAGATTTATAATATTGTCCATCATCAAGACCCATAGCTTCTTCAGTTACCATTAAAGGTCTGAAAGTATCAACCATAACGGCTAATTCTTGAGTTTCTTTATGACCAATACTACGTTCCATTGCGCCTGGCGCTGGACCATGCGGAATTCCTTTTGGATGTAAAGTGATATGACCCTGCTCAATATTGTTACGACTCATAAAATCGCCATCTACATAATATAGTACTTCATCAGAATCTATATTGCTGTGATTGTATGGCGCCGGAATTGCTTTCGGATGATAATCGTAAAGTCTAGGGCAGAATGAACAAACGACAAAAGTTGCCGTTTCAAAAGTTTGGTGTACCGGAGGCGGTTGGTGAACACGTCCCGTTATAGGTTCAAAATTGTGAATCGAAAATCCGTATGGAAAATTATATCCGTCCCAACCCACAACATCAAAAGGATGCGTTGCATAAACCACTTCGTGAATCATACCTTCTTTTTTAATTTTAATTAAAAAATCACCTTTTTCGTCGTGTGTTTCCAATTCGCTAGGCAAAATAAAATCACGCTCACAAAATGGAGAATGTTCTAAATGCTGGCCTGACTGGTTTTTATATCGTTTTGGAGTATAAAATGGAGAATACGATTCTACATAAAATAGTCTGTTTTCCTCTGTTTCGAATTCGATTTGATAAATAATGCCACGCGGAATAATTAAATAATCGCCATATTCAAACGGAATATTTCCTAACATGGTTCTTAGTTTTCCTTTTCCTTTATGGATGAAAAGCATTTCATCGGCATCGGCATTTTTGTAGAAATAATTTCGAAGCGATTCCTTCGGCGCAGCCAAACCAATAATACAGTCTTTGTTGACTAACATGGCTTTGCGGCTGTCAAGAAAATCATTTTCCGGTTTTAATTCAAAACCTTTAAAAAGAAGTGATTTTATGTTTTTTCCGATTGCAATTTTTGGTTCAACCGAATAAGAGTTTAAAATTTCTTTAACCTGCGTTGGTCTGTGAACATGGTAAGATAGAGACGAATGTCCGTGAAAACCTTCTGTTCCAAATAACTGTTCGTAATAAAATCCGCCGTTTGGTTTTTCGAATTGAGTGTGTCTTTTTTGAGGGAAATCCCCAAGTTTATGGTATAGTGGCATGGCTTTTTCAATTAGATAATTTGTAAATTAGATAATTCGAAAATTTGAATTGAAGAATAGATAACCAGTTCAATTTTTTCAATTGACTAATTATCTCAATTCGATAGAGGCATTACTCTGGATTTCTCTTGATAAGAAATTGAAGATACTCTAATAAACCTGTCCAATTTGTTTTCATTATGACAAATGTCGTAATTTTTATTGATCAAAATTACATATTATATTATTTATAACATAAAATATTTCTAAAAAATCAGCTTAAAAGGCAAATCCTATACTAAACCATGTAAAGCTTTTTGAAGTTTCAGGCGACCAGGATTGTTTAACTTCGATTGGGCCAATTATAGTTTCTAATCCGTAACCTACAGAATAACCGGAATATTTAGGCATTGAAATCCAATCGACTGTCGTAAAAATATCATCTCCAATGTTGGCGAAATTTGCCGTAATATTGATATGATTCTTTTTTAGGATCTCATAATCTAAAGTAATATCTGATTTTATAAAACTATTTCCGGCAATGCTTAAAAAATCATATCCGTAGAAATAATTGAAGTTATTAATCTTGTTGTATCCAAAACCTCCAAGTATAAAATCGAAAAAAGGAACGCTGTCGCTGCCAATATTAAATCCGGCATCGGCTCCAATTTTAATGGTCGCTTTTCTAAATACAGTTTTAACAAAAGAAACTTCTGCTTTTGCAATCGAGAATGGCTTAAATTTGTTGGTATAATCAGACGAAGCTAAATAAGTCTGCAAATCTGTAGAAAAATACAATCCCGAATTTGGAAAATGTTTATCGTCAAACGAATCGTATTTTAAATAAGCAAACGCACTGATATAACTGCTTTTGTCTATTATGTTTTCTTCATTACTAAGTGTAGGCGAGTTTATTTTTAGGTATTTATATTCTAAACCGCCGCCCATTAAAAACTTTTGTACAAAAATGGTTTGAAAATAAGCCTGATTAGTCAAATCTAAAAAGTCAACATTAATCAGTTTTAAATTTGGATTTTCTGAAACCAGTCCGCTTAAACTTGTGGTTACATTTCGGTTAAACTGATTCAATCTTGAACGGAAACCAAAGCTAATATTAAAACCATTTTCGACATAATAGTTTAAATCGTATCTAAAATTATCTCCTAAAATAATATCCAGTGAAGTAACATCATTTTTTAAAAATGTCTTTTTATGAGTAAGGTTTAATAAAACAGCACTTTTGTAAAGTCCGTCATAATGAAGTCCGAGCTTTAAAAAAGTCTGCGTTGGATTTTCTTTTAATACCAAATCTAAATCATCCTGATTGCCGTCTGGCTGTAAACAATACGAAATCGTACTAAAGTTTTGAGTCGCATTCAAATTGTTTATTCCGGTTTTCAAATCATCATATGTAATAGTGCTTCCCGGCTTAAAACGAAGTTTACCACGAATGTATTCTTTGGTATAATTATCTAACTGGTCACTATTTATTTTCTTGATTTCAAGAGTATCTGAAGCGATTTTTAATTTCGGTTTTTTATAAAAGTTGTCTTCGTTTACAAGCGATTTAATTTTTTCGTAAACGGCAAAAGCAGCTTCTTCTCCTTTTCGAATTATTTCCTCGCCTCTGTCAAATGAAATTACACCAAAATCACGAATGTCCGGTTTTATGTAAACATCGGTATCCTTTATTTTGCTTTTCATTTTATCTATAGATTGCAGATTAGTAATCTGAACCAAGATTCTGGTAGCGTTTTTTAGGTTTTTTCGCTTCATTAAATCGTCCTGAACGTCAACACCAATAATAATATCGGCACCCAGATTACGAACTTCTTTAATTGGATAATTGTTTACAACGCCTCCATCGACCAATAAATTTCCGTCGATTTCAACCGGAGTAAACAGGGAAGGAAAGGCAGCACTTGCCATCATGGCCTGAACCAGATTTCCTTTATTTAAAAGTACTTCTTCACCCGTTTCAATATTGGTTCCAATACATAAAAACGGAGTTGGCAATTTATTGAAATCACGAACATGACGAACGTTTCTCGTTAAACTGCTCAACAAATTATAATTGTACATTCCTTTTGAAAGTGCTTCGGGAATACCGACTCTGAAATTGCTAAACGGTAAAACGATCGCATATAATTCGTCATTTTTTTTACCGTAAAAGTTTTTTGAGGAACGCGGAATATAATCGTTTATTAATTCATCGAAATTAGTTCTTTTGAAAATCGAATCAATCTGCGAAGCGTTGTAACCAGAAGCATACAATCCGCCAATTACAGAACCCATGCTGGTTCCTCCAATATAATCGATTTTGATTCCGGCTTCTTCCAAAACTTTTAAAACACCAATATGCGCAAAACCTTTGGCGCCGCCGCCACTTAAAACCAAACCAATTTTAGGTCTTTTTTTTACACTGTCTTGTTTTATTTCCTGCGAAAATGAATTTTCGGGCAGCAATAAAAACACAAAAAATAACAATGCCGCACCCCAAATGGTTCCGATACTTTTCGGAACGGGAGAAAATCCTGTTGACTGAGTTTTTAAAATTAACAGCTTGCTTAGGCGCATAAAAAATAAGTAATTGGTTTTGTAAAAGTCGGCAATTTTTTCGGCTTTATACTAGATTTTATCTTAATATGATTGTGTTTTTGAAAGTATTAATTTTTTGTTTTTATCGTATTTCCAAACATCGGTATGATTTCTTGCGCCGCCTCTGCAGCTTGATGTAAGTGTCTTTTTAATTTTATCAATTTTCACATCGCAAAACATATCGCATTTAGGACTAAAGTTTGATGGAAAATTTAAACTGTCAAATTGTTTTGTCTTCGGATTAAAAATAAAAATCTCATAAATTGTATAGACTCCCATACCATCATCTGTATGAAAAGAAGCAAAATCTGTAAACCCGTCAAAATTAAAATCGTTAACTTCTAGCCTGGATTGCTTTCCTGTTATTGAAGCCTCAAGATTGTTTATGACTTGAATTTGCCCCGTTTTAGAATTTTTTATTTTCAATGTTTCAAAATCATCTTCAAAACGTATTTTAAATTTACTTTTGTCTTTTTGTATAACCGAAACTTCATTTTGACTATACGAAATAGAAAAAACGAAGAATAAACAAATAGGTAAAAAGAGCTTTTTCAAAATGAATTAATTTTCTTTTGGATGATAAAATTCGACAATTTTTTTCGCTTTTGATACGCCGACAACATCAGATATATCTTTTTCAGAAGCTAATTTCAATCTCTTAACACTTTTAAAATGTTGTATTAACGTGAGCATTGTTTTTTCGCCAATTCCCGGAATACTTTCTACCGAAGAATTAAGAGCTGCTTTGCTTCGTTTATCTCTATGGAAAGTGATTCCAAATCGATGCGCTTCATTTCGTAACTGCTGAATTACTTTTAATGTTTCTGATTTTTTATCCAGATATAACGGAATCGAATCGCCCGGATAAAAAAGTTCTTCGAGACGTTTTGCAATTCCAATAATCGCAATTTTCCCTCGCAAACCTAATTCATCAATACTTTTTAAAGCCGCAGACAATTGTCCTTTTCCACCGTCAATAATTATTAATTGCGGTAAAGGTTCATTTTCATCTAATAATCTTTTGTAACGACGATATACAATTTCGGTCATCGAAGCAAAATCGTCAGGGCCTTCAACCGTTTTTACATTAAAATGTCGGTAATCTTTTTTGCTTGCTTTTCCGTCTTTAAAAACGACGCAGGCCGCAACAGGATTTGTTCCCTGAATATTTGAGTTATCAAAACATTCTATATGTCGAGGCTCAACCGGAAGACGTAAATCTTTCTGCATCTGCGCCATAATTCTATTAACGTGACGATCAGGATCTACAATCTGCAATTGTTTCAACTGCTCGATTCGGTAGAATTTTGCATTTCGAATCGATAAATCCAGAATCTGTTTTTTATCTCCAAGCTGCGGAACGGTTACTTTTATTTTTTCGCCCAAATCAATTTCAAACGGAACAATAATTTCTTTTGATAATAATTGAAAACGCTCTCTAAGTTCTATAATCGCCAGTTCTAATAATTCTTCGTCGCTTTCGTCTAGTTTTTTCTTGATTTCTAAAGTGTGCGAACGGATAATTGAACCGTGAGAAATTTGTAAAAAGTTGACATAAGCCGCACTTTCATCTGAAACAATCGAAAAAACATCAACATTCGTAATCTTCGGATTTACAATCGTTGATCTTGATTGGTAATTCTCCAGAACATCTATTTTTTCTTTGATTTTTTGTGCTTCTTCAAATTGTAAATTCTGCGCATATTGATTCATTAAACGCTTAAAATCTTTCAAACTTTCTTTAAAATTTCCTTTTAAGATTTCGCGAATTGCATCGACTTGTCTTTGGTAATCTTCAAGAGATTCTAAACCTTCGCAAGGACCTTTGCAATTGCCAATATGATATTCCAGACAAACTTTAAATTTACCCGAATCGATATTTGATTTGCTTAAATCGTAATTGCAGGTTCTTAACGGATACAATTCTTTAATTAAATCCAGAATGGTATGAACCATTTTGAAATTAGTGTACGGACCAAAATATTCAGATCCGTCTTTGACCATTCTTCTCGTTAAAAATATTCTCGAAAAAGGTTCTTTTTTTATACAAATCCAGGGATAACTTTTATCATCGCGCAACAAAACATTATATCTTGGCTGTAATGTTTTGATTAAATTGTTTTCTAATAAAAGCGCATCGGTTTCAGTGGGAACTACAATGTGTTTTATAGTCACGATTTTTCGAACCAAAACATTTGTTTTGGCCGTATCGTGAATTTTATTGAAATAGGAAGAAACCCTTTTTTTTAAATTTTTGGCTTTGCCTACATATAAAATCTTCCCGTCTTTATCATAATATTGATACACACCGGGATTGTCCGGCAAGGTGAGAATTTGTAGATCTAAGGACGGTTTTGACATTCTGTTTTGTTTCTGAAGATAGTTGAAAAGCGTTTTCAAAAACCATTCTAGTTTCTGAAAAAAGCTTAACAGTGATTTAGTTTCAAATTTACGAAATCAAAAGAATAATTTCTATATTTAGATTTTATAATTCTACATGAAAAATAGTAAGCCCCTTGTTATTTTTGGCGAATCGATTTTGCCGGGAGAACATAAAACCATAAACGTCGAAATAGCGCGATTACATACTACAACAAAACTTAATATTCCTGTAATTGTCCGTCGTTCCAAGCTTGAAGGTCCGGTTGTTTTATTTTCGGCAGGAATTCACGGTGACGAAATTAATGGAGTAGAAGTCGTTCGGCAAATCATCAGCAAAAAAATAAATCGTCCGCAAAGAGGAACGATCATTTGCATTCCCATTATCAATATGTATGGTTTTGTGAATAAATCCCGCGAGTTTCCAGACGGACGTGATTTAAATAGAGTTTTTCCGGGAAGTAAAAAAGGATCTCTCGCAAGCCGATTTGCGTATCATATCGTTGAGCAGATTTTACCAATTATTGATTATGCTGTCGATTTTCATGCTGGAGGCGCCAGCCGTTTTAATGTTCCGCAGATTAGAATTACCGAAAATAATATGGAATTGAAATTACTGGCTGATATTTTTAATGCTCCTTTTACTTTATATTCTAAAAATATTGGAGGTTCTTTTAGAAATACCTGTGAAAAAGCCAATATAAAAATGCTGCTCTTTGAAGGAGGAAAATCACTTGATATAAATGATGCTGTTGCCAATGAAGGAATAAAAGGAGTAATGCGTTTACTGAATTATTTAGGTATGCTCGATCCAAAACACATTGTAGAACCTGCTTTAGAATCTTCAATTTATATAAAATATTCTGTTTGGCTTCGTGCAAAATGTTCCGGTTTGCTTCATGATTATAATATGGTTGGAAGATTTGTAACCAAAGGAACTATCTTAGCGATTATTACAGATCCGTTTGGAAAGTTTGAGCAAAAAGTAAAAGCGCCGCACGACGGATATGTTATTAATGCCAATCACTCGCCAATTGTTTATGAAGGCGATGCGATTTATCACATTTCTAAAAATTCTCCTGTAAATGACGACGAGTAAAAAAGAATTAAGATTTGAATATAAAAATCTTCGAAAACAACTTTCTGAAAGTGATATCGAAGAAAAAAGTCTGGCTATAGCCAATAATTTAATTCAATTGCCCATTTGGGATAAAACGTATTATCATGTTTTTCTTCCAATTTTGGAACAAAAAGAAATTGATACCGAGTTTATTCTGCATTTACTTTCCGGAAAAGATAAAGAAATCGTGATCTCAAAAAGCGATTTTGAAACCAGAGAAATGACTCATTTTTTATTGACAGATAATACCAAAATCAAAAAAAATGAATACAATATTCCTGAACCCGTAAACGGACTTCCTGTTCCGGTAGAAAATATTGATGTTGTTTTTGTACCGCTTTTGGCTTTTGATGTTTGTGGAAATAGAATTGGTTACGGAAAAGGTTTTTATGATAAATTTTTAGCCAATTGTAAACCGGAAACGATAAAAATTGGCCTTTCTTTTTTCGAATCCGTAAATCAAATCGATGACGTTTTTGAATCTGATGTAAAATTAGATTATTGCGTTATACCTGAGAAAATTTATACCTTTTAATTTTGCGTTTTATACAACGTTTGCCGATATACTGGGCGTAGACGCACTGCTGTGCGTCTCTACGATATGCCGGGATGATACTTCGTGTTATAAATAAAAATATTAATTTAATCACAAACAAACTTAAATTTTCTTATATCACTTATATGGTGAAATATCTTCATGTTTAATTGTTAGGAATCTTGGCATCAAATTTGGATTGCCGGAAATTGCAGATAATTTTCTTAGTACATCCGGAATGCTAGTTGTTATTTGAAAGAAAAAATCAAATTATTAATTCCTAAAATTTATTTTAAATGAAAAATAAACCATTTTATTTGTTAGCATTCCTTTTTCTTGTTTTGACAAGTTGTAAAAAATACAATGCAGCGGCCTATGAAACAGTAGATTCGACTGCTGTTGCTTCTGATGAAATTCCTGAAGAAAATATTTCAGAACTTAATACTGAAAGTTACGCCGGACTCGAAGAAAATCCTTTTGAGTCTCCAAAAAAATCTCCTCTTTCTACTTTTTCCATAGATGTTGATAATGCATCTTATACCAATATCCGCCGATTTATAAACGAAGGTCAGCCTGTTCCTAAAGATGCCGTTCGTATCGAAGAAATGATGAATTTCTTTAAATACAAATACCCACAGCCAGAAGGACAAAATCCGTTTTCTATCAATACCGAAGTAAGCGAAAGTCCGTGGAATAAAAATTCTTTATTGTTGAAAATAGGTTTACAGGGAAAAAATATTCCAATGACAAATATGCCTGCTTCAAACCTTGTTTTTTTAATTGATGTTTCGGGTTCTATGGATGAGCCTAATAAACTGCCATTATTAAAAGAATCGATGAAGATTTTGGTAAAAGAACTGCGCCCGCAGGATAAAGTTTCGATTGTGGTTTATGCAGGTTCTGCCGGAGTTGTTTTATCACCGACTTCTGGTGATGAAAAAGATGAAATTATGGATGCTTTTGATAAATTAAGCGCGGGTGGAAGCACAGCCGGCGGCGAAGGAATTGAATTAGCATACAAATTAGCTCAGGAAAATTTCATTAAAGAAGGAAACAACAGAGTTGTAATTGCAACCGATGGTGATTTTAATGTTGGCGCATCGACTGATGATGATATGGAAAAACTGATTGAAGAGAAAAGAAAATCGGGTGTTTTTCTAACCGTTTTGGGTTTCGGAATGGGGAATTATAAAGACAGTAAAATGGAAATTCTTGCCGATAAAGGAAACGGAAATTATGCTTATATTGATAATATTCAGGAAGCGAATCGTTTTTTAGGAAAAGAATTTAAAGGTTCGATGTTTGCGATTGCAAAAGATGTAAAAATCCAAATTGAATTTAATCCAAAACATGTTCAGGCATATCGATTAATTGGCTACGAAAACCGAAGATTAAAAGACGAAGATTTTAAAAATGATGCTGTTGATGCAGGAGAATTAGGAAGCGGACACACGGTAACGGCTCTTTATGAAATTATTCCAACTGGTGTTGAAAGCGATTATGTTCCATCTGATTTAAAATACACAAAAGTAAAAACTGATGAAACTAATTACAGCGATGAATTGGCTACAATTAAATTCCGTTATAAAAAGCCTGATGGTGATAAAAGTATCGAAATCGTAAACACAATTCCGAATCGAAAAATTTCATTAGATAATAGTTCTTCTGATTTTAAATTTACAACGGCTGTTGCATGGTTTGGTTTGAAATTGAAAGATTCAAAGTTTATTAGTAATTCGTCTACTGCAGACATTAGAAAGTTAGCAAAATCTGGTTTAGCAAATGATGACGAAGGTTACAGAGCAGAATTTGTACGATTAGTTGATGCAGTGAATTAATTTTAAATCCCAAAAAAGAAAATCCCAAATTCCAATTGTTATTTGGAATTTGGGATTTTTTATTTGAATTTTTTGCACAATTTATTCTGTAGAGACGCACAGCAGTGCGTCTACGCAAAGTTGATCGACAAAGATTTTTATTTTAAATTCCAAAAATAAACAGTTTGTCTGGCGTAACGTTTGTCGATATGCTGGAAGTAGACGCACTGCTGTGCGTCTCTACGAAACATTAGGATGGATAATCTGTGTTATAAATAAAAACGCCAATTAACCACAAAACTTAATTTTCTTATCTCACTTATATGGTGAAATTCTACAAAAAAGAAAATCCCAAACTCCAATTGTTATGTTGGAATTTGGGATTTTATATTTTAAATATTTTGAACTTTTATTTTACTTCCTTAATTGTCGTACCATCAATCCAGCCTTCAGTTCCATCTGTTAATTCGATTTTTTTCCATTTTCCAACCGTTTCCATAACATAAACTTTTGCACCTTCATGAAGCAGGATAATAGCTGAACCCGCTTTTTGCGGTTCACTTCTAACTTCGCTTAATTCAGCAAAAACAATTGCCGGACGATCGTTGTCAAAATGATCTTTTTCAGACATTCCAGCAAAAACACTTAAAATTAAAGCAACCAAAAGAATAAACATTCCAATGAAATAAATTCTTTTTGTAATTGTAAGCTGTGAAAAATAGTATCCAATAAAACTTAGCAAAAACACAAAACCAATGGCAACAGAAATCTTGGCCCATTGATTATAATCAAAAATGCCGGTAAAGTTCTGGATCAGTTTTGCAAAACCAACTTTTGGCACTTCCTTGATTTCATCAATTGTTAGTTTTTTGGCAAATTTTAAGTTGTTTAAAGTCTCAGGATCGTTTGGTTTTAATACCAAAGCTTTTTCATAATTGTAAATAGAAGGCGCAACCTTATTCAGTTTATAATAACTGTTTGCCAGGTTAAAATACAACTCTGCCGACTGCTGTTTGTTTTCTTTAATAATATCTTCATAAACCTGAACAGCTTCCTGATATTCTCCCTTTTGGTACAAAGCATTTCCTTTTTCAAAGCTGCTTTGAGCAAAGAAAACCTGTGAGATTAATAAAAAGAGATATAATATATTTTTCATTATTAATTTTTTAAAACCTGTCGGGTTTGAATTTAAGTTAAAAATTAAACGATCTGTTTTTCTAATTCTGAAATAATCAAAACAGCTTTGTCATAATCCTGCTGAATAGAAGCGCTTGATGCCGGAGCATAACGTGCAAATTCACAGTTTTCGGTCAGATTAATGAAATTCTGAACCGTTTCAGGATTTGAATTTCTTGATAAAAGCAGTTCCTGAATATTGTCTTTACTCATTTCTGATGTTTCAATATGCAGTTTTGCTTTTAAGAAATTGTGCATCGCTTTTTCCAGAGCAATATAAAACGCCTCTTTATTATTAAGCTGTTTTTTAGCCTGCGATAAATATTTCTTCGCAAGTTTATTGTTCATTCTAATTCTGTTTCCGGTTACATCGCTGTCAATTGCTTCTTTTTTCTTCTTAGCCAAAATTATAATTGGAATAATGGCAAAAGGGAAAAACAATAAAGCATAATACAAATCTGAGCCGTAAAAATCATCTTTAGCAATTGATGCTAAAGTCGTTTTTGACTTAATATATTTAAATTGTTCTGTTTTAATAATTACGTTTTTAGCCGCTGTCGAAGGATTTGCTTCTGCCAAAGTCGGGCCGTCTAAAACATCCACCATAATTTCAGGAGAAGTTATCGTTTTATAAGAACCTGTACTCAGGTCAAAATAAGAAAACGTCATTGGCTTGATCGCATATTTTCCTTTGTACTGCGGAATAATAGTGTATTTGTCTGATATTTTTCCAGACATTCCAGACAATGAAGTAGTTACTTTTTCATCGTGAACAGGATCATACATTTCTAATGCATTTGGTACAACAGGTTTTGGCAGCGTAAACAATTTCATGTTTCCTGTTCCTGAAGCGCTTACAAGTAAATCTAAACCTTCGCCACTTTTTAACGTTGTTCTGGATGGTGTAACTTTAAAACTAAAGTTTCCAACTGCACCGGTAAAGCCTTCTGGTTTTCCTGATTCAGGAAGCGGTCTTACGCTTATAGTTCTGGCTCCTGTTGTTACCACTTTATTATCTTCAGCAATAATCATCTGGCCAAACATATCGCGGCGATTTGTTGGCAATTGCACGCCAATATCTAATGAAAATGGTGCGATTGTTAATCTGCCTGATTTTTGCGGATATAAAATAGCTTTCTTTAATATTACATAATGACATCTCTGGCCCTGGTAACTTCCTTCTTCCATTACCAATCGCGTGATGTCAATATTCTGATTCCAGAAATCATTGTATTTTGGTTTAGCAATTTCTCTAAATCCGGTAACACCAATTTCATTAAAATACAGTTTATAAACAACCGTTATAGGCTCATTTACATAAGGAGTTGTTTTAGAAACCTCGGCAACTAATTGTAATAATTCGTTTCCAGAACCGCCGCCTTGTTGTCTAGGATCATTAGGATCTCTTTCCTGCGCAACAGCATTGGTAACCGTAACTTTTATTGGAGCTGTTTTATAAACCTGTCCATTATATTCTATGGCAGCCTGTTTAATAATAACAGTTCCTTTTTTTTCAGGCTGAAGAATATAAGAATATATTTTTTGAAAAGAGCTTCGGCCGTTTACCCAAGACTGGCTTATTTGCTGGCTTGGTCCGGCTACAAGTTTAAATCCTTCAAATGCAGGCTGGTCAAAATTATCGCCATCGACATTCATGATGAAGTCAATGCGGAGTCTTTCGTTAAGTCCAAGCGTGTTTTTGCTTACTCTGGCTTCAAATTGAACTTGAGCCATAAGCCCTTGAAAAGTGAGCAGTAATAGAATTAAATATCTTTTCATTAATTGTTAGTCAGTTTTTGTTTAACTGTTTAATTGTTAATTTGTTTAATCGTTTTTTTTACTGTTTTATTGTTACAGTTTTGCCGAATAAACAGATTAACAAATAAACGATTAACCTAAAATCCTACCAGTCTTTTTCTGGTTTTTTAGGATTTCCTTTTATTTTTTGAGCGTTTACTTTATCTTGGATTTTCTTTTCTTCGTTGTTTACAGCATCTAACAAGTTCTGAACACGTTCTTTTGAAATTCCTCCAGGCTGCGGTTTAGGTTCTCCTTTGTTGTCAGACTTATCGTCTTTCTTTGGATCATTTTTACCGTCTTTTTTATCTTTGTCCTTATCGCCTTTGTCGTCTTTTTTATCCTTGTCCTTATCTTGGTTTTTGTCCTTGTTCTTGTCTTTATCTTTGTTTTTATCCTTGTCTTTGTCCTTATCCTTATTCTTGTCTTTGTTTTTATCGTTTTTAGGAGGATTTTCTTTTAGCTTCTGTTTCGCGTAAGCGTAGTTGTAACGCGTTTCGTCATCGGTAGGATCATTTCTCAATGCTTCTTTATATGCTTCAACGGCCTGCGTATAATCTTTCTCTTTCATAAAAACGTTACCAAGATTATGAAAAGCTTTGTGTTTTTCAGGTCTTGTTTTGGCAATCTTTATAGCATTCGCGTAAGCATATTTTGCTTCAGAAGCCTGATTTTGTCTGTAAATCGAGTTTCCTAAATTATAAGAGCCAGCTGCACGTTTTGAAAATTTTGAAGCCGAAATCCTGTAATTAGCTTCAGCCTCAGTAAATTTATTCTGCTTATATTCTTCATTGGCATCAGGCAATGTCTTGTCTTTTTCCTGAGCAGAAACTGCAAAAGGAAGCGTTAGTAAAATATAAAGAAGTAAATTTTTCATTCTAATTTTTTTATTTTTTGTTCCGAATTTTGAGCGGAATCTTTATTTCTTTTCGTTGAATAAATTCAACTCTTTAATCCAGTTTGTTTTTCTTTCTAAAAGGAAAATATCTGCAAATAAAAGCAGGAACCCAAAGCCAATAAACCATTGAAACTGCGATTGAAAATCGGCCATTTGTGTCGATTCAAATTCCGTTTTCTGAATCTTGTTTAATTCGTTTTTGATGAATTCCAAAACCTCTTTCGTATTTCCGCCGTAAACATACTTTCCTTTGGTTGCAAGAGTTTTTAATCCTTCCTGATTCAGTTTTGTAATAACAGTTTGTCCGTTTTGATCTTTCTGGTAATTTTTAACGATACCATTTTCTCTTAACGGAATTGTTCCTCCTCTTTCTGTTCCAACACCAATCGTAATAATTTTTATTCCTAGTTTACTGGCTTCCTCTGCCGCCGCCGAAGCACCTTCAGAATGATCTTCCCCATCAGAAATCAAAATTATAAGTTTACTTGTTTTGCTTTTTTCGTCAAAATATTTAGCTGATAATCTAATCGCTTCATCAAGAGAAGTTCCTTGTGAGGAAACCATATCAGGATTCATGCTTTGAAGGAACATTTTTGCAACACTGTAATCAGATGTAATTGGCAATACCGGAAATGCGCTTCCCGCATAAGCCACAATACCAATTCTGTCACTTCCTAAAGAGTTTATAATCTGCGAAACCAATTGTTTACTTTTCTCTAAACGACTTGGTGCCACATCTTCGGCAAGCATACTTTTAGAAACGTCGACAGCAAAAACGATATCAATTCCTTCACGTTTTACAGTTTCCATTTTTGTTCCAATCTTCGGATTTACCAAGCCGATAATTAAACACGCCAATGCCAAAAGCAAAACCGATAATTTTAAAACAGGTTTAAAAACAGATCGGTCCGGACTCAGTTTTTTAACCATGTCTAAATCACCAAATTCACGTTGTTTTTTTCTTTTCCAATACATATTGAAAAGGAAAATACACACCACAATTGGGAGTAATAGTAAGAGATATAAATATTTTTTTTCGTCTAATTCCATTTTTTAATTCTAGTTCTCAGTCGCAGTTTTCAGTCGCAGTTTCAGCTGTAAACTGAAAACTGTGACTGCGACTAAAATATTAAATAAAGCTTCTGTAAACTGTATTTCTTAAACCAATTTCAAGTAGTAATAAAAATGCTGCGAGTAAAACAAAAACTCTGTATTTTTCGTCGTAATCGTAGAATTTTAATTCCTGAATTTCAGTTGTTTCTAATTTGTTAATTGAACTGTATATTTCAGCTAATCTATCGTTGCTTGTTGCTCTAAAGTACGTTCCGTCTGTTTTGCGGGCAATATTTTTCATTAACTGCTCATCAATTTCAACTTTCTGCATTTTGAATAAAAAACCGCCGTTTGGTGCATAAGCATATGGAGATTCGGCCATTCCGTTTGTACCCAGACCAATTGTATATACTTTTATTCCGTATTGTTTTGCAATGTCAGCAGCAGTTTCCGGCTCAATAAATCCAGCATTATTAACACCATCTGTCATTAAAATAACTACTCGGCTTTTTGCTTTACTGTCTTTAAGACGGTTTACTGCCGTTGCTAAACCCATTCCAATTCCCGTTCCGTCTTGTAAAACCGTATCGTATTTAATACCTTTTATAGCTTCCAAAATAATTGGTTTGTCGCTTGTAACCGGTGTTTTTGTATAAGCTTCTGAAGCGTATAAAACTAAACCAACCCTGTCATTTGGTCTTTCCTCAACGAAATCGGCAGCAACTCTTTTTAAAGCTTCCATACGGTTTGGCTTTAAATCTTTTGCAAGCATACTTCCAGAAACGTCAATTGCTATTACAATATCAATTCCTTTTGTCGTTTTAGTCTGATTGCTAATATCAACGGTTCTTGGTCTTGCTAAAGCAATAATCAATGAACTTAAAGCAATAATCCTGAAAACGTATAAACAAGGCTTTAATTTGGTCAATAACGATTCGCTGTTTTTAAAACCTGCTGTTGAACTCATTTTTAATGTAGCCGACTGCTGATTTCTTTTCCAAAAAAACCAGCCAATAGCGATTGGAATTAATAGAAACAACCAAAAGAATTCCGGATTTAAAAAAGTGATCTGATTATTCATTAGTTACTTGCTTTTTTAAGTTCAACAGAATTTAGAATTCGGGTTGTAATGTCGTTTGCATATGTATCGCCTTCCTTATGCAAAATCATAATTTGCTGTAAACCTTGATCTTGTTTAAAAAGAAGGATTTCGTAATATGATTTTGTACTTGTTTTACTGTTTGGATCGATAATGCTCATTGTTCCATATCCTTTTATTCCCTGAATACCTTGATTGGTTTGAAAATCTTCTTGTTTAACAATGATATTTTGTCCGCCTTGAAGTTCAATAATTTTTAAAGTTCCTTCTAAAGCTTTAGGCAGATCAATATCAACAGGGTTTTTGAATTTGCTTGTTGAAACGGTAACATAAAAATTATCAATCATACTTCCGTAGATAAAAAGCTGCATTTCTTTAATCAAAGCCATAGTTTCTTTTGGCAGCATTTTTTGAGTATCCATTCGTTTTAAAACTTTTGGAGTTTCAATTATAACGCCCGGATTTCCATATTCACTCTTAACCCATTCACCTTCTAGAAGTTCTTTAGTAGGATGCCCAATAAGATTGTCTTTTACATAAGTAAAACCTTTTGTTGCAATAAAGAAAGTTGTAGTTGCTAATAATAAAAACAAAACAGAACCCACTGTAATGGCAATTCGTTTGTTTCTTTGTTTTTTTAACTGCAGCTGAATTTGTTTTTGTCTTTGTGCTTCGTTTAGCAATTGATCTTCTTCTTCAGCCGGAACTTCTGTTGGGATTGCATTGTCAAGCGTTAAAATTACTTTCTGAATTTTATTTCTGTCATCCGTAATTTCAAATTCAAGGGGTTTTGATTTTGCAAATTTTACTAAATCGGCCTGACGTAAAACACGTTCCAGATTTTCAACTGTTTCTGGTGTTAAAGTCATTTTCTTTTTAGTCGAAGCTGTTCTAATGGCCTCAATTAATTCAGAAGTCGTACTTTCCATTGCAGGAATATGAATCGCTTCTTCAATATAATTACGGGCAATATCCGTCAGTTCACTATAATATTCTTTAATTTCTCCTTTTTGAACAAGTTCTTTTGACTCTAAATTGTTTAATAAGCTTGTCGCTTTTTCAATAGGAGTTTTATAAACTTCTTCTTCAATTTTCTTTTTCTGGTGTTTTTTAACATACCAATAAATTCCTGCGCCAATTGCTAAAATAATAACCAGTGCCAAAACGTATTTCCACCAATCACCAATTCCGCCATCAGCAGCGGTAACATCTTTAATGTCGTACATTTTTTGCTGTAAAGTATCGACTTTTACATTAGCAACTTCAACACGAATAGAATCTGAGAAATAAGGTTTTTTATCAATTAAAATTTGAACACTCGGAATCACGTATCTTCCCGAATCAAATTGAGTTAATCCATATTTTTTGATTAATTCGTAAGTGTCGTTTTTCTTTACCGTATCAACCGGATAGGATTGAATAACCTCTAAAGGACCAAATCTTTTTAGTTTAGGGAAAACAACTTTCGAATTAGCATTTACAACCGTTTTCAGCGTTAGCTTAAACTCGGCGCCAATTTTATTTTTGGTGGTATCAATGCTGGTTTCGACTTGTTTTTGAGCAAAAACAGCCGTAGAAAGCAAAAATAAAAATATGTAAAACTTTAATTTCATTTGATTTGTGATTTCAGATTTTAGTCTAAAATGAATGCTTAAAATTGGAACACGGATGACACAGATTTAAGCGGATTTTTTATTTGAATAATTAGTGCAGACAATAAAATTTAAAATCTACAATCTAAAATTATATTTATCGTGACTTGAAATATCCAAGTAATTTAGTAACATAATTTTCGTCGACTCTTGTGTTTACAACACCCGCACCAGATTTACTAAAAATATCCTTGAAATAATTTACGCGTTCCTGATAATGTTTTTCGTAATTCATTCTCACCGTTTTTGAGCCTGTATTTACCAATTGAATTTTTCCCGTTTCGGCGTCAAGCATGGTTACCATTCCTAAATTTGGGATTTTTTCTTCACGGATATCGTACACACGAACACCAGTAATATCGTGTTTTTTAGAAGCAATTTTTAAAGTCTGTTCGTAATTTTCAGACATGAAATCAGAAATTACAAAAACAATCGCTTTCTTTTTCTGTGTTCCCGATAAAAATTTCAAGGCTTGTGAGATATCTGTTTTGTGGCTTTTTGGTTCAAATTCGATTAATTCACGAATAATTCTCAAAACGTGTGAACGGCCTTTTTTTGGCGGAATGTATAATTCGACATTATCAGAAAATAAGATCAATCCAATCTTATCATTATTTTGTGTAGCCGAAAAAGCCATCGTTGCAGCAATTTCTGTTACGATGTCTTTTTTAAACTGACTTTTTGAACCAAAACCTTCAGAACCCGAAATATCAACCATTAAAACCATGGTCAATTCTCTTTCTTCTTCAAAAACTTTTACGTGGGCTTCGTTGTAGCGTGCGGTTACATTCCAATCGATGTTACGAATATCATCGCCATATTGGTATTGGCGCACCTCGCTGAAAGTCATCCCGCGCCCTTTAAATGAAGAATGGTATTCTCCCGAAAAGATATGATTGCTCAGTCTTTTGGTTTTGATTTCTATTTTCCGTACTTTTTTTAAAAGCTCTTTTGTATCCATTTTTGTTAGTGTTCAGTGATCAGTTAGAAAGTGTTCAGTTAAAGTTCAAATTCTAAAAGTTCTTTCTATCTTTTATTAGTGTTCAAGGATAAAAGTATCAGTTTGTTGACTGAATACTAAAACCTGAACACTGAGCACTTTTTTTAAGGTACTTCAATCTCGTTTACGATTTTGTTGATAATGTCTACAGAAGTAATGTTTTCGGCTTCAGCCTCATATGTGATTCCAACTCTGTGACGTAATACATCATGCACAACAGCACGAACATCTTCTGGAATTACATAACCACGACGTTTGATGAAAGCGTAACATTTTGCAGCATTTGCTAAGTTGATACTTCCACGTGGAGATGCTCCAAAACTGATAAGTGGTTTTAAGTCGGCTAATTTGTATTTCTCTGGGTAACGAGTAGCAAAAATGATATCCAGAATATATTTTTCAATTTTTTCATCCATATAAACTTCACGAACCGCTTCTTGCGCACGTAAAATTTGTTCTACAGAAACTACGGCATTTACCTTTTCGTAGCTTCCTTTTAAGTTTTGGCGAATTACAAAACGTTCTTCATCAATTTTTGGATAATCAATTACTGTTTTCAACATGAAACGGTCAACTTGTGCTTCAGGAAGCTGGTATGTTCCTTCTTGTTCAACCGGGTTTTGAGTTGCTAAAACTAAAAACGGACGATCTAGTTTGAAAGTGGTATCACCAATTGTAACTTGTTTTTCCTGCATCGCCTCTAAAAGTGCAGACTGAACCTTTGCCGGAGCACGGTTAATCTCATCGGCAAGTACGAAGTTGGCAAAAATTGGCCCTTTTTTAATAGAGAATTCGTTTGCTTTAATATTGTAAATCATGGTTCCGATAACATCGGCAGGAAGTAAATCCGGCGTAAACTGGATACGGCTGAAAGAACCCTGAACCGCTTGTGACAAAGTATTAATGGCCAAAGTTTTTGCTAAACCAGGAACTCCTTCAAGTAAAATATGTCCCTGACCCAAAAGACCAATTAACAGACGCTCGACCATATGTTTCTGGCCCACAATAACTTTGTTCATTTCCATTGTAAGAAGGTCTATAAAAGCACTTTCTCTCTCAATTTTTTCATTTATCGCTCTAATGTCTAAAGTCGTTGTATTTTCTTCCATATAAATATTTTTAAAACCTTGATTTTTACGCCTAATTTTTGAGAGTGCAAATTGAATATTTTTTAAGAAGTAAGATGTTAAAGAATGGTTAAAACTTCGACCAATCACCTAATTTTAAGGACGAATTGTGAATCTATTTTTATATTTTTAAGAACTTTGGTGATTATGTTTTATAAAAGCATATTTATTAGCAAAAATAACTCAATATAACCATGAGCAAAACAGCATTATCGCCTATAATTTCGGGCACTATGAATTGGGGTGTTTGGGATAAAAACCTTTCACCAAAAGAAATGGAAAACATGATACAAATTTGTATCGAAAACAAAATCACAACTTTTGATCACGCCGATATTTACGGAGATTATACCACCGAAGCCGATTTTGGTAAAGCATTTAAAGCCAGCAAAATTTCGCGCGAAAAATTACAATTAATTACAAAATGCGGAATTCAGCTTGTAACAGAAAGCCGTAATAACAAAATCAAACATTACGATTATTCTAAAGAGTATATCATTTGGTCTGTTGAAGAATCTTTAAAGAAACTAAAAACAGATTATGTTGATGTTTTTTTACTGCACAGACCAAGTCCGTTAATGAAGGCAGATGAAATTGCAGAAGCAGTTGAAAAATTAAAATCGGAAGGAAAAATTATTGATTTCGGACTTTCGAATTTTACAAGTTCACAAACCGAGTTAATTCGTCAAAAAACAGAAGTAAGCTATAATCAGGTACAATTTTCTGCAACTCATTTTGAACCAATGGTTGACGGAAGTTTAGATTATATGCAGACACACGGAATTCGCCCATTGTCATGGAATCCGCTTGGAACTGTTTTTAGAGAAGATACCAAGAAAACGCGTCGTTTGAAAAAGTTATTTTCAACGCTGCTTGAAAAATATCATCTTGGTGCAGATACACTTTTACTGGCGTGGATTTTAAAACATCCGGCAGCAGTTATTCCAATTGCAGGAACAGTTAACGTTGCCAGAATTCAGTCTTTAGTAAAAGCCGCTGAATTAGAAATGGATAAAGAAGACTGGTTTGCGATCTGGACTGAAAGCATGGGTGACGATGTTGCTTAAATAAAAATATTAGCCCACAGATTTTACAGATTTAAAAAAATTACAGTGTAAATCAGTTTAATCAGTAAAATCCGGGGGCAAAAAAAACAAAAAATATAGAATGAAAAAAACAGTTTTAATTACTGGTGCTACAAGCGGAATTGGAAAAGCTACCGCTCAGATTCTAGCTAAAAACAACTATAAAATTATTCTTTGCGGAAGACGTAAAGATCGTTTAGAAGAATTGGAAAAAGAACTTTCTGTTTTTACAGAAGTTCATTCGCTTTCTTTTGATGTTCGTGATAAAAATGATGTTCTGGAAAAAATTGGTGCTTTGCCAGCTGCATTTTCAGATGTTGATGTTTTAATCAATAATGCAGGAAATGCGCATGGTTTAGATCCGATTCAAACAGGAGATTTAGATGATTGGGATGCGATGATTGATATAAATGTAAAAGGACTTTTGTATGTTTCAAAAGCGGTAATTCCGAAAATGACAGCCAAAAATTCCGGACATATTATTAATATTGGTTCAACTGCGGCCAAAGAAGTGTATCCAAACGGAAATGTATATTGCGGAACAAAACATGCCGTTGATGCGATTACAGCAGGAATGCGAATCGATTTAAATCCATTCGGAATTAGAGTTGGAGCAATTCATCCCGGAATGGTGGCAACAGAATTCAGTGAAGTGCGTTTTAAAGGAGATACCGAAAGAGCTTCAAATGTATATAAAGGATTTGATCCGCTTCAGGCAGAAGATATTGCAGATATTATTCATTTTGTGGTTTCAAGACCATATCATGTCAATATCGCTGATTTAGTCGTGATGAGTACCGCGCAGGCATCATCAACGATTGTCAAGAAAAATATCTGATAAAATTTTATCGTAGAGACGCACAGCAGTGCGTCTTTTTTACGTTTTAAGGTTATGAAATGCAATTAAAATGATTACGAGTTTTTAATTAGTGTAAATTAGTGACAGAAAAAACTAGACTATGATTAATAAACGCCTTTTGATAAAGAATTTACTTGCTCACAACGACGAGAGCAGTTTTTATGATAAAAAAAGGCAGTTGAATTTACATTCGCGAGAAGGAAAAGGAAAGTTTTTAAAACACATTTGTGCACTTTCAAATTCAAATCCGGCGAATAATTCTTATATCGTTGTCGGAGTAGAAGATCAGGATAACGAAATTGTAGGTGACGATTTCTTCGATGACAGCCGAATTCAGAATCTCGTAAATGCATTTCTGGAAAATCCTCCAAAAATTCAATACGAAAACGTACCATTTCCAAATCTTCCAAAAGATAAAGTAATTGGTTTGGTTACGATAAAGCCTAAAAGCAAAATTTCCTATTTTAAAAAAGGAATTCATACCATTCTTGCCAATAGTGTTTTTATAAGACGAGGCAGTAATTCCATTCCTGTGGAAGAACATGAAGAAGTCGAAAAAAATAATCAGAATACAGAAACCGTAATTGGGATCGAAAATAGCTCCCGAAACAGTATTCAATATACGCTGGACGGCGTAATCGATTTTATGAATTTCAGGCATAAAGACATGTCACCAAAATACAATGTTTTTAAAGAATTGTTTGTAATCTGCTGGGCGGGAGTTCCAAAAAAATCAAGAGATAAAACCTTTTTATCCCGCGTAGATATTGAGTTAATTAATGAACAAGTTAAGCTTTTTTATTCGGCGCAGGATGTGGTTACGATTTTCTTTGATGATGATACTTTTACAATTACAGAATATGTTCCGCTTGGATTAAATGATAAAACAAGTTATTACCCGCTGGAAGAACAAACAATTCATTTTTTTGATAATGGTTATTATAAAATTGACCGTAAAATGCTTTTTCAACCTCCTGAATTTAATAAACGAATGTTATTCCACATTTATAACGCCAATATTGCGCTGCTTCAAAAAATACAAAAAGGAATTTCTTTATCGGGTCGTGAATTAAAAGATCTTGAAAATCTTCCGTCAACTTTTATGATCTGTTACTTGAATGGTTTTGATGATGCCAAGCAAAAACTAATTGACGCAAAATTACTTTTAAAGCCTTTTGGGCAGGCTTATTTATCTTTTAAAGAAGCTTTACGAGTTTTGAGAAAGATGAAGTATGATGTTCAGTAGATTTCTTAAGCGTAATTTTCAATAAAAACGTTCTCAATTTTTTTTAAGTTGTCATTTTCCTCAAAATGTAAATGACTTATTTCATTATTGTAGAATTTTTCTATAAAAAGTTTGATAATATACATAACTTCAGTTCTGTTATCACTATTGGTTAAAAGTTCTTTAAGCAAATAATTACTTAGTTTTAGCTTTTGATTTTTATACTGGTCTGACATCAAAGTAGAATCTGAATCTTTATGTAAAATAAGCATTTTATTGACTTTGTTTATTTCTTCTATTAGATCTAGAATATGATATAATTTGTTGTCTTTCATTTTGTTGCAGATTAAAATTTTATTTCCAAGAAACCTTTTGATAACCTGTTTCCTCTAATTCGTCTTGTTTTTGTAAATCGGTCGAGCCAATATGCTTTGTCGCTTATATATCTAAAATTATTAATATGACTCTCGGGATAAACTTCAATAATATAGGCATCAACACCATAAATAATTTCTGAATTAGGGTATTTGAACGCATCTAGTTTTGAGCCTAATTGAGAAACGATCTTGTAATCTAAAAATGTTACTAAATCAATATCTCCGGGATTATGTTTTTTTGTTACATATGATCCGTTAAGCCATTGATGCAGTTCGTCTAAATTACATACTTTTTTGAAATCTTCATTATATTTAACATAAGCTTCAAAAATTTCTTTTCTTTTTATAGAAGGAATTTTTAATACAAACTCATTTTCTAACTCTTGTACTGTAGAAGTGATTTTATTGTCTGGCACTAATAAGCCAGAATGATTAAAAGTTAACATGAAAAATAAATTAAAACAACTACAAAAGTAAGAAAAAGATTTCTTTTTAATGTTTGATTGTTTTTCTTATTGAAATTTCAAATATTTACTCACTATATCATACGGAAATACAATTTCTTTTGGGCCATCGGCATAAGATGCAGCTTCGTATGAATTGTAATAAAGAAGCAAACCTGCAGAAGTATAAAAAATATTCTGAGGCAATTGAAATTTATCATTTTCAAACATTAAACCTGTTGCGTTTATGTTGGCGTTTTCGGGAATTTGATATTTAAGCCTGAATTCTTTTTCGGCGAAAGCCTTAAACTCTTTTTCGTTTTGAAACAATTGATCGTTAAAAATGACTTTTCCGGTTTTTTGGTTAAATAATAAAGATCTAAAACCTTGGTAGCCATGTGCGCCGCCGGTAAAAGTATAATGATCAATTTTGATGTTTAAAATTTGTTCCGATTCAAACTCTACATTTCCCGTTATTTTTCCTTCCCAGCCAAAAGTATCGTGCGGAAATTTTTTATGCATTTCTTCGTAAGAAGCAATAAAAGATTTTGACAATGATTTATAATCGTTGACCTTTGTTGAGTCTTCACCGAAATAAATGATTTCTTTTATTACATTGAAAACTTTTTTATTAATACTGTCCGCGATGATCTTTTTATTTTTAGCAATTGGGACTTCTATTGTGATTTTCGGGCAATCATTTTTGCACGGAATAGTAGATTTTTCTTCAAACGTTTCATTTTCAAATGAAAGCTCTTTTTTGCAACTCGTAAAAATCAAACACAAAAAGATTATAAATATGTAATTTTTCATATCAAAAAGTGTTAATTATCTACAAAGGTAAGAAGTTGTATCAGGATAAAATAAATTAAGCGGTAAATTTGTGCGACAATTATGGATTTAAAATTTATAACTATATGAAATTCAATACAAAAGTAATACATGGTGGTCAGCATCATGATCCAAGTACAGGAGCGGTTATGCCGCCGGTGTATCAAACGTCAACTTTTATTCAGACAAGTCCGGGAAAACCTTTGGCAGATTATGAATACAGCCGAGCATCGAACCCAACTCGTACAGCTCTTGAAGAGGCTTTAGCAAGTATTGAAAATGGTACACGCGGATTGGCTTTTTCTTCTGGTTTAGCCGCTACAGATTGTATTTTAAGATCATTTAAAGCAGGCGACGAAGTTATTGCAATGGATGATTTATACGGAGGAACTTACCGTATGTTTTCAAGAATTTATAAAGATTCAGGAATAAAATTCCATTTTGTTGATATGACGGATATTGCAAAATTGAAATCATTAATCAATGAAAATACAAAATTGGTTTGGGTAGAAACGCCAACAAATCCGTTAATGAAATTAGCTGATATTGCAGAAGTGGCAAAAATCACTAAAGAACATAAAATCTGGTTTGCTGTAGATAATACTTTTGCAACGCCATATTTACAAAAACCTCTTGATTTAGGTGCTGATATTGTAATGCATTCGGCTACAAAATATTTAGGCGGACATTCTGATGTTATTGCCGGAGCTTTAATTGTAAAAGATGCCGCTTTAGGCGAACAATTACACTTTCAACAATTTGCGACTGGAGCTACTTTAGGGCCAATGGATAGTTTTTTAGTTTTGAGAGGAATTAAAACGTTGGCATTAAGAGTGCAGAGACATTGCGAAAATGGAGAAAAAGTAGTGGAGTATTTGACTAAACATCCAAAAATAAATACAGTTTATTATCCTGGATTGGAAAATCATCCATTTCATGAAATTGCAAAAAAGCAAATGAAAGCTTTTGGCGGAATGGTTTCTTTTACATTCAAATCGGGTAAAAAAGAAGATTCTATTGCGTTTTTAGAGAAATTGAAAGTATTTACTCTGGCTGAATCTTTAGGTGGAGTAGAATCGCTTGCAAATCACCCCGCTTTAATGACACACGCTTCGATTCCTGCTGATAAAAGAGCGGAAGTTGGTATTACTGATGACTTAGTAAGATTAAGTGTTGGTATTGAAGATGCAGAAGATTTAATTGCAGATTTAGAGCAGGCTTTAGCGTAAATTAAATTCCAAATAAAAAATCCCAAATTCCAATTTTAATATTTTGGAATTTGGGATTTTTTTTATTTTAATATTTCTTTAGAATTAGAATTCTAAGTAATAAATGTATCCAACATTAAACCAAACCTGCCAGTCATTAGCCTTGTTTTCTTCATAAAGATCTTTGTTCGGGTTTAAACCATCAATCCAGTCTGAACTAAAAGCTTGAAAACGAGTTTCAAACATTACATCGCTCATTTGAGTTAATTTAAGGTGGAATCCAACACCGGCAGTTGCTGCTAAAGCTACTCCGCTTTCACTTGCAAAACCATATTGATGACCATCTGAAGGAGTTAAATATTTAGGGAAAGTTGTTGACGGAAGTCCTAATTCACCCATTGTTGAGCTTACTTTCGAAGTATAATAAGTTGCCAGGAATCCGACACTAAAATACGGACTAAAACCGCCCGCTGTATTTTCGAAATCATGAATTTTCATAAATGGAGAAAATTCTAACTGAGCTCCAAGATTTAATAAAGTAGATTTACCACTCATTGCTTTTAACTGGGCAACAGCCAATTTGTTTTTAGCACTTTCAATATAACCGCCAAAATGGTTAAGAGTTGTGGTATTAAAAGATAATTCTGATCTAACTTTAAAATGTTCTGTGAAGAAACTTTCTCTGTTATTATTTGCAGAAAAGTTTATGAAGTGAACAATTCCTACGCCAAAACCGGTGTTTCCCACATTGGTATCGAAATTATGTCTTTCTCCAAAATCGGACTGAAATGCTACAGGGCCGAAAATAATTCCTACTTCTTGTGCCAGATTAGACTGAGCATTGGCAATAGTGGTAATGCCAAATAGGGCGAAAATTGTGAAATATAGGTGTTTAAACATCTCTTGGGGCTTTCAAAATATTGGCAAATATAAAAAAAACATAGTCGAATCAAAATAATATATACTTCTATTAAAAATTTAATAACAAAACACTTAATTTTCTGACTTTAAAGGCGGTAAATTGCTGTAAAATCGCAGGTGTAAAATTGTATTTTTAAGATTGTTTAAAAAATACACAATTCTTCTCCAAAAACAAAAAAAAATAACAAATCATGTTGATTTTGCTATATCTTTGTATGTTATAACGAAAACGTTTTCTTAAAACGTATTTTCTTATGTAATTGATTAAGTTTAAAACTATTATTTGAATAATTTATTGTAAAATGGAACAAAAAATAAATGAATTTATGGCTCTTGTTGAGTCAAAAAATCCAAACGAGCCAGAATTTCTTCAAGCCGTTAGGGAATTTGCAGAAACGGTAATTCCATTTATCGCAGAAAGAAAGAAATACGACGGTAAAAATTTACTTCTTAGAATTGCTGAACCAGAAAGATCTATAATTTTTAGAGTTCCTTGGGTTGACGACAAAGGAGAAATAATCGTAAACAGAGGTTTTAGAATTCAAATGAACTCAGCGATTGGCCCATACAAAGGCGGAATCAGATTTCATCACACTGTAAACCTATCAGTTTTAAAATTTTTGGCTTTTGAACAGGTTTTCAAAAATAGTTTAACAACACTTCCAATGGGTGGAGGTAAAGGAGGATCAGATTTTGATCCGGAAGGAAAATCTGATGCAGAAATCATGCGTTTCTGTCAATCATTTATGACTGAATTATGCCGTCATATTGGTCCGGACTTAGACGTTCCTGCAGGAGATATTGGAGTTGGTGCCAGAGAAATTGGTTATTTATTTGGTCAATATAAAAGAATTAGAAATGAATTTACTGGAGTTTTAACCGGAAAAGGACTTGCTTACGGTGGTTCATTAATCAGACCTGAAGCTACAGGATATGGAGTAGTTTACTTTACAGATCAAATGCTTCGCACAATTGGTCACGAAATTAAAGGGAAAAGAGTTGCTATTTCAGGATTCGGAAACGTTGCTTGGGGTGTAGCTTTAAAAGTAAATGAATTAGGAGGAAAAGTGGTTACAATTTCTGGACCTGATGGTTATATTTTGGATGAAGAAGGTATTTCTGGAGAAAAAATTGAGCATATGGTTGAAATGAGAGCAACTGGAGATAACAGAGCTGAGAGATATTTAGAGAAATATCCAAATGCAATTTTCCATAAAGGGAAAAGTCCATGGGAAGTAAAAGTTGATATTGCTATTCCTTGTGCTACTCAAAACGAATTGAACGGAGACGATGCCAGAAAATTAATTGATAATGGTGTTTTATGTGTGACTGAAGCGGCTAATATGCCATCAACTTTAGATGCTATTAAACTTTTCTTAGATAACAAAGTACTTTTTGCACCAGGAAAAGCTGCAAATGCTGGTGGAGTTGCAGCATCTGGATTAGAGATGACACAAAACTCTATTCGTTTAAACTGGACAAGCGAAGAAGTAGATTTAAGATTAAAAGATATCATGGTTGGAATTCACAACCAATGTAAAAAATATGGTGCAGAACAAGATGGTTATGTAAACTACGTAAAAGGAGCTAACATTGCCGGATTTGTTAAAGTTGCCGATGCTATGCTTGCTCAGGGTGTAGTATAAGATTAATTACAATTGAAGAATGCTCTCATTTGTCTTATAAGGATAAATCGGGAGCATTTTTTTATTTCGTTAAAGAAGAAAAATCAAATACTTTCGTTTGTAGTATATTTGTCTATCCGATATTTGTAAACAATGACAAGAAAGTTTCTTTACATTTTATTTTTAGTACTATCTCAATTTTGCTTTGCACAAGGCCAATTGTCATGGGAAGGCTATTTTTCGTTTAATGAAATAAAAGATATTTCAGAATCTCCTACAACGGTTTTTACTGCTTCAGAAAATGCCTTGTTTTCTAACAATACAGCTTCAAATGCTATAAAAACAATAACAACTGTCGACGGACTTTCGGGGCAGACAATTTCTGCAGTATACCATAGCGAATCCTTCAAAAAAACAATTGTTGGTTATGAAAATGGTTTGATGATCATCATTAATGAAACAGACGGAAGTATCATAAAAAAAGTAGACATCATTAATAAACAATTATCGGCAAGTCTTAAAAAGATTAACCATTTAATGGAGCATAACGGCTTATTGTATGTTTCCTGCGATTTTGGAATTGTGCAGTTTAATTTAACAACATCACAATTTGGAGATACTTATTTTATTGGAGATAATGGTGCCGAAATCAGCATAAAACAAACCGCTTTTTTTAATGGATTTATTTTCGCAGCCACTTCCAGCGGAATTAGAAGAGCAGATATCACAAGCCCAAATTTAATTGATTTTAGCCAGTGGACTGTTGTAAATACAGGAAATTGGGCAAGTGTAGCGACGCTAGATGTAGAACTCATTGCAATTAATTCAACGGGAAATATTCATCGATATAACTCCAATACTTTTGTCAGTTTCTTGCAGCTTTCGCAGCCTTCTGTTGATATGCGGGCGGTAAATCACAATTTGTTTGTTACTACTTCAACTTCAGTTTACGTTTATAATAGTCAAATGGTTTTAACTCGTCAAATAGTTAATACGGAGCTTCCGGATATTAATCTGACGTTTTCGTGTGCATCGGCAGTTGGCGATATAATTTACATTGGAACAAAAGAAAAAGGATTGTTTTCTGGCGCAATTTCGGGAGTTGGAACTTTCGAAAACAATACTCCGGCAGGCCCTTCACGAAATAATATTTTCTCACTTGATGTTACGCCAAATTCTCTTTGGGCAGTATATGGAGATTATGATTTTAATTATAATCCTTATGACTTAGATAGTTATGGCATAAGTAAACTTAATAACTTAAAATGGTTAAATATCCCATATTCAGAAGTTTATGATGCAAAGTCAATTACTCGTGTTATTGTAAACCCAAGTAACGAAAAACAAGTTTATGCGAGCTCTTTTTTCTCTGGATTATTGCGAATTGAAGATGATATTCCCAATTTTTTATACAATGAAAAAAACAGCGGTTTAGAAACTTTGACATACGAAGGTCCAAATTATATTGATGTTCGTATTAACGGAACTGCATTTGACAGAACAGGAAATTTATGGGTAACAAACAGCCGAATTAAAAACGGATTGAAAGTTTTAAAAACCGATGGTCAATGGCAGAGTTATTCCACAAGCACAATTTTAAGTAATGCCGAAAGTACAAGCTATGCTAATATAGTTATTGATAAAAATAACGTCAAGTGGATTTCTACAAGCAATGAAGGTGTAATTGCATTTAACGAAAGCACAAATACTTTCAAAAAAATGACCTTTGGAACCGATGCAGGAAATTTACCAATTGCCGATGTAAGATCTGTTGCAATCGATACCAAAAACCAGCTTTGGATAGGAACCACAAAAGGATTAAGAGTTTTATCGAATGTTGGAAATTTCCAGACCGAAACGCAGTTAAAAGCAAATCCAATAATTATTCTGGAAGATAATCTGGCTCAGGAGTTAATGTACGAGCAGTTTATTACTTCGATTGTGGTGGACGGTGCAAATAATAAATGGATTGGTACAGCAGATTCTGGTATTTTTATGGTTTCGCCAAACGGTCAGGAAACCAAATATCATTTTACAATTAATAATTCGCCTTTACCAAGTAATACCATAAATGATATTAAAATTAACAGTGCAACCGGAGAAGTTTTTATAGCAACCAATAAAGGAATGATTTCTTTTAAAGGAATTGCAACCGGAGCAAACGATAATTTAAATAATGTTTATGTGTACCCAAATCCAGTTCGTCCAAGTTATTCCGGAACCGTGAAAGTCGCTGGTTTGATTGATAAAGCAAATATAAAAATTACCGACATCGAAGGAAACTTAGTTTACGAAACCACTTCAGAAGGTGGAACGATAGAATGGGACACAACAGCCTTTGGAAAATATAAAGTAGCTTCTGGGGTATACATGGTTTTTATTTCTGCACAAGACGGAGGCGAAACCAAGGTCAAGAAAGTTATGATTATTCGATAGTTTTCAGTTTCAGTGGCAGTTTAAAATTTAGATTTCTAAAATCTAAAATCAGCAATCTAAAATCTAAAATTCTGTGCTCGTCAAAACCAAAGCAATAGTAATCTCATCTTTAAAATTTCAGGAAAAAAGCTTGATCGTAAAATGTTTTACACTTTCAAGCGGACTGAAATCTTATTTTGTCCGCGATGCTTTTTCGAGCAGAAAAGCAAATCAAAAAATTGCTTATTTCCAGCCGTTGTCTATTTTAGAAATCGAAGCCGTACATAAAAACAAAGGCACTCTTGAAAATTTTAAAGAGATAAAAAACGGAATCCCTTTTCAAACCATTCATACTGATATTGTAAAAAGTACAATGGTAATGTTTCTTTCAGAGATACTTCATTACTCTATTCAGGAAGAAGAAAAAAACGAATCCCTCTTTTTGTTTTTAGAAACCGCATTGACATGGCTTGATAATCATGACGAAATTTCTAATTTTCATTTGATTTTACTTTTAGAAATCACAAAATACTTAGGTTTTTACCCCGATACTTCAGAAATAGATTTACCTCATTTTGAAATGAATGATGGTGTTTTTACGCTTTTCAATAAAGGAAATGTACTTTCCGAACACGAAACCGGCTTACTCAAAAAGCTAATCGATTTAAAGTTTGACAATACTGAAAAAATCTTTCACGTAGTCGAAAGACAGATTTTATTGAAGGTTTTAATTGATTACTACAGCTTTCATTTAGAAGGATTCAAGAAGCCGAAATCACTAGAAGTTTTGAAAGAAATATTTTCTTAAAACTGATTCCTATTTTTATATATTTGTGCAGCGAATTTTTATTAAAATAATCTTAATTTTTATTTTAATAAGTTAATTCGCGAACGATAAGCCTCAAACAAATATTAATTTTTTAATGAATCAATCACTATGAAGAAAATTACTTTTTCGATTATTTTGCTTTTATTAGTCAGCGTTTCGGCCATTTCTCAAAGGAAATACGACGAAATTGTTAACACAGAGAATGCCGTACAGGATTTAGTACAAAACGGAATTACAGGAATCGTTGTTTTTAAAGAAGGCGGAACTGTAAAAGGTTTGGATCCTGAAACTAAAAAAGTGGTGTGGACTTTGACCAAAGAGGATTTTGGAGGTAAATCTGCAGTGGATATTATAGCTGACACAGATCTTACAAAACTTTTTGATGATAAAAGCACTTTAACAAACGTTGCCGGAAGTCCTTATGTTGAAGCTTACATCAATAGCAAGTACCTTATCATTAATACTGATACTGGAAAAGTAGTTTACAATTCATCAAAAGAATCTTTTTGGGTAACACAATCAGATTTTATTCCTGAAACAAATGAGTATTTGCTTACTTTGAAAAAAGATGGCGACATGGCAATTGCATTATTGGATATGACGACCGGAGAATTAAAATGGACTACTACAGTAGACAAAGCAAAATCATTATTTAGCTTTTCTTTCAAAGAATCTGTAAATACAAACGTTGCTACAGTTCACGGATCAGTAATTTATTATTTACTGTACGGAAAATTATATTCTTTTGACAGAGCGACAGGAAAGTTAAACTGGAAAGGAGAAGAAGATTATTCAAAATTCTTTTTAACTCAAAATGATAAAAATATTGTTGTAGTAAATAACACCGGAACTTTTTCAAATAAACAATATTTAAACGTATTGAATACAGAAACAGGAAAAAGTATCTGGAAAGAATCTATCAAAACAAAAAGAGTTGTTTACCTTGAAGATTGGGGAACAAAAATATTAGTGGCTCATTACAGCGGATTTAACTTTTTTGATTTAAAAACAGGAGAAAAAATCTGGAAAAAAGATGCTCGTGGAGACGGATTGAAAAGAGTAATCCCAATTGATCAGGATTTCTTATACGTTGCAGAAAACGAAATGATGCTAATCAACAAAGACGGAGAAAAACTTTGGAAAAAATTCATCGAAATCTCTGATGATAAAGAAGACCCAATTTATTACTTAGGAAAAGTAGGTGAAAAAGTAATGTACCTTACAGGAACTTACGGAAACATGGTAGATTATAAAACAGGAGTTAAACTTTGGAAACGTAATATCTCGTTTGACAAAGATCGTCCGGTTTTACCAACTTATGACGAAGCTACAAATTCTTACTTAGTATATAATGACGAGAAATTATACAAATTTGATCCAAGTATTAGCGACAAACCAGAGCCATTTGCTAAAGTAAATATCAAAAAAGAAAAAGAGTTAAATAGCATCGAATTATTCCCTTGGGGAGTTGTGCTTTCAGGACCACTTGAAGTTATGGGGGTTAATATGGATGGTACAGTTAAATACCACCTTACTTATTCACAGCCTGGAGAAGGAACAAGACGTCTTATTAAAAGTGCTGCTATTGTTGGAAGTATTGGTTTAGGTGTTGGTTCTGCAGTAAGTTCAGTTAAAGGTGCTGATTTGACCATGACATATCGTGATACTGACGGTAACATGAGAACAGTAGTTGCAAAAGGAGATCAGACAAATAAGGATCAGGCAAAAACTTATGCAGCTGGATCAGCGGCTTTAGGTATAGTAGCGGCTAAATTTAACTCTCGTTTTAATGCTATGAAACAAAACAGAGACTACTCTTATATTTTTGCAAAAGCAGATTCTGGAGAAAAAATCCTTGTAAAAGTGAGTAAAGTTGACGGTCTTGAAGTTGATAAAATTATTTTCAACAATAACAAACCGATTTATGAAGTAGATCCTGCAACACAAAACATTTTTTATGTTTCGGATAAATCTATTCAGATCTTTAATAAAAAATAAGAAAAATAAAAACCCAAAGCCATCAGGATTTATTTCTGGTGGCTTTTTTTTTGCCTATGAAAAAAATATTACTCTTAATTACTTTGCTTGTAATTGGTTCAATTCAGGCACAAGAAAAAATAAGCTCAAAAAAGAAGAAATTTTATATACCTGTAATTAAATATTCAGAATTTCCTGTTCTGGATAATGCGTTAACGCAGACTACTTTTTATCAAATGGATAAGCAGTTGATACAAGAAGAGCCAATATTGAAGAAAAAATTCTTCAATATAGAAGGTTTTATAAAAGATCCTGCAAACGGAAAACTAAAAATTTATTTAACTGTTGAACTGCCGCAATTTAAAGCAACAAAAATCGACAGTATATTTGATAAAGAGAAAAATGGCTGGGTATTTCAAGCTTTTTCTAATTATAGTGTAAAAATAAAAGTGGAAGCGAAATGCGCAGATAAACTTCTATTAACTCAGGACTTTAATACTGTAGAATCCTATTTACTTGCCTTTGGTTCTAAAAAAGACAATTTGAAAGGTGCAGTTGAGATGAATAATAAAAAACTTGCTGAAGCAGAGAAAGACGATAATTATACGGTTGCAGAATTAGGATTAGACCGAGTAATTTATAGTTCTGTTGAAGCAATACAAAGATATCTTAACTACACATTAAGGTACAAAACAGGCGAAGACAAAGTCAAGTTTGAATTTGTAACATCTAAAGGACATTCTGAATACAACCAGATGCTGGCATTTGAGAACGAAATTACCGCTCAAATGGCAAAAGTAACTTTAGAAAAAGGTTTAGACGAAAAACCGTTATTACCGCATTTGCAATATCTGGAAAGTTTATTAGTAAAATATCCGCCTTCACCTGCAAACGAAAACATCCGATTTATAGTGACAAACAATTTAGCTGAAACTTATTTTTTACTTGAAAATAAAGAAAAAGCATTATTGTACGCCAATTTACTTATTGAGAATGACAAACAGGATTCCAGAGGAACTTCTATAGTTAAAAGTGTAAATAGAGGTTTTTTTGTCGATAAAAAAATAAGAAGCCACACCACACGTTTTGCCGATCTTCAAAAATTAGGGCTTAAAATTGCGGAAGAAAAAGAAGAAAAAAGATTAGCCTTTTTTGAAAAAATTCAGCAGCAAGATGCCGAATGGGAAAGTGAAAAAGCACGCCGTGAGGCTTATTTAGAAAAAGCAAAAAACCAAAGATTTAATCTTTTGGATTCTATTCCGTATCAGTCAAATGCTAATTTACTGGCAAAAGTAGTAGATAATTTAGGCGGAAGCCAGGCTTTGAAAAAAGTAGAAAAAGCACATTATTTTTCTAAACTTTCAATAGAAGGAAATAATATTCCTCAAACGGAAGAAAAGTGGGCTACAAGCACAAATTATCTTTTGAAGAAAAAAATGCCCGAAACCTATTATGAAATTGTAAATGGTGCCGAAGCCTGGAGTCACGACGATCGCGAAAGCGGTTTAAATGCCAAATGGGCAAAATCGACAACTTACGATTACAACAACTTATCTAAAAACGTTGATTTAATTAATTTCCTTACAGATTTAAGATTGGATTTGTGGAATAATTTTGAGGTTTTGCAAGATGAAATGTACGATGGAAAACTATGTTATCACTTGAACTATTTTGAAAAAACCTTAAGTACAGGAAACAGAACAATTCCTAAAACTGATTATCATGTTTTTATTGATAAAGAAAACTACAATATCGTTTCAACAGAAAAAACAGAATTTGACAACGGAAATAAAAGCTTTTTTGAAAAAAGACTTTATGGCGATTACCGCCCAACAGCTGCTTTGAATTCAGGAAAAATCCCGTATAAAATTAATTACGAAATTGAAGATTTTAACGGAGAAACCATTTATCAGGAAGTACGTGAAAAAGTAGAAATAAATCCTGTTTTTGGAAATAGAATTTTCATGAAAGAAGTCTATTTCGGAGGATTTAAATAAGATTTTATTCTTCTAAAGAAAATAATTAGAATTGGTTAATTTTTGGAATGCTGCCTCAAAATTTTGAGATTACTGCCAAAAATTGACCAATTCTTTTGTTTTTGTACCCATTATCTCAACAAAAGTTTGTGAAATTTAAAGAAATTGATGGACAATAATTCAAAATTCCTTACTTTCGCACCTCGTTTAAGAAAAGGATAAAATGAGTACAAAATTTACTGAGTACAAAGGACTTGACTTGCCAACTGTAGCGTCGGAAGTTCTTGATTTTTGGAAGAAAGAAAATATATTTGAAAAGAGTGTAACTACTCGCGAAGGTGCAGAGCCTTACGTATTTTTTGAAGGTCCGCCTTCAGCAAACGGATTACCAGGAATTCACCACGTGATGGCGCGTGCGATTAAAGATATTTTTTGCAGATATAAAACTCAAAAAGGCTTTCAGGTTAAAAGAAAAGCAGGCTGGGATACTCACGGTTTGCCTGTAGAATTAGGAACCGAAAAAGAATTAGGAATTACAAAAGAAGATATTGGTAAAACAATTTCTATCGAAGAATATAACGAAGCGTGTAAAAAAACCGTAATGCGTTATACCGACGTATGGAATGATTTGACCGAAAAAATGGGATATTGGGTAGATATGGAAGATCCATATGTAACTTATAAACCAAAATACATGGAATCTGTTTGGTGGCTTTTAAAACAAATCTACGATAAAGGCTTGTTGTACAAAGGTTACACGATTCAGCCATACTCTCCAAAAGCAGGAACTGGATTGTCTTCTCACGAAGTAAATCAGCCGGGCGCTTACAGAGATGTTACAGATACTACAATTGTAGCGCAGTTTAAAACTTTGCCGGAAACGCTTCCAAGCTTTTTACAAGGTTTTGGAGATATTCACATTTTGGCTTGGACGACAACGCCTTGGACATTGCCATCAAATACGGCTTTAACAGTTGGTCCAAAAATCGATTATGTTTTAGTAAAAACATTCAATCAATATACTTTTGAGCCAATTAATGTTGTTTTAGCTAAAAACTTAGTTGGAAAACAATTTGGAAAAGGATTTTTCTTAAGTGAAGACGATGCTGATTTTGACAACGTTAAAAACGGCGACAAAAAACTTCCGTATAAAATCTTAACCGAAGCAAAAGGTGTTGATTTAGTAGAAATTCGTTACGAACAATTATTGCCTTATGTATTGCCATATGAAAATGCTGAAAATGCATTTAGAGTAATTGCCGGAGATTTCGTTACTACAGAAGATGGAACGGGAGTAGTGCATACAGCACCTACTTTTGGTGCAGATGATGCTAAAGTAGCAAAAGAAGCAAAACCGGAAGTTCCGCCAATGTTGGTTTTAGACGAAAACGGAACAGCAGTTCCTTTAGTAGATTTACAAGGGAAATTCACATCACATTTAGGAGATTTAGCAGGTAAATACGTTAAAAACGAATATTACAATGCCGGCGAAGCCCCAGAGAAATCAGTAGATGTTGAAATTGCTATTCGATTAAAAGAAGAAAATAAAGCCTTTAAGGTTGAAAAATACGTACATAGTTATCCACACAGTTGGAGAACTGATGAGCCGTTGTTATATTATCCACTAGATTCTTGGTTCATAAAAGTAACCGATGTAAAAGATAGAATGTTCGACCTGAACGAAACTATCAACTGGAAACCTAAATCTACTGGTGAAGGACGTTTTGGAAATTGGTTGAAAAATGCCAACGACTGGAACTTATCTCGTTCTAGATATTGGGGAATTCCATTGCCAATCTGGAGAACGGAAGACAAAAAAGAAGAAGTTCTGATTGGTTCTGTTGAAGAATTATACAATGCGATCGAAAAATCGATCGAAGCTGGTTTTCAAAAAGAAAACCCATTTAAAGGTTTCGAAATCGGAAACATGTCTGAATCAAATTATGATTTAATTGATTTGCACAAAAATGTAGTTGATCAAATTACTTTAGTTTCGGCTTCAGGTAAGCCAATGAAACGCGAAAGTGATTTAATTGACGTTTGGTTTGATTCTGGAGCAATGCCGTATGCACAATGGCATTATCCTTTTGAAAACAAAGATAAAATTGACGAGAATAAAGATTTCCCGGCAAATTTCATTGCAGAGGGAGTAGATCAAACTCGCGGATGGTTTTATACCTTACATGCAATCGGAACATTGGTTTTTGATAAAGTAGCGTATAAAAACGTAGTTTCGAATGGTTTGGTTCTGGACAAAAACGGACAAAAAATGTCTAAACGTCTAGGAAATGCAACAGATCCTTTTGAAACAATTGCAGAATACGGCCCGGATGCCACACGTTGGTACATGATTTCAAATGCAAATCCTTGGGATAACTTAAAGTTTGACATTGAAGGAATTGCTGAGGTTCGCCGTAAATTCTTCGGAACATTATACAACACGTATTCATTCTTCTCGTTATATGCTAATATCGATGGGTTTAAATACGCTGAAGCAGAAATTCCGTTAAACGAAAGACCGGAAATCGACCAATGGATCATTTCTGAATTACATTCATTAATCAAATTTGTAGATGAATGTTATGAAGATTACGAACCAACAAAAGCAACAAGAGCAATTTCTGATTTCGTTCAGGAAAACTTAAGTAACTGGTACGTTCGTTTATGTCGTCGTCGTTTCTGGAAAGGTGAATATGCTCATGATAAAATTGCCGCTTACCAAACGCTTTATACTTGTTTGTTAACAATCAGTAAATTAAGCGCTCCCGTAGCTCCTTTTTTCATGGATAAATTATACAGGGATTTAACGAGTTCAACGCAAACCGAGCAATTTAGCAGTGTTCACTTGGCTGAATTCCCAAAATTTGTCGAAAACTTTGTTAATAAAACGTTGGAAAGCAAAATGCAGAAGGCGCAAACGATCTCATCTTTGGTTTTATCATTACGTAAAAAAGAGATGATAAAAGTACGCCAGCCTCTGCAAAAGGTAATGATTCCGGTACTTGACGAGAATCAGAGAGCTGAAATCGAAGCGATTTCTGACTTGGTAAAAGCCGAAGTAAACGTGAAAGAAATTGCACTTTTAGACGATGATTCGGGCATTTTAGTTAAGCAGATTAAGCCTAATTTTAAGGCTCTTGGACCACGCTTTGGAAAAGATATGGGATTGATTTCTAAGGAAATACAAGCTTTTTCTGCAGATCAGATCAATCAATTAGACAAGCAGGGAACGTTAGATATTGTTATTGCTGGAAATAATGTAACTTTATCACTAGAAGACGTCGAAATAACATCGCAGGATATCGAAGGATGGCTGGTTGCAAATTCAAACGGAATTACAGTAGCGCTTGACATCACAATATCTGAAGAATTGAAAAACGAAGGTATCGCGAGAGAATTAGTAAACAGAATTCAGAATATCCGTAAAGATTCAGGATTTGAAGTTACTGATAAGATCAAAGTACAAATAAAAAGAAACGGCCCATTAGAGGAAGCGGTTTCTAAAAATGAAGACTATATTAAGTCTGAGACACTAACAGATAATTTGGTTTTTGTTGACGCTTTAGAAAACGGCACAGAAATTGAGTTTGATGATATTAAAACATTGATATTAATTTCAAAATAAGTATAATACCATGATAGATGAAATTACAAGATACTCTGACGCTGATTTGGCAGAGTTCAAAGAAATAATCCAAAGCAAAATACAAAAAGCACAAGCAGATCTTGATTTAATTAAGAGTGCTTATATGAATGATTTGAATAACGGAACTGACGATACTTCTCCAACTTTTAAAGCTTTTGAAGAAGGAAGTGAGACAATGTCGAAAGAAGCAAACTCTCAGTTAGCTATTAGACAAGAGAAGTTTATTCGCGATCTAAAAAACGCGCTTTTCCGTGTTGAAAACAAAACATACGGTATTTGCAAAGTAACAGGTAAATTAATCAGCAAAGAAAGGCTTAAAATCGTTCCTCATGCAACAATGAGTATCGAAGCTAAAAATTTGCAGAGATAATAAAAATACACAATGAAATAAGCGCTCCTTTTAGGAGCGTTTTTTTTGTTTAATGTTTATCCTTTTTTGTTTACGCTGAAGGAATAATAGGTTGAAAGAAATTATTTATAATTAGTCAAAATAAATTGATTTAAAAACAATTTATTTTGTAAGAATAAAATAGGTGTAATTACCTAAGAAGTTTTGGAATAAACCCCAAAAAAAACCGCCCTTTTTGGTGCGGTTTTTTAAAGTAGAATTGTTACGCTAGATTTTTTTCTAAATCTGCTTTGTGTTTTCTTAACACCGCTCTTGTCATTCCAAGATTTGCCTTAGTTGCATCTGCGGCAAGATAAATCATAAATTTTTTGTTTGGCGAAATGTCGATAATGTGAATTTGGTTTGAAAGAGTAATCAAAATATCTTCGATATCCTGATTTAAACCTAACGCTTTTACGGCATTCAATTTTGCTTTTACAACTTCCAGGTTATAAGCGGCAGCCAATTCAGGATCAAAAGCTGAATCTACGGTAATATTACCAAAGCTTAATCCTGTTTCAATTTCTGTTACAGCTACAGCTATAAAGCCGTTTACGTTAGTTTTCATTTCATTTAAAAACACGTTTAAAAAATCGTTACTCATAGTTCTTGGGGTTTGTGGTTAATAGATGTATGTTTATTTTAATAGAGAATTTTTGCTTAATTCTACAGATAATTCATCAGTAGAATGCATTAAGATACCAAGGTTGCTTCCTTCTCGTGAAAATGCAATCACGAAGTTTGAACCGCTGATCTTATTTCCGACGACAACCCCATCAGAACTTTTTAAGTAAAGTTGTTTTAAAGAGCCTTTTTCCAGGTCAATTAGAAATTTTTCGCTCATAGATAAAATTCCTGCGCTCATTGCAGCAATACTGTCGCTGTAATCCAGATTAAGAGAAGTGATTAGTTTTCCTTTTCCGTTTAAAATTAATGCTGCACTGGCTTTTGTATCGACCAAGAATTTGTTTAGAATAGTAGTTATTTCATTCATAGTTTTGTAAGATTTGAGGAAAGAGTTAAAATTAATTCGTTTTTAGTATATATTATCAAATGTAGTTGTGAATCTTCCTAAACAATTGTTAATTCTTTTTAACAAATATAAATTAAATTATGTATTATTGTAAAACCAAATCGTTAAATATTTTATTTTTTTACTTAAAAAACTTACACTATGGCTAAAGTATTGAAATTCAAAGATGTAAATTCCGATGTTGAGCACAGAATGAAGGAATTTGAAAAATTACGCGTTAAATTTAAGGCAGAAGTAAAAAAAGCAGAAGCCAAGAGAGCTGCCGCTGGAAAGCCCAGTAAAGGTATTTTTAAATCTATCACAGAATTCTTTACAGACAGCCCGGCAAATGCTGTTGCAAAAAGATAGATCCAAAACTAAAATAGAAGCAAATTATTTTGTTTAAGTTTTATTACGAAACAATTAACGTTCCCAAGGGAGCGTTTTTTTTGATTTAATTGTTATTTTTGCGCATCAAAAAATCATAAAATGTCATTAAGAAAAGCGTATTTCCTTATATTTTTAGTTCTAATTGTCGATCAGCTTTCTAAAATCTATGTAAAAACAAACTTCGTTCTGGGTGAAGAAGTGGTGCTTTTTGACTGGTTTAGAATTCATTTTATTGAAAATGAAGGAATGGCGTGGGGAACAAAAATACCAGGAGAATACGGAAAGTTGATTCTAACCGTTTTTAGGATTTTTGCCGTATTCGGAATTGGATACTGGCTTGCAGACGCTGTTAAGAAACGTCACTCCACTTATTTGATCGTTTCAATAGCTTTAATTTTTGCCGGAGCCGCAGGTAATATTATTGATTCTGTTTTTTACGGAGTAATTTTTGATGACAGCACGCATAATCTGGCAACACTTTTCTCGCCGCATCCATACGGAACCTGGTTTCATGGTTTAGTGGTAGATATGTTTTACTTTCCTATTTGGGAAGGTGATCTTCCAAGTTGGCTTCCAATCTTTGGAGGAAAACATTTTATGTTCTTCAATGCTATTTTTAATGTTGCCGATATGGCGATTTCTACAGGTGTTGGAATTTTGTTGGTCTTTAATAAAAGAGCATTTCCAAAACACTAATAATTTTTAAAATTTCAATTCCGAAGCATCGGGGCAAAATTCCAAATTCCAATATTTGAAGCGTTCATTGTATGCAGATATTGGAATTTGGAATTTTTCATTATTGAGGTTTGATATTATTGTACTATTTTTACAATACAAAAAACCAAACCTATGCAAAGTCCGTCTTTTTCTATTTATGATGCTTCTGCAGGATCAGGAAAGACGTATACTTTGGTCAAAGAATATTTAAAAATTATTCTTTCATCAAAAACTCCCGATGCTTACCGTAATATATTAGCCATAACTTTTACAAACAAGGCAGTTCATGAAATGAAAAGCCGTATTGTGGGAAGTTTATCTGAATTTGCAAAAGACGAACCTTCTGCAAAAGCCGTCGATTTAATGGAAGATTTGTCCCGAGATATTGGACTTTCACTTATTCAGATTAAAGTAAAAGCGCAAAGTATCATCAAGCATTTAATTCATAATTATGCTGCTTTTGATATTTCTACCATTGACAAATTTACGCACAAAGTAATTCGTGCTTTTGCACACGATTTAAATCTTCCAATGACTTTTGAAGTCACTCTGGATACCGAAAATTTATTGGTAGAAGCCGTTGATGCTATTATTGCACAAGCCGGTCAGGACGAAACGCTGACCAAATTACTGATCGATTTTACAATGGAAAAAACCGACGATGATAAAAGTTGGGATATTTCCAGAGAAATTCTTGAAACCGGGCGCTTGGTTTTGAATGAAAATAATCGAAATGAAATTCTTCATTTTAATGATAAAACAATAGAAGAGTTTATTGAGATTAAAAAGAAAATGCTCGCGTTGTGCAAAGAACTGGAATCAGAAAACGAGCAATTTGCAATAGAAGCACTTTCCTTAATTGATAAAAACGGAATTGATTTAAAGTCATTTTCAAGAGGAACATTTCCAAATCACTTAGAAAATATTCGGGACGGAAAATTTAATCCGCGAAATAAAACTTTTCATGAATTTGATGATATTGCCATTAATAAAACAGCAAAAGACAAATCATTAATTGAAAATATAATTCCGGAATTACTTCAAATTTTGGTTAAGGTTTACAAGAATTTTGAAAAACGAGATTTTTATAAAGCCTTTCTAAAAAACATTACACCGCTTTCTTTGCTAAATACAGTCAGTAATGAATTGGCAAAAATTCAATCAGAACAAAATGTTTTATCCATTTCAGAATTCAATGCGATAATTCATCGCGAAATTCAGAATCAGCCGGCGCCATTTATTTATGAGCGCTTAGGGGAGCGATATCGTCATTTTTTTATTGACGAATTTCAGGATACCTCAGAAATGCAATGGCAGAATTTGATTCCATTAATCCATAACTCGCTTTCTGGTGAAGATGATTATGGTAATAAAGGAACGTTGATGATTGTGGGCGATCCAAAACAATCTATTTACAGATGGAGAGGAGGAAAAGCGGAGCAGTTTATTGAACTGGGAAAAGAAGAAGTTTCTTTTTTTAGTCATGAAAAAGTGCTGAAACATTTAGATACAAACTACAGAAGTTATAGCGAGGTTATTAATTTTAATAACGCCTTTTTTAAATTGATTTCTTCTGAATTTATAAATGAAGATTATAAAGATTTATATGAAAATCATAGTTTTCAAAATACAAATTCAAAAAAAGGCGGTTATGTAAATATTTCTTTTCTTCCAATAATCGAAAAAAATGATTTTGCCGATGAAGAAGAAGTCGTTGAAAAATCAGATTTATATGTTTTAGCGACTTTAAATACAATTCAAAAAGTACTTGGGGAAGGTTTTAAATACAAAGACATTGTTGTTTTAACTAGAAAAAGAGATCAGGGAATTGCAATTGCAAATTATCTGACAGAGCAAAATATTCCGCTTTTATCATCAGAAACATTAATGATTCAAAATGCAACAGAAGTTCGTTTGATAATTAATCTTTTGAGATATTTAAACAATAATGCCGATTTAGAATCGAAAGCTTATTTTCTTCATTTTTTAGCAGAAAATAAAGAAATCGAAATGCCCATTCATGATTTTATTGCTCAGGGAATGGCACAGAAATTTGAAGAAGATTTTGAAAAATGGCTTTTGACATTTGATGTTTCGCTTTCTTTTGAAAATGTTCGAAAAAAATCGCTTTATGAAGCTGTAGAAATAATCATTTCAAAATTTATACCTCCGTCAGAAGGAAATGCTTATGTGCAGTTTTTTCTGGATATTGTTTTAGAAAGAGATATTCGAAACCAGGCTGGAATAGCTGATTTTCTGAATTATTGGGATAAAAATGCTGAGAAATTCAGTATTCCGTCACCGGAAGGAAACAATGCAGTTCGAATCATGACCATTCATAAATCAAAAGGATTGGAATTTCCGGTTGTGATTATGCCTTTTGCAGAAGAAGATTATAACAGAAAGCCAAAAGATAAATTATGGCTCGATACTGAAGAGTCTGATTTAGGAGTGCCAAAAGCCTTAATTGATAATAGTAGTGCAGTTGAAGGTTTTGGTGAAAGTGCTTCGGTAGTTTTTAATTTAAAAAAACAAGAAGAATTACTGGATAATATTAATGTTCTATATGTTGCCTTAACACGTGCAGAAGAACAATTGTATATTATTTCCCAATCTTTAAAAGAAAGGAAAGATGGTGAATTTCCAAATAATATGGCTTCGTATTTTATTAAATTTTTGATGTATGAAGGAGTTTTTGATCCTGAAAAGCTGGAATATGAATTTGGAAATAAAACTAAACTTTCTAAATCTGAAGAATCTGTCAATACATTAAAGGTAATTCCAATTGTAAAAGAAGTTTTAAATCCTAAAAATATTAAAATAGCACAGCGTGAAGCCTTAATGTGGGGAACGCACCAGCAGGAAGCGATTTCGTATGGGAATATTGTACACGAAATTTTAGCTTTTATAAAAGATAAGTCAGATGTAGATCTTGCGGTTGTAAAAGCACTTGAAAATGGTTTAATTACGATTGATCAATCTGAAATGGTTTTAAGAACGCTTAATGAAATTGTAAATCATGAAGAATTAAGTATCTGTTTTGATGGTAATTATAAAGTTTTAAATGAGCAGACGATAGTTCAAAAAGAAGGAAAAATTTTAAAACCGGACCGGGTTGTATTAACTCATAATAAGGAAGCTTATTTGCTGGATTATAAAACTGGAGCAATTAATTCAAAATATCAGCAACAAATTCAAGAATATCAAGATGCTATTGAAGATTTAGGATACAAAGTGTTAAAAAAGGTTTTAGTATATATAGGATCGGAAATTGAAGTGGTAAATTTGTGAAAATATTAATCAGGTGTTAAAGAAATAACTTCTCTTTTTACGGGTTAAGTTGTTAATTTTTAACGTTTTAAATGGATAAAAATGTACGGTAAAATTAAAGAGTTTCTGCAAAGTGAGCTGCAGACAATCGAAGAGAATGGAATTTTTAAAAAGGAGCGAATTATAACTTCTGCTCAAGGCGCAGAGATTACAATTTCGACAGGAGAGACAGTTTTAAATTTTTGTGCCAATAATTATTTAGGTCTTTCGTCACATCCGGAAGTGGTTCAGGCTGCAAAAGACGCAATGGATACACACGGTTTCGGAATGTCGTCTGTACGTTTTATTTGCGGAACTCAGGATATTCATAAAACACTGGAAAAAAAGATTGCAGATTTTTATGGTACAGAAGATACCATATTATATGCTGCAGCTTTTGATGCAAACGGTGGGGTTTTTGAACCTTTGTTAGGAGAAAACGATGCAATTATTTCAGACAGTTTAAATCATGCTTCTATTATAGATGGAGTTCGTTTGTGTAAAGCAGCTCGTTATCGCTATGAAAACAGCAACATGGAAGATCTGGAGCAGCAATTAATTAAAGCTGCCGAAGCGGGAACACGTTTTAAACTAATTGTAACCGATGGTGTTTTTTCTATGGATGGATTAGTTGCTCCGCTAGATAAGATTTGCGACCTGGCTGATAAATACGATGCACTAGTTATGGTGGATGAATGCCATGCTGCCGGATTTATTGGAGCAACTGGAAAAGGTACGCTTGAAGCAAAAGGAGTAATGGGACGTGTTGATATTATAACAGGGACATTAGGAAAAGCATTGGGTGGAGCAATGGGCGGATATACGACTGCTAAAAAAGAAATAATAGAAATTTTACGTCAGCGTTCAAGACCTTATTTGTTTTCAAATTCATTAGCGCCATCAATTGTAGGGGCTTCCATTAAGGTTTTCGAATTATTAGAAAAAGATACAACGCTTAGAGATAAATTAGAATGGAATACTAATTACTTTAAGGAAGGAATGAAAAAAGCAGGATTTGATATAATTGATGGTGATTCGGCAATTGTACCTGTTATGTTATATGATGCGAAATTATCGCAGACTATGGCTAATGAACTTTTAAAACAAGGCATTTATGTTATAGGATTTTTCTTTCCGGTAGTTCCAAAAGATAAAGCCAGAATTAGAGTGCAGCTTTCCGCTGCGCATACTAAAGAGCACCTAGACAAGGCAATAGAAGCTTTTAAATTAACAGGTAAAATGTTAAAAGTTATATAATTACCACATTCGAGTAATTTTTGTAGGTTTTTTTTAACATTTGATTTTGTATTTAAAAAATTTGGTGTTACTTTTGCTTGTAATTAACTAAATTGTAATTAAAAAAATTAAGTATGAAACATCTTAACAAACTTTTAGTTGCTGTGATGATGGTGATGGGTTTAAGTTCTCACGCACAAGACAGTAACAATCCATGGGCTATCTCTTTTGGAGTTAATGCCGTTGATACTAGAACTAGTTCTGGTTCAGGAAGTGGATTCTTTGATCAACACTTTTCGCAACCATTTGAAGTGAAAGACAACTGGAATATTCTTCCTTCTTTATCTTACATTGGTGTGTCAAGATATGTTGGTAGTGGATTCTCTGTTGGTTTACAGGGTTCTGTAAACAAAATTGATAAATACGTTGTTTTTAATCGATTTTCAGATTCTGATTCTAGAGGTAATAAAACAATTAATCCTGGTGATTTAATGTACTACGGAATTGATGCTACTATTAAATACAGCTTCCAGGAATTAATCAAATCTAAAGTGATTGATCCTTCGTTATCTGTTGGTGGAGGTTATACTTTCTTCGGAGATAGCAGCTACGGAACTGTAAACCCAGGTGCTGGTATTACTTTCTGGTTTACTGATGCTATTGGTCTTGAGTTAGCTACAAGATACAAATGGTCTGTAAGCGGTGATAGAGATGAAGCTGATGGTGTTACTCCAGATGCTCCTTCTCACTTCCAACACACTGCTGGTCTTGTATTCAAATTTGGTGGAAAAGACACAGACGGTGATGGTATCTACGATAAAGATGATGCTTGTCCAGATGTTGCTGGTTTAAAACAATTCAACGGATGTCCTGATACTGACGGAGACGGAATCGTTGATGCTTCTGATGCTTGTCCAAACGAATTTGGTTTAGCTGCATTAAACGGATGTCCTGATAGAGACGGAGACGGTGTTGCTGACAAAGATGACGCTTGTCCAGATACTGCTGGTTTAGCTGCATTAAAAGGTTGTCCTGATACTGACGGAGACGGAATCGCTGATAAAGACGATAAATGTCCTACAGTTGCAGGTCCTAAAGAAAATGGTGGTTGTCCTTTCTTAGACGCTGATAAAGATGGTGTATTAGATAAAGATGACGATTGTCCTACAGTTGCTGGTCCAGCTAGTAACAGAGGATGTCCTGAAGTATCTTCTCAAGCTTTAGAAGATCTTAAAGTTCAAGCTAGAGCAATCTACTTTAACTCAGGAAAAGCTACTTTCAAAACTGGTGACAAAGAAACTCCAGCTAGATTAGACGCTATTAAAGAAATCCTTAAAAACTATCCAAATGCGAAATTCTCTATTGAAGGACACACAGATAGTACAGGTTCTGCTAAAGTAAACGATAAACTTTCTCAAGACAGAGCTAATGCGGTATTAAACGCTTTAGTTGAAAGAGGAGTTAACGCTGAAAACTTAGAAGCTAAAGGATTTGGATCTTCTCAACCAGTTGCAAGTAACAAAACTGCTGCAGGTAAAGCACAAAACAGAAGAACTGAAATTAAACACGTAGGTTCTAAATACCAAGGTAAACTATAATTTACTTTTGTAAATAATATTGAAAAGCCATTCTTAATTGAATGGCTTTTTTTATTTTTATACAATGATAAATATTTCTTTCTTAGAGAAAATTGCAGCTGTTGTAATTCAGGATTATTCAGATAAACTTGCAGAAACTACTATTGTTTTACCGAACAAAAGAGCTAAGGTTTTTTTAATTGAAGCGCTTAAAAAAGAAACCTCAAAAACACTCCTTTCTCCTGAAATTATAAGCATTGAAGATTTTGTGCAGGATGTTGCTTCAATTAGATCTATAGATTCAATTGAGCTGCTGTTTGAGTTTTACGAAGTTTATTTATCTGTTACTGAAAAGCAGCACCAGCAATCTTTTGAGTTGTTTGCTAATTGGGCAAAAACACTCTTGCAGGACTTTAATGAAATTGATCGTTATCTTCTGGAGTCCAATCACGTCTTATCTTATTTAAAAGATATCGAGGACATCAAAAAATGGGGAATAGAAGTCGAAAATAAAACTAAGCTTCTAGAAAATTATATCGACTTTTGGAAACTTCTGCCTCTGTATTATGATTCATTATACAATCACCTCTTAAATAAATCAATTGGATATCAAGGTTTGATTTATAGAGAAGCGGTAAATAATCTGAATCATTTTTCAAATACTATTTCAAATCGTAATTTTATTTTTGCCGGATTCAATGCCTTAAATGCAGCGGAAGAAAAAATTGTGCAGCATCTTTTGGCTTTAGATCAGGCTAAAATTTATTGGGATGTAGATCAGGCATTTTTAAATGACCCTTTTCATGATGCAGGACTTTTTGTTCGTCGTTTTAAAGAAAGTTGGAAGCATTATAAATTTCATCCTTTTGAATGGATTGTAGATGATTTTTCTCAAACGAAAAACATTCAGGTAATTGGTACGCCAAAAACAATTGGACAGGCTAAACTGGCCGGAAGCATTATCGAGAATTTGATTAATGAAAATCCAGCAGCTTCCCTGGATAAGGTTGCAGTAGTGCTGGGAGAAGAAAATCTTTTAATTCCAGTTCTATATTCTCTTCCTTCTTCGGTTGGGGCTTTAAATATTACAATGGGATATTCAGGAAAGAATAATCCATCGCAGATATTGGTAGCTAAGTTTTTCAAAATGCATACTAATGCACTTTCTCGTGTTGGCGGCAGTTATGTTTTTTATTATAAAGATGTTCTGGATATTCTGACACATCCTTTAGTTGAGCCGTATGCAAAGACGAACCATATTGTTAGAATAATCAAAGAGAATAACTATACTTTTATTACTCTCAATAAGATTTTAGAACTTAATCAAAATCCATCTGAATTATTTTCTTTATTGTTTCAGAAATGGGAAAACGGATCTGTAGCGGTTCTTGAAAATATTTCGACAATATTACTTTTGATAAAACAGAATTTCAGCAATGACAATGAGGAAGAAAAAATTGCTAAAACTTTCGTATATGCTGTTTTTAAAGTGATTAATAAACTTATAAATTATTATTCGCAGCATAAGCACATTGATAATATTGATACACTTCACGCCATTTATAAACAAATTATTGATGTAGCTGAAGTTTCTTTTGAAGGTGAACCTTTGCGAGGATTGCAAATTATGGGAGTTCTTGAAAGCCGTGTTCTTGATTTTGAAACCGTAATTGTGACTTCGATGAATGAGGGTAAATTTCCAGCAGGAAAATCTCAGAATTCATTTATTCCTTATGATGTAAAAAAAGAATTAGGTCTGCCGACTTTTAAAGAAAAAGATGCTATTTATACCTATCACTTTTACCATTTATTACAGCGCGCAAAAAATATCTATCTAATTTATAATACAGAAAACGACGGATTAGATGCTGGCGAACGCAGCCGTTTTATAACTCAGCTTGAAGTTGAAAAAAAATCAAAGCATAACCTAACTTTTGATATCTATAATCCAGTATTACCAACTACTGCATATCAGCCAATGGTAATTCCGAAATCAGAAGCGGTTATGGAGCGTTTAAAAGAAATTGCAGCTGTTGGTTTTTCTCCTTCTGCATTGACAAGTTATATTAGAAATCCAATTGAATTTTATTTTCAAAAAATTCTGCGTATTCGTGAAGTTGAAGAAGTAGAGGAAAATATTGCTTTAAATACACTCGGAACAATTATTCACGAAACATTAAAAACACTTTACGAACCTTTTATTGGAAAGTTTATTTCAGAAGCTGATTTGTTAAACTGTTTTAAACTGTTAGATGATGAAGTATTGAAACAATTTAAGCTTGTTTATAAAGAAGGTGAAATTAAAAAAGGGCGTAATCTTTTAGCTTTTGAAGTTGCAAAACGAAATGTGTCTAATTTCTTGAAAATGGAATTGGAATCGATCAAAAATGGAGATGCGGTTAAGATTATTGCTTTGGAACAAACTTTTCAACGAAATCTTATTCATCCTCGTTTATCATTTCCGGTGTTAATTAAAGGAAATGTTGACAGAATTGAACTTCGTAACGGAAAAATAAGAATCATTGATTATAAGACCGGAAAAGTTGAAAAAACAAACGTTATCCTTAAATCGTGGAACGGATTAACTCAAGAGCTTAAAAACGATAAAATTATTCAGGTTTTAGCTTATGCATTTATGTTTGAAGAAAATGCCGGAAATACTCCAATAGAAGTTGGAATTATTTCTTTTAAAAATTTGAAATCAGGGTTTTTACCTTTTGGATTTAAAGAAGAAAAAGATCTGGATATAACAGTAAGCAAGGCAATTTTAAATAGTTATGTAGAAGAAATAGTTGTATTGCTAAATGAAATATTTGATAGCAATATTCCTTTTGAAGAAAAAGTGTAACTGGTTACTTACAATGTTTTTAGCCTCAAAATTAATTTATTCTCAATAACTTGATTGTTCAGAAAATCTCAAATTATCTATCGCTAAACAAAATTACCTTGTTTTTAACATTTGCCGGTTTGTTGGGGTAATTTGAAATCAAAAGTGAAAATAAGATTTCAGAATAAAAAAACTTTATCACCAATTAAAAATTCGTTTTTCAATACTTTTAAATTGGCTTCGTGAAAGAATTTCCCAAGCAAATTGTTTGAAATTTGGAGATTAAATTTAAGAGCCTAAAAATTGAAAAGGGAAGAATAAGTCTTATTTAGGACAATTTTGAAAATGTAATCCTGATGAAAAAGGATTGTTTTTTACAAACAAAATGTAAGCTTCACAGCATAAAGGAAAAAGCCGCGATAATTATTAAATAATTATTGCGGCTTTTTGTAAGTAGTTTTTAACTAAATATCTTTTTGAAGAAGCCTTTCTTTTCAGATTCTTTTGAATTCGGAGTATTTACTGGTCCGTTTTCAAAGCGAAATCTTCTAAACTTCATCAGTTTTACATTTAAATCAAAGCGTAATTCGTCAACTGTTTTCATTGGAATAATTTTTAGCAAATTTAAGAAAAACTTCTATTAAACTGATTATCTGTACTTATCAAACCTATGTTTTGAATTTTTTGAACTAAAATGTTTCAATTTTGAGTAAATCTCTTTTTTCTGTTAAATATTTTTGAAGATTTTCTTTTAAAGATCGAGTTAAATTATAGTATAAATAAAAGTGAGTCAGGTAGTTGAGTGTTCTATTTTTTTAACAAGTGTTCATCAAACAATTCTATTTATTAAAAATAACTTTGACATTCTTAAACATTTTAACATTATGATTGATTTAAATACATTGGTTGAAGAAACCGGCGCTGAGTCTGGAATTACCTTTAATATTGACGGAATTTTATTAGAATCTGTTAACCTTGAATATGACGGAAATGTTGCCGCAATGATTGGAATGATTTTGAAAATGTGTTTAGAAATGTCTGAAGATGTTAATAATGGCGACTTAAAACAAGTTATGATTAAAAACAATGATGGTATCGTGGTTGCAAATAAAGATCAGGACGATAATTGTGTTGCCTTACTTTCTAAAGACATAAGTAAAATGGGTCTGCTGCTTAGAAGAATGGATACCGTTTTCAATAATTAATTTAAACCAATATATATAAACATGTCAGATTTTTTACAGAATTTTCAAAATGATTTAAGAGAGAATGTTAGCGGATTTATTGCAGTTTCAGTAACTGAGGTTGAGACAGGAATGTCTTATTGCTCACTTTCTGTAAATCCAGATTTCGATCCGGAATTAGCATCTGCTTATAATCTAGAAGTTGTAAAAGCAAAATTAAACGCCATTAAAGCTTTAGGATTAGATCAAAAAATAAACGATATTTTAATTACATTAACTGATCAGATACATATTATAGATGTTTCTGAAGACGGACAGTATTTTATTTACTTAGCTGTTGATGCTAAAAAAGCTAATCTTGGATTAACAAGAGCGACTTTAGGGAAATTCAAAAAAGACATCATTTCAAAATTATAAGTTTTGATGCTAAAATATAGAAAAGGCCATTTCGAAATTTCGAATGGCCTTTTTTGCTTTTAATACCTTTTATTTTAGTTAAAGAAATCCAACAAGATTGGTTTTAGTTCTTCTTTATTTTCAATATGGCTCATGTGTCCGTCTTCAAACGAAATTAATTCTGCCGTTGTGTCTTCAATTTGAGCAAGACTTTCTTCGTAGTTTAAAACGGGATCTTTTTTACCTAAAATCAATAAAACGGGAAATCTGTTTTCGTGTAAAAGACATTCGCGGTCTTTTCGAATTTTCATTCCTTCAAGCGAAGCTACAATTCCCTGTAAAGGTGTTTTAAGAGCCTGTTCTTTTACTTTTTCAATTTCGGCAGCTAAGCGAGTTCTGTTATTTTCGCTGAATAAATTCGCAATCGCCAAGCTTACAAAGTTTACATAGTTTTGTTTTACGGCTTTAATGGCGCGTGTTCTGTTTAGTTTTTTTTCGGCACTGTCTTCTTTAGATGTTGAATTTAGCAAAACCAATTTTTTAATGTTTTCCGGGAATAATTCGGCGAAAGCCAAAGCAATATAACCGCCCATAGAATGCCCCAGAATTGTTGCTTTTTCAATTTTTAAAGATTGCAAAACTTCATAAACAGCACTTGCATTCTCTTCCATTTCATGAACGTAACCTAAAGAATCAGATTCTCCGTGACCTAATAAATCGATTGTAATAACACGATGTTTTTCTGAAAACAAATTAACGTATTCTGTCCACATTTTTTTGTTTTCCAAAAAGCCGTGAAGTAATACAATTGCATTTCCTTCTCCAGAGTCAGTAAAAGATATTTTGGTGTTTTTATATAGAATATTTTTCATCATTATAATTTTTACAAAAATAACCTTTTGAATTTTAATTGACCAATAGTTGTTTCAATAGGATTTTTTGAGTGAAAGAAGGGGGTGAATACGCTCGTAATTTTAAGCGTTGATCAGGTTCTCTAATAAATTGTTTTACAGTTTTTAACAAAACATTTTTATCGACGTGCAAAGTGTTAAAAAATGACTAGTTTTACTACAATTTTTAATAATTAACCTATTAAATTATATGAGATCAACTTTACTCTATGTTTTATTTTTACTTAATGTTCAGTTTGCCTTTTGTCAATGGGAGAACTTAAATACTGGTTTGACAGACGATTTGACTGGTGTTGTTTTTTTTGGTAATAATGGTTTAGTTTCTGGAAAAAAAGGACTTTACTATACTTCAAATGGAGGAGAAGGAGCATCAAGCTGGAAAAGATTTGAGATAACAGATGGAAGTGAAAATGCTAATATCTATAATAATACAGTTTTTAGTCATTGCTATTCAGATATAACAGGTTCGCCTTCTGAAGGAGTTGTTTTTGCCTGCGGACAGAATGCATTGACAAAACAGGCTATTATAATGAAAATTGAACTGCCATCGCTTAACTATCAAATTATATATAAAGGTGAGGAAAACTCAAATTTAAACCAGATTACATATTCAGAGTATAATAGATCCTATTTTGCAGTAGGCGAAAATGGACTAATTGTTACTTTTACATCAGAGGGCGTTCAAAGAACTAAAAATCTCGGTACCGATAATTTTTTGTCTGTTGCTTTTTATCATAGTAGGTGTAAAATAGCAACGACTGGTAAAATACTTTATTTTGAGTACTTTGATCTAGGATATAATTTTGTGCCAGTTTTAACACCTGGTTCAGATATTAAGGCTATAACTTATGGGTATGGAACATTTAGCACCGGAGTAACTTTTTGTGCAGGAAATAGATTCGCATACTATAGCGTTAATAATTCACTAAATAATGATCATGCCAATTTTTATAATGGACCTTTAAACGCAAAATGTATTTCGGCTAACTCAACAGGCGAATATGTGGGAACAGATCATGGAGTTTATTTTGTTGCCAGTAGTCAGGCATTAGAGTGGCAGTCAACATCTTTGAATTATGGGATTAATTGTTTTTGGAAACAAATGGCTAATACGGCTTTTTATGCCTGTGGGAATTCGGGAGTTATATTAAAAACTACAAATGGAGGAGGTACAAGAATTCCTTATGTAAACATTTCAAGATTGGCAGGCGGCTGCGCCGGAAGTAATGTAACTCTAAAACCTCTTGTAGGCGGGGTTTCAAGTTGTAAATGGTTTGTAAATGATGTGCAGGTTAATTCTGTGTGCGGAAATTTAACGTATAATTTTAAAACACCAGGAAATTATGATATTAGATACACGGTTACAAATAGTTTTGGTGTTGAATCTACAGATTCTAAAACTATTTATGTCAGCCCAATTCCAAAAATTAATTTACCGGTAATTATAAATGATAATATTCTTTGTAAAAGCGAACCTGTAACAGTTCAAATTCAAAATTCTGAAATCGATGTTGTTTATACATTGAGAAAAGGCTCTTCAACATTTGGGACGAGTGAAGCAGGAAATGGACAAACACTTTCTTTTACAAGTGATTTAATTAGCGAATCTGGAGATTATTATTTTGAAGCTAAAAATATAAATGCGAATTGTACAGTTAGTTTTACAAATACATTCCATATTGATGTTGAGCATACAAAAGCAGAATTTTATAAAGATTTAGTAAATGCCAAGCCTAATGAAACTACATCATTTTATCAAAAAGCAATTGAGGCGCAACATTATAAATGGAATTTTAGTCCTAATGCTTCAACAACAAATTCAACAGATGCAGTAGTAGAAACTAGTTTTTCAAAAGAAGGCGATACAAAAATTGACCTCGAAGTTTGGTCTGATAATGATTGCTATAATAAAATAGAGAAAGAAGGGCCTTTTATTTATAATGATCCTGAAAATTCTGATAATTGCTGGGCACTAATTAATGATGGAGTTGATTCTGACTGGAATGGATATGAATACGAAGGTAATTATGGTTTAACTAAAACAGAAGACGGTTTTTTGGTTGCAGGAGGATTTAATGATCAGATATTTGATTCGAAAATTGGAATAAAACCAAATTTTAAAAATAAAAAAGGGAGCTTTCTAACCAAATACGATCGAAATGGAGTAGTAAAATGGATGGTTAGTACAGAACATGAACCAGTGGTTCGTGACAGAGATAAAATATTTTGTTCTGTAGTAGATCATGATGGTAATATATACATAAGCGGTACACATCAGGGTATTTTTATAGACAACACAGGCAATAGAATTAAAATAGAACCAATAATTGGCGAAAACCGAAATACTGGCTATGTGATGAAAATGGACAAAAAAGGGAAAATTATCTGGACATTATCTTTTAGTACTTTGGGTTATGTAGCAGAAAAACTATATATAGACAAAGAGAATAACTTAGTTACAATAGGTCCTTTTGATTCACAATATAGCGGAGGCCAATTGTATTTGAACGGAGTTAAAACTGAGGTCATAAAACTTTTAGCTGGTGGTTTTATGATGATGAAAATAGCTCCAACTGGAGCTGTTAAATGGTTCGATGAAATTAGTATTTCATATGTTAATGCAGGCGGACTTACGGATGTTGGTTTTGATCGCGATAATAATATTTATTTAGGAGGTAATTACGAAATGTTCGTTAGTTTCTATTCAGCAGGAAATGCTGCTCCGGTACAAACGCTAGAAGGAGATGGCGGTTACGGAAGCAGAGGTTTTTTAGCAAAATATAATAAAGATGGAATTTTTCAATGGAAAGTAAGAAGTAATACTAAAGATGCTTTTTTTAATGGCGTTTCCATAAAATCAATGGTTACAGATGAAAACGGTGACAGTTATATTACAGGAAGCAATGGGTGCGATGAACCAAAAGCGATTCATTTTTTTGAAAATAGTGATGGAACAATAACACAAAAAAGTATTGGAAGCTTTTATTTAGCAAAAGTTAATTCGCTTGGAAAATGTGAGTGGATAACAGGAACTCAATATACCGGCGGCGGGGGAGCTAAAATAATTAAAGACAAAGATAGATTGCATATTATTGGTGATGCTGCAGATGGAGGTAATTTTATTACAGCCGATGGGAAGTATTATAATTTATTGATTAGCAATTATGATTTCTTTTTAGCAACTTATGACTTATCAGGTAATTTAAAAAAGATAACAGCAAATGGAGATAACAAAAACCATGTTAATGTGCCTTACATGGAAAAATTTGATTTTTTCAAAGCCGAAGACGGATCGTTTTATTTATCAAGTAATTTTAGAGGAAATAATTACAGCATTTTCGCCAGTAAATTAACTACAAATGGTATCGATGGAACAGTAGTTCATTTTGATGAAGATTGCGGAATTCTTAAATATGAAAATACATTATCAACAGAGGATTTTACAAAAACTTCAAATGCTGTTATATATCCTAATCCAACTTCGGGTAAGATTTCAGTCGATTTAAAAAATTATGACGGAAATGCAAGCGTACAGATCTACGATGCAAACGGAAAAAAAATAAGCGAAGAAAAAGCAGTTGATTTATCAAAATTTGATTTAACAATAAATGGCAGTCAGGGATTGTATTTTGTAAAAATTAAAGCAGGTAATAAAACACAAACTTTTAAAGTCTTAAAACAATAATATTTACAAGCGATAAAAAGAAACGGCTTTCATTTTTGAAAGCCGTTTTTGTTTTTAAAATTAGATATATAATAATGTAGAATATTGGAGTCTTTGAGTGCACTTGAGCTGTTTTTAAGAACATTAAATGAGTTTGTTATTTTAAATTAGTCTTAATTATGTTTTTTATTGCTTTAAATTCTATATTTTTGCTCCGTTATTATATTTTATCAAAATGGCATTAGTTAGTGATTTGACCACCAAAGTATTATTTGAAACCGAAAAAGGATACAGTTATCAATGTGATTCGACCAATAGTATAATTATCAATTTTGTTGATACTGTGTCAAGTTATAAAATTCATGATTTTTTGATTTTTCAAAGAAAGGTTAATAGCGTTGACATTCTCAATATGCTTTATGATTTATCTGATCAGTCAGATGCACAGCTGATTGAAACTACTAAAAGAAATTTTTCCAGAAATCTTACTATCTGCGAAATAGTGCAGTTAAGAGATTTATTAAACGGAACAAAATTTACCCTCACTTTACATTCTATGCTTTGTAATACGGTTAACGTAGAGCTTATTTAGATTCTTACTTAGATTAAATCCAAATTTTCAGGCATTTAGGGTTGCCTCCTTTAATTTTAGTAATTTTACACATACTAAAAATTAAAGGTTATGAAAGATTTACTAAGAACAAGTACTTCATTAGTTGAAGGAATAGAAAATATATTGAACTTACAGGCAAAAATAGAAAGCGACGCTTCTAATAAATATTTAGCTATGGCTGCATGGTTAGATAGAAACGGTTATGCACATACAGCATCTTACATGTACAAGCAAGCCGAAGAAGAAAGAGAGCATTTTCTAAAAGTTTTCAAATATATTACAGACATGGGAGGGATTGCAGTTACGCCATCTGTTCCAGAAGTGCAGCAGGAATTTGCTTCTTTTAAAGAAGTATTTGAAATTGCTTTGCAAAACGAAATTGCAGTTACTCAGGCAATCAATAAAGTAATTGCAAAATGTAGAGCTGAAAATGATTATGCTACAGAGGATTTTATGATGTGGTATGTGGCTGAGCAAAGAGAAGAGGAGAAAAACGCAAGAAGAGCTTTAGAACTTTTTGAACTGATCAACGGAAACGAAGCTGATGGCAAATTTCAATTAGATCTTCAGATTTCAAAAATCGGATAATAAACGTTTATAAAATAAAAAAGCCCTTAATAACATTAAGGGCTTTTTTATTTTTATGATTTTAAAAATGAATTAATATCCGAGAAGTATTTTTCTCTCGCATCAAGCCATCCGTAATGTTTTGAATGTTCTAATAAAATCAGTTTAGAATTTGGAAAAGTTCGATGTGCCAATTCTCCAATTTCATTGCTAATAATATCTTCTTTTCCCTGAATAATCAAAACCGGATTTTTGAAGGTTTTTAGTTTGTCTTTGCAGTCAAAATTCATTTTCTGCATATCAGACCATAATAAACCATTTATTGTCGAATTTCCCTGCGTTAACCTTTCAGCAATTATTGGAACAAATTTTCGGTCGTAAACATAAGCCGGAGCCATTGCTCTTCCGCGTCCTAGTCTTGCTTTGTGAGACGTATCGCCTTTTTCGATTTTATCATTCCAGTAATCCAGAGAATCTTTTTCAGCTTTGCTTAAACCAGCTTCAATCAAATTCGGACTTTTTAATAAAGTCAAATCTACGCCGCCAGATGATGATAAAATCAATTTATTGATACTATTAGGATAAACCGTTGCATAGTATGAACCTAACATTCCTCCAAAAGAATGCCCCAGAATATTCCATTTTTTGATTTTAAGATGTTTTCGTAACGATTCAATATCATCGGCCATTATTTTCATCGAAATGGTCTTAGCATCTAATTTTGAGAGTTTCGATTTTCCAGTACCTCTTTGATCGTAAATAATCGTTTGTTGATTTTCGCCTAAAGTTTTCGCCATATCTTCAAAACCATTGCTGTTCATTCCCGGCCCGCCGTTTATAATTAAAAGCGGCTCGCCTTTTCCGAAAGTTTTGTAATAGGTTTTACTTCCGTCAGCGTTAACTGCATAGCCTTCTGTCTGGGCAAAAATGTTTCCCAAAAACAATAAAAATCCAAGTAGAAAAATCTTTTTCATCGTGAATTAAGAATTCATCAAAGTTTCGATTTCATCAACTTCAACCGGAATATTGCGCATTAAGTTAAAAGGTTCTCCTTTTTCCTGAACCACAACATTATCTTCAAGACGAATTCCGAATTTTTCATTTGGAATATAGATTCCAGGTTCAACTGTAAAAACCATATTTGCTTTCATTGGTTCGTGAAGCAAACCATAATCATGCGTGTCAAGTCCTAAATGGTGAGAAGTTCCGTGCATGAAATATTTTTTGTAAGCAGGCCATTCTGGATTTTCGTTTTGAACATCGGCTTTAGAAATTAAACCTAAACCAATTAATTCCGAAGTCATAATTTTACCAACTTCAACATGATATTGTTTCCAAAGTGTTCCCGGAGTCAGCATTTTTGTAGCTTCATTTTTAACTCTTAAAACAGCATTGTAAACCGCTTTTTGACGATCAGAAAAACGTCCCGAAACTGGAATCGTTCTGGTCATATCGCTTGAATAATTTGCATATTCTGCTGCAACGTCTAATAAAATTAAATCTCCGGCTTTACATTGCTGATTGTTTTCGATGTAATGTAAAACATTAGCATTGTTTCCAGAAGCAATAATTGGCGTGTAAGCAAAACCTTTAGAACGGTTACGGATAAATTCGTGAGCTAATTCTGCTTCGATTTCATATTCTGTAACATTTGGTTTTACAAACGAAAGCAATCTGCGGAAACCTTTCTCCGTAATATCACAAGCCTGCTGAATCAAATCGATTTCTTCACTTTCTTTTACAGAACGAATACGCTGTAAAATTGGATTGCTTTTCGCAACATTATGCGCTGGATAACGTTCTTTCCACCATTTTACAAAACGAGCTTCGCGAGTTTCTACTTCAACAGTTGCGCGATAATGTTCGTTTGTATTGATGTACATCGTATCGGCATACGTCATCATTTCGTTCAAAACTTTATGAAAATCCTGTAACCAATAAACCGTTCTAATTCCCGAAACCTGAAAAGCACGTTCTTTAGTCAATTTTTCACCTTCCCAAACTGCGATATGATCATTAGTTTCTCTTAGAAAAAGAATTTCTCTTTGGTGCTCATAAGGCGCATCCGGAAACAAAAGCAAAACACTTTCTTCCTGATCTACACCGCTTAGATAAAAAATATCTCTGTGTTGCGCAAACGGTAAAGTACTGTCGGCACTAATTGGGTAAATGTCATTTGAGTTAAAAACGGCAACTGAATTAGGTTTCATTTCTGCCGTGAATTTTTTGCGGTTTTTTACAAAAAGAGCGCTATTTATTTGATGATATTTCATAATTGTATTGTTTTTGAACTTCGAATTTCAAAATTAGTGATTTTTGAATAAGTGGCGTATAATTGATTTATTAAAGTTTTCTTATTTGTTTTGAGTTTGCCACGAAGGCGCTAAGACACAAAGTTTACATTTGATTTTGTTTTTCTGAGCGAAGTAGAAGGATCGTAAGTAACTCGACAAAAATTGATAACCTCAAAGTTTCTGTCATTTCAACGCAATCACAAGATTAGGAATAAATTGGAATTTGGTATTTTTTAATTTGAAATTTTATAAAAAAAATGAGGTTTCCCGTAAAGAAATTGTTTTAGAAATAACAATATTTGCGCCCGATAAACTAACCCAAAATTATGAAAGCAAAAATCAATCGATTTGCAATTTTTTTCTTCATTTCTGTTCTGATGATATCTTGTGCATCAGAAGAAAATGAGCCAGATAGTACCGATAATTTTATTTTAGAATTAAATATTAAAACCCCAAATCTATTACTAAGTGGTGATATTGATAACCAAACAGCATTAATAACTAAAAGACTGCCGGAAAGTAACGATCTTGAAAATCTAGATGTCGAATTAAAAATTTCAGAAGAAGCTACAATAACGCCCGATCCTAAAACAATAAAAGATTATTCTTCCCCAGTAAGTTTTGCTGTTACGTCTGAATCTGGTACAGAAAAGATTTATCAAGTAAAATTAGAGCATATGGATACTTATAGATCAAGATCATGTTCTGAAGCAAATGCCTGGAAATGGTTTGGGGGAGATGACAGAATTAATGTTCCGGATATTTTGCCATACGATAGAAATATAGGAACCGGACAAGCAATTGTAGTCGATAAAAATCTTGTTCCTTATACTTTTGGTATTCATCTTAGTGATGGATTTAGATATTCCGAAAACAACCAGCGATATTATTCATCAGTAACGTTAAAACTAATAATAAAAGACCCAAAACTTAATGTTTTAGCGACAACAACAACAGAGGTTTCAGGAGGATTTGATGGAGGTTTTGTTCCGTTTGATCTGCAAAAATTAAATCTTTATCTTGAAGCTGGTAAAACATATGTTTTTTATTGGTATTTAGTAGATGGAGAAAAATTAGGTATTGATTCTGGTAGTTCAGGTAATACGAATAACGGATCTGGATTTTGCTTTAATACTGGCTATTCCGGACAATCTAAGATTAGTGCTAATACTACTCTGGAAGATGTAAAAAACGCATCGGTTTGGAACCCACACCCATGGCACTTTAATATCGAATTAGAAGGTAAAGAATAATATAAAAACCCGAAGTATAAAATTATACTTTGGGTTTTTTGTAACTCGAAAAAGATCAATAACCTCAAAGTCTTGTCATTTCGAGGAACGAGAAATCGCACTAGAAACTCCGCAATCAAAATCGTCAATCTTTGTAGATTCCCGGGTACGATTTCTCCTTTCGTCGAAATGACAATATTGAGAAAATCTCAGCAACTTAGAACCTTAGCATCTCAGAATCTTAATATGGGCGTGTCCCTCTGGGTCGGGCTTTCGGCTATATCTTTTATTCCGCTCCGCTTCATAAAAGGATACCGCCTCTATCCCTCACGCTTACGGTTTCAGAAGAAGTTTACTGTTTTTAGAAAAAAGAAACAAGCCATAAAGTCGCGGATTTTGTATATTGCTGAAAATAATAGCAATAATTTAAGGGAATAAGATTGTATGGATAATCTACATGACGAGATATTAGGTATAATTGGGAATGCGAGAAAAAATTTAGAAGAGGATTACTTGTTTTTACCTGTTGCATTGGAAAAGGACATTCAAATATTTGAGAGTAAATTTAATGTTACAATACCAGAAGATTATAGATGGTTTTTATTGAATGTTGCAAATGGTATTGTGAATAAAAATCAATGGGGTTTTAATTTAATTGAAAAAATAGATTTTATAGAATTCTTTTATAAAGATAATGAATTCAATCCTTCAATTCCTTTTGAATTAACCAATAAGGTTGTATTTAGTAGTGGTTCTGATTATAAAGAAGCCTATCCTTATGAAATAACTTTTGATGAAGACTATGATATTTTTGACAAAGGATATTCAAATGGACAAATTCATATAGCAGGTTATGGTTGTGGTACAACTGCATTTATTGTGATTAATGGAAATGAATATGGTAATGTTTGGGTCGATGATTTTTCTTCAAATAATGAAGTATATCCTGAGTTCGATTCTAAAAAGAATAAACCTCGTTTTTCCTTTTCCGATTGGTTATTAGAATCCGTTAATAGAAATGTTATAATTCATAATCAAAGAGTTGAATGTGAGAATAGAATTAAGGAGGAGGAAAGAGTTAAACAAGATAAAATTGACCAACAAAATAAAGAACTCGAAATAAAAAGATTAGATCAAATTAAAAGAGAAAAATTTGCTGAACAAAAGAGGGAAATTAAAAGAGGAGAACAAAGAACTAAAAAAATTCGTAGAAATTTGCTTACTTATATAATAGATAAATTGTTTAATTAAGGTGATCGATTAAGGGATTTAAATATGTGTTAGAAACAATAAGTTTTATGAACTCAGACATTAAAATCAGAAAAATAAAAAATCAAGACCTAAACTTCGTCTACAAAGCAATCTGCGAACTCGAAAATGAAGCTTTAGATCTTAAAATTTTCGAAGAAATTTTCAATGAAAATATTTCAAACCCAAAAAATCTGTATCTAATTGCCGAAAACGAAAATGAAGGTTTAGGATTTATTAGTTTTCACACCCAAAATCTTCTCCATCATTGCGGATTGGTTGGTGAAATCCAAGAATTTTTTATCCATCAAAAACATCGTGGTCAAGGTGTTGGAAGATTATTAATAAATGAGATTTTAAATTTTGCAGATAAAAATAATTTAAAAAGTATTGAAGTAACTACAAATAAAAAACGATTAGAAAACGTGGCGGTTTATGAAAATCTGGGTTTTACTTTGAGTCATAATAAGTTTACTATTTATAAGTAATTAAATATTTCAATAGCCCCCAGTTTTAACTAGGGGAATCATTGAGACAAAAGAGAAGGCTTTAGCCAAAAATAAATATTTAGGCTAAAGCCATTTATATTGAACTTTCTTAAATCTCCAGCAAAAGCTGGAGGCAATTTAATTTATGTGTGACGACCTTTGTCAAAGTTTAAAACTTTGACAAAGGTTTTTTTTGGCGCAATCTTGTCATCCTGAGCGAAGTCGAAGGACACGCAAGGAGCTCCGCTTGCAAAATCGACAATCTTTGTAGAGCTACTAACGTGTCCTTCGACTTCGCTCAGGATGACAAACGTTGTGTTATAAAAACAAAAAACCGAAGCAATAGCTTCGGTTTTTTATTGGAATTTGGGATTTCAAAAATTGAAATTTTAATCCACCCATTTATAATATCTCGCTCCAATCAAAACTGGAATCTCTTTTTCAATTCGGTCTAAAGCCCATTCGTTTTTCGGAGTTCTTACACTTTGTTTTTGTTCTTTTTTATGAAGACTTTCATAAGTGTTGAAATCAATTTCTACGCTTTCGGCCAAATTTTCAAAAAGTTTCACATTTTCTAAAGCCGATTTCCATTCTGGTTGAATTGTTCCTTCAAAAACTTTCGATTTCGATCCGCTTCCGTAAGCCAGGAAACCAAATTTAGTTCCCGCAACTTCTTTATTTGTATCATAAAAATGAGCCAAAGTCGATAACAATCCCATGAAAATGGAACCTGTGTAAAGATTTCCAATTAAGGAAGAAGCTAATTCTGCAGGCTGTAATTTCTCGGTTACAAAACTTCTGTAATCATCAGATTTTGCTACTTCTTTAATTTTTGTTTGATAATCTGCTGGTGCAATATCATCGGCAATAATTTTTTCGGCACTATCTAAAGCATAGATTTCAGAAAGCATTCTTCTTCCTTGGAAAGAATACGGCAAGTGCATTACAATACTATGCCAAGTGTTGTATAACGTTTCAGTAGTGTTTTTTAATTTTTTAAATGAAAAGTAAGCATTTCGCGTACGATCCATATAACATTGATTCGAATATTGTCCGTCAAAAACCGGCTGGTCTTTGTGAATTTCGATTTCGGCTTCTAAATTGTCAAACCAGGAATCATTGTTGGTGTTTTTTGTAATTTCCTCTTTTGAGATAGTTCTGTACGGTTTAAAGAAGTCAAAAACGCCCTTTGTGCTTGTTGCCCAATTATCGTCAAAAGCAATAATTTTTGGATCCGCAGAAATTAACATTGCAACCGCTCCGGCGCCTTGTGTGTATTCTCCGCCCGAATTTAAATCGTATTTTGCAAAATCAGAAGTAACTACGATTGCTTTTTTAGTCGGATTTAATTTTACAAAATCAAGACAGTTTTGCAAAGCGTCAACTCCGCCAATACAGGCAAAAGTAAAATCGACAACATCACATTCTGCCAAAGAATCTTCGCCAAATTTTTGCTCCATCAAATTAATTAAATAAGAAGCAATGGGTTTTGAACTGTCGATTCCGCTTTCGGTACCAACATAGATTCGGCTTATTTCGTTTAGGTTGATTTTATTGTCAGAGATAAGCTTGGTTAAAGCGTTTGCTCCAAAAACAACTGCGTCCTGATGAACGTCCGGAAAAGTCATTTTTAGTAATCCAAGACCTTTTTCTAATTTTTCTGGTTCAATATTTCTGGCAACAGCCAAAGTTTTTATGGGTAAATGTATGTTTGCTACATCAAAAGAGATAGCATCAATTCCTGTTTTCATTCTTATTTTTTTGAGCCGCTAAAGGTAAAACTATGTTATGGAATGACAATTTTTTGCTTAGATAAAATTATATGGATCTGGCACTTTTGAAGAAAACAAATTAAAACTTTGAATAAAATATCAATATGATAATTTTTAAGAATCTAATAAGTATGGAAATTAGGCTGAAATCGCTCTAAAGCAGTTTTTTATACTTTTTCATACTAAATTATTTATTATTAAAAATAAATTTATACGTAAAAATACGTATACGTAGCCTATTTTAAAATCATTATAAATAACAACGAAATGGTTGTAGTTCTTTTGTAATTGAGTTATTTTTGTCTAATTTTTTAAAACAAACTACTTAAACACTTATGGCACAATCTGCACAGTTGAATGCTTCCATCTTAAAGAAAGTGGCTATGGCTCTTTCGGGAATATTCTTAATCACGTTTTTAGCGCTGCATGTTACCCTAAATTTTATTTCTATTTTGAGTGAAAACGTTTTCAACGAAGTCTCTCATTTTATGGGTTACAATCCGTTGATACAATATGTAATGCAGCCAGTTTTGGCATTCGGAGTAATTTTGCACTTCGTAATGGGATTCATTCTTACTGCTCAAAACAGCGCAGCAAGACCAATTGCTTATGCGAAATACAACGGAGCTGCAAATGCTTCTTGGAGTTCTAGAAATATGATTATTTCTGGATTGGTTATTTTGGCTTTCTTAGGATTGCATTTTTATGATTTCTGGTTTCCTGAACTAGGCTATAAATATATTGCAGGAACAGCTCCAGATGCTACGAGGTATTACGGAGAGTTAGTTCATAAATTTCATAGTCCGGTACGTACAGGATTGTACTGTGTTTCTTTTATCCTTTTAGGATTTCACTTATGGCACGGATTTGCTTCTTCACTTCAATCAGTGGGAATGCACAACAAATATTCTCGATTCTTAAGCAAAGTTGGTTTATGGTTTGCAGTTGTGGTACCAGCCGCTTTCGTAATTATCGCATTATTTCATCATTTCAATAATTAATATCAATTATAATGGCATTAGATTCAAAAATTCCAAATGGTCCTATAGCGGACAAATGGACAAATTATAAAGATCATATTAATTTAGTAAACCCTGCTAACAAACGTAATTTAGATATTATTGTAGTTGGTACAGGTTTAGCCGGAGGTTCTGCTGCGGCTACTTTGGCTGAGTTAGGGTATAACGTAAAAGCATTTTGTTTTCAGGATTCACCTCGTCGTGCGCACTCTATTGCTGCACAAGGAGGTATCAATGCTGCAAAAAATTATAAAGGTGACGGTGACTCAGTTTACAGATTGTTCTACGATACTGTAAAAGGTGGTGACTACCGTGCACGTGAAGCAAACGTTCACCGTTTGGCTGAAGTTTCTGCAAATATTATTGACCAGTGTGTGGCTCAAGGGGTGCCATTGGCTCGTGAATATGGAGGACTTCTTGATAACCGTTCTTTTGGAGGAACTTTGGTTTCTCGTACATTTTATGCACAAGGGCAAACAGGACAACAATTATTGTTAGGAGCTTATTCTGCAATGAACCGTCAAATTGGTCGTGGAAAAATTAAAATGTACAACCGTCACGAAATGCTTGACATTGTAATCGTTGACGGAAAAGCGAGAGGTATTATTGCTCGTAACTTAATCACCGGAGAAATCGAAAGACATTCTGCTCACGCGGTAGTAATTGGTTCTGGAGGATACGGAAACGTGTTTTTCCTTTCAACAAATGCTATGGGAAGTAACGCAACAGCAGCTTGGAAAATTCATAAAAAAGGAGCGTTTTTCGCAAATCCTTGTTATACACAAATTCACCCAACATGTATCCCGGTTTCAGGAGATCACCAGTCAAAACTGACTTTGATGTCTGAGTCTTTACGTAATGACGGTCGTATTTGGGTTCCTGCAAAATTAGAAGATGCTCAGGCAATTCGTGAAGGAAAGAAAAAAGCAACTGATTTATCTGAAGAAGAAAGAGATTATTTCTTAGAAAGAAGATACCCGGCGTTTGGTAACTTAGTACCTCGTGACGTTGCGTCTCGTGCGGCTAAAGAAAGATGTGATGCTGGTTTTGGAGTTAACAAAACTGGAGAAGCAGTTTACTTGGATTTCGCAGCAGCAATTAAACGTTACGGAACTGAAGATGCTTATGTAAAAGGTTTAGATGATAAAGATGCTGCTTTGGTAACTAAATTAGGAGCTGCAATCGTGAAAAGTAAATACGGAAACTTATTCCAGATGTATTACAAAATCGTTGACGAAGATCCTTATACAACACCAATGATGATTTACCCAGCGGTTCACTACACAATGGGTGGAACTTGGGTTGATTATAACTTAATGACTACAATTCCTGGATGTTTCTCAATTGGAGAATCTAACTTCTCTGATCACGGAGCAAACAGACTTGGAGCTTCTGCTTTGATGCAAGGTTTAGCTGATGGATATTTCGTACTTCCTTATACTATTGGAGATTATTTAGCTCCGGATATTAAAATGGGAGAAATTTCTACAGACTTACCAGAATTCGTTGAAGCTGAAAAAGCGGTTGTTGATCAAATTAATAAATTTATCAATAATAACGGAACTCATTCTGTAGATTATTTCCACAAAAAATTAGGAAAAATCATGTGGAATAAAGTAGGTATGGCTCGTAACGCTAAAGGCTTAACTGAAGCTATCGAAGAAATTGCTGCTTTACGTGAAGAGTTTTATAAAGATGTAAAAGTTCCTGGAAGCGCTTACGAATTTAATCAGGAATTAGAAAAAGCAACTCGTGTTGCCGATTTCTTAGAATTAGGAGAATTGTTTGCGAAAGATGCTTTACACCGTAATGAATCTTGTGGAGGTCACTTCCGTGAGGAGTACCAAACAGAAGAAGGAGAAGCACTTCGTGATGATGATAACTTTGCATACGTTGCAGCTTGGGAATACAAAGGAAAACCAAGTGATGCAGTATTACACAAAGAACCTCTTAATTACGAAAACATTAAATTAGTTCAAAGAAGTTATAAATAAGAATTTGGTCGAAAGCCCAAAGTCTTAAAGTCAAAAGGCAAAATGTGCCAAGCGACTTTCGACTTTCGACTTTATGACTTTCAAACGAAAAAGGTATGAAACTTACATTAAAAATATGGCGTCAAAAAAACGCTCAAGATAAAGGAGGGATTGTAGAATATCCTATTGATGGAATTGAACCAGATATGTCTTTCCTTGAAATGCTTGATGTTCTTAACGAACAATTAATCAATAGAGGAGAAGAGCCTGTAGCATTTGATCACGATTGTCGTGAGGGAATCTGCGGAATGTGTTCTTTATTCATCAACGGTGAAGCACACGGACCGGACAGAGGTGTTACAACTTGTCAGTTACACATGCGTATGTTTAAAGATGGTGATACGATTTTTATCGAGCCATTTAGAGCAAAAGCTTTCCCTGTAATTAAAGATTTAGTTGTTGACAGAAGTTCTTTTGACAGAATTCAACACGCAGGAGGATTTATCTCTGTAAATACTTCAGGAAATACAATTGATGCGAATACTATTCCAATTAACAAACACGATGCAGATAAATCTTTTGATGCTGCAGCTTGTATTGGCTGTGGGGCTTGTGTTGCAACTTGTAAAAACTCATCTGCAATGTTATTCGTTTCTGCAAAAGTTTCTCAATATGCATTATTACCGCAAGGTAAAGTTGAGGCAGTTGACCGTGTATTAAACATGGTTCACCAAATGGATTTAGAAGGTTTTGGTAACTGTACAAATACAGGAGCTTGTGAAATCGAATGTCCAAAAGGAATTTCGCTTGAAAATATCGCACGTATGAACCGTGAGTATTTAGCAGCAAGCTTGAAAGGATAATACAACAATTTAGTATATTTAAAAAACGCATTCATTAATTTGAATGCGTTTTTTTTGTACTACATTTATTGCAGATATAATAACCAAAAACAAAATCATTTAATGAAAAGAATTTTACTTGTTATGATGCTGGTTTTCAGTATTAAAAACTATTCTCAGGTTTCGGTTTCTCCGTCTGATAGAGGAGCAAACGAAAAATTTGAAAAAGGAGAGTTAGAAAAGTTTAAGGCTACAACTACCATTTTTGTACTGCCTCAAATAAATCAAAAAGAAGATTACGAAAAAATTTTAAAAGAAGTCTGGACTGTAACTCCTTACAAATTGGTTGAGTTTAAAGATTTTAATATAACAGGTTATGCTGACGATGCCTATTCATTTGCAGAGCTTTTTGGAGATATTAGGGTAACAGGAAAAGGTACTGTTTATGTTCATACTAACTTTGGAATACAACTTTTAGATCAGGAAAAATTTGATAAAGGTTTTGCAAAGCTTAAATCAGATGATAAAAAATATACCAGAAAACTGAAAAGTCTTTTTAATGAAAATTTATCTTTTGTTGCAAGAGCCCCGCTTTCTGTTAATTCTAAATTTTTAGCAGATGCAATGGTAGCAAGATCAGATGAAAAAGCAGGTCTTCTTTATGATAGAATGTATACCGAAAAATCTTTTACAAATACCAATTTAGGAATGCTGAAAAACTATTTTCAGCAAATAAATAAAATGCTTACTAAAGGAGAAAACATCGGACTTTATGACGATTTTGTAACTCCCGAAATTAAAAATCTAAAAGATAATACGCTATATATTCCTGAAGCTTATAAACTGGAGTTTAGCCCTTGGAGAATATCAGAAAAAGAAAGAGACGAAAAAGATCTTAAAGAACTTTTAGAAGATTATAAATATAAGTATGAATTTATAACAGATGAAGATTTAGAAAAGAAGATTTTAAATAATGAAGAGATTTACTATTTAAGATATGTAAGCATGAATGCAAATAAATATCTGCAGGTTGTTAATGCTAAAACAGGCGATCCGGTATATTATTTTTATGGAGTAGCAAGCTATAATTTAAAGGATAATGACTTTGAAAAAATCAGCAAAGCCATTAGCGGTAAATAGTTTTTTAAAATACAAGAAGAACGCATTCATTAATTTGGATGCGTTTTTTTTTTTATTTCATTATAAATAGTGATGTGTAATTAAAGCGTTCAAAATAAATTTGATTCCATTATAACAACTGTTCTTAAAGCAGTAAAAGGAACAAATATGTTTACGATCAATATGCCTTTTTTTACTAATGATAATTATTTGTATTATCAATTACTGTTTACTTGTATTTTGTTTTTGCTGTTGTTTTTTATTGGAGGCTTTTCAGAATCTTTTGTAATTGAATATGGCTCTTATGTGTTTGCAGTTAGCATTATTATAAGTTTTTTGATTTCATTTTTTATAGATCATTACTGGCAGTTTATACTGCATTGGTTTTTGCTTTCGATAGTTCAATTTCTTTTTTGGGCCTTGCTGATTTTTATTTGTGGACATTATGGAAAACCCCATAACGGAGACGGCTGGATAATCCTTTTACTTCCCGGTTATTTTTTGCCTTTTTTAATATTTGTTTCCATCTTAATAAAAGTGCTAAGAATTATAATCCAGAAATTTTAGCAGATAAATGTCTTGCGTCTTGAAGGTTCGAAAATATTAAATCACTATAAATAGTGATGCAGGCTAAAAACAAAGACAATAAATTTGGATTCAATTAATAAACCCCAAATAATGCACAAAGTCAGTCAGATAATAGTTTCTTTATTGCTGTTAATTAGTTTGTTTTCCTGTTCTCAGGATGAAAATAATAAAGAAAATACAGAAAAAGTAAACATTAATAAAAAATGGATAGTGCAAAATTCAACAGAATTTGAATCGGTTGAGTTTGATACAAACGGAAACTATATCATCATAAAAAACGAAACCAGTAAAACTTCAAAAAAGAACGCCGAAATTATTGTTTCTGGTACTTATGAAGTTTTAGATACAGATATTTTGCTCCTTTCTAATTTCGGTTCCATGAAAGTGGATGATAGTGATCCTGATAATATTACGTTTTCAATTAAATACGAAGGATCTGATACGTATACTTATCAGCTAAAAGTTACTAAAGCAACAGAGTTTACTAGTACGCCTAAAACAGATTTGTTATGCGATAATACTTGGAAATTCACCAAAAAAGAAACTATTATAGATACGGTTAGTTTAGTAAATTTTTCTAAAGCCGGAACTTGTTTTACGAATTTTAGTATTACATCTCAAGAAAAAGGAAGTTACTTAGAATTTGGTAAATGGCAATGGCAGGATGCCAGCGAAACTAAAATAATAATCACCCAAATAAAATCTCCAGAGTGGGTTTTGGATAAAGATGAGGAAGTAGAGTTTGAAATAAGTGGTTTAAATACTGGAAAACTTGAAATGAAAGAAGTTTTTGAAGGTAAAACTTACAATGTTGCTTTTGATGTTTTGAAATGAGAGAGTAAAGAGAAAAGAATAAAGACAAAACTGAACACTAAAAATAAAGAGTAATAGTTAATAAATAGTAGAAAGTAAAAACGCATTCATTTGGTTAGTGAATGCGTTTTTTATGTTTTATTCGTAATACAATTGTGATTCACTAATTTCCTGTTTTTCTTTTCCTTCCTGCTGAATAAAACAAGTTAAAGTTGTTCCTCCAATTTGGTCAAAATAACTAATATTGATTTTATGAAACCCTTTTTCAAGTTTAACAACTCCGAAAGCTTCGTTGAGCCAATGAATGCCATCGTTGTTTACAACTAATTCATTATCTATAAAAAGCTTCGATCCGTCGTCTGAAAGGGTCGAAATTGTATAATTTGCAGTTTCTGGAATAAAGATATATCCATCGAATTTTAAGCCGATATAACGCTCGATTTTCGATTTCCATTTTTCACTGCTTATTTTGCCTTCAAAAATGCCCGAATTAATAGGTTTTGCCAATTCTAAATCCTGAACTTGCTGAAATAATGTTCCCGTAAAATAATCGAATTTTAATCCTTTCTTGGTTGGCTTTACAGCTAAAGCTGATTTCAACTCTGGGTTTCTGACCAATATTTTACTGATAGAACTTTTCCTGCCGCTCGGGCTAATCTGAACCGTTTTTATAATTCGGAATTCACCTTTTGGAATATTTATCGTTACAGGTTTAGTATAAAGTTCTGCCGTTTCATCTGGATTGTAACCATCAATCGTATAGAAAATCTGCCCGTTTTTAATTGTTGGTTTTAAGTCCAGAATATATTTTGATGCGATTAAAGCGGTTTCTTCAGCTCCAAAAGGAATTGGAACTTTATACATTCTTTTTTGCGCTTCCAGTTTTTGTAAATGATGCGGAATTCTGTTCAAAATAAAATTGTTGTAGTTTTTATTCTGAGGTTCTGTCCAGGCAATTTCTGCTAAAGAAAAAACTCTCGGATAAATCATATAATTTAATTTCGCCGGACTTGTCAAATATTCAGACCAAAGATTAGACTGAACTCCCATAATATATTTTTGCTCCTCAACCGTTAAACTGTCTACTGGCGTTGGGTTGTACTTGTATATTTTTTCAACCGTTGTTAATCGTCCAATCGTTAAAGGTTCCTGAGGAGAATAACCCTGATTATAATCTAAATAAAGAACTTGTTCCGGATTCATGATTACAAAATGTTTTTGTCTTGCAGCGCTGATTCCGCCAGATTCGCCTCGCCATGACATCACAGCTGCATTTGGAGCAAGTCCGCCTTCGAGCATTTCGTCCCAGCCCAGAATTTGTCTTCCGTTTGCGTTTAAGAATTTCTCAATTCGGGTTGTGAGGTAACTTTGTAATTCATGTTCGTTTTTTAAACCTAGGTCCTTAATTCTCTTTTGACAATTCGGACATTCTTTCCATCTTGCTTTTGGGCATTCGTCTCCGCCAATATGAATATATTTACTCGGAAATAAAGCCATAACTTCGGTTAAAACATCTTCCAAAAAAGTAAAAGTTTCCTCTTTTCCGGCACAAAAAATATCTTCAAAAACGCCCCATGATTCGACAACTTTATAATTTCGATCGGGAAAACAAGATAAATTTGGGTAAGCCGTTACCGCCGCAGTTGCATGACCCGGCATTTCGATTTCGGGAATAATATTTACATAATGGTCTTCGGCAAATTTCACAACGTCCTTAATTTCTTCCTGAGTATAAAAACCGCCATATGGATTTCCGTCAAAAAAATAAGGGAATCTTTCAAATTTATTGCCCACTAAAGTCTGTGCTCTTTTCGAACCAACTTCGGTCAGTTTTGGATATTTTTTTATCTCAATTCTCCAGCCCTGATCGTCGGTTAAATGCCAGTGGAAATTATTTAATTTATAATAAGACATTTGTGCAATAAAATCTTTTATAACATCAACCGAGAAAAAATGACGGCAAACATCGAGGTGAAGCCCGCGGTAGTCATATCTGGGCTGGTCTTCAACAGAAATGCAAGGTAATTTTACTTCCTGATTTTTGGGTTGATTCGGCAAAAGCTGCAATAAACTCTGAACAGCATAAAATAATCCTTCTTCACTTCCGGTTACGGTTATTTTTTTGGAAGAAATATTGATTTTATAAACCTCTTTTTTTGAAGCTGAAGATGGTTTTTCGGCAATAAACAAAACTTCAATATTGCTTTTTTTATTTGACGTATTCGAGTTTACAGCCGACTCAAAAATCTGCGCTGTTTTCAATTCTTTTGCGCTGTATTTATTTTTATCAAATACAATTTTAATTTTTCCGCTTATGCGAATGCTGTCTCCGGTTGTTTTATAAAAATTTGGAGCGGGAATAATCGAAATATTATCTGAAGTACTTTGCGCATTTCCGAAAGAAAAACAGAAAATCAAAAAGAGAAATATACTTTTTTGCATGGTTACTTTTTTGTTTTGTTAAGCAAATTTAAGGTTTGTAAAATTAGTCTGCATTTTTTTTGCAAAAGGTATTAGCGTTTAAATGTCTTTAAAATAGCGTAATTAACTTTTTAATTACGTTGTGTTATAATTTGTTTCGCAAGAATATTGCATTTATTGTTTACATTTGTCCTTACAAAAACGAATTTGCATGAATAATGATAATGAAGTGGTTAATTACACTAAAGAAGAACGTAAAAATCTTATTTTAAAAGAGATTAACTTGCATACTCGTGTAAGTTTTGAAACCCTTTCGGCTAAATTATTTGTTTCAGAAGATACTGTAAGACGTGATATAAATGAACTTGAGTCAGAATCTTTATTGATTAAAGTGAAAGGCGGCGCGATGACAAAAGCGTATCACCATTCTTCCTCTAATCAAACTTATGCGGGCGAATCCAAACAAATTATTGCGCAAAAAACGTTAGGTCTTCTTCATGACGGAATGGTTTTATTAATTGGCGGTGGAACGACAATTCGTGAATTCATTCGTTTAATTCCTAACGATTTAAGTTTAACTATTTTTACGGTTACCGTTTTATCTGCGGTTGAACTTCTGGATAAACCCAACGTTAAAATTATCATGATTGGCGGCAGCATTTCGTCGTACAGCCAAATGTGTGTGAGCGGCGATGTTTATAATCAGCTTGCTAATATTAAAGTCGATTTATTAATATTAGGAACCAACGCTTTAGATATTGAAGGCGGTTTCTCAGATTCTGACTGGGAAACAGTTCAGGTAAAAAAAGCAATGATTCAGGCTTCAGAAAAAACAGCGATTCTTACGATTTCTGAAAAACTGGATACGGTTCTAAAAATGAAAATTGCCAACTTATCTGAGGTAGATTATGTTGTGACGGAAGTTGATCCAAGCGACGAAAAATTACAATCGTATAAGAAGGCAGTTCCAAGTTTAGTTTTTATTTAATCCCAATTTTTCATTAAAAAGTTGATCCAGTTTTGGTGAAAGATTTTATTTAAATCTTCATCAGAATAGCCGTGGTTTTTAAATATCAGAACCAATTTTTGTAAATCAGCAATCGTATTTAAATCATACGGAGATTGTTCTGTACCAAAAGCACCGTCTAAATCTGAACCTACACCAATGTGATTTGCGTTTCCGGCCAATTGACAAATATGATCCATGTGTTTGAAAACCGTTTCTAAATCACAATTCATTTCTAAAGGCATCGAAACGCCTCTCTGCCAATTCGGAACCAACATCCAGGCATCTAATGCGCCGCCAATAACAGCTCCTCTCGAAATTAAAGCTTTTATCATTTCATCACTGTATTGACGATTGTGATCAACTAAACTTCTGCAATTATTATGACTTGCCCAAACCGGCCCGTTATAATGATCTAAAGCCTGCCAAAAAGCATCGTCGCACAAATGCGTTGCATCCAGAATAATATTCAAACGTTCCATTTCTTTTAATAAATCAATTCCGTTTTGATTCATTTTTCCCGTTGCATCCGTTCCGTTTGCGTAACGTCCTGGACCGTAATGCGCAGGACCAATCGCTCGTAAACCGTAATTGTATGCTTTTTCTAAATAAGAAATATCAATTATAGAGTCAGCGCCTTCTAAACTCAAAATATACCCAATAGGTTTTTTATCGTTTGGAGTTCCGTCGTTCCATACATCAAGTTGTTTCTGGAGTGATTTTTTATCCGTAATTGGCGTTATTTCTCCCGCTTCTTCCATGGCTTTGTACCAGGTCAATTGCCCTTGCGTTTGCGCCCAGGCTTGTTCAGGAGAATTCCAACCCGGAATAATACTGCCGGGTTTTACAAATCTTGCAATTTGCGTTGCCACAACAATTCCGATATTGCCGCGTCGTAAATCAGGAAATGAAACTGTAGCGCGTTCGCGATCAGGTTTGTCCGTCATTCCTTTTTCTAAACTGCGCAGAGTGGGAACATCATTTCTTAAATCACGATTCCATTCCATCGCATTCATGCTCAGGTCTAAATGGGCGTCTATTATAAACATATATTTTGACTTAAATTTTATATATTAATTTCTCTGCTTCGGGCGGCAACCTTCCATTGATCACAAATTTGATGTCCTTTATTTACAACCTGAACCGTATCATAAAGCGCGCAGGTAGGGCAAACGTGATAAGGAAGTGCATAAATAGTGTCGCCAATTTTATACTCGTTTTTTCCTCGATTTTCTAAAATCAAATGTTCTTCAGAATGTGCTGTCGGGATTAGATTTTCATCATTTAAAATCACTAATCGTTTCTCAATTGGATTTTCTGAAGCAACCGCTTTGTAGCCAATATCAATACAAAGCGTTGCATTTGTTGGTTTTGAAATTATGGTTCCAACGATAACCAAAGCAGGTTTGAATTTTTGTTCGGGCAAATGAATCTGATAATTGGAATCCCAAAAAACAAAAGTTCCCGGACTGCATTCTACATTTTCCTGTGTGGCATAAAAGGGAAAAGTATTAGAACCGCCGGCAACAATTTTTAATTCATAACCCAGTTTTTGTTTGATTGCTTCTGTTTTTTCTTTTATTTCAGAAAATGAATTTGAAGCCACATTCGTTCGTTCTTCGGCACTTCCTTTTAAATGGCCGTCGTAAATATGAATACCTTCAAAATGAAGGTTTTTTAGCTTAACAATTTTATCGACTAAAGCCGTCCAATCTTCTGAAATCGAAAATCCGGTTCTGTTCATTCCGGTATTTAAATCCAGATAAACATGCAGTTTTAAATCATTTTCTTTAGCAATTTCATTTAAGGCTTTCGCCGAATCCAGATTGTCAACAATAGTCGAAAAAGACGTATCAGGATATTTTTGTATTAACGAAATCCATCTTTCTTTTTTAATTCCAATAGGCTGATAGGCGAGAAGAACATCTGGAATTTCATGAATTGCTCCTAGTTCAGCTTCGGCAATTGTGGCGCATTTTATTTTTTTGATGTTGTAAATTTTAAACAACTCCAAAATTTCGCCAATTTTATGGGTTTTAATATGAGGCCTTAATTTTTGTGTGTCACCATTTACTGAACCAATAAGGCGTTCAAGATTAAACCGGATACGATCTTCGTAAGCGGCTAAAAATGGCGTATCAATGTTGATATCAGATTTAATTTTCCACCAATTTTCCTGCATAATTTAGTTTCTTGTTTTTTCTACAACTTCAATTAAATTTTGAAAAGCCTGCAATGCCTGCTCATAATTTAAATTCAAAAGCATTTCTTTCGAAAATAAATTTGAACCAATTCCCACGCAGACAACTCCAGATTTAAACCACGATTTTAAATTACTTTCTTCGAGCGTTACACCTCCGGTTGGCATTATTTTTAAACTAGGGAAAGGTGCTCTTATCGCTTTTACATATCCGGGACCACCGATTTTATCAGCCGGAAAAAGTTTTACAACCTCGGCACCTAATTTATTGGCGTGTAATATTTCATTTAAAGTAGCAGCCCCGGGAATCCAGTAAATATTATTCTTAAGGCAATACGCTCCAATTTCCGGATCAGTATGCGGACAAACGATGCAGTCTGCTCCTAATTGATGGTATATTGCTGCTTCATCAACAGACAAAATAGAGCCAACGGCTATTTTAACATCCAGATTGTTTGCTTTTTTAAAGGCTGTCATTTGAGTAAAAACTTCTTTTGCATCATTGGCGCGAGCAGCAAACTCGATAATTTTTATGCCAGCATCAGCCGCTGATTGCAATACTATTTGGGCTGTTTCAATGTTGATTTGGGTTACTAACGGAAGTACACCTTGCGTTTTTAAAATGCTGTACATATTCTTTATTTATCTATTAATTCTATTACTTGAGCCGTTTTTAATAAAATGACTTATCTCGTTGAGATTGCTTATGGCAAAATCTCCGTGGATACTTTGTTTGATTACGCCGCAGGCTATTGCCCATTCAATACATTCCTGTCCGGATAATTTGTTGGATAATCCGTATAATAATCCGGCATTGAAAGCGTCTCCTGAACCAATTTGGTCGGTTACAATATGTATTTTGTGTTCTGGCGTTTGATAAAAATTACCTTCATGCAGCAATAAACCTTTGTACAAATGCGCCGGCCCCTCTGATTTTCTAAAACTCATTGCCAATGTTTTTAGAAAAGGCATTTTTACTTTTAATAATTCGAAGGTTTTTTGAAAGCGATTTTCATCGGATTCGTTTTTATCGGTTTTGATTCCGAAATAAATTTCAATCGCATCTAAATCGGCAACGTTTATCGTGCTGTATTGTAATAAATCTGGCATAATTTCCGACGGATGTTTTCCGTACAGCCATAATTTCGATCTGTAATTAAAATCAGAAGAAATGGGTAAGCCTTTTTTATGCGCTGTCAAAATTGCTTCTTTACAAGCTAAACTTGCTTCATGAGAAACTCCCGGGCTTATTCCTGACCAGTGAAAATGCGTAACATCTTCTAAAACTTTATCCCAGTTAATTTGATCTTTTTGAATGGTTGCAAATGAAGAATTGCTTCGGTCATAAATAACCTGCGATTGTCTGATTTGATTTCCGGATTCAACAAAATATAAGCCCAAACGTTCTCCGCCATAAACACATTTTGAAGTATTTACTTTGTATTTCTGAAGTTCGTTTAAAGCCAGTTGTGCCAAATCATTTTCGGGTAATCGGGAAATATAATCGGTTTGGATTCCGAGTTGGGAAAGTAAAACACAAACATTGGCTTCGGCACCGCCCACATGAATTTTTATTTCATCTGCTTGTGTAAACCGGTTTCCATTGGCAACATTCATCCGAAGTAATAATTCTCCAAATGTTGCTATTCTTGTTTGTGGGATATTTGTATTCATGTTTAATTTTTTTTAGCCACAGATTATACAGATTAAAATGATTTTTTTTTGGATAATGCTTAAATCTTTTTGCCACGAATTACACGAATTTTCACGAATTAATTTTTACGTCAAGCATATAAAAATTAGTGCAAATTCGTGTAATTCGTGGCAAAAAAATAATCCTTTTTAATCTATGAAATCTGTGGCCTATATATTTTTACATAACCACAGACTTACGACTAAAGTATTTTCTTAACCAATTCAGATTGCTCTTTAATCTTTATCGTCTGTGGCCTAATTTTTTAGAATAATTCGAAAACAGCTTCAACTTCAACAGGAATATTGTCCGGTAAAGAACCCATTCCTACGGCACTTCTTACTCCAATTCCGTTTTCCTGTCCCCAAACTTCAGCAAACAATTCGCTGCAGCCGTTTATTACATACGGATGTCTTAGGAAATCGCCATTGCAATTCACCATTCCAAGAACTTTTATCACTCGTTTTACTTTGTTCAGACTTCCAAAATTGGTTACAATTGTTGAAAGCATCGTTAAGCCAACTTGTCTTGCAGCCAGTTTTCCCTCTTCGATATCCATGTCATCGCCAATTCGGCCAATGATTAAAGATTTATCGTCGCGAACTGGACCGTGACCAGAAAGATACAAGTATTTTCCGTCGACTAAATAAGGTTTATATATACCAAGAGGTTGAGGTGCTGGCGGTAATGAAAGGCCAAGGGTTTCAAATTTTTCTTGTGGTAATAAATTCATGATATTAATGTATAATTGAGTTTAAAATAAATACGAAAACAATTCCTAAAACAGATACTAAAGATTCCATAACCGTCCATGATTTGAACGTGTCTTTCAGGCTGATATTAAAATATTCTTTGAACATCCAAAAACCTGGATCGTTTACATGCGAGCACATTAAGCTTCCGGCTCCAACAGATAAAACTAATAGATTGGGATCGAGACCGGTAGTTTGTAACAAAGGTAATAAAACACTTGCAGTCATTAATCCGGCTGCGGTTGCAGAACCTACACAAACGCGAATAATCGCTGCCATCATCCAGGCCAATAAATACGGATGAATGTTTATTTGTGTTAAGGCCGCAACAATAGTTTCATTTACTCCGCTTACAATCATAACTTCTTTCAAACTTCCGGCACCGCCTACAATTAAAACAATCAAAGCGACATCTTTTATAGCAACGGCGTAATCGTCCATTATAGATGTGATACTTCGGTTCATTCTTATTCCTAAAGTGTACGTGCAGAGCAATAAAGAAATAAGCATAATCATACTTGGTTCTCCTACTGTTTTGCAAACTTCAATCAACGTTTCATTAGTTGAAATTAAAGGTAATATTGAAGTTATAGTTAAACCAAAAACCGGAAATAAGGCCGAAAATAAACTCAGGGAAAAACTCGGAAGTTTACCGTGGTTTACGACTTCTTCAACATTTAAAATTTCATGATCCGATTCGGTTTTGATGTTTTTAAGGAAATTGGAAAATAATAATCCGGCGATAAAAATAGTCGGAATTGCAATTATAATTCCGTAAACTAAAACGAGTCCAATATCAGCATTTAAAATACTGCTCAAAGCCATTGGTGACGGATGTGGGGGCAAAAAACCGTGTGCTACTGAAAGCGACGCCAGCATTGGGATTCCCAGATATACTTTTGATAGTTTAAATTGATGGGCTACTGAAAAGATTAGAGGTACTAACAAAACAAATCCAACACTATAAAATAGAGGTATCCCAACAATAAATCCGGTAATCATTAAGCCGAGTCGAACGTATTTTCTGCCCGTCCATCCCATGACTGTTTTGGCAATGACATTGGCGGCGCCTGATGAAACGGTAAGTTTCCCAATACAGGTTCCGAAAACAATAATCAGCGTAATAGATCCTAACATTTCGCCTAAACCTTTTTGAACGGTTTGTGACAAGGTACTTATGGGCAGGCCTAAAAATAGACCTGCTAATAAAGCTGTTATGATAAAGGCAATAAACGGATTGATTTTAAGCCAAGCTATTTGTATGATTAAAAACGCAATGCATGCCGTAAGAATTAAAATGCTCATTTATCTTTTATTATTAATTCCGTTGAGAGTAATTTTTTATTAAACACATAGAAACATAGATTTTTTTACTTGAATTAGGAGTTAAAAAAAGCTAGCTTTTAACACATAGTAACTATGTTTGTTAATGCAAGTGAAACGCCTTTCTAAAGACTTTCAAAAACTATGTCTCTATGTGTTTAAATTAATTATACCAACGGTTATTATTTTTATTTATCCCACCAGATTTTTGTTGTAAAAAGGTCTTGACCTTGTCGTTTAACCGCTTCTGCTAAGTTAGTTGAATTCACTGAATATTCGCTGGTTGGATATTTGAAACGTCTTGGTATTGTGCCGTTTGTAACGTTACCTGGAAAGTTTACCGGAATTAAAACCGGATAACCTGTTCTTCTCCAGTTGGCGTAAACTTCCTGCTCGTCTACAAATAAAGCAATATAAACCTGAGTATGAATTTGATTCATTTTAGCCTCAAAAGATCCTGCTGCATTATACGGATTTGCTGTTAAATATGGCGTTGCATCTGGAATAGTGTAAGCTACTCCATAAATTCCCATGTTTAAGAAAGAAGCCTGAACCCCTTTTTCATATAAATCTTTATCAGATGCGGCGTACCAGCCTCTTGCAGCGGCTTCGGCTAAATATAAATTAGTCTCAGCATTGCTGATTAAAACAAGCGGGGCATCGTATTTAAAAACAGTACTTTGGTTAGGTTCAGAATACGTTGCTTGTTCAGTAGGAGTTGGGGCAATTTTAGTTCCGTTAGGGAAACCTTTTTGAACGGCAAGCGCTGTATTTTGAGTTGTTCCCTGCCAAACTCCCGCATAAACACTTATTCTAGGATCGGCAGTTGATTGTAATAAATCGATAAATGTTTTAGCTAATTTTCCGCCTTCTACATTTTTTGTACCGTAAGAACCTGCTGTAAAATCCTGTTTTCTTGAATCGAAACCAACAGGATTTCTATTAAAATCATTTGGCCCGTCTGTATATTTCATGATCGCATTGTCGGCTGTGTTCAAAATTACACCGCCTGCAATCGCTTTTTTTACCCATGTTTGTGCCAATGCAGCATCAACTTTTGTTAATCTTAAACCTAAACGAAGCATTAACGAGTAAGAGAACTTTTTCCATTTCGCAACATCTCCGTCATAAATAAAATCAGATTTACCGAAACTTGGTTTTGCCGGATCTAATGCCGCTGCCGCTTCGTCTAGTTCTTTCAATAAATCTTTATAAATAAATTCCTGAGAATCATATTTAGGAAGAAAGATTTGTGTGCTGTTTGCTTTTGCAGCTTCAGAATAAGGAATATCTCCGTATAAATCTGTAATTCTGTGGTATAAATACGCTTTCCAGATTCTCGCAATATTCAATTTATTACTGTCGTTAGGATTGTTTTTTACCTCATTTATTACAACTTCCGTTTCATTTAAAGCGGTTGGATAAGCCTGATTAAAATAAGCAGAATAATAAACTTCATTACTCAAATATTTGTCACCAGCTCCAGATGCTTCTTTGTAAGTTGCATAATGCTGCAGCATTCCGCCGCATTCTAAAATATTAGTTGCAAAATAATTGTTGTTTAAACCGTCAAGCTGTGCTTTACTGAAAATAAAATTCGGATCTGGTTTTTCAACTGAATTGGGGTTCGTATTGATTTCTTCAAAATCATCGGTACAAGCTGTCATACTTCCTAAAAGTAAGCCTGCGATATATAAAAGGGTTATCTTTTTCATGTCTTTTAATTTAATTATTAGAAATAAAGCAAGCTTAAAATTTGACATTTAAGTTTAAACCGAAACTTCTTGTTTTTGGTACTCCAAATTGTTCTACACCCTGAGCATTTCCGGCACTAAATACAGATTCAGGATCTACGTTTGGTGTTTTCTTGTAAAGAATGAATAAGTTTCTTGCCACAAATGAAATTGAAGCACCCTGAAGTTTTGATAATCCTTTTATTTTTTCAATAGGTAAATCGTAACCCAGAATTACTTGTCTTAATTTGATGAAACTTGCATCATAAACAAATTCCGAAGAAATGTTTCTTAAACCATCATAATACGTTCTTAGGTTTTCCGGAGCAATTACCATATCAACCGGATTTCCGTTAACGTCAACACCTTTAATTGGCAAACCGCTTTCACGACCTTCAAGCGTCAATTTTGTCAATCCCATACGAGTTCCGTACAAGTTAGTTCCAGAATATAAGCTTCCGCCAAATTTACCATCGATCAAAAAGCTTAATGAAATATTTTTGTATTTGAATTCATTGCTAAGTCCCGCAGCCCAAGGATGAACACCCTGACCTAATTCTTCAAGCGGTCCCTGTGCAATAGTTGCAGATCCGCCGCTTACATTATAAACCGTATTTCCGTTAGCATCTTTACGAGGTCTGTAACCTTTTATAATGCTGTACGGACGTCCAACATCACTTGTAATCGTTACATATCCGTTTACAGAAGTTGCCATTGTAATCGAGTTTAACTGATCTGTAAGTGCTTCAACTTTATTTTCGTTGTAAGATCCGTTGAAACTTGCATCCCAAGAAAACTTATCAGAATTGATGATTTTACCGCTTAATAAAAACTCAACCCCTCTGTTTCTCATTTTTCCTAAATTCAATAAAGCAGTATTGGCTCCGGAAGCTGTTGAAATTGTAGTTTCAACAATATCATTTGTAGTAGCACGGTTGTACCACGCAAAATCAAGATTTAAACGATTGTTGAAAAATCCTAAATCAGTTCCAATCTCAAATGTTGTAGAAGTCAACGGACTTAAAGTTGCATTTGGAACTCTTGAACTTGTTGGTCCCTGAACCTGCTGGCCGTTATGTCCGCCCTGAATCATTGAGTACGATTGGTTCAATGCATAAGGATCTGGCGTTGCGCCTCCCACTTCTGCCCATGAACTTCTTAGTTTAGCAAACGAAACAAATTCCGGCAGTGTTATAATATCCGAAACAATTATACTTGTTCCAATAGAAGGATAAAATACCGTATTGTTTTCTTTTGAAAGAGTAGAAAACCAATCCTGACGACCTGTTACATTTAAAAATACAATGTTTTTATAATCAAAATCGGCAGCACCGTAAACGGAGTTGGTTTTAGTTTTTCCGTAAGGATAACTATAAGCCAAGGTTGATAAATTGCTTAAAGCATAAAAATCATTTAATACAAAATTTGAACCTTCAACCCTGGTTTCGTCTCTCAACGTAGTACGAGAGTTAACTCCAACTAAAGCATTTAAAGAGAAATCATTAAAAATATTCTTTTTGGTATAATTAAGAATTGCTTCAGAATTTAGATTGGATAATTTCATTTTTGAACCTTGCGCATATCCAACCGGATTGTTTAAAGTTGTTTTTGGAATGTATCCGAAGAAATCATAATCGGTATAATCTTGTCCAATTCTACCTTGAAGGAATAACTCAGGAGTGAAATTTACTTTTACGTTCAACATCCCAATGAAACGATTTTTAGTGTCTTTGTTTTTAATTTTATTAACAACAAAATAAGGGTTTGTTGCAACAGCAACAGGATTCCATGCTTCTTCAATTCCGTTTGCATCATAACCTGGGGCAAGATTTCGAATGTCAACCGTATTACCAATCATGTAAGTCCCCCAGTTTGGATTTGCTTCCGCATCAGAAACCGTTACTCTGTTGTTTGATTTTTCTAAATTATATTGTGCTACAACATCAAATTTCAACCAGTTCGTTAAGTTTACATTACTCGCAATGTTGATGCTTTTACGGTTAAAATCAGAATTTGGAACCACACTTTGGTTATCCATATTTGAGAATGAAAGACGGCCTGTAGCTTTTTCATTTCCTCCGGATAAAGCAAGAGAGTTAATAAATGTTGTTCCTGTTTCGTAGAAATTTTTAATGTTATTTTTTTGAGCCACATAAGGTCTTGAAACGCCGTCAAACTGAACTACGTTGCTTCCGTCAATTTTAGCTCCCCAAGACCAGCGTCCGGCTGCAACAGCTTCTGCCTGCGTGGTTGGCTTTTTTCCGTTTGCTCCAGAACCATATTCATATTGCCAGTCTGGTATAATCGAAGGAGTTTCAAATGTAAATGAAGAATTATACTCCACTCCAATTCCTTTTTGAGCAGAACCTCTTTTCGTTTGAATCAAAATTACACCGTTTGCAGCATTTGCACCATAAAGTGCGGCCGCTGTTCCACCTTTTAAAACCGTAATAGTTTTAATATCATCGGCATTGATAACAGAAGTTCCGTCACCACGGTCCACGTTTATTCTTGTTGAACCCGCACCATTTCCAATTCCCGGTAAATTAAGCTGTGTATTATCAATTGGTAAATCGTTAACCACATATATCGGCTGGTTGTTTCCATTTAAAGATCCGTTTCCACGAATTACAACTCTCGTTGATCCATTTGCTCCAGTTGAGGTGCTGCTTACGTTTACACCTGCAATTTTCCCAACTAATGCATTTGCGATATTGGTTTCTTTCGCTTTTGTAAATTCAGTTCCTTTTAATTCAGTAACAGCGTAGGCAATAGATTTACTGCTTTTTTTAACCCCCAATGCGGTAACTAAAACTTGTTCCAGAACATTTTCGGCAGGTTTTAATCGAATAGTTAAATCTGAAGTTTTAAGTAAGGCAAATGATAAAGTTTCATATCCCATATAACTTACAATAATATGAACTTCGTTTTCCGGAACCTTTAATTTAAATTTTCCGTTTTCATCAGATATTGTTGCTATTTTATTATTGCTCTCGGCATAAATTGTAGCTCCGGCAATTGGCATTCCATCATCCTGACCTAAAATCTGGCCCGAAATTTCAACTTGATTGCTTTGTTGTTCAAAAAGATGCTTTTTTATTGCAATCTCTTTGGCGTTTGTGGAGAAGATGATTCCTCCAATAAACACTAATGAAATAAGCTTTGTTTTCATAATAGTTTGGTTTTCATGTTTTTCTTTTGGTTTTTTATTGGCAAATCAAATATAGATATTTATTTTTCACTTTTGCATTTTTTTTGCAATAACTGCATTTTTTTTGCAATATTTTTTCGCGAAGTATTTTTATAATCCCAAAAACATTTGATTTTTAAAGGGTTTTTTGAGAAATTTTTGCAGAATATGCTTTTTTACTAAAAAATAAATTTTGGCTGAAAATTCGTATTTTTGAAAAATGAAAATCGCACTTATTCAATCAGAATTGGTTTGGGAAGAGGCTTCTGCAAACAGAAAAAACTTTGAATCGAAAATAAGACACATCAATCAGCAGGTTAATTTGATTGTTTTGCCTGAAATGTTTTCGACAGGATTTACTATGAATCCGTCGGCAGTTGCAGAAACAATGGAAGGCGAAACAATTTCATGGATGAAAACTGTTGCGAAAGAAAAAAATAGTGCCGTTACGGGAAGTTTGGTTATTACCGAAAATGGCAATTATTATAATAGAATGTTTTTTGTTTTTCCGTCGGGAGAAATGCAGTATTATGACAAACGTCATTTGTTTTCATTAGCCGGCGAAGATAAATTCTATACCGCCGGAACTCAAAAAATAATTGTTGATTATTTGGATTGGAAAATCTGCCTGCAGGTTTGCTATGACTTACGTTTTCCGGTTTTCGTGCGCAATGTCGAAAATTACGATTTACTTTTATATGTTGCCAACTGGCCAAAAGTACGCACCAACGCCTGGGACGCTTTGCTTAAAGCACGCGCCATTGAAAACTTAAGTTATGTTGTGGGTGTAAACAGAATTGGGCTTGATGCCAATAACTACGAACATACCGGTCATTCGCAGGTTGTTGATTTTTTAGGAAATTACATTTTAGAACCACAAGAAACAGAAGGCGTTTTTGTGGTTGATTTAGATAAAAATGAAATGCTGGAAACCCGAAAAAAACTCGATTTTTTAAGCGACAAAGATGTTTTTGAGGTTAAAATCTAGAAAGCTTTTCGCTGCTTTTCCTCTTTTTTCTTCTTTTTAGCGTCTTCTTTTTTCTCTATCTCCGGACTATATGGAATGTTTAGGTCTACACTTTGATCGACATCCCAATTGCTGCGGACATCGACTTCCTGCTGATAATAGAAAACTTCTTCGGCGTATCGTTTGTCAAGAAAACTTCCGGCATCGTACATTTTGTTTTTATTATCGTCGTAAATAATCCTAACTGTAAACTGAGTTGGCACTAATAAGTTGAATTCAATTTTAGTACTTCCTTCAGAATATTCGCTGGCCAAAACTTCATCGCCTTTTTTGTTTGTTATTTCAACAATGATCGGGAAACGTTTTACATTTTTTAAATTCAAAACCAGATTTCCGTAATCGGCAACTTCTTTTGTGGATAGTTTATACGATAAAGTATCGTTTGTTTTTTCATAAAAATCAGTCAGCGCGCCCGGGAAAAACGTAAAATTGTATTTTTCCTGAGGTTCTTTCTTGAAATCGACATACAGTTTCTGATTAAATTCATCATATTCTGTAGTAAAATCAACAGCTGTCGAATCTTTATTAACCAATTTAATTTTTGATTTATCGAACTTCACCAAAGGCGTTTCGGTTTCTAAAGTAAATCTTTCCCTAAAATTAATGATGCCGTTTTGAACCGCTCTAATACTCAACGTGTCCTTTTTCTGGTCTTTTACTTTAAAAGTAAATCTCTTTTTATACGTATCACGACTAACTTCTAAAGATAAAGAATCGGCTTTTAAAGGCTTATACCAAACCTGAAGCGAATCTTTTTTAGGAAATTGTGTTACAATGGTTTCAAGAATCTGGTCATTGTTTTTAAGTACAATGGTTGGTTTGTTGATCTTGAAATTTTGCTTTCCTTCATAAGGTAAAAGCAATCTGTTTCCCGATGCCTGAATTGGTTTTACCGCTTTTAACGGAAGCGTTTCCTTAAATAATTCCAAATCAAAAACTGTATCATTTGGTACTGTAATAAAATGTTTAATAAACCCAATTTTATCATCTTTTGGGTTGTATTTATTATTGCTTGATTTGTCTTTTAAAGCAACTAAAAGATATTTTCCTGCTTTTAAATTTTCAAATTCAAAAGTTCTTAAACTGTCTAAAGTATTGGTAACGTAACGCGGAAAATCTTTGTAAATAACAGAATCTTTGTATTTATCATTTGCTTCATACAACATTACAGAAACAAAATTATCTACCTTTTTTTCATACGCATCTTTAATACTTCCTCTAAGTTTCAACGAATCAATATAAGGTCCTGTTGAAAAAACATATTTAAATTGGTTTATTGCATTTCCTTCATTATTATCCGTAATACTTTGTCCAAAATTAAAACTATAGGTAGTGTTTGGCTGTAAAGTATCTTTAATTTTTATGTTTAAAAATTTACTGACACCAGTTGGATAAATCAACGGCTCATTTTTCATTGGCGGTGAAATAACAAGCTGTTTGTTGAGGTTTTTCAGCTTTACATATTCATCAAAAACCAATGTAATTTCGTTTCCTTTAAAATCAGTACTGAAATTTTTAGGAGTACTCGAAACCAAAACAGGAGCTAAAGTATCTTTTAATCCGCCAGTTATACTGCCTCTTTTGGCGCAGCTCATCATTAATAATACCAATAAAAATGAAATGTATTTGAGTTTGCTTTTAAACATAGCGGTTTTTAAATTTGATTGCACAAAATAACAATTATATTTGCTTTAATTGAAATTTTTTGGGCATTTATTAGGATTTACAGCTTTTAGGTTTACTTCTTTTTTTGAATAAGAAATAAACAATGGGCTATAATTTCTTACTTTTGAGTTCAAATATAATTTCCTCCGGTTTTGATAAAAAGAATTTTTTTGGTTGTAATGGTTGTTTTGTTTTCTGCTTGCAGTAAAAATGACAAACCTGTAATTGCTTTTTATTATTGGAAAACCAATTTGAAGTTCTCTCAAACAGAAAAGGAAGTTTTAAAAGAGAATGACGTTCACAAATTGTATGTTCGTTATTTTGATATCGGGCTTCATCCTGAAACGCAATCTCCAATTCCGATAAGTCCAATTCATTTTCAGGAAAACACCCAAAATTTTGAAATTGTTCCCGTGGTTTTTATTCAGAATAAAGTAATGCTGCAAACTAATCTTGATATTGAAGATCTGGCTAAAAAGACGATTCATTTAATTGAAGAAATCAATACAAATAATAAAATCAATTATACTGAAATCCAAATTGACTGCGACTGGACCTTAAACAGTAAAGACAATTTTCTTAAATTTATTGAACAGATTAAAACGCTTTCGCAGAAAAAACTCTCGGCTACAATCAGGCTTCATCAGGTGAAATATTTCAAAAAAACTAAAATCCCAAATGTAGATCATGGTGTTTTAATGTTTTACAATATGGGAACTATTGCTCCGGATTCGTTAAACTCTGTTTACAGCAAAAAAATCTCAGACAATTATTTGAAGAGTTTAAAGAAATATCCGCTTGATCTCGATTATGCATTGCCAATATATTCGTGGGCAGTTCACATCAGAAACCAAAAAGTGGTTGGGCTTCGTTCGAAACTGAATTTCAGCGAACTCAAAAAGGATAAAAACTTCGTTCAGGTCAATTCCATTTTTTTTAAAGCCAGACAATCAAATTATAAAAATGGTGTTTATTATGAAGAAAATGATCTCCTTAAAATAGAATCAATTTTTACCGAAGATTTAAAAGAAATGGGGGAGGATTTAAGTAAAAGCTCGGCGAAAGCCCCAAAAGAAATTATATTTTACGATTTAGACGAATTCAATTTAAAAAGTTATGAAAAGAATATTTTTGAGCAAGTTGTTTCTTGTTTCTAGTGTCACGATACTTTCGGTTTACGGAATATTATATGCCTGCGGCGGCGGAGACGATTGGGATTTTTTTGGATACAATTCTAATTTCACACCCGAAACTTTTGCAGATAAATCGTATTCGCCATTGTTTTTGGCCGGAGATATTTTTTACGGAGTTGGTTTTGATACGAAACACAATTCCCGTTTCAACGAAAACATAAAATCAGATTGGGGAACTTATCTAAAAGGTGTTGTTGATACTACGACTGTAAATTATTTTTTAATTGGAGATGATAAACCAAGATATTATTCTGATGAAAAAAATACGATTAAAAACAAAGAAGAAATTACAGACCTTCATGTTTTTTATAAAACCAAAAAGCAAAATCCTTCTTCAATAAAATGGGGTAAAAAAATATCTTTGAAAGACGCAAAAGTGAAAAGCTTTGTGAAATTTTTGTATTTGGCACAAAAAATAGAAACGGTTTCAATTGGCGAAGATTATTGGAGTTACGATCCCGTTGTGGCTAAAACTTTTAAGGATTTGCAAATGATTCAGTCAATCGAAAATGTTTACAACACAACTGCCGATCCGTTTTTGAAAAACAGATATTGGTTTTTGACAATGAAAGCTCGTTTTTACAGCAACAGCAAACAAAAAGCAATTGATTTTTTTAATAAAACCGAGAGTTCTGTTCCTAAAAACGTATTGTATTATCGAGCACTTTCCTACGTTGCCGGAATTAATTATCAGCAGAAAAAATATGCGGTTTCTAATTATTTGTACGCTCAGGTTTTTGACAAATGCCCGGAACTGAGAATTGTAACAGCGTATAGTTTTCATCCAAAAAATGAAGCTGACTGGACAAAATCGCTGGCAATGGCAAAAAATAATAAAGAGAAAGCGGCGCTTTGGGCGATTCACGGATTTTACAAAGATGAAAAACAAGCTATTGAAAAGATTTACGAATTAGATCCAAAAAGCGAACACTTAAACTATCTGGCAACGCGATTGGTAAACAAACAAGAACAAGCGCTGAATAATTCGTTTCAGCAAAAGGCAGAAGAAAATCAGCCGGTGAAAAACCAAACTGTTGCCGAAAATAAAACCGAAAACCAATCTAAAATAGATAAAAGTGCTTTTGATTTAATTGCCAAAATTTCGGCTGCAGATAATACAGCAAGACCTTATTTATGGGATTTATCTTTGGGTTATTTACAGACTTTAAAAGGTGAATATACAAATGCGGATAAAAGTTTTGATAAAGCGGTAAAAACACTTCCGAAAACAGAATTGGCGGGAATGCAGCTTCGTTTATTACGCTTTGTAAATAATTTGAATAAAATTGATAAACTGACGGATAAAAACGAGAAAACAATTCTAGCCGATTTAAACTGGCTGTATTATGAACTTCCAAAAACATATAAAGAAGGAGAATTTCGTTATCAAAATGCTTCTTCATGGAGCAGAAGTTATTTGTCGGCACTTTATAAAGGAAAATCAGATCCGGTAATGTCGGAGATTTTTGGTGAATCGCGCTATAGTTATTGGAATGATGGAAATGCTTTTTATGACAATGAAAAAAATCTGCTGGATATAAAAACGTTTTTAGCAAAGCCAAATAAAACCGAAATCGAGAAAATTGGTGCCGGAATTTATAGTTTGAAATTGAAAGATATCAGCAATTTCCAAGCGGTTCAGGCAACTTTTAAAAATAAAATTCCCGAAGCGATTGCTTTTATGAAGGAAACAGACTCGGTACAATATTATAAGTTTTTAGGAAATCCGTTTAACGGAAGTATTAAAGACTGTCACGATTGCGATCATGTGGCGTACCAAAAAAGAAAATATACGTTTATTGATTTTCTAAATACGGTAAAAGAAATGCAGGATAAACTGGCTCAAAAAGAAGATGTTTACACGAATAGTTTATTGCTGGGGAATGCATTTTACAATATTTCACATTTTGGAAACGGAAGAACTTTCTACGAAATAAGTATTGTAGGTTACGGTTCAAGTCCGTATTCGTTTAGAGACTCGATGAAAAAAATGATTACCAATTGTGATGTTTCTAAAGGGTATTATCAAAAAGCATTGCTGGCTGCAACAACAAAAGAGCAAAAAGCAAAATGTGTGTATTTGATTTCGAAATGCGAACGAAATGAATATTATAATAATAAATACAACAATGTTACAAACTGGTGGAGTATTGAAGATGATAAAATTAATTTTATTGCCTGGAACGGTTTTAAAACTTTAAAAAAGGATTATTCAGATACTCAATACTATAAAGATGTAATTGCTGAATGCGGTTATTTTAATACTTACATTAATCAATAATAGAAAGTCATGGTTAATAAAATAGAACATATCGGAATCGCAGTAAAAAATATGGATGATGCTAATGTATTATTCGAAAAAATGCTTGGAGTTCCATCTTATAAAATGGAAGCGGTAGAAAGCGAAGGTGTTTTGACTTCGTTTTTTCAAACCGGAAATAACAAGATTGAGCTTTTAGTGGCGACAAACCCGGAAAGTCCTATTGCAAAGTTTTTAGAAAAGAAAGGAGAAGGAATTCATCACATCGCTTTTGATGTTGAAGATATTCATGCCGAAATTTCTCGTTTAAAAAGTGAAGGTTTTGTACTGATAAACGAAGTTCCGAAGAAAGGAGCCGACAATAAACTGGTAGTTTTCCTGCATCCCAAGAACACAAATGGCGTTTTGGTGGAGCTTTGTCAGGAAATTAAATAAAAAATATCACTTTTTGTTTTTAAATAAGGTATTGAAAATCAATCTTGTTTTGAATACTGGGACTTTGAATTGAAATTAAATGCAAATCATGTCTTAAAATATTTGGAGTGAACGAAAAATAGTAGTAATATTGCATCCTCTAAACCGGTCCTATAGCTCAGCTGGTTAGAGCACCTGACTCATAATCAGGTGGTCCCTGGTTCGAGCCCAGGTGGGACCACTAGCTTATTCGTCCAGACTTTCAAAAAGATTGTCTGGACGTTTTTTTTGCAGTAAACTCAAGAGTTGCGGAACTTCATACCTGTTTTTCAAAATCACTTCAACAGAGACAAGCCCAAAAAAGGCATTCTTTTAGATGCCCCAAAAGATGAAATAAAAAGGCAGAATTCCTGAAACTATACAAAAGCAAGCAAAAGATTTACTAGATCACGAAAGAACTCAGTATTTTGAAAGAATTGCTTTTATTATTAGAATTCCAAGTATCACAGAACAACTAATGGTAATGAAATGTCTTTATTAATAGGGGGATCGAAGTTATAATCTTGATAACTTATATAGCAATAAATCTTTCGAAAAGTTTAAGTTTTTTATAGGTTTTCAGGTAAAAGTATGCTGTAATTTGTGTGTGAGTACAGATGGTTTTGCAGAAGAAATGAGAGTAACCAGTTATGTGGAACTACAGTCAAAGATTATGGAGGTTCTTCAGAATTATAACGCAGAAAAGCATTTAGTGGAAATGAAAAAACTTTCAGAGTACTCTCTTACGGAGCATCAATTTGCAACTCTATTAGGCAGAAGCAAACTCTATCAGCATATGCCCAAAAGCCATAAAATAAATATCCCTGCATTAAATTTTAATGATGGACAGCTGAATGTTGTGGCTAAGGACTATTATGAAGATGAACACTTTGGAAGAAACTCTGATGGAGATTTGAATCTATGGAATATGTATAGCCTGTTCACGCAGGCTAATAAGAGTAGTTATATTGATACATTTTTAGATAGAAATGTAAATGCTTTTGATTTTTCAAATGGTATTTCCAATGCATTAATTGGTAGTGCTAATTATCGTTGGTTTTTGAGTTGATGGAATGCCTGTTTTAAGCAGGCATTTTTTTGCTTCTCTTTGTAAGCAAATTAATATATATTTGATTTAAATTTTGGATATGAATCATAAGCCTTCAATAATAATAGAAATTGAAAAATTTTTAAAGATAAAATTAAAAAGAGAAGAAAATATTAATCGATCAATGCTTCAAGTTAAAAGCAATACTTATGTTTTAAACTCAAATAACGAAGTTGTAGGTTTAAATCTTCAAAAAAATCCAGTTAAAGATTTTCCATTTTCTAGGGATTTACAAAATATCACACATTTAAATTTATCTAACACACAATTGGATGAAATAAGTTTTATTAGATTCTTTCCGAAATTGGAGTATTTAAACTTGTCATTCAATCATATTTTTGAAATTGAAAATTTATTTTCCTTGAAAGATCTGCAATTTTTAAATCTGACAGGTAATAATATTTCATCCATAAATGTAATTAGAGAGTTGAAGAAAATTAGCACACTCTATTTAAACATTAACAAAATTAAAGATGTTGAAGCTTTAATTTATTTACCAAACTTGAAGGTTCTAGATTTGTCAGATAATTTAATTTATGATACAAGACCCATAAATGAACTAAGTAGCTTGCAAGAATTAAAACTTGCGAAAAACAGTATTCAAAATTTTCCAAATTTAGATAATTTATATGATCTAAAATATTTGACTTTAAGTTCAAATAAATTGGAAAATTTATCAGGAATTCAGAATTTAAAAAACCTCAAAATACTTGACGTTAGAGATAATATTATCAGCGATATTGATGAACTCAAACACTTGTCATTTTTGGAATATATATTATTAGTTGGCAATGAAATCCATGATCTGACTCCTTTAAAATCATTATTCAAATTAAAGGTTATTCGAGCAGCTTATAATTTGATTACTTATTTTTCTCTAGAAAATTTTAAAAATTTAGGTATACTGGATTTGTCAAATAATCCTTTGAAGTTTATTGATATAAGTCCAGAAAACAGACTTAAAGAACTTTATCTTGCAAATACCGTCATTGGAGAGCTTGAGGCTTTTGAATATTTACAAAGTTTGAATTCACTTTATTTAAGTAAATGCTTAATAGAAGATATTAATGTTTTATCAGCTTTGAGCAAATTAAAAACTTTAGATTTAAGTGATAATAACGTTTATGATGTATATCCTTTAATAGCATTGCCATTAAAAACACTCATTCTTTCTAATAATCCAGTCGAAGATATCTATATTTTGTTTTCGAATGACTCTAATCAATTACAACATTTAAAAGTAGACGAGACTGGATTTTCAAGAAGAAACAATCTTGTCCTTTCTCATAGGGAAAATCACTTAGATTTTGTTAGAAACAGATTTATTATACATAATAGTGTTGGAGAAACTCTTCAGGGGTATTTTCCTGTAAAAATCTTACTGCTTGGAAATCATGGAAGCGGTAAATCACAGTTTTTGAACTATTTTTTAAATGATGCATTGATAGAGAAATCAGAAACAACAGATATTTTACAAATTAAACCTTTTAAAGAAAATGCTAATTCTATTCTTCCAAGTGCTATTTTTTATGATTTTGGAGGGCAAGATTTTTATCATGGATTGTATAGGATTTTTTTAAGTAATCAATCAATTCATTGCTTGTTTTGGCACGAAAAGTCAAATTGTAATAGGTATGAATTAGATATTAATGGAAGTCCAATTCAAAATTTTAACGTTAATTATTGGATTGGACAAAAAAAATATAATGAATATAATAAAGGGTTTAATGATGATTTATTTTTGATAGAAACTCACTCGGATGTTAAAGAGTCAAAAAAACCGACATATTTTGTTTTTAATGAAATTGAAAAAGTTCCGAGACAACAATTTTTTATATCACTTAAATGGAATTCTAAAAGTCCAACAACATTAAATAAGAATCAATTAATTAATTTAGATCATTTGAAATTCAATTTGATAGAATTAATTCACGAAAAAAGAGTTTCTTTTGACCAAAAAAAATGGTACATAGATTTTATAAAATTTATTACATCAAAACAACGAAGAGAACAGGCGGTCGCTATTTCTGATTTAATAGTTGAAATTGAAGATTCAAAACTAGATCTTGACTCAAAAATTCAATTTTTGAAGACAGAATTAGATCAACTGCATAGAAAAGGTTTGGTTCTTTATTACAAAGATGATATTTCTGATTTTGTATGGCTTAATCCTTTAAAAATTGTTAATCACATAAAAGAAAAGGTTTTAATTTTAGGAGAAATTCAAAAAGCGAAAGGAATTTTAAATAAAAAATATTTTGAAGATAAAAAAATTGATCCTAATATTTTGTCTTTATTGCAATTGCAAAAGGTAATTTTTTTGCATAAATATGGTATGAATGACAAAAAAGAAATTATTGATGAATATATAATTCCAAATTATCTTCCCTTAGTAAATAAAGAAAATGACGTTGATTATGATCTTACTACTTTTGGAATTCATAATCAACATTTATTTACTTTAAAATTTGCTGATTTTATTCCTTTAGGATTGATTAATCAATTAATTTGTTTTTTTGGTAGTCTTCCTGATGTGAAGAAATTTTGGAGGAACCAAATTGTATTCACATTTGAAAATAAGTGTAAATTATTGATTTATTTAGACAATGAAAATTTAGAAATTAAGGTTTTTGGACATTTTTCAAAAGTTGATATTGATTCAAAAGAAAGAATGATCAAGTATATTTATTCATGTATATTATGCTTTTATTGGGATTTTAAATTAATAAGTTTTCAGCAATATTTAGAGTACGAAGAACAACTAGTTCTGATAGAAAAGGAAGGTTATGATTCTGATTGGAAAATAAAATATGAAATTAGTAAGGCATTTTATGAAGTTATAGATTCAAAGGTCCCTTCTGATCTTTTTATTTCATTGGATGGTAAAGTATTTGTTAATGCATACAACTTAACAACGTTCGATGAGCTAAAAGAAACAAAAATAAGCACTTATGACATGGTTAGTAATGTAGTGCAATTAGATTCTCCGAAAGAAAAAGCAGTGTATGTTTATAAAATATTCACAAATAGGAGATTAAAAAAGATGAAGAAAGTTTTTGTGTCTTATAGTCATGCGAACTATAAAGAAATGGAACAACTAACAAAATATTTAATAGGGTTTGTTAGAAATAAAGAAATCGAAAGCTGGACTGATTTAAAGCTTCAGAGTGGAGTAAAAGTAAAAGATGAAATTTTACAAAATCTTGAAGACGCTGATATTGTCATTCTTTTGATTAGTCAAGATTTTATCGCCTCTGATTTTATTTATGATTATGAACTACAAAGGGCAATGCAAAAAAAAATAGCAGGTAGGGGAGAAATTATACCTGTGGTTTTAAGTAGTTGTTCAATATTTGATTTGAAATTAAATGTTACTGGAGATGAGGGCTTAATGAACGAGATAAAAATGGGAGATTATTACTTCACACCACAAGGGCCTAATAATAGTTTACTGCCAATTGAACAATGGAAGAATGAATCACAAGCGTGGATGGAGGTATACAAAGATATAAAGAAGAAAATTAAGATGTAAATATGAAGCCTTTAAAAGTTGTGAGACAGGTATGTTTAAAAAAAAGAGAAGCTTTATAGGTTTGTTTGTGTTTTACTTTTATATTCAATAAACTAAATTGAAACACTCCGAATTCAACGGAGTGTTTTCTTAAAGCTTCCAGTTTAAAACATTGTCTAGCGGATGTGCTTTTTGAGAGTTTGAAAAAACTCTTTTTTCATTTAAAAGTATTTGCTCTGTTCTGTTTGTGATTTTTGAGATATAATTATTCAAGCTTTTTGTTCCTTTAATTATATAGCCAGTTTTTAGGTAATCTGGGAGAGTTTTTTCAGCAATATCTTTTAAAATCAAAATAGACAATTTAATCAAATCTTCGTTATGCATAAATTTTTCTTGATCCAAAATTGACGCATGACCATGACCAACTTCAAAGGGAACCCATAGCGATTTGTAAGTTTTCTCAGAAACAACAACCATCATATGAGTGCTTTCTCTGATTCCTTTTTTTATGCTTTCAGTAATTTTTACAGGATCATTTATTGATGATGCGTATTGTAAGGATTTATCTTCTTCATCTAAATAATAATCTATTCCTGCATCTCTAAAATAAGAGGCGATGGTTTTGCATGCCTCTTTATCCTCTCTTTTATGACTTAGAAATACGCAAGGTCTTTCTCTAATTGTACTATCATTTAATGATTTTATTTTCCACCTAATACTTTCAAGTAAGCTACTTTTGTTAAAACCTTTCTCCATAATACTACATTCTTTTTTGAGCTAACCACATGGTATGCTCTCTAGACATTGCATTTTCTGAATCAAGAACATATTTAGAGAATTCTTCGTCTGAAAAGTTCTTATTTGCCTCAGCTTTAATTAAGTTCAATTCAGAGGTTGCAGTAGTGTAAGCTTCCTTGTTTTCTTGATATTTTTTTAACTGAAGCCAACTAAATCCACTTGCTGAAACTGTAGAGAACAGTCCAACTAAGTTAAAATCTGACATCGGATATTTAATTAAATAACCAATGGATATTAAAGCTAAAAATTGACAAATAATTACCAAGCTAAACCAATTTTCATATTTTGACTTGTTGTTGTCAGCTTTTGAAGAATACCATTGTATCTGATTTTCAATACGATTTTCTAGGTAATATTCTTTCCTTTCATTTAAAGAAAGGCCACGTATTTTTCTCATCTCTTCCGTAATGATAGGTGCATTTATTTTTTTTGCACTTATTACTTCATTTAAATCAGCAAATTCATTATTTATTTCCTTTATTCTTTTGATAAATCTTTTGTCAGATTCTTCAGCAGGAATGTTGTTCTCAAAAAATTCGGAACACATTATAAATCTCCAGGTTAATGTTTTACAAGATTCTGCTAGTGCTCTTCCTCTATACCAAGTATCTTCGTATTTTTTAGCTTTGAGTATTATAGATATTAGCATAGCGAAGAGTAACATGATACCGGAAATAACATATATAAATGTCTTTGATTCTTCTGTTTGATAGTTGTATATGGAAATCAGTGCTGAAAAAATCATCAATAGTAAATCATATTTTACAAAATTGATGTACTTAGATTGTGCTTGCGTTGATACAGCATCTCCCGCTATAAAGTAATTAGGATAGTCATTGTTTTTCATTATGGTCTTACTTTAGTTTTATTTGAAATATCTTCTTGTCTTTTATTGAAAGCTTTATCAATATAGTAATTAGGGTTTTTACAAAAATCGTCCCACTTAACTAGTACACAATATCTATCTTCTTCAGTCCAAGAGCATTTATTATTAGGGATGTAATAATTATAAGCAAATTCAGATATAACTGTGTTGTTATTAATGTTTATGTAGTTGTGGGATTTGCCACATGTTCGACATATTCCTTTTCCAGAATAAATTCTATTGTACATGCTAGGTAACACTACTCCTAAAATTCCATTTTTAGTGTTGTCCTCACTATGATATAATGAAGATTGTAACTCTCTTTTTAAATAATTTTGATTTTCTAAAGGAAGGTTTTCAGCAGATTTTTCTCCAATCAAAAAAATTGTTACTGTTGAGTCTGAAAGGTAATCTTCTCGGATTTTTCTCATTATGTAATCTTCATTTTCTGATTTGATAGGTTCGTGTAACGATTTATCAATCATATCCACTTTTAGATTATCGTGAATATACTTTTTAAAAGGCATGTCCTCTGTTTTAAAGGAAATAAAGCATTTGTGTGCCATAATATATTTATTTTGCATATTTTCTAATTGCCTCTACAATACTTTCAGTATTCCATCTAACATCTGTTTTAGAACGGGAGTAAACGACGGAAGATATTTTTTCTTGCCCCCAAGGAATAACACCTATAATTGGAATTTGACAGCCAAGCGCCGTGTCTAATTCCCAAGTCATCCATTCGCTGTGGGTGGCGTAAACTCCAGCTAGAGCCAAAATTATATCAGAAGATTGAATTTTGGTTTTTAGAACTGTTTTTATATAATTTGCATTTTGAGAATTTATAGGAATGTCTTTAGTTGCCTCAGTAAATTCTACATTAAGGTAACCTCTAGAATTTAGAAGGCTTTGTAGCGAAAGTAAGTCTTGAGAATGTGCCCATGCATGACTTACGAAAATTTTGTAATTTTTAGACATTTATTTTAGATTTAAAATTTGTTGTTTTGATTTATTATAAGTTTCTATTTCCCAATCTGCTTTAGCTTTTTCTAAAAATAATTTCTCGTATTTTTCAAATTCTTCCTCATTGTTTAGAGATAAATGGCAATTCGCCAAAGAAGCATATATCCAATTTAAATCACTTCTTATGAGGAAATCTTCATCTTCTTTTAGTTTATCGATAATTTCTATAATTTTTTCTCTTGTTTTTCTTGCCTCGACTTTACAATAGATTTTTTCGTGCTCATCCTGTACATGTTCGCTTTTTAAATCTAGACATAAGGCATAATTTTCACCAGTGTAGTAGTCAGAATTTATTGTAAAACCTTTATTGTAATATTTTATGGCTCGATCTAAATATTCCATTTCGCTTTTATCCAAAAGCCAGAATCTTTTATAGATAGCGCCTGTAATACCTAAAGTTTCTGGGTCATTTGTCGTTCTTCCGTCTGGTTCTAATTTGTTGATTATTGTAAGAGCATCATTTAAGGCTAATTTTTCGGATACATTCTTATTTTTATAAGTACATAAAGCTAACTGCTGAATAAAATACGAGTCATTTTCTACTTTTTCGCTTGCTTTCTTCCAGCATTTTATAGCTTCTTCGAAATTATTTTTTGACATATGAAATTTGGCTTGTTGAACTAATGCAAAAAGCACTTTTTCTTTTTCAGCAAGTTCCTGAATTAAATGGATATACTCTTCTTCTGGTAATATATAAGGCTTAACAGATTGTATATGCTGAAATAAAGGGCTGTCAACTTCTTGTGATTTTTCTACACTCAAAATAAGATTGGTTAGAGCTTCTTGGCAACGATTAGCCTCGGTAGCTGAAATATCCTCCCCCATATGTGAATATGTGAATGTTTTATTATGATTTATGTCAAATGGAATAGTTCCATCTTTTTCTTTCATAACTATTGTTGAAAATGGTTTAGCAGCATGTCTAATGCCTAGCTCGTAAATGGCATTAGGGTTAAAAGTTGTAATGTCAGCAATAACTAAATCAGAGTAAATTAATAGACCATACATGCTTCTATCTATCAAACCAGATTCTTGTACTTCATCTCCTCTGACACATTCGTATCCTGAAGCCAAAACTGCTGGCTTGATTATATTATGGTAAGTTTTGTCTAAATCAAACGTCTTTCCTAATGTAGGGTCGGTTTTTTTCCCAAACCCCATAATTACAAAGCATATTTTTTTCATAAATTGGTTTTTATTGGTTAGTTTATTAAGATTTATTTTATCAAAAAATTAACCATTTGGTAAAAAATGTCATTTTGTCGCTTTTTTAAGAAAAAAAGTGATTTTATGGCAGTTATATGTTCTGAAATATTAAGAACTAATATTACTTCTGTCTTCAATTAAGTTTATAAGAACTATTACTAAATAACGAAACTGATGACATGAATTTTACTACAAGAACCAAAGAATTGCCTAAAAATATAATTAGAAAGTATATCGTATTTGGTTGTGTAATACAAGTAATGAGTTTTGTGCTATTCTATATTTTAAAAAGTATTAATGAGTATGGGATATGTATAAAGAATCTTATTATGTCTTATGTGAACAGTTTTTGTTTTTATTCTTTTTTGGATTTTTTATTTTTTGGGCTATCATTAGAGTAAGGCTATGGTTACAAGATGATAACAAGTAAATTAAAGTTTCCAAAAATGTATCACATGGAATAACTAAGTAATTCCAGAGTATTTTCAAATAAAATTCCTTACAGAATTAAACATGGAACTGAACTTATTTTGAGCTAGTATATATTAGTAATAATTATAAGATTTCTGATTGTTTAGATGTACTAATCTTTAAGTGTCAGTACCATGGGTAAATTGAAACAAGAAGGGTGTTTTACTAATAAAAAGATATACAAATAGGCATACATAAATTTATAAACTTTGTGAAGTATTGATATTGCTATCATGAGACTTAAAGACTGGAGCCCAGGTGGAACCACTTCTTTAGAAATAAAAAGCCTTTACAGAAATGTAGAGGCTTTTTTGTTTTTAGCTGTAAAAAATGAAATTTCTAAAGGTCGAATAATTAAACTTCCATATTTCTTAAATACCTAACTTTATCTGTCAGAAACAAATTTAATTTTCAAATGGATAATTTAACTCCCGAACAACGGAGAAAAAATATGCAGGCCATAAAAAGTACGGCAACTACGCAAGAAGTCCGACTTGCCAAAGCTTTGTGGGAATCGGGTTATCGCTATCGAAAGAATAATAAAAAAATATTCGGTAAACCTGATTTGACTTTTGCAAAGTATAAAATCGCCATTTTTATAGACAGCGAATTTTTTCACGGCAAAGATTGGGAAACGCAGCAATTGCGTATTAAATCAAATCGTGATTATTGGATTCCGAAAATCGAACGGAATATGAAACGGGATGTTGAGGTCAACGCTTTTTTGATTTCAAAAAAATGGAAAGTAATTCGGTTTTGGAGTAAAGAAGTTCAAAAAGAATTAGATACTTGTGTAGCAAAAATTCAAGAAGAAATTGAATTCTCAAAAATAAAAACAGAAGAAAAAAAGAGTTGAGATTTTATACTTTTTCTTTCTTCTTTTCTTTTGCTTCGACTTTTTCGATAACCTTAAAAATTTCTTCAGCCAGTCTTTGAATAACCGGCATGCTAACCGAATTTCCTGCTTGCTTATATAAGCTTGAATTTGAAATTGCGGGCAGTTTATAATCGTCAGGAAAGCCCTGAAGTCTAAAACATTCTCTTGGAGTCAGTTTTCTAAAACCAAAATCGGTTGTAATGATCGGAACGTTGTGTCCGCCCGTTCCCATATTGGCTGTTAGAGTAGGACATAAGCCGGATTTGTTTTCTCTAACATATTGTCTTCTAAATTGATAGATGTGATTCTTGTTTACAACCGCTTCCTTCAATTTATTGTACATATACTTCTCTTCGCCATAATAAAATTTATCAGAAACTTTTTCTGTAATAATTAAATCTTTAATAGACTTCGTTAATTGTTCCTTTTCGGGGAATTTAAACTTGAAACTTTTATTATTTAGGAAGTCTTTATCAAAAGCAATCATGAAAAGTCGCTCTCTGTTATGTGGCGTATTTCCAAAATCTTTTGTGTTTAAAATAGAACTGTCAAAAGTATAATTTCGCTTTTTAATTTCGCTTTTTATAACTTTTAATGTATTTCCTTTATCGTGACCTTTTAGATTTTTTACATTTTCAAGAAAAACCACTTTGGGTCTTATTTCGTCAATGAAATCCAGAATCTTAAAAAAATGATTTCCTCTTCTGTCATCAAAACCTTTTCGGTGACCAGCAAGTGAAAAAGGCTGACAAGGAAAACCGGCAGTTAAAATATCTACTTGTTCGAGCGTTTTTACGTCAAGATCCATCACATCGCCTTCAATAAGATTATGTTTGAAATTGTTTCTATAAGTAACGCAGGCCTTTTTGTCAAACTCATTGGCCCATTTCAAATTAAAACCAGCTTTTTCAAAACCTAAACATATACCGCCTACGCCTGCATACAAACTTCCAACTGTATATTTATTTTTCATTTATTAATGGCTGTTTTTGACTCAAAAAAAAGTCTTAAGATCTTTTGTTATGGATTTATTGAATGCAAATATATTAATTCAGAAATATTTGATTGTTCTTAGAATTTGAAAAAGAAAGAATTTAATTTTTTTTCAGCGGTTTAAACTACAGTTCTTTCTGACTTATTGAAATTTAGTCAGTTTTTTTAAAAAAAATATCTTGCTGCGTTTTTTAAGAAATTTAAAACTCCGGCTTAAAACCTCATTTGGATTTAATATTTGAGTTTCTGTACAATAAATATCTGAAATACAGAGTTTAATATATGTTTTGTGAGGGAGGAAAATGAAGAAAATAAATAGAATTTTAGATGTTTTTTATCTGAATTTTGCTATTTTTAGATCTAAGTCCCTCAGTATTACGTATATTATTTTTACATCACTTTATTGATTTTAAAGTTGTTTTTTTGTAAAAATCGTATACTTTTGCCAAAGAATTTCCGTGTAGATAACATTTTTGTGATGTATCTCTATAAAAATATTTGCCCCTAGTATTATTTATTGAATTTCAGCACGTTTAACCTATGAAGATAAGGAATATATTATTAGCACTTTTTTTAATTGTATCGAGTGTGTCGGTCACTTTAGCTGACAACACGCCGCCACCGCCGCCCCAAGCAGCTAAAACATCAGGAACAGCATCTACAACTGATGATGAAATACCGCCTCCGGGACTGCCAATTAATGATCATATACCGTATCTAATTGCAGCAGGATTCGTTTTAGGAATGACAATTATATATCGAAACAAAATAAAAAAAGCTTCAATTTAATTGAAGCTTTTTTTATGCAGTAACTTTTCTTGATTATTTGTTTATAGCGTAAAGTCTTGAAATGTATTTTCCAACAACATCAAACTCTAAATTTATTTTAGTGCCTACTTTAAAATCTTTAAAATTGGTATTTTCAAAAGTATAAGGGATTATCGAAACGCTAAATTCATTTGTTTTAGAATTGACAACCGTTAAGCTCACTCCGTTTACAGTAATCGATCCTTTTTCAATAGTAATATTATTTAAGGTTTGATCGTATTCAAAAGTATAATTCCAGCTTCCGTTTGCTTCTTCAATTTTGGTACATGTTCCGGTTTGGTCTACGTGGCCCTGCACAATATGTCCGTCAAGGCGGTCGCCAAGTTTCATTCCTCTTTCTAAATTTACAATATCATTAGCTTTCCAGTCGCCAATATTGGTTTTTAAAATCGTTTCTTCAACAGCAGTAACAGTATAGTGTGAATCTTTTATAGCAACAACCGTAAGGCATATTCCGTTATGCGAAACGCTTTGGTCAATTTTTAATTCGTTAGTGATCGATGACTCAACAGTAACATGCAGATTGTTTTTGTCTTTTTGTATTTCGTGGATTCTTCCAAGGGTTTCAATAATTCCTGTAAACATTGTAGTTTTATTTTACTAAATTTGCACATCAAAATTAGTAATAAATAAGCTGAGCTCATGAATAAAAAAGCAGAAAATATAATTGTTGGAATTTCAGTTGGAGATTTAAACGGTATTGGAAGCGAAGTTATACTAAAAACATTCGAAGATTCCCGAATGTTAGAATTGTGTACACCTGTTATTTTTGCAAATGCTAAAATCCTTTCTTTTGTTAAAAAAAGTTTTACTTCAACCGTACAGTTTCATGGTGTTGATAAATTAGATCAGGTAATTCCGGGGAAAGTAAATGTATTGAATCTTTGGAGAGAAGGAGTAGATATTAATTTAGGTACAAACAATGAAAAAATTGGCGAGTACGCAATAAAATCTTTTGTAGCAGCGACTAAAGCTTTAAAAGAAGGTTCTGTTGATGTTTTAGTTACAGCGCCAATTAATAAATATAATATTCAGTCAGAAGATTTTAAATTTCCCGGACACACCGATTATCTGGATCAGGAATTAGAAGGAAATGCGTTGATGATGATGGTTCAGGATAATTTAAGAGTTGGCTTGTTAACAGATCACGTGCCGTTAAATGAAGTTTCATCTCATTTAACAGAAGAATTAATTACCAGAAAAATCGAAACCATCAGAAAATCCCTTATTCAGGATTTTAGTATAGTAAAACCAAAGATTGCAGTTTTAGGGTTAAATCCTCATAGCGGCGACGGTGGAGTTATTGGAAAAGAAGAAGATTTAATCTTAAAACCGGTTTTGAAGAAAATATTTGACGGCGGTACGATGGTTTTTGGTCCATTTTCTGCCGATGGATTTTTTGGAAGCGGTCAATATGAGAAATATGATGCTATTGTAGCAACGTATCACGATCAGGGATTGATTCCGTTTAAAACGCTTTCGTTTGGAAAAGGAGTTAATTATACTGCCGGATTAAATAAGGTTAGAACCTCGCCAGATCACGGCACAGCATATGATATTGCAGGAAAAGACATGGCCGATTTTAATTCGTTTAAAGAAGCAGTTTACCTTGCGCTTGATATTTTTCGCTCGCGTAATCAGTATGAGGAGATTAGCGAAAAACCTCTTAAAATAAAAGAAAAACAGTTATAAACAAAAAAAGGTGAATAAGATTATTAGATTTATAATAATTTTATATCTTTGCACCCCAATTCAGATATGTAGTTTTGTATTTGAATTAAACAAATTGATGTTGAAATGAGCAAATCAAAAGAATTTTTAATTCCTTTTATAGGGTTAAAGCTAGGAAAACACCATTTTGAGTATCAAATAAATAACACGTTCTTTAAGGACTTTGACTATGAAGAGTTTCAAAGTTCAGATATTAAAGTGAGTTTGGTTTTCGATAAGAAAAGCACAATGTTAGAGTTAGAATTCAAACACAAAGGGACAGTAAATGTGCCTTGTGATTTAACCGGCGAAGATTTTGATTTACCTATTAAGGGGAAAATGAAGTTAATTGTTCGTTTTGGAGATGAGTTCAATAATGATAATGAAGAATTGTTGATTTTACCGCATGGAGAACATGAATTAGATGTGTCACAATACATTTATGAAATGATTGCACTTTCGGTGCCTCAAAAAAGAATTCATCCTGGTGTTAAAGACGGTACATTACAAACCGAAGCTTTAACAAAATTGAATGAATTAAGTGTAAAAGAACAGAAGGAAGAGAGTAATAAAGAAGAAGATATTGACCCGCGTTGGGAAAAATTAAAGAAACTATTAACGGATAAATAATATAGTAAAATGGCACATCCTAAGAGAAAAACCTCGAAAACAAGAAGAGATAAGAGAAGAACACATTATAAAGCTACTGTAGCTCAAATCGCTACATGTCCTATTACAGGTGAGGCACATTTATACCACAGAGCTTACTGGCATGAAGGTAAAATGTACTACAGAGGGCAAGTTGTTATCGATAAATCTGAAGCGGTTGCTTAATACGTTTTTGTAAATTATACTGGAACTCTCACATAGTGAGAGTTTTTTTTGTTGGTTATAATTTTCGTTTTTTAAGAAAATACAGGCAAATTCGCTTCGTTTTTTTTTGTAATTTTCAAGTCTTTTAAAAATTTTTCAAATAATAATATTTGAAAGGAAATAATAGAATATAATGAATACAATCACAGCCGCAATTACCGCTGTTGGAGGCTACGTTCCAGACTTTGTACTTTCTAACAAAGTTTTGGAAACAATGGTAGATACCAATGACGAATGGATTACCACTCGTACAGGAATTAAAGAAAGAAGAATTCTTAAAGATGCTGACAAAGGAACGTCGTACCTTGCCATTCAAGCAGCAAAGGATTTAATAGCAAAAGCTAATATCGATCCTTTAGAAATTGACATGGTTATTATGGCAACAGCAACACCAGATATGATGGTGGCTTCTACAGGAGTTTATGTTGCAACACACATTGGAGCTACAAACGCATTCGCATACGATTTGCAGGCAGCTTGTTCAAGTTTCTTATACGGAATGTCGACTGCTGCGGCTTATGTACAATCTGGGAGATACAAAAAAGTATTATTAATTGGTGCCGATAAAATGTCGTCAATTGTAGATTATACAGACAGAGCAACTTGTATTATTTTTGGTGATGGAGCTGGAGCAGTATTATTTGAACCAAATTATGAAGGTTTAGGTTTGCAGGATGAATATTTAAGAAGTGATGGTGTAGGACGCGATTTTCTTAAAATTCCTGCTGGAGGTTCTTTGATTCCGCCAAGCGAAGAAACTGTAAAAAACAGACAGCACAATATTATGCAAGATGGAAAAACAGTTTTCAAATTTGCTGTTACTAATATGGCTGATGCAAGCGAATTGATTCTGCAAAGAAACAATTTAACAAATCAGGATGTTGATTGGTTAGTGCCGCATCAGGCGAATAAGCGTATTATTGATGCTACAGCCGGAAGACTAGAATTAGAAGAATCTAAAGTATTAGTTAATATCGAAAGATATGGAAATACTACTTCTGGAACTTTACCATTAGTATTAGCTGACTTTGAAGATAAGCTTAAAAAAGGAGATAATGTTATTTTTGCTGCATTTGGTGGTGGATTCACTTGGGGATCTATTTACTTAAAATGGGCTTACGATAAAAAATAAATTAAAACTAAAAACGAATCATTATGGATTTAAAAGAAATTCAAAACCTAATCAAATTTGTAGCAAATTCGGGAGTTGCGGAAGTAAAGTTAGAAATGGATGATGTAAAAATCACTATAAGAACAACTTTAGAAGGAAATGTTACTGAGACTACTTATGTACAGCAATTACCAGCTCAGGCTGCATTGCCGCAAGCTGTACCGCAAGTTACAGCTCCAATAGTTGTAAATACTGCTGCTGAAACACAAGCGCCTGCTGTTGCAGATTCTAAATATGTTACTATAAAATCTCCAATCATTGGAACATTCTATAGAAAACCATCTCCAGATAAGCCAGTTTTCACAGAAGTAGGAAGCACTATCGCAAAAGGTGATGTTCTTTGTGTAATTGAAGCAATGAAATTATTCAACGAAATCGAATCAGAAGTTTCAGGTAAAATTGTAAAAATTCTTGTTGACGATATGTCTCCAGTTGAATTTGATCAACCTTTATTCTTAGTAGATCCATCATAAATAAATTTAGATTTTAGATTTTAGATTTTAGAAGGATTCGAAAGAAAATTTTGTTAACCATCTAAAATTATCTAATTATCAAATTGTCTAATTATCTAATTAAAATAAGATGTTTAAAAAAATATTAATTGCGAATAGAGGAGAAATTGCACTTCGTGTAATTCGTACATGTAAAGAAATGGGAATCAAAACTGTAGCAGTTTACTCTACAGCCGATGCAGAAAGTCTACATGTTAAATTTGCTGACGAAGCGGTTTGTATTGGACCTCCTCCAAGTAACTTATCGTATTTAAAAATGTCAAATATTATTGCTGCTGCAGAAATTACTAACGCAGACGCAATACATCCAGGATATGGATTTCTTTCTGAGAATGCTAAATTCTCGAAAATTTGTCAAGAGCACGGAATCAAATTTATTGGTGCCGCTCCTGAAATGATCGACAGAATGGGAGATAAAGCTTCTGCAAAAGCTACAATGAAAGCTGCAGGAGTTCCTTGTGTGCCAGGTTCAGACGGATTACTTGATTCTTATGAGCATGCACAAAAAACAGCAGCTGAAATTGGTTACCCAGTTATGATGAAAGCTACTGCTGGTGGTGGTGGAAAAGGAATGCGTGCAATCTGGAAAGAAGAAGAGCTTTTAAAAGCTTGGGAAAGTGCACGTCAGGAAGCTGCTGCCGCTTTTGGAAATGACGGAATGTACATGGAGAAACTTATTGAAGAACCACGTCATATCGAAATTCAGGTTGTTGGAGATTCTTACGGAAAAGCGTGTCACCTTTCTGAAAGAGACTGCTCTGTTCAACGTCGTCACCAAAAACTTACTGAAGAAACACCTTCGCCTTTCATGACAGATGACTTACGTACAAGAATGGGAGAAGCTGCTGTAAAAGCTGCTGAATTCATTAAATACGAAGGAGCTGGAACTGTAGAATTTCTTGTAGACAAACACAGAAACTTCTATTTCATGGAAATGAATACTCGTATTCAGGTTGAGCACCCAATTACGGAACAAGTAATTGATTACGATTTAATTCGTGAGCAAATTATGGTTGCTGCCGGAATTCCAATTTCAGGAAAAAATTACTTACCAGAATTACACGCTATCGAATGTCGTATTAATGCTGAAGATCCTTATAACGATTTTCGTCCTTCACCAGGAAAAATTACTACGCTTCATATGCCAGGAGGACATGGAGTTCGTTTAGATACTCACGTTTACTCAGGATATAGCATTCCGCCAAATTATGATTCAATGATTGCTAAGTTAATTACAACTGCGCAGTCTCGTGAAGAAGCGATCAGCAAAATGCGTAGAGCTCTTGACGAATTTGTAATTGAAGGTGTGAAAACTACAATCCCTTTCCACAGACAATTAATGGATGATCCAAAATATATCGCAGGAGATTATACAACTGCATTTATGGATACTTTCAAAATGAAACCTATTGAGGAATAATAAATAACTAAAGCTGTCGATTTTTCGACAGCTTTAGTTATGATCAAATTTAAAACCCGACAACTTTCTAAAAGTTGTCGGGTTTTGTTTTTTAAAAAATAATTCTATTTTGAAAACTAATGTCATCCTGAGCGAAGTCGAAGGCTCGCATCATACATAATGGCTTCGACTTCTCTCAGCCTGACAAAATTTGAATTTAAACGACTGCACTTTTAATAGAAGAAACACTTAGTATACACAATAAGTGTGTACTTTTTACACACTTCTTCTACAGATTACACACTTTTACACCATTTCAATTTCTGGCACATTTTAAGTAATTCCTTTATTTACAGGCTTTAATAGGGTTTTGAGTGGAATGTTTGGTTTTCGGCATAATAGTTTCTTTATCTAAAGTGTAAAACAAACTATTAACTATTTAAAATATACACATTATGAAAAATTTATTCTTATCAGCCGCGATCGTTTTAGGAGGTTTAACATCATTTGCTTCAACTTCTCCAATAACGAATTCTATTGTAAAAGTTGTTTCAGTTGCAGACGACTATGTTGAAATTAAATTAGAAGAATTACCAGCTCCAATTACTGAAGCTTTGAAAAAAGCTTATCCTGACGCAGTAATTACTAAAGCTTACAAAAATGAAAAGTCAGAATATAAATTGGATGTAACAGTAGGCGACAAAGTAGGAAATCTTTTTGCTAATGCTGACGGAACCTGGATTAAAAAATAATCCTGTGCACCGTGAAAATCCAAATTAAGAATACGAAAATTAAATTACGAATATTAAAAAATAATTATCATGAAAAATTTATTTTTATCAGCCGCAATCGTTTTGGGAGGTTTAACATCATTTGCTTCAACTTCGCCAATTACAAATACTATCGTAGAAGCAGTATCATTTCAAGATGATTATACTGAAATTAATGTGACAGAAGTACCGGCAGCGGTAACAGATGCACTTAAAAAAGCTTATCCAGACGCAGTACTAAATAAAGCATACAAAAACAGTGCTTCTCAATACAAATTAGAAGTAACAGTGGGAGACAAAGTAGGTTCTCTTTATGCTAACGCCGATGGATCGTGGGTAAAAAAATAAAAAGCTAACCCTAAAAAACTATTATTATGAAAAAGCTAATATTATCGGCAGCGATCCTGTTAGGAGGACTGTCAATGCAAGCAGAAAATACTGTTTTAACCACCACAACAGTAAACACAATAAACTACCAGGATGATTATAAAGAAGTCGACGCTGTACCAGCTGCGATTAAAAAATCTCTTGATGAAGCTTATCCAGGTGTAAAATTGGACAAAGCTTATGTGAATTCGAAAAAAGAATATAAAATTGAGGTTACAGTAAGAGGCGAAAAATCAATCGTTTATACTGATGCCGCAGGAACTATTCTTAAAAAATAATAACTCTAAATCTTAAAGCATTATGAAAAAGTTAATCTTATCAGCAGCGATTATTTTAGGAGGTTTGTCTCTTCAGGCAGCAGCTCCATCACAATCAAATTCAGTAGTTAAATCAGTAAACATTCAGGATGAATATACTGAAGTTGCTGCAGATGCCGTACCGGCAGCTGTAAAATCTACAATTGAAAAATCGTTTGTAGGTTCTAAACTGGAAAAAGCATGGAAAAATGCTAAAGACGAGTACAAACTTGAAATTTCAAAAGAAGGTAAGAAATATACTTTTTTTACTGATGCTTCGGGAAATATCATTAAAAAATAATTAAACACAGAGCAATATGAAAAAGTTAGCCATCTCAGCAGCTATTCTTTTAGGATGTTTATCAATTCCTGCAATAGCAGAGATAACTCCAAATAAAGTAAAAACGACGGTTTCTGTTCAAACAGAATACACTGAAATTAGCACAGATGTTGTTCCGGCAGCTGTAAAGACTGCTCTGCAAACCGCTTATCCAAATGCAAAACTGGAAAAAGCGTATGTTAATGATAAAAAAGAATACAAATTAGAAATATCGGTTGGTGACCAAAAGGCTACTGTGTATTCAGATGTCAATGGCAACTGGTTGAAGATATAATTAGGTGAAATTAGATTTATGTTTTTGGTGAAAAAGAGATTGCATTGTGCAATCTCTTTTTTTTTCGCATAATTTTAAGAAATTATAACTTTAATAGTATTATTTTAGCAAAAAAGTCCCTCCAGTCACATGTCAAAGATATTAGTAATAGAAGATGATATTTCGTTTTGCAAATTATTAGAGAAATTTCTAGTAAAAAACCAATACGAAGTAAGTATCGCATTTTCTGCGTCAGAAGCCAGATCGGCAATCAAAAACGAATCTTTCGATTTGATTTTGACAGATCTTCGTTTGCCTGATTCTGACGGAATTCTACTTATGTCAGAGATTAAAAATTCACATCCTGAAATTCCGGTGATCTTAATGACGGGATATTCTGATGTTAATACAGCTGTAAAAGCAATTAAAAACGGTGCGGCCGATTATATTTCGAAACCTTTTAATCCAGATGAGGTTTTATTGGTCATTACAAATGCATTGAAAACTTCAGAAATTGAAGAAGAAAACGAAGCTCCCGTTAAACAAAAAAAATCGGTAAAGAAACCAGTTTCTGCTGAAAATGAATTTGTACGCGGAATTTCTGTCGCTTCAAAAAAACTTTTAGATCATATTCAATTGGTAAGTCCAACAGATATGTCGGTTTTAATTATCGGCGAAAGCGGAACGGGAAAAGAAATTATTGCAAAAAGTATTCATCAGCAAAGTAATAGAAAAAACAATAACTTTATTGCAGTCGACTGCGGAGCCATTCCAAAAGAACTGGCGGCAAGCGAATTTTTCGGACATTTAAAAGGATCTTTCACCGGAGCAATCAGCGACAAAATGGGATATTTTGAAGCAGCAAACGGCGGAACTCTTTTTTTGGACGAAATAGGAAACCTTTCATACGAAAACCAAATTCAGTTATTGCGTGCACTTCAGGAAAGAAAAATTAAGCCTGTTGGAAGCAATAAAGAAATAAACGTTGATATCCGCATTATTACAGCCACAAACGAAGATTTACGTGAGGCAGTAAAAAACGGCGATTTTAGAGAAGATTTATACCATAGAATCAACGAATTCTCTATACAGTCTCCATCTTTAAAAGATCGCGACGAAGATTTAATGGTTTTTGCCGATTATTTCCTTGAAAAAGCCAATCAGCAGTTGAATAAAGACATTATTGGATTTTCTCCGGAAGTAGTTTCTATTTTCCAAAATTACAACTGGCCGGGAAATTTACGTGAACTACAAAACTGTGTAAAACGTGCCACACTTTTAACGCAGGGGGATTTTATCGAAAGCGATGTTTTGCCAATTGAATTTTTCCAATCTCAGAAACAAGCAGGCTTTAGCGGTAGTTTTTCTTTATCAGATAATGAAAAAGAAGCCATTATTCAAGCTTTGAACAGAACACAGAATAATAAATCGGAAGCGGCTAAACTGCTTAAAATTACCAGAAAAACGCTTTACAATAAATTAAAGCACTACAATATCGATTAAACGATTTCTTGTTCTAAAAGAACAAAAAGTTTATTTGTTTTTGCTTTAAGCGCTTCAAAAATATCTCTCGAATCTGCAATTTCAAGATTATTTTGTTCCAGTGTTTTTAATAGAGTGCCAATATCGCGCGCCTCTATTTGTCTAAACATGGGCGCAATACGATGTGCTATCGAATTTATTTCAGGAACATTTTTTTCAGTAATAGCATTTTCGAGCAGTTCTAAATTTTCGTTGCTGCTTATTATAAAAGCTTTCAATACATCATTTAAAGCATTTTGATCATTCCCTAAAAACTCTTTCAAAGTATCTAAAGTATACAATTGGGAAGAAACCGTTTCTTCAACTTCATTTATTGCAGCTTTTGGCAATGTATCATGGTCCAGAATATGCTGAATTGTTTCCAGTAATATTTTTGGCGAATAGGGTTTATTTACAACCGTTGTAAAACCGGCTTCATCATAAACGGCGGCATCTAAATCTGTTCTTCCGGTTAAAGCAATTACAGGCTGATTTTTATAAATATCTTTTTCAGAATTTCGAAGACTTTTCAAAAACATAAATCCGTCCATTTCCGGCATTTGAATATCAGTAATCACAAAATCAAAATTAGTATTCCGGATCGCTTCTAATGCTTTTACAGCATTGCTAAAAGATAAAACCTGATGTCCTTCCTGTCTTAAAACGCCGCTGGTTAAATTCAGCAGATTAATATCATCGTCAATTACTACGAAAGTCTGTTTTGTCGTATTTCTTGCAATGTTTCTTTTTATTTCTTCAACTGTAATTTCGCTTTGATCGAAAATTAAAGGAATTTTTATTTCAAATGTACTTCCTTTTCCGAAGCTGCTTTCCAAAGAAATTCTTCCGCCCATAAACGAAATTATCTTTTGACAGATGGAAAGGCCTAAACCAGTTCCGCCATATTTTTTTTCGATATTTTCATTCGCCTGAGCAAATTCTTCAAAAACTAATTTTTGATTTCCTTTTTCAATTCCAATTCCCGTATCTTCGATCGTAATGATAAAAAAGTTTTCATTTTCGCTCACATACGAACTGATTTTGATATGACCTTCTTCAGTAAATTTATAAGCGTTTCCAATAATATTGGTCAAAATTTGTTTCAGTCGAAATGGATCGCCAACAACTCTCGTGTGCAATTTATCGTCTACATTAATAATCAAATCAATGTTTTTTTCTTTGTAAACCGTTTGAATATTTCTCGCTGTATCTTCTATAAGTTCAGGAAGATAAAAAGGAACTTTTTCAATTGTAATTTTTCCGGCTTCAATTCTGGAGAAATCCAATAAATCCTGAACCAGCTGTGTAATATATTCAGATGAATTTTTGATGTTTTTAATGAAATACGATTGTTTCGTATTAACATCAGAATTGCCCAAAAGCTCTGAATAACCCACAATCGTACTCAGAGGTGTTTTTAAATCGTGACTTACGGTCGAGATTAACTGTTCACGGCTTTTTAATAAATTCTTGGTTTTGAAATTCGCAATTTCAAGCTGTTTTTTATACAACTGAGATTTCGAATAATCACTCACAATTAAAACAGAAAAAAACAAAGTCAAAATTAAACCCGCAATAGCCGAAGCCGTTACAATCTCGTTGACTTTTTTAAGTGATTTTTCTTTTAAAGAATTGTTTTTTATCGAATTGATGATAATTTCCCTTTCGATAATTCGAAGTACTTTTCGAAGCTGTTCCGAAATGGCAATTTCGTTTTTCAGTAATTTATTTTCCTCAAAATTCAGCGTTTCTTTTTTCTTTTCGGCTTTTTCTTTTACGTTGCTAAGCAGTTTTTTAGAATTGGCCAAAATTGAATCCGAAGCTTTTTTACTCAACGTATTTGTACTGTCATCTGGAATATTCTGATTTAAATAATCCACATATTTCTGAAGTACGTTACGCTGATAACTTCCTAAGTCATTTGGATTTTTGGTAAAATCCTGAAGTTCCAGTTTTCGAAGATTAAACTCCATTTTGGTAATTTCGTCAATAGCGTTATTGACCGAAACTTCATCTTCAGCTTTGTTTTTTATCGTTTTTAATTGTCGGATATTTTCTGTTTTTTCAGACAGTAAATAATTTACACTATCTAATAAAACTTTCTGATATTCTGTAGTAACGATTTGTTTTAAAGTATCAATTCTGGCTTTTAAAGAATCGGTTTCAATAAGATAACTTTTAAAATCAGTTTCAGAATTGGTTTGAATTGTTTTTCTCGCTAAACTTTCTGTTTTATAAACATTCGAAAACAATTTACTTACGCGGAGAATTTTGGTTTTTTCTTGGGCAATTTTGTCTTCGAGTTTGTTGTAAACCACATTTTCAGAATATAGAAACCATCCCACAGTAACCACCAAAGCAAGCAATGCAACATAACTGAATAAAACCTTAAGTGCTGTATAACTTTTTTTGCTTTCCATAGTGTTTATTTGGCGTTTACGAAGTTTACTAAAATTACAATTCCCTGCAATTTATTTAAAATTTCCATTTAAGAAAAGTAAATGCAAATCAAATATTTACATAATTCAAAGGTTTTAAAAATAAAATAACCGCAGATTATATAAATAATACTGCGGTTAAGTTTATTTTAATTTTATGATTATAGCGTTTCGTTCAGCCATTTAAAAAATTCGCCTTGCCAAACCTGAGCATTTTGAGGTTTTAAAACCCAGTGATTTTCATCTGGGAAATACACAAAACGGCTTTTGATTCCTCTCAACTGCGCCGCTTGGAAAGCTTCTTGTCCTTGTCCAATTGGCACACGGAAATCTTTTCCTCCCTGGAAAATCAAAATTGGTTTGTTCCAGTTCTGAACCAAAGTTGCCGGATTAAAAGTAGTGTAAGCTTTTTGAGCCACAGCATTATCTTTTTCCCAATAAGCACCGCCAAAATCCCAGTTGTTAAAGAAAACTTCCTCAGTTGTCCCTAACATTGAAACAGTATTGAAAACACCATCGTGAGCGATAAAAGTTTTAAAACGGTTTTTGTGAATTCCGGCTAAATAAAATACAGAATATCCACCGTAGCTTGCTCCAACACATCCTAAACGGCTTTTGTCAACATAACTTTCTTTTGCAACATCATCAATTGCAGAAAGGTAATCGTCCATAACTTGTCCGCCCCAGTCTTTACTAATTTGTTCGTTCCACTCAACACCATGTCCCGGCATACCGCGACGGTTTGGTGCCACAACTACATAACCTTTTGCCGCCATTAAAGAGAAATTCCAACGGAAAGAATACGATTGTGTCAACGCACTTTGTGGTCCGCCTTGACAGAACAATAAAGTTGGGTATTTTTTAGAAGCATCAAAGTTTGGAGGTAAAATAACCCAAACTAACATTTTTTTACCGTCGGTTGTCGTAACGTAACGTTTTTCTGTTTTGCTTAATGCTAAAGTTTTATACGTTTCAGTATTTACGTTAGATAATTGTTTCCAAGTGTTTTTCTTCAAATTAAAAGAAAAAATCTCACCAGCATGATTCATATCTGTTCTCGTAACGATGATATCATCTCCAGAAAAACCAACTAAATCATTTACGTCAAAATCACCATTTGTTAACTGACGAACTTGAATCGCGATTTTAGTTAAACCCGGAAAATTAACAGAGAAAAGTTGTTTTGTTCCGTCAATAGGCGCAACAAAAAATACCGTTTTTCCGTCTTTACTCCAGATAAAATTATCTACAGTTCCGTCCCAATTTGCTGTTAAGTTCGTTTTGATTCCTTTAAACTCAACAATAATATCGTTTTTGTCCGACTCGTAACCGTCACGTTTCATTTGCAGCCAAGATAAATTTCCTGTTGGAGAAAATTGTGGAGCCGTATCGTAACCTAAATTATCTTCGGTTTTATTCGTTGTTTTTTGAGTCTCTAAATTGTACTCATAAATATTCGTGTTTGTAGAAACTGCATAAGCCGTTCCTGCTTTTTTCTTGCACACATAAAAAATACTTTTGCTGTCTGGCGACCAGATATAATCTTCGTCACCGCCAAAAGGTTTCTGCGGAGAATCAAAAGTTTCACCTTTTAAGATGTCGATTCCTTTTGCGCCGTCTTTGTTTTCTTTATAAAAAACATGATTAAATTTTCCTTCGTTCCAAGTATCCCAATGACGATAATCTAAACCATCATAAATTTGAGCATCAGATTTATCTAACTTCGGATAAAAATCTTTGCCTAAAACATTGTCGATTTTTACTTCTTCATTATAAACTAAATATTTTCCGTCTGGCGAAACATTTTTATCTGCTAAAACGTCTTTAGTATCTTTAATTTCAACTGCATTTCCTCCGTTTACAGGAATAGTATAAAATTTAGAATGCGATTTGTTTTCTTCTACAGAAGGCGTTGAAACCTTAAAAACTACATTTTTTGCATCTTTAGAAATTCCAAGCGGAGTAACTCTGCCTAATTTCCATAACAATTCCGGAGACATAACATTCTGCCCGATAGCGTTTAAACTCATCATTATTAAGGTTGTTAATAATACTTTTTTCATAATAAAAATTCTATTTTTTTGTGCGCTAAAAATACGAATATAATTTTGCAACAAAATGTTAAAAAGGGTTAAACCATATAAGTAATGTAATTTCATTTAAACATTATCAATGTTTTTTCTTTTTTTTACATTAAGAGATTAAGTTAAATTAAATTAAGAAAGCAACGCTTAATATAACTTAATCTCTTAATGGTTGGTTTAAAAATTAAATGTTTTAAAACTAAATTTAAATGAACTTATATTACTTATATGGTTCAAAAAAATCATTATTTTTATAAAAAAGTCTAAAAATGGAATTTAGTTATTGGGAACTAAAAAACTGGTTCACAGATATTGATTATACAATTGTGGGCAGCGGTATCGTTGGCCTGCATAGTGCTTTACGCTTACGCGAAAGATTTCCTGCTGCGAAAATTTTGGTTCTCGAAAGAGGAATGCTGCCACAGGGCGCGAGTACAAAAAATGCCGGTTTTGCCTGTTTCGGAAGTCTTTCTGAAATTTTAGATGATTTAAAAACACATTCAGAAGAAGATGTTGTCGCACTTATCGAAAAACGCTGGAAAGGTTTGCAGTTACTCCGAAAAAGATTAGGAGATCAGGCAATTGATTTTAAACCTCACGGCGGATATGAATTGTTTTTGAAAGAAGATGAATTTGGGTTTAGTGAATGTATTTCGAAACTGCATTTTATAAATGAAATTTTAAAACCGCTTTTTAAAGCCGATGTTTTTTCTAAAGAAACCGACCGTTTTGGATTTGGAAATATTCAGGATTATTTAATTTTTAATCCGTTTGAAGCGCAAATTGATACCGGAAATATGATGCAGGAATTATTGAAGCAAGCGGTTTCGGCAGATATTTTAATCCTGAATCAGCAAACCGTAACTTCTTATGCTGATGCTGGAAACCATGTTGAAGTGGTGCTGAACGATTTTAGTTTTAAAACTAATAAATTACTTTTTGCCACAAATGGTTTTGCAAATACTTTGACAAACGGAGCGGTGAAACCCGCGCGTGCTCAAGTTTTAATTACAGAACCTATTAAAAATCTGGATATAAAAGGTACTTTTCATTTAGACCGAGGTTATTATTATTTCAGAAATATTGGCGACCGGATTTTATTTGGCGGAGGCCGAAACCTAGATTTTGAAACAGAAACAACAACCGAATTTGGTCAGACAGAAATTGTTCAAAATAAATTGGAAGAGTTGCTGAAAAATGTAATTTTACCAAATCAGGATTTCCAGATTGCGCACCGTTGGAGCGGTATTATGGGAATTGGAAATAGTAAGAATCCTGTTGTTTCTCAATTGTCTGAAAACGTGTTTTGTGGAGTACGTTTAGGCGGAATGGGAGTCGCAATAGGCAGTTTAGTAGGAACAGAATTAGCAGATTTAATATAAATAATACCACCAAAAACAACTAACCAATACAAGAGCCAAACATGCAAAAAACTACTTTTATTGTTCTGTTTTCTTTTTTTAATTTTCTTTTTACTCATGCTAACCATAAAACAGAATCAAATTTTGCCGATGCAAATTTTGATGTTACGGTTTCGCTGACCGGTGAGGTTTTGGTTGAATATCATGATTATAATGTTTACAAAACAAATCAATGGCTATTTGAATATGGTCCACAAGGGTTTAAGCCCGGCCAAGGTAAAGTTATAACTGTTTCAGGAACAGGTATTAACTTTTATCGTTTTACTTTAACAAATCCTCTAATTGGATATGATTTCAGGGTAAGGCAACAATATCTTTTAGATGATCTTTCTGGGTTTGCCTGGACAGACTGGTCACAAATTAAAACAATATTTGCCACAAGTGATAAAGTTTTTTCAGTTGGTTATTCAACAAATTTTAATGATAAATCAGTAACAAATTTAGAATGGAGGGGATTGATTTATAAAAACAGCTCAAGTGACGCAGGGATTTCTATATCCAACTATGATAATCACAGTGCTTCAAATGAGGCGGGATCAGCAGTTTTTATGTCAAATTATAATTATCAAGAAGGTTCGCATGTAGCATTTGTATCTCCTAAGTTCAATGATATAGCAACTAACAGAAAAATAAAATTCTGGACTAATAATTATGGACCGAGTGGTGAACTGCTGATTGGAACAATGACAAATCCAAATGATTTAAGTACTTTTCACCTGCTTGCCCCGGCCGAGGTTAAAACAGGTAGCGGTTGGCAGCAGCATACTATTTACTTTAACAATTATAAAAGTAATGATGAATACATCGTATTTTTATTTAAAAGCAAGTATTACGGAGCGAACAGTCCAAGTGTTCGTTTAGATGATTTTAGTTATGAAACGGCTGCGAACTGTTATGATCAGTCTAATTTTGCTGTAACAGATATTAAGGAAAATTCGATTAAGATAAGTTTTGATTCCCAAAATCAGAATAATTTTGAGGTTAGTTTGACTAATGTTGTAAAACATACTACAGAAACTTTTAATATTCAAAGTAGTCCATTTGTTTTAAATAATTTAGTTGGAAATACAGACTATGAGGTAAAAGTGCGTGCTAATTGTATTGATGATTTGTTTTCGAATTGGACCCAAACAATTAGTTTTAAAACACCGTGTACCGTTATTTCAGGAAGTTACAGTACTTCTTTTGAAGTAGCAAAATATGTCGATCCTTGCTGGAGTATTATTGCCAATAATTGTTTGGTTCAAACTAATTTAGAGAATACCGGGTGGAACTCACAGCCAGCCCCTAAAACGGGACAAACAGCAATAGCGTTTGCTAAATTTGTATCAAAATTAAATGTTGATAAGGCCTATCTTATTACTCCTTATATTGCAGATTTAGATGCAGATAAGAGAATTAAATTTAGTCTTTTAGCCTATAGTGGTGAAGATACTTACAATAATTCATCGTTGACTATTGGTACAATGTCTGACCCAAAAGACCAGACAACTTTTATTCCGTTAAAAAACATTCTGCCATCAGAAATGAATGAGCTTAGTAATCCAAATAAATTATCTCTTTGGAAAGAACATACCATTTATTTAGATAATTATTTAAAAAGCAACAATCATCATTATATCGCTATCAGATACAATAATGAGACTAATTCTAATTTTAGTATCGATGATTTTATCTATGAAAAAGCGCCTTCTTGTGTAGAACCGATTAATCCTGTTACTGTTGATTTTGATTATGACTTTGCAACGGTTAAATGGGAAAGTTATAAACCGGCTTCTGAATGGCAGGTAGAATATGGACCAAAAGGATTTGTTCACGGAAATGGGATTTTGGTAAATGCTTCTTCTTCTACTATTACATTAACGCAGTCACTTTTAGATGCGACGGAATATGATTTTTATGTTCGTGCGAAATGTGGTGCAGGTTATAGTGACTGGTCAGATAAAGGTTATTTCAGAACAAAATGTTTAGGTATAACGGCAGGTTTCAATGATGACTTTGAAAACACAATTTTTGACAAAAATGGATGCTGGACTCGAATTACACCTTATTTTAATTTAAGATACTACCAAAAAAGCAGTTTTATAAAAGTAAATACAGCTACTTCCGGAGGTCCTGGAACGGTTCATAGTGGTTCAAATTCGATTCTGCTTACAAATCAATTAGATGTAGTTTATCCTCCGGGTCCCGGAGAAAAAACAGACCGCGTTGTTCTTGTGTCTCCAAGATTAAAAGACTTTGATAATTATAAAAAAATTAATTTTTGGATGTTTACATCAACGCAGATTAATGATAGTCCTGTAGAACTTATTATCGGAACTCTTTCTGATCCTGAAGACTATACTACTTTTAAAGCTTATCAAACAATTAAAATTTCAAATGCAGATAAAAGCAAATGGTTAAATTATGAGGTCGATTTTTCTAATTATTTTGGAACCGACAAGTTTATAGGTTTTAAACAAAGTATAACTAATCAGAGATTGACTGGTTTCTTCATAGACGATTTTGCGTACTCGGAAAATGATTGTCCAAGACCAAGTAATTTAGGAGCAAGACAATCTGGAGAAATGAGCGCAGCATTAGACTGGAAAGATAATAATGTTAAGAAACAATCATACAGCTGGGATATAGAATACGGATTAAAAGGTTTTGCAGAAGGAACTGGAACTGTAATCAGCGTGAAAACAAATCCATTTAATGTAGAAGGTTTAAATGCAGGTATATATGAATACAGAGTTAGAGCCTATTGTGAAGAAAACATGGCAGGAAAATGGAGTGATAAATATGCTTTTAAAATAGGCTGTACAAAATCAGCTCCTTTTGATGAGAATTTTGACAGTTATAAGCCAAACTTTTTTGAAATTCCAAACTTTTGCTGGACACGAAGTGAACCAATTTACTCGCAGCTTAGTGAATATAGTGTATATAATATTAACAGTACACCTTATGTTTTTTATTTACAAAATAAAGAAGCAGATGCCTATTTAATATCCCCTTATTTAGAAGATTTTGATAGTAATAAAAAGATAAAATTTTGGCTTAATTACCAACCTAATTCGAATTCAGGCGATTTAGTTATCGGAACTATAAAAAATCCTCTTGATTTATCTACGTTTGAACCTTATAAAACGATAACTATTCAGGAATTAAAGGATCTGCCTAAATATGGAAAAGAATTCGATATAGATTTTTCTGAATATAAAGGTGAAAATAAACATATAATGTTTAAACATTTAGATGATCCAGCACAATCATCGGTTTCTAATACTGTTTTAATAGATGATATACATTACGGCGAAGCATTTTCTTGTTACGAACCGATAAATATTGTGTTTTCAGACAACAGCAGTAATTCAGTACAAATAAATTGGACTTCTAAAAATAAAGTGCCTCAAAATGTTAAGGTTGAGTACGGTTCTAGAGGGTTTATTCCTGGAACAGGAACGATTTTAAATGCAAATTCAAATGGTATAAAGGTTTCAAATTTACAAACAGTAAACGCTTACGATTTTTATTTTACAACAACATGTTCTGATGGAAATTCAATTGTGGTTGGGCCAAGAAAAATGGAAACAACCTCAGAAATTAAAACAGTGCCTTGGCTCGAAAAATTTGATAATCTAAGTTCATACGGAGCAAATATAGTTCCGGATGGTTTCAAACTGCTTAAAGGTAATGTTATACTTGAAAATAAATCCGTTGCCAGCACTTATTACTTTAGTCCGGAATATATGAGATCAGGATTTGATGATACGAATTATTTGTATTTAAAAAGTAGTCAGCTTCAAGTGTTTTCTCCAATGTTTAGTTTAGTTGCCGGTACAACTTATAAGTTTAGTCTAAAAGCAAGAAGCAGTTATGAATTCCATACACAAGGGATAGGCGTGACTGCAGGAAGAGGACAAAATATCTACAATATGGATACTACATTAGGAGCTATAGGGAAAAGAATGACCGAGTACAATTATAATGATTACATCTATTATTTTACACCTATTATTTCTGGAGATTATAGTTTTTTATTAAGTTCTTCTGAGTTTAGCGGTACAGATTTTATTACTGATAATCTTGAATTAAAAGAAGGATATACAAACACTGTTAATGGAAATGTAGAAGTTACGAAGTATAATTTTGATACAGTTTCTGATGCTGTAATTTTAGAAGGATCTTCGGATAACAGTTCGAAAGTAGAAATCGACCCTCTTAATTCAGACAATAAAGTTGTAATATTAAGAGGAAATGGTCGAGGCGAATGGAAAAATCCTCCAAGTACTACTAAAAAAATAAGTGCACCAGATGATGTTGTTTGGGAATCTAATCCAAGCAGTATTTCAAAAATAAACATGAAATTAGATGCAAAGAATACGAGCAGTTTGTTTATGCGTTTTGATTTAAGACAGACTTTCGTTAATTCAAACAAAGAATCTATGTTTAGGGTAGTGATAAATGGAAATGTTTTTGGAGACGTAATTCAGCCGTCAACAAGCAGCAGTGATACATACGAAACATATTTGTTTGACCTTACACCTTATGTAGGTTCAGATATTCGAATCTCGTTACAGCATATTGGTAAGTCAGATTCTGGAGATAATGCTTTTGTAGATAATCTTATTTTTAACCAGACTGCCACTCTGGCCGTTAAAGAAAATGAATACCAAAATTTCAAATATTACCCAAACCCAGTTGAAAGTGTTTTAAATATCGAAGGCAATTCGATAATTTCGAATGTTGAAATCTATAATTTAAATGGACAATTATTAAGCAGTAAAAAATATTCAGATTCAAAAGTCGTTATTGATTTTAAACACTATGTAACAGGTCTTTATCTGATTGTTTTGACAAAAGATGATAAAAAAGAATCTTTCAAAGTAATGAAAAAATAATTTTACTGAAAGGCGTAAAAAATAAATTTCGTAAAACCGAATTAGCAGATTTAATATAATGGCAGCAGCGAAGAAACCAGCACCAAAAAAAACAACAACCGGAAGTAAACCAAAACCAAAAACGTCTGGGAAGAAATCAAACCGTTCTTTTGGAGAAAAAGTAAAATGGTTTTTGATCAAAACTATGTTGTGGTTTTTCGGAATTTCGATAGGATCGGTTATCTTTTTTAAATACGTTCCCGTGCCTTTTACGCCTTTAATGCTTATTCGTGCCATCGAAAATAAAATGGACGGAAAAGAAGTTTATTTTGATCACGATTGGGAACCAATTGATAAAATCTCGATGAATTTACAAAAAGCAGTAATCGCAAGTGAAGACGGAACTTTTTTAACGCATAATGGTTTTGATTTTAAAGCATTGCAAAAAGCCTATAAAAGCAACGAACGCGGACGCAGAATTCGAGGTGGAAGTACAATTTCGCAACAAACGGCAAAAAATGTCTTTTTATGGCAGGGAAAAAGTTATTTCCGTAAAGGTCTTGAAGCTTATTTTACTGTTTTAATTGAGATTATTTGGGGTAAAGAACGTATTATGGAAGTTTACCTAAATAGTATCGAAATGGGCGATGGAGTTTACGGCGCGTATGCGGCGACAGAACATTGGTATCGTCGAGATGCTTCGAGTTTAACACCAATGCAGGCTGCGGGAATTGCGGCAATTTTACCAAATCCGAGAAAATTTAAAGCTACAGGTTCGTCAAGTTATATTAACAGAAGAAAAGAAAGAATTGTGCGCGAGATGCGTTACGTAGGGAAAATCAATTATAGCGGGGATGGGAAATAAAAAAGCATTTTTTGCTTTTCTGATTTTGACTTCAACGTTAACTTTTGGACAAGGAAAAACTAAAGAAATAGGTTTTATAACCGACAATGATTTATATACTTCGTCTAAAAACGACATGTATTATACCAATGGTTTGGAGATTTTTTATCGGTTTTTATCTAAGAATGAAAACGAGAAAATCAATAAAAAAATAACCGAATTCAGGATTGGGCAATATATCTACAATCCGAGATTTATTAATAAAGAAGCGGTTGATGTAAACGATCGTCCTTTTACGGGATATCTTTTTGCAGAAGCCGGAAAAAGCTTTTTCTACCAAAGTGAATCGGTTTTAAAAACGGATTTTCAATTGGGATATATGGGGCCGAATGCTTTTGGAGAAGAAACGCAGGAAGGTTTTCATAAACTTATTGGCTATAAAACAGTTTACGGGTGGGACAATCAGCTTCATAATGCTTTGGCGGTTCAGGCGCACGTTATGTATTCGAAGAAATTATTTCCATCGAAACATAACGATTTTATAGATCTTCATTTTCAGTCTGAAGCAAATTTGGGAACTATTTTTACAGGAGTTTCAACGGGATTTTTAACCCGAATTGGTTTTAAGAGACTGACTCCAATTTACGATTCCAATCTTCACGATGCTTCGGTAAGTGCAAATGCGCAGCCAAATATTAGAGAGTTTTATTTCTACGCCATGCCGAGCGTTAATTATCAGTTTTATGATGCCACAATCGAAGGAAGTATGTTTAATGATACAAGTCCGATAACTTTCGATTTGGTTCCGCTTCGTTTTAATGCCGAGTTTGGTTTAAAATACCGACACAATAACTTCAATATGTCGTATTCTTTTATTTATCGCGGAAGGGAATTAGAAGGCGATGTTAATGATACGAATACGGGGTACTTTTTTGGGTCGATTCGAATGGGGTTTTTGTTGAGGTAATATTTGCAGTTAAAATAAATGAAAAGAAAGAATATTTTTATTGTTACAGCTTTAATTTCTACCATATTTGTTCATGGTATGCAAATTGGTGAAAGCAGCCTTCCGTTCGAAAACAACGATATAACAGTTGGAAAATTAATGGCCGGAATGGTTGTTCTGTTTGTTTATTTTATACCAACAATAATTTGCTGGAAAAAGAGAAATAGTAAATATCTATTAATCTTAAATATACTTGTCGCCTGGACAATATTGGGGTGGTTCATTTGTTTTATTTGGGCTTTTAATATAAATCGTCAGCATGCAAAAATTGTTGTTGAAGAAAAAAGGAAAAGGAAAGAAGAAAAAAAGAAAATAAAGGAAGCGAAAATAATTGAGGAATTTAACAATGACAAAGCAGATGTTTAAATATCTCTCAAATTAATATAAAATAATGAACAACCGATTCATATATAAAATATTGTCCTTAATTTTTGCCCTTTTTTTTATTTATTGCATGGTACAGTTTGTTAGCACTAATGCCTTTGAAATTAGATATTTTAGAGGTTATGTAGATGTAAAACTTGTTGCAATAAGAATACTGATTCTTTCAGTCAGTTTATTTGGAGCATCACTTTTTTTCTTTATTGATAGGCAAAAAAATAAGTAATATTCTATTGCATTTAATTTGTACATGAGAATTACAAATTTGTGTTATCAAAATTTATAAAGTCCCTACGGGACAAAATGTATGCGTGTAATATTTTTTTCTACCGATATGTAACTCCTAACGGAGTTTTTAAAATTAGATTTTAATGATAGATATCATACACAAAATTCTACCAATATTTTCTGCCGATTTAATTGTTGCGAAATACTCCGTTAGGAGTTACATATCGGTAGATATAATGTAAACGCGTCCCAAAAAATATCCCGTAGGGATTATATTTACAGTTTCAAATGTTACAATGTTTGTAATTTTATATTTTTCCATGTATTGATTGCCCAATCGAAATCTTCTTCCTCATCAAAATAAAAAGCGGTTTGAAGTACTTCTTTATCAATTATAGTAAAACCAAAAAGTACATTATATATTTTTTCTTCGTCATTTTCTTGTATCAGATATCCTATTCTTGAAACTTGACTATCGGAAAATTCAAATTGATCTAATGTTTTAGAAAAAGTTTCATCTCGATTAGTAATATCATGTTTGCATTCCTCATAAAGTTCGTCTTTCTTTTTTTGTAAATTCCATATAATTAACCTAATAGATTTGTCTCCTGTTGTATAATATAAAGTTCCATCTTCTTCAATTGTTCTTTCAAAGAGGTTGTTGATTTCAATTGTCCATTCTTCTGTTAATTTGTGAGTAGTCATATAATCATCTTCCAAATCAAAATCAGTGACTTTATACCATCCAGAATCATCACTTAATCTTTCATAAACAGAACCAATTCCTTTTAATAAGATATCTTTAAGCGAAGGGTCAATTTTTAAAATGGTAGAAGGATTATATATGCCGCTGTTGTCAGGATTGTCAGTGTATTCTTCTGATTCAAATCCTGTAAAAACTCTCCAGCCGCTGTCTTCGGGACGTGTTCTTTTTTCACGATACAAAAATCGAGGTTTCATATTTTTGTCTAGAACCATTTTAGAAACCATAAGCCCTCCGATTGGAGGAAAGTCATCAAAATTATTCTCATTTTGAATTGATTTCTTTTTGAAAAATTTCATTTGATTATGTTTGAAGTATATAATAATAACTTAATTTAACGAAATACATAAATGCATTAATCCAAATTATCTAAATCCATTTCTTTCGCCATCTGATCCCATTTTTTGTTGAGAAAATCTTTCGTCTGTTCTATAAACTTCGGATTTACATCTTTCAAAGTCTGCGCTTTTGGACTCAATATCGCTTTTCCATCTTCAAAATAAATATAAACATGAACAGCATCATCTCCCCAAAAGAAAGGAAAAACAATTGCTTGGTTTTCTGTACTTTCAATCACGTATTTTTCCAAGCTTATGATAAAAGCAAACATGGGGATCATTTCTGTAAAATTCTGGCTGAAAAACATCATTCCCCAATGCCATTCTTCGGCAGCTTCATCATAATCTGAAAAAGCCATTGCTTCGGGATAATCAATCCAGCCGTCAATAACTTCTTCATTGGTATCATCGTTATAAGTACGCAGTAATTCTGGAGTTAATTCCATTTTTGAGTACATTTTGCGGCTGTTCCACCAATCGATCCAGTTTTTATTTAATTCCGGATCTTCGAGCGGGCTGTTTAAAAACTTTTCAAGCTGTGGTTTTGTGATTTTTACTTTACAATATAATGAGCTTAATTCAGACATGATCTAGATTTTCGTTTATTACTATTTTGATTAGAAAAATTAATTAATGGTTTAATCCCATCGGCTTAAATTTCCTTCGGCACGTTCAAAAAGTTCTTCCAGAACATCTTCTAAAGTTCTTTCCGAAATACCAGATTCCAGCAATTCAAGTAATTGATTCGCGGTATCGTCAATACTATCCTGATGGCAATAAATATTAGTGAAGTTTCCGTTTTTGTCGAAAATAATATATTCGCCGCTTTCATTAATATCTTCTTCTGACATTATCCAGCCAATACAAGGAAAAGTTTCGTTTATTTTTTGAGTCTGTTCTTCGGTAAGAAATTCATATTCCTGAAATTCTGGTCGGTCATTTCCCCAAAATGCAATAATCATATCGATAATTCCTGTAGAATTATTTGCAAGATTTGATCTTTTTTGAATTTGTTCCAAAAGATTTTCTGGAGAAAAAATGCTGAATATTTCATCAGATTCGATTCCGCCAACTGTTTTATAAAACGCAATTAATTCTTTTGGTAAAGGCTGCGAAAAATGAGCACTTAAGCTTTTTATTTCTTCGTCTGAAGCTGGAGACGATTCTTTTATTTCATCATATTCAAGTTCACAAGCAGCAATGCGTGTTTTTATTTGTTCCATATTTATTTCTAAAAATTAGTACTATTTATTAATGACGATTATCGCACTGCAGATAAATTTCTTCGTTTGATTTGTCGATAATTGAAATTCCCGGACATCCAAATGATTCATACAAAAAGCCAAAAACTACTTGTGGTTTGTCTTTAAAAAGTTTTCCTGTCCATTGGTTTGCATCGGGTCCATCTTCATAATTAAGCGGAGCAGGAGAGGTGCCTTCGCTTTGGCTGTAGAGTTTTTCGATAATAATATCTTTGGTTTTAGAATCGGCAACTAAAAGACGTCTGGCATAAATTATTTTATGATTATCGAGATAGTCTTGTAGAAAATAATTATAACTGTTTGTTTTAAATAAATAGGTATTGCCTGATACTGTGTTTTTTAATAAAGTGCGGTCTTCATTTTTCAATGTTTTAGCCGGATAGTCTTTTTTTGCAATTTTTTTCCATGCAATTGGCTTTAAACGTTCTTTTGAAAACGGATTTTCTTTACCAACATACACTAGAGCATCTCTATAATATTCGCTAAAACCGTTCAAGTATTTTTTATTGATTTCGAAGCCAATCATGTAATCATAGTTGTGATAAGGCCAATCTTCGCCAGAAGAATAACCGTTTAGCAACGCAGCCGTTTTTAGATTTTTTACGGCAAAAGAAGCTAGTTTGTTTTTGGCATAATCTAATACGAAAACAGAATCGTTTTCCGAGATATTGGTTTTAGATAAAAATCTTTTTCTGTAGATTTTATCAAACGTAAAATATTCAGCATTGTCTTTTCCAATTTTTTCAAGATTAGGCAAAGCAAGCGTATCTTTTTCGTCGCCAATTGGGTATATGTCCGAAAGAGAAACAAAAGCAATATCACTGCTGTCTTTAGGCATAATTGTAAATAAATTGATACTTTCTTTTCTGGGAGCAGAATCCTCTTGGATTGTGTCATTTTCTACCGTTGCAGTTTTGTCAATTGCGGGTATTTCTTTGTCTTCTATGGTTTTTTTATCGTTACAAGAAAAAAATAGTAAAGCTGTCGCGGCGAGTAATGTTTGTAATTTAATATTCATAAACGTGGTATTTAAATGTGCTTTTTAAGTTTATAATTGATTGTGATTACCGATTATAAATGTAAAAAAAGTTTTCACAAAACAAAAAGCTTTCTTTTCTGACCTCAATAGAAAAGATACCTTTTTCTAGCTTACGGGTTTAAAATGAAGTTCAAAAAATAATGCTTAACATTTTGATAATATGGCGTGTAGATTAAATCTTTACTTTTAATTAAAATTTAAGATTATGGAAATTAATTGGGTTGTAATAGGAGTTGTAGCCGTTTTGATTATTATTTTGGTTGTGCTGACAATTAGAAAAAATCAAAAGGAAAAAAAGAAACTTACCGATTTGCTGAATAATGATTTCAAAAAAGCAGAAAAAGACAGAGTTGATGCTGAAGATTCGGCGAATGAAAAGTAAATTATTTTAAGATATTGGATGCAGTTTGTCATTTCGACGAAAGGAGAAATCGCACTCGAAACTCTACAAAGATTAGCGATTAACTGTGTGGAAATACTAGTGCGATTTCTCCTTTCGTCGAAATGACAAGATTGCGCTGAAATGTTGGAGTTGGATAAAAAAATAAACCCTTGTAAAAACTGAATTTACAAGGGTTTTGTTTTTCGTGGAGAATATCGGATTCGAACCGATCACCTCTTGCCTGCCAGGCAAGCGCTCTAGCCAAATGAGCTAATCCCCCAAAGCGTTAACAAATAAAGTCAAATATTTATCAAAAAACAAATTTCGGAACCTATCAGACAAAATATTTTTCAAAACCGTAACTTTACATTTAAAAATATTTTTATGAGTTCAGAAAACACAAAAGGCTCTTTAGAGACTTCTTTTCAAGATACAATTGCCACAGTAGAATTTGGGCATCCTGCAAGTAATTCTTTTCCGCGTGCATTACTAGATCAATTAACAACAGTAATTAATGAGTTGAGCCGAAACGAGAATGTTTCGGTTATCATTTTAAAAAGTCAGGGCACAAAAGCTTTTTGTTCCGGAGCTTCATTTGATGAACTTTTACAAGTCGAAAATGAAGAACAAGGAACAGAATTTTTCTCTGGTTTTGCCCATTTGCTAAATGCAATGCGTAATTGCAATAAATTGATTATTGGCCGCGTTCAGGGAAAAGCAGTTGGCGGAGGTGTAGGTATTATTGCGGCTTGCGATTATACTTTTGCAACGTTACTAAGTGATGTGAAATTGTCGGAACTTGCTATCGGAATTGGACCTTTTGTGATCGAACCGGCAGTTTCCCGAAAAATTGGCAAAACAGCTATGACCGAAATGACATTGGCTCCCGAGCAATGGAAAACAGCTGACTGGGCTTTTCAGAAAGGACTATATTCTGTTTTATGTGATGCTGCCAATCTTGATAATGATGTTCAGAATTTTGCCCAAAAATTAAGTTCCTATAATCCGGACGCACTTCAGGAAATGAAAAAGATTATTTGGGAAGGCACAGAACATTGGGAATCTCTGTTAATTGAAAGAGCTTCAATAACAGGAAAATTAGTTTTGTCTGATTTTAGCAGAAATGCTTTGAGACAATTTAAAAAATAATTTTTGCTACAAATTAAAATGATTTTAATAATCCGATTAATCCTTTTAATCTGTGGCTAAATAAAAAATAACAATAAATATAAGCTTAAATGAAACTAATTTCATTATTGCAGAAAGTTGATGTTGCAGAGAAAATTAAAAACGCTCCAGACAGCGGTTATCAAATTGGAGTTTTGATTGGATCATTTATTCCATTCCTGTTTTTGGTAGGAATTGCTTACTGGATGTATATCAGAGCCAAAAAAAGAGACAAAAACGGTTATTAATTTGTAAATTTGCAACCTTAAATTAAAAATCGATGAGTAATATCAGAATTACAAAACAATTTAGTTTCGAAACCGGACATGCATTGTACGGTTACGACGGAAAATGCAAGAACGTTCACGGGCACAGTTATAAATTGTCGGTAACCGTTATTGGCTCGCCAATTACTGACAGGTCTAATGTGAAATTCGGAATGGTGATTGACTTTTCTGATCTAAAGAAAATTGTAAAAGAAGAAATCGTCGATCAGTTTGATCATGCAACTGTTTTTAACCAGACAACACCGCATGTCGAATTAGCAAATGAATTAAAAAACCGCGGACATCATGTAATTTTGGTTGATTATCAGCCAACAAGTGAAAACATGGTGGTAGATTTTGCAGAAAGAATCATCGCAAGACTTCCGTCTGGAATTTCTCTTTTCTCACTTAAACTTCAGGAAACAGAATCTTCATTTGCAGAATGGTACGCAAGTGATAATTTGTAAAAAAGTCAAAAGTCAAAAGTTTCTAAATTATAATCTAAGAAGTCTAAGATTCTAAATATCTAATAATCTAAATGAAAAAAATATATTTTGCTTCAGATCAACATTTTGGTGCGCCAACTCCCGAGTTGAGCCTGCCGCGTGAGCAAAAATTTGTGGCTTGGCTGGATAAAGTTAAAGAAGATGCCGAAGCTATTTTTTTATTAGGTGATTTATTTGATTTTTGGTTCGAATACAAAACTGTTGTTCCAAAAGGTTTTGTTCGTGTTTTAGGAAAACTGGCTGAAATTCGCGACAGCGGAATTCCGATTTATTTTTTCGTTGGGAATCATGATTTATGGATGAATGATTATTTTCAAACCGAATTAAATATCCCGGTTTACCACGACAATAAAGAATTTACGTTTAACGGAAAAACCTTTTTGATTGGTCACGGAGACGGAAAAGGTCCTGGCGACAAAGGGTATAAACGAATGAAAAAGGTATTTACAAATCCATTTTCAAAATGGTTGTTTCGCTGGCTTCATCCGGATGTTGGCGTAAGTTTAGCGCAATATTTATCAGTAAAAAACAAACTAATCTCTGGTGACGAAGACGTAAAGTTTTTAGGTGAAGAAAATGAATGGCTGGTTTTGTACGCCAAGCGTAAACTAGAAACCAAACATTACAATTATTTCATTTTCGGACATCGCCATTTACCTATGATTATTCCGGTAGGAGAAGATTCAAACTATGTAAATTTAGGAGACTGGATTGGTTATTTTACCTACGGAGTTTTTGACGGCGAAACTTTCGAACTTCAAAAATTTGAATCGTAATTACTTTTTATTGGCTGGATAAATTCCAATTTTGTGTGTTCTCAAGATATAATTCGAAAGTTGTTTGCTGTTTGAAAGCTGAAAGCTAATCGCATTCGACGATTTTTTCGGCATATGACATTCTACACAATTATCTGCCAATAATTTCTCAGGCATTGTTTTCAGTGTTTGTTCGTTGTGTTTTAAACCCTGATGACAAGTCATACAAATTTTAGAATACGATGCCATGTTTTTCGAAGCATTCTCATGCGGATTATGACATGTAATACAATCCATTTTTTCGCTGTTTATAAAACACTTGCTTTGCGCCATTAAACGAAACTGATTTCCGTGAACATCAAAATTGGCTGTATCATTAATACTTCTGGTTTCACGAAAAAACTCAGATAAATTATCTCCCGGTTTAAATTCAAAACGCGATTTCAATTTCATTCCGTCATTTCCGGCGTGACAAAGTGCACAGGCATCCAGTTTTTGCTGTCTGTTTAAAGTTTTAAAACTTGTAATGCTGTTAGCCACTTTTACATTTGGGTTTTTTAAATGAAAGTCAACATGTTTCTTTGCAGGACCATGGCAGCGTTCACAATCAATTCCGTAAACAATGGTTTTTTTATCGATAATATCTTCAACATCCATCGATAGAAAATTTTTCTCCTCAGAATTTTGATTCACACTTCTGCTGCTGGCATTTGATGCATGGCACGCATAACAATCCTTAACCACCATTCGATCAAAATAAGGTTTATCAGCAGGAAATCCTGGACTTGTAGCCCAGTTATGTATAGAATTGTAATAGGTAACAGGTAATTCGTAAGTGTTATTATTGCGCCAGTATACAGATGTTTGTGCATGTTTAGCGCCGAAAACAATTTCAAATCGATGCGCTTCGACTTCTTTTCCGTTTTTATACAAAACCTGATAAAGACTATCGTTGCGTTTTTCCATGACTAATTTGGTGTTTTTGTCATAAATAAAAGTATGATCGCCTTTGTCAAAATCGCCTAAAACATTTTCTGAAATTGCGGGAGCAGTAGCTTTAAAGTGAGAACTCTGCAATGCCATGTTGTATTGAACCTGATGACATTGAATACAGCTTTCAGAACCGGCATAGTCAGTTCCGCGCGGATCAATATATTCATCAGATTTGTTGCTGCAGTTCGTAAAGAAAACTGATAAAACAACAAGGGTAAAAAGAATGCCAATTTTTTTCATTGTTGTAAATATACTTTATTTTGAATACAATCAAAATATATTTGAATAATGAAAAAATGATGTTAAAATATTTAGAATGTTTCTAGTTTAAACCTGCTCCGTAAACATATTCATCTAATTCAATTTTAAATAAAGAACCTTCAACCAAATCTTTAATTGATTTTAATTCTGTCATAGAAACAGCAAGATCTATTGAATTGCAAGGTGTTTTTAATAAAAATTTATGGCAGGAATATTTCATTTCGCAAGCTTCGCAGCAAGTATTTTCCATCATACTGTCTTCGATTAAATCACAAAACTGATTCAATTCTGATAAACTAAAATAAAAGCCCGTTTCTTTAAAAACCAATTGTACTTTGTCCAGAATGGTTTGATTATTTTGTTTCCAGTAAAAGGCTATTCCAAAATTGTTATGATATATCTTCTCTATTTCTCTCATCGTAAATCCTTTTATTTCAACAAATATAAATATTATTTATATTAATTCTAAATAAAAAAATCATAAAAATGATAAAAAATTATTGACACATTGTGTTGAGGTAAAAAGTCAAACTCTGACCGCTTTTAGACCAGCTGCTCATGTTTCTTTCTCTGTAAAAACTAGTTTCTGTGGCTGATGCAGCTGTTGAGATAGAAAAGAATTTACTTTTTTCATCAGATTTAATACTTTCAACCCATTGAATAGTAACCGCAATATCCCCCATTTCTTTATCCAGGTAAACATCATAAGGTTTTAAATCGACCGTAAATAATCCAAGTTTGTTGTCTTTTACTTCAAAAATGATATCTTTTTCAATTAAGATTTTTGAAGGCAGACCATTCTCAACTTTATAGAAATTAAGTCTGAATTTAACCGATTTAAATTCATTTGAAGTAATGTTGAAATTAAGATCTTCGATTTTACAGTCTTTCTTTATTTTAAATTTCATCCCTCTTTCACGACTTAAACGATCATCAACCGTTTTGTCAAGCGCATAAAAAAAATTAAAATGCATAAGTCCAAGCCCTTTTGAACTTCGACCAAATTGTTTGGGTTTAGGTTCCTTAAACTTTATAACAACTTCTTTTAGAGTATTCTCAGAAGGAGCCATTGTTACAATTTTATAACTTGATAATTGATGGACCAGTATTTTTTTGGTTTCAAAACCAATGTGAGAGAAAACAATAGTATCATTTGGACTTACTTTCTCATTAAGTTTTAAAACAAAATTTCCTTTTCTGTCCGAAACTGTACCGACATTTTTGTCAGCAATTCCGATGTTTACATATTCTAAACTCGAATTGTTTTGAGAGTCTTTTATTTCGCCTGAAACTATATTTTCCTGTGCATAAATTACTAAAGATAAAAAGAGAAAAAATAGAGTAGTGGTATATTTCATTCGGTTATTTTTAAATAAAGAAATGAAATAAGCTTAAAACTGAACTCTACTTTATCCAATTTTTAACATTTGAAAGAAATTCATTTTGTTGATCTACAAATAAATAATGAGAGCAATTATCTAAGAAAGCAAAATGATTTTTGCCAACAATCCCTTTAATTGAAGTAATTTGCGCCGAAGAGAAAATGCCATCATCTTTTCCGTAAATAGCGTAAATTGGAACTCCTTTGGCTTTAATTTTCTTTAAAAAAGGCCTGCTGTCGATGTTGTTTTGTTTTTCATTTTGGTAAAAAAGCAAAGGCGCATTTTTGTTCCGAATGTTGGTTTTAAAAAATTCTCCGGCTTCATAATCGGCATATAATTTTTTTGATGCCTTGGTGGGTTTTGGCATTTTAAAATAGTTTTCATCACTTGCGAGATCAAAACAATGCTTTCTATATCCGGCAGAATTTTTATCTAGTTTTTCTATGTAAGCTATTTTATTTAGTGTTTTAGAATCGCCGTCATGAATTTTCTTTATAGAATTTAAAATATGATCGTAAGTTTCCTGCTGAGAAAATAATGCTCCAGCCAAAACCAAAGCGCTGACATTCTGAGGATATTTATTTGTATAAAGCGTCGCAACTAAACCGCCAAAACTGTGGCTAAGTAAAACCGCTTTTTTTAAATGGTATTTTTTATAGATTGAATTTAAATCCTGAAAAGCTTCTTCATAAGTAAACCTCGCATCAGGATCTGCAGATCTTCCTTCGCCTCTTCGGTCGTATGCAATAACATAAAAACCTTTATCAGCCAGATTTTGAGCTGTTGTTCCTTCAAATAAAGTTGCGTTGCCGCTTGGGCCTCCATGAATAAAAATTAGCGGTTTATTCTTTTCGTTTCCATATGTTTTGATATAAAGATTTTGTCCATTCATTAAAATGGATTTAATCAAAAAGATGGTCAATAGTAATTGTTTCATTACTCCTGATTATGATGATCATCCATATCTTTTTTAAGATCTAGATTTCTAAAGGTAGGTGATATAAAACCAAAACCTAAAACAGTCAAAAGTGTAATACTTCCGCCAAAAACTACCGAAGTAACAGTTCCCATCAATTTTGCAGTTGCACCACTTTCAAAAGCACCTAATTCATTAGAAGATCCAACAAAAATTGAATTTACAGCACCAACACGTCCGCGCATATGATCGGGAGTTTTAAGCTGTAAAATGGTTTGGCGAATAACTACAGAAATTCCGTCAGCAAGTCCGCTTAAAAATAAAGCAAAAACCGAAAGCCAGAGCGACGTAGAAAGACCAAATAAGATGATCGATAATCCGAAAACAAATATGGCGACTAAAAGTTTCTTTCCTGCATTTTTGTATAAAGGCACATAAGCAGAAACGAGCATTGTAATAAAAGATCCAACTGCAGGCGCGGCTCTTAATATTCCAAATCCTTCAGGACCTACTTTTAAAATATCCTGCGCAAAAACGGGTAATAATGCTACTGCGCCTCCAAAAAGTACAGCAATCATATCAAGCGATAAAGCACCTAAAACAATTTGATTTTTAAAAACAAAAGTTAAACCTTCTGTAAGACTGTCTTTTATCGATTCTCCAATCTTCGGATTTATGATTGGTTTTGTACTGATTTGTGATAAAGCAACTAATGAAAGAAGAGAAAATCCGAAAACCAGACACATTGACCAGTGAACACCAATCCAGTTGATTGAGAATCCAGCCAATGCTGGCCCCATCACGGCCCCGATTTGCCAAACCGAACTACTCCACGTTGCAGCATTTGGATATGCTTTTTTAGGAATAATTAATGATAAAAGAGAGAAAATAGTTGGGCCAAGAAAAGCTCTAACTAATCCGCCTAAAAAGACTAAAGTATAAATGGAATATAAAATAACAGTTGGAGACCAATCGCCCACAACTTTTGGCCAAGTCAGTAAAAACAATCCAAAACTAATTACCGAAAATCCGAGAATACATTTTACCAGCAATCCTTTCTTTTCTTTTTGATCTACAATATGTCCCGCAAATAATGCCATCGAAACAGCTGGAATAACCTCCATTAAACCAATAATTCCCAGCGAAAGCGGATTTTTAGTTAAACTGTAAACTTCCCATTCTATCACGATAAACTGCATTGCCCAGGCAAAAACCATGCAGAAACGAAGTAATAAAAATACGTTGAATTCTCTGTAACGAAGTGCCTGATACGGATCTGGCTTGTTTGATTTAGTTGTCATTTGTTCTAATGTCTTTCAGCATAAGCTGTGTTGAAATAGTTCCGTTCCATTCGTTTTCGGCAATTGTATAAGCCAATTGAAACAGATTTTGATTTTGTGCTATATTGAGTTTCTTTCCGAGTCCGAAGCCAATGGCAGCAATTCCGTCGGAATTAGATTGTTTAACGAAAAGTCTTAAATGTTCTTCTTCAGCGCCCAGTGTTTTAGCGTAACCTGTATCTTTTATATCTGAAGTCATAAAAACCGGCGTCATATTCTGCGGACCAAATGGCTCAAATTGTTTTAAAATCCGAATCAGTTTTGGTGTAATATCGGAGAAATTTATTTCAGCATCAATTTCTATTTCCGGAGTTCGCATTTCAGGTAAAATAGTTTCCTGTACACATTTCTCAAAAGCTTCTTTAAAAAGCTGATAATTTTCGGCTTTTAAAGTCATTCCGGCGGCATACATATGACCTCCAAATTGTTCCAAATGTTGGGAACACGCATCGAGTGCATTATAAACATCAAACCCTTTTACAGATCGGGCAGAGGCGGCATATTTATCTCCGCTTTTAGTAAAAACCAAAGTCGGACGATAATAGGTTTCAATTAATCTCGAAGCCACAATCCCAATCACGCCTTTGTGCCAGTCTTCCTGAAAAACAACAGTAGAAAAACGTTCTTCTTCTTTATTTTCCAGAATTTGCTGAAACGCTTCTTTCGTGATTTTTTTATCTAAATCCTTTCGGTCTGCGTTGTATTGTTCAATTTCTGAGGCGAATTGTTGTGCTTGCTCAAAATCAAATTCGGTTAATAATTCAACTGCATGATTTCCATGTTTGATTCTTCCGGCAGCATTAATTCGGGGAGAAATAATAAAAACAACATCGGTAATATCTAAAACTTTCTTTTTTACCTGATGAACCAGAGCTTTAATTCCCGGTCTTGGTTCGCTATTAATTACTTTTAAACCGAAATATGCCAAAACACGATTTTCTCCTGTTATCGGAACAATGTCTGCAGCAATTGCCGTAGCCACCAAATCCAGATAGGGAACCAAATCTTCGATAGTTTCATTTCGATTTTGACCTAAAGCCTGAATCAATTTAAAACCAACTCCGCAGCCGCATAATTCATCATACGGATAGGAACAATCTTCTCTTTTTGGATCTAAAATCGCAACCGCATCCGGAAGAAATTCTCCAGGTCTGTGGTGATCGCAAATAATGAAATCTATGTTTTTTGCTTTCGCGTAAGCAATATGATCGATTGATTTTATTCCGCAGTCGAGCGCGATAATCAATGAAATTCCGTTATCGTCTGCATAGTCAATTCCTTTATACGAAATACCATAACCTTCGTCATAGCGATCCGGAATGTAAGTGGCAATATGAGAATAGTGCGATTTTAAATAAGAGGAAACTAAAGAAACTGCTGTTGTTCCGTCAACATCATAATCGCCAAAAACTAATATGTTTTCCTGATTTTCAATTGCCTTTTCTATTCGGGCAACAGCTTTGTCCATATCTTTCATCAAGTATGGATCGTGAAGATGTTCTAATGACGGACGAAAGAAATTCTTGGCATCTTCAAATGTATCAATGCCACGCTGAATCAAAAGTGTTGCTACAAAATCTTCTACATTTAGGGCTTGCGCCAAATGTTTGATTTTATCTTCAGAAGGTTTTGGTTTTATGGTCCAACGCATTTTTTAATTGTAGATTTTAGACTTCAGATTTTAGGTTCTCAAAACTGGCGTTTATTAAAACTATTAAATCTTCAGGATTTTTATTTTGACTTTTGAAATTGTGAAATTCATTGTTTATTGATATGTCTAACGCTTTTCCATTGCTAATTTTAATTATATATGGAAATCCTTTTCGTTTAGAAACGTTTAGTAACATATGTGAAAGATATTCTCCGTTATCTTCATTTCTAATTCGTTTACCTTCAAGAAAAACTGGTTCAATGTCATTAGTGAGATTTGGAAGAATATTTTTTTCGATATAATGATGATTGTTTTTTCGATTGTTGTAACAAAAGAATTTTTTTCCTTCGATCGATATTAAATAATTGCTATATCTTTTTTTGAATCCTTTTTTTTGAAAAAATTCAAATATCAAATAAATCAGAATTACAGGAAAGAATAATATACACAAAGGAATGCCAATTATAAGCAGAAATATTATAATTGGGATTTCTTTTAATCTTTCCTTCATTTTAAAAAGGTATTAGTGTTTATTTCAGTTCCAAGGCATTTCCTTCAAACTTAATTCCGTCCCAGCCTAAGTTGATGAAATTTCTAATATTTTGGTGATTTGTTCCGTTTGGATCTCCTAAAACTTCTTCAAAATAGAAAGCTCCAAAACACGCTAAAGTTTCTTCTTTGCTTAAGTTTTGCAGTTTTGCAAAAGAAAATAATTTACAAGAACCTGAATTTTCTCCGGCAGCATTATGCTGTGTTCCGTTTTGAAAAGCAGTTGGCGTAAAGTTGTAATTTTCTTCGATTACTGCAATAGTTTCAGGAAATGTTATTTGAGTTGGAGTTTGTTTTACTTTTTCTAAAAAGGCTTGTATGCTCATGATGATTATGTTTGATTTTTTTGCCACAGATAAAAAGGATTAAAAAGATTTTTTTTGCCACAAATTGCACGAATTTCCACTAATTTAATTCGTGATAATTGGTGTAATTCGTGGCAAGCATAAATATAATCTGTGTTAATCTGTGAAATCTGTGGCTAATATTGTTTTTTATTCTTCTTCGTCTTTAGAAAATTTACTTTTCTTCGGTTCTTTTGTTATTGTTTTTCCGGCAACGACCACGACAATTTCGCCTCGCGGTGCTGTTTTTTCAAAATGTGCCAGAACTTCTTTGGCAGTTCCGCGTACATTTTCTTCGTGTAATTTTGATAATTCTCTCGAAACACAAACTTGTCGGTCTTCTCCAAAATATTGAATAAATTCACTTAAAGTTTTGACTAATTTATGCGGAGAAACATATAAAATCATCGTTCGGGTTTCTTCGGCTAAAGCCAAAAATCGAGTCTGACGTCCTTTTTTATCAGGCAGGAAACCTTCAAAAATAAATTTATCATTTGGGAGTCCGCTGTTTACAAGAGCCGGAACAAAAGCCGTTGCCCCAGGTAAACATTCAACTTCAATTTTATTTTCGACACAAGCGCGGGTTAACAAAAATCCCGGATCTGAAATTGCCGGAGTTCCTGCGTCTGAAATTAAAGCGATGGTTTCGCCGGCTTTTAAACGTGCAATTAAATTTTCGGTTGTTTTGTGCTCGTTGTGCATATGATGGCTGTGCATGTGCGTGCCAATTTCAAAATGCTTTAGCAGTTTTCCGCTTGTTCGGGTGTCCTCAGCCAAAATCAAATCGACTTCTTTCAAAACCCGAATGGCTCTAAAAGTCATGTCTTCAAGATTGCCAATTGGCGTTGGAACGATATATAATTTTGACATATTAAGTTTAATAATTTAAACACGAATTGGCGCAGATTATAAATGCTAATAAAATTTCAAAAAGAAAAAATTCGTGTTAATTCGTGTAATCTGTGTTTTATTTCTAAGCGAATTTTTTTTCAATAATTCCAAGGAAACGTTCTGCATAATCGTCTTTTCCTTCCCAATTATTATAATCCGGTTTTACCATGTTTTCGATAAAATCCTTTGCTTCTACATAAGAATCAAAAGTTAATAATTGGTTTAAAACGCGACTGTAATCTTCTGTACTGTTTCCGAAAAGATTTTTTGTAAAAGCGATTCTATCGTTCAAATCAATATGAAAACCTTTTGCCAATTTTTCGTTTAAAGAAACTGATTTTGGTTCTTTCGGAGTTTCTAAAACCGGGATTTCAATATTCTTTTTCTCTTTTAAATCATTGTTTGAAGAAGAAACAGGCTCAAAACTGTCCACTTTTACAAATTGTGCATCAGCATAATTAATTCCGAAATCCTCAAATGCAATTGGAATTGGAGTTCCTTTTGATTCTGTTTTAGGTTCTTCTTTAATTTCTTCTGTATCTAACTCAAAAGCAGGTTTGAAATCCGGAATTGGTTTTAAATTATTTACAGTCGTAAACGAAAGTTCTTCAAGATTGTTTTTTGAATCTTCTGCCTCTTCAACTTCTTCTACAACTTCTGGCTGAGGAATTTCTGCAGCAATTGGCTCTTCTATTTTTTCTTCAACAGGTATTGCAGCTGTTTCTTCAACGGCTTCTGTAACTGGCTCTTCTGGAATTTCCGCTGTTATATCTTCGATAATCGCAGGTTCAGGAGTTTCTTCTTCTTTAATTTCTTCCACAACTGGAACTTCAACAGTTTCTTCAGCTTTAACTTCTTCAACAATAGCCGGAGCAGTAATAGTTTCTGTTGGAACTTCTTCTTTTTCAAAAATAGCTTCAATTTCAGAACTAATTTCGCTGTGGCTAATTGTTGGTTTTACTTCGTCAAAATTTTCATCGACAAATTTTAAAATCGCTAATTTCTCGTATAATTTCTGAGTTTCAAGATATAATTGATTGATATCGGATTTATTTTTAAGTTTTAAAATTCGATGTGCAATGCTGATTAAATCGGCTTCCAATTTTTTTTTCATAACTGTTGAAATTATAGTGAATAAGGTATTTTAGTGTATTTGATGCTTGAATGTCTTTATTCTTAAGGAAAACGGACAGATATTTTAAAGATATTTTTTATTTCTGTTAATAAGCGTCTGCCAATCCCTGATTTGATAAAAATTTTCTACTTTTGAAAAAATGTAAAACAGCACATTTTTACGTCGATTTATTACCAGTACAAAGTAATAAAAACTATTCATTTTTAAAGGCAGAAAAATACAAAATGTTTCTCGAAAATACAGTAAATCACAAAGAACAATTTGGTTGGATTGAAGTTATTTGTGGATCAATGTTTTCGGGTAAAACCGAGGAATTAATCCGCAGATTAAAACGCGCCCAGTTTGCCAAACAAAGAGTCGAAATTTTTAAACCCGCAATTGATACCCGATATCATGACGAATTGGTGGTATCTCACGATGCCAACGAAATTCGTTCTACGCCAGTTCCGGCTGCAGCCAATATTGCTATTTTAGCACAAGGCTGTGACGTTATAGGTATTGACGAAGCTCAGTTTTTTGATGATGAAATTGTTACAGTTTGTAATGATCTTGCTAATCAGGGAATTCGTGTGATAGTTGCAGGTCTTGATATGGATTTTAAAGGAAATCCTTTTGGACCAATGCCGGCACTTATGGCTACTGCCGAATATGTAACGAAAGTTCACGCCGTTTGCACCAGAACCGGAAATCTTGCGAATTATAGTTTTCGTAAAACGGATAATGATAAATTGGTAATGCTTGGCGAAACCGAAGAATATGAGCCGCTGAGTCGGGCAGCCTATTTTAAAGCGATGAAAAAAAACCAGGAAAAATAAATCTAAATTCTATTTAACTTTAATAACCAATACAAGAAAAGCAGAGTATGAGAAAACAGAATATCTTACTATTAGTTGTGATTGGAATTGCGGTGGCTTTAGCTGTTTTTTTTCAATTTTTTCTTTCTGAAAAAGCAGATGAGGTAAGCACTGAAATAACAGAATTAGTTGAAAAATATAATAAAAGCTGTCCGTTAAAAATTCAGGAAGGCATTCGTTTAGACAGTGTTAGTTTACATGAAGAAAGAGTTGTTCAGTATAATTTGACATTGTTGAACGTAGCAAAAGGAACTGCCGAAGTTAATGTTATACAGGACGAAATTGAGAAAAGTCTTTTAAGTACAGCAAAAGCAAATCCGGGACTTCAGGTTTTTAGAGATAACGATTATACTTTGATTTATAGTTATAGTGACAAAAAGAAAGGATTTTTGTTTACGGTGAAAATTTTACCGGATCAATATAAATAATTTAAACTTTTACAAGTTGATAAACCCGACAGATTTTTAAAATCTGCCGGGTTTTTTGTTTTTAAAAGAACTTATTCATTCCGTAGGAATGTTTCATTGGTAGAAAAATATTTGGTTTGTGACGTATACGTTCCATTGGAACGTTTGATTAATCGAATGATGAATATCTTAATTAATGTAAACTGGACTGAAGTCCAGCTCTACAAAATAATTCGTTCCTTCGGAACTTTGAAAGAGCCTTCGGCTCGATCCATATTGTAGAGATGGACTTCAGTCCAGTTTAGTAATGAATATGCTATGGGAAAAAAATAAAAGGCCCAATAAACTTTGGTTTATTGGGCCTTTTATTTTAAAATGAACTTATATTTCTTATATGGTTTATAAAAAGAAAAGCTTAAATTTTCTTTCTCATTCTCGCTACCGGAATATCAAGTTGTTCGCGGTATTTTGCAATGGTTCTTCTCGCAATTGGATATCCTTTTTCTTTTAAGATTTCGGCCAATTGATCGTCTGGAAGCGGTTTCTTTTTATCTTCTTCTTCAATGGTATTCTTAAGAATCTTTTTGATTTCTAAAGTCGAAACATCTTCACCCTGATCATTTTTCATCGCTTCAGAGAAAAATTCTTTAATCAGTTTTGTCCCGTATGGCGTTTCCACATATTTACTGTTTGCAACACGTGAAATCGTAGATATATCCAAACCAACCATATCGGCAATATCTTTTAAGATCATTGGTTTTAGTTTGGTTTCGTCGCCGTCTAGGAAAAATTCTTCCTGATAATGCATAATCGCATTCATCGTTACAAAAAGTGTTTCCTGACGCTGTCTAATCGCATCGATAAACCATTTAGCCGAATCCAATTTTTGTTTGATAAACTGAACCGCATCTTTCTGTGCCGTCGATTTATCACGAGAATCTTTATACGTCTGCATCATTTCCTGATAATCTTTAGAAACGTGCAGGGAAGGAGCATTTCGTCCGTTTAATGTAAGCTCTAATTCGCCATCCACAATTCTGATCGCGAAATCAGGAACCACATTTTCAGTTACTTTATTATTTCCTGTAAAAGAGCCGCCCGGTTTTGGGTTTAGTCTTTCAATTTCGTGAATCGCTTTTTTAAGCTGTTCGTTCGAAACGCTGTATTTCTGTAATAATTTATCGTAATGCTTTTTCGTAAAAGCATCAAACTGATTTTCGATAATATCAATCGCTAAATCAACATATTCGGTTGGCGTTTTGTGCTTTAATTGCAGTAATAAACATTCCTGTAAATCACGCGCTCCAACTCCCGAAGGTTCCAATTCATGAATTACATGAAGCATTTTTTCGACCATTGCTTCATCAGTATAAATTCCCTGAGTAAAAGCCATGTCGTCTACAATATCCGGAACACTTCTGCGGATGTAACCCATATCATCAATACTTCCAACAAGGAATTCGGCGATTTCGCGTTCTTCATCGTTCAAAATAAAAGTATTCAGCTGATTGATTAAATCCTGATGAAAACTAATTGGCGAAGCAAAAGGCGTTTCGCGTTCTTCATCATCACTATAATTGTTAACCTGAGTTTTGTAATCTGGAGTATCGTCGTCGCTTAAGTATTCGTCAATATTAATGTCGTCTGCTTCGATTCTGTCCGATTCTGCATCATCATAATCGTCGTAGTCTTCATTTGCGAATTCATCCGCTTCGTATTCTTCTTCTTTTCCAGCTTCAAGAGCCGGATTTTCGTTCATTTCTTCTAATAAACGCTGTTCAAAAGCTTGCGTAGGCAATTGAATTAACTTCATCAGCTGAATTTGCTGTGGAGATAATTTTTGGGATAATTTTAAATTTAAAAATTGCTTTAGCATTTGTTTTTGTTAAAAGTTTCAAGTTTCAAGTTTCAGGTTGCAGGACGTGCCACAACTTAAAACTTGGAACCTGAAACAAATATTATTATTTTAGTTCACGCTCCAAATAACTTGAAACCTGAAACCTGAAACTTTTTTAAACTAAATCGATTAAAACTCAGCGCTTCCAGGAGTTCTTGGGAAAGGAATTACGTCTCTAATGTTTGTCATTCCAGTTACAAACAATACCAAACGCTCAAATCCTAAACCGAAACCTGCGTGAGTTGCAGAACCAAATCTTCTGGTGTCTAAATACCAGTATAATTCTTCTTCGTCAATTTCTAAGGCTTTCATTTTTTCAACCAAAACATCGTAACGCTCTTCTCTTTCAGAACCACCAACGATTTCTCCAATTCCAGGGAAAAGGATGTCCATTGCACGAACCGTTTCTCTTCCTGGCTCTGTGTTGTCGTTCAAACGCATGTAAAACGCTTTAATGTTTGCCGGGTAATCAAATAAAATTACCGGACATTTAAAGTGTTTTTCTACTAAATAACGCTCGTGTTCTGACTGTAAGTCAGCTCCCCATTCGTTGATGATATATTGGAATTTTTTCTTTTTATTTGGAGTTGAATCTCTTAAAATATCAATTGCTTCTGTATAAGAAACACGTTTGAAGTTGTTCTCTAAAACAAAGTTCAATTTCTCTAACAAAGCCATTTCGCTTCTTTCTGCCTGTGGTTTTGATTTTTCTTCTTCTAAAAGTCTTCCTTCTAAGAAAGCTAAATCGTCTTTACAATTGTCTAAAGCATATTTAATTACATACTGAATAAAATCTTCAGCCAAATCCATGTTGTCATCAAGATCGTTGAAAGCAACTTCTGGCTCGATCATCCAAAACTCTGCCAAGTGACGAGAAGTGTTAGAGTTTTCAGCTCTAAAAGTTGGTCCAAAAGTATAAATCTGACCCAAAGCCATAGCAAAGGTTTCACCTTCTAATTGTCCAGAAACCGTCAAGTTCGTATGTTTTCCGAAGAAATCTTTTTTGAAATCAATATTTCCTTCTTCATTTTTTGGAAGATTGTCAAGTGGTAAAGATGTTACCTGAAACATTTCTCCAGCACCTTCAGCATCAGCTCCGGTAATAATTGGCGTATTTACGTAAACAAAACCTTTGTCTTGAAAATATTTGTGAACTGCATAAGACAATACCGAACGCACACGCATAATTGCTCCAAAAGCATTAGTACGTACACGTAAATGTGCATTTGTACGTAAAAATTCTAAAGTATGTTTTTTAGGCTGCATTGGGAATTTTTCAGGATCAGAATCCCCAAGAATTTCCAATTTTGTAACCTGAATTTCGTATTTCTGACCTGCACCTTTACTTTCAACCAAAGTTCCAAATACAGAAACTGCAGCTCCAGTCGTGATTCTTTTTAAAGTCTCTTCCGGTGTATTTTCAAAATCAACAACACATTGTATATTATTAATGGTAGAACCGTCATTAAGCGCGATGAACTGATTATTTCTAAAAGTTCTCACCCATCCTTTTGCATTCACTTCCTGTAGCGTCGTCGTACTGTTTAATAAGTCTTTAACCTTTGTGTGTTTCATTTTAATTTTAGATTTTAGATTGCTGATTTTAGTTTAAAATAAAATCAGTGTTTTTTATATCGAATTGCAAATATAAACGATAATAATTAATTTTTGAAGCTGTTTCCTGCTATCCGCTATATCTTTTTCTTGCTAAAGGAGCAAGAAAAAGGATGCCGCTTCTATCAGGGCTAGGGCACTCAGTTGCATGAGACCTTTTTTATTTCTTAATTTTTGTCATTGCGAGGAACGAAGCAACCTCACTACGATAAAAGATAAGACTTGATTTAATAAATGAGATTGATTCGCCAGTTCGCTATCTCGTGTGCTACGTTTCTGGGAATAACAAACCTTAAATATAAATCTGGATAATTATTTTATTGTATTAGATTTCGTTTTTTCTCGTTTTTTCGAAATTTATTTGTCAAATAAATAAAGATAATAGATCCTAAAATAGATAGGATAGCATTAAAATAGTTAAACGATTCATTAATTTGTTTTAAATTTTCAGAATCATTAATCTTTATGGATTTAAAAAAAAGTTCTTTTTTTGACTTACTATAGCTGCTGATTTTTGAGTAAACAAAAATATAAGTTATGCCGTTTAAAAATAAAATTTGGCTTTCTCCGATTTCTTCTTCGGAGGTATTTCCTTTAAAATTCAATTTGTAAGCTAAAAAAGTATTGAGTTTTATTTCAGATGAATCTTTAAGAAATAAACCTTTTTTTGCCATGCTTTTAATCTGATAATCTATTTTAACCTTGTAGCTTTTCTTTAATTCATTTAGATCTTTAGGGCTTTCTTCACTTAATGTGTCATTTTGAATAACACCTACTCTCATTACTAAAAAAAAATCTTCTTTTGAATTTACATAATATACTTTTGCCTTCGCATTTTGCTGATTCATTTCAGAGATCTCTGGTTTACCAGGAAAGGTAACCGTAATGTTTTTATCAATTTTAGTTTGACTAAAAAAGGTAAAAGAATTTAGCAATAAAATATAGAAAAAAATGTTCTTCATAAATTGTTTTACAATGTTTTGACAGATAAATTAATTCGTGTCAATTCGTGAATCCCGATAGCTATCGGGAGTGGCAAAAAAAACTACTTCTCCAAATTCTCCAATTCCTCTTTCTTAGTTTTCTTCTTCTCAAAAGTCAAAACCAGCGAAGGCAATACAACCAAATTCGCAAACATTGCAAAAGCCAAAGTACAAGAAATTAATCCTCCAAGTGCAATAGTTCCGCTGAAACTAGATAATGTGAAAGTCGCAAAACCTAAAATCAAAACAACCGATGTATAGAAAGTACTGATCCCAGTTTCTCTTAAAGCACTGAAAACGGATTTTTTAACTTTTCCGCCGCTTTGAAGCAAGTCATGTCTGTACTTCGCCATAAACTGAATCGCATTATCAACCGAAATTCCGAAGGCGATACTAAATACCAAAATGGTTGACGGTTTTAATGGAATTCCAAAATAACCCATTAATCCAGACGTAATACAAAGTGGTAAAACATTTGTAATTACAGAAGCCATTACCATTTTGAAAGAACGGAATAAATACAAAATCAGAATTGCAATCGTTAAAATCGCGAAGATTAATGACTCGATTAAGTTTTCAACCAAATACGAAGTTCCTTTTTGAAAAACCAATGCTTTTCCGGTAACGGTAACTTCATAACGATCTTTTGGGAAAATTTCATCGATTTTGCTGTGAAGTTTTTTCTCCACTTTAGCCATTTCGTCCGTTCCAATATCTTTCATAAAAGTTGTGATTCGGGCATATTGTCCAGTCGAATCAACGTAAGCTTTCATTAAATTTTCTTTGCTGTTTTTGGTCGCATTTTTAGCATAACTCAAAATAAAAGTCTGCTCCTGTGAAGTTGGCAATTGGTAATATTCCGGATTTCCGTTATAGAAAGCCTGTTTAGAATATTTAACCAAATTCACTATTGAAACGGGTTTTGCCAATTCTGGAATTTCAGCAATTGTATTTTGCAGTTCATCCATTTTACGGATTGTCGAAGCCTTCATAACACCTTTTTTCTTTTTGGTATCAATCATGATTTCAAGCGGCATAACTCCGTTAAATTCTTTTTCGTAAAATAAAATATCTTTAAAGAAAGAAGCGCTTTTTGGCATTTCACCAATCAAACTTCCTGAAACTTTCATTTGTGAAACTCCAATTACGCTGAAAATCAAAAATAAACCGTAAACAATATAAACGTATCTGCGTTTTGTTTTAACTACATCTTCAACCACATTTAATAAAGTAGAAATGTAAGTTTTAGTCAAATGATATAAATGTTTTTCTTTTGGCAATGGCATAAAACTGTATACAATTGGCACAATAAAAAGGGTCAATAAATAAACAGAAATTACGTTGATTGAAGTTACCAGACCAAATTCAAAAAGCAGATCATTTCCGGTAATCATAAACGTAGCAAAACCAATCGCAGTGGTTAAATTCGTCATTAAAGTAGAAACTCCAATTTTTGAAATTACACGCTGCAGCGCCTTAGCCTGATTATTATGTAATTTAATTTCCTGCTGATATTTATTGATTAGGAAAATACAGTTCGTAATTCCGATAACGATAATCAGCGGTGGAATAATTGCTGTTAAAATCGTGATTTTATAACCAAATAAACCAAGTGTTCCAAACGACCAGATTACACCGACAATTAAAATACAAATCGAAATAAAAGTTGCTCTGAATGAACGGAAAAAGAAAAAGAAAATCAACGAAACAGTCAATAAAGCCGCGCCGATAAAAAGACCAATTTCGCCTTTCATATCAGCCGCATTGATCGTTCTGATGTATGGCATTCCAGAAACTTTAAGATCGATTCCGGTTGTTTTTTCGAATTTATCGATTTTTGGAACCAGGTTTTCAAGTATAAAAGTTTTTCTTTCAGAAGTATTTACCAGTTTTTTATTGATGTAAATCGCAGAGCGAACACTTCCACTTTCTTTATTGAATAATAATCCTTCGTAAAAAGGTAAATTATGGAATAAATCGTGTTGAACGTTTTTTAAATAGGCAGGATCTAAAACTTTGCTTTGATCGATAAATGGTGTTAAAACAAATTTTTCGTTAACGGTATCTTTCTCCAGTTTTTTCAAATCATTTAATGAAACAACTAAATCAACTTCTTTAGATTTTTTTAAACCCGTCATTAACTCATTCCAGGCAGCATAATTTTTTGGAGTAAAAAAGTTTTTATCCTGAAAACCAATTACAACCAGGTTTCCTTCTTCGCCAAACTTGTCTAAGAATTTTTGATATTCTTTGTTTGCGATATGATCTTTTGGAAGCAGGTTTGCTTCAGTATAAGTCATAGAAAGGTTTTTCCATTGGTAACCAAGGAAAATAGTTAAAGCAGAAAGGATGACCAGAATTGTGATTCTGTTTTTAAGTATGATTCGGGCTAATTTTTCCCAGAACCCAACTTTAATAGCGTTTTTCATAAAATCTTTAAAAATGGTTGCAAATGTAGTGAAAACTGCTCAAAATCATAAACAATCGATTGTATTTTACTTAATGTTAACACAAATCGGGACTTGAATATTTTGTGATAAATTTCCTGCTTTTTGCTGTTTAGTCGCTAGCTTTTCTCATATTTGCAGTTAATTTAAAAATGAAAAGAAAATGAATTGGATTTTATTGATTATTGCCGGACTTTTTGAAGTTGGATTTGCATCATGTCTAGGAAAAGCAAAAGAAACATCAGGAATTACATCAACTTATTGGATGGTTGGTTTTTTTGTATGTCTTTCAATCAGTATGATTTTATTGTATAAAGCAACACAAACTTTACCCATTGGTACTGCTTATGCCGTTTGGACAGGAATAGGTGCAGTTGGAACTGTTTTAGTTGGGATTTTTATTTTTAAAGAACCCGCAGCCTTTTGGAGAATATTTTTTCTTACAACATTAATTGCTTCAATTATTGGGTTGAAATTCGTTTCAAGTCATTAAAAAATGATATTTGCCCACGGGTTAAGCGGATGAAAAGGGTTTACGCAGGTTTTTTTTAAGATTTGATTATCCATTATGTAAAAAATAAAATCTGTGTAAACCAGTTCAATCAGTAAAATCAGTGGGCAAAAAAAACTTTAACCAATCTTAAACAATGCAGGAAAACAATACCACAACTTTTATATTTCTAGCCATTCTTTTACTGTTAATTATCATAATTTGTTTTATGATATATCAATTAACGCAGGCAAAAAAGGCAAAAGATAATGCCGAAAAAAGTTTTTATGCGCTCGAAGCAAAAGTAAACGACTTGCAGTTAGAGAATTTAGAGTCAAAACTAAATCCGCATTTGTTTAAGAATATTTTGAATTCAATTCAGTCGCACGCATATCAAACTTATTTTGCTCTGGATAAACTGGCCAATGTTCTGGATTATATTTTATACGAAAGCAAAAAGAAATTCGTAACCGCAAAAGAAGAAATAAACTTTGCACTGAATTTAATCGAAATCAATAAAATTAAAATCAGTCCGCTTTTTGAATTGAAGATCAAAACCAATATCAACGAAGACGATAAACTGTTCGATCAGCCTTTGCTGGCGCCTTTGATTTCGATTGATTTAATTGAAAATGCCTTTAAACATGCCGATCTTCAAAGTGCTGATGCTTTTATTTCGGTAGTTTTTGAATTTCGTGACAACGCTTTTTCTATGACTGTTTCGAATAAAATTTCAGATAAAAAAGTATTGAAAAAGGAGCGCAGTGGTTTTGGTCACGCCACTTTAGAACATCGTCTGCGTATTATTTACAAGAATAATTTTAAACTTGATAAATTTGTAGAAAACGATGTTTATATTGCTCATCTAAAAATAGATTTACTTGAATACAAAACTGAAATGCTTGCTTCTGGACGATGAGCTTCCGGGATTAACGTACTTAAAAATGCTTTGCGAACAAATTCCTGAACTGGAAATCGTAAAGACATTTAATAATCCGCAGAAACTTTTGTCTGATATTCCCGAACTCGAATTTGATTTGCTGATTTCAGATATCGAAATGCCGGGAATGGACGGACTTCATCTGGCTGAAATGGTTGGTAATAAATTAGTGATTTTTTGTACCGCCTATAAAGAATATGCCGCCGATGCTTTTAATATCGATGCGGTAGATTATATCACAAAACCTGTAAAACTGGAACGTTTGCAAAAAGCAGTCTCAAAAGCTTTAGAACGTTTTGAAAAACCGGATGCAGCTAAAAAATTTATTCAGTTAAATACTGATAAAGGAAAAACACTGCTTTATTTTAATCAGGTTCAATACATCAAAACGGCTGTAAGTGACAGTCGGGACAAAACGGTTTTACTTGCCGACGGAAGTTTTTTAAATTTGAAAAACGTAAAATTCGATACACTTTTAAAAGAATTACCTGAAACCGATTTCTGCCGAATTAACAAAAAAGAAATCATTGCTGTAAAAGCGATAAAATTCTTCAACCACAATGAAATTGTACTGCATCACATTGAAGAAAACAATAAAAACATTAATTTAATTTTAAGCGAAACTTACCGATCTGATTTTTTGAAAAAAGTAAAATTATAAGCTTATTTCATAGCTCAATATTATGTCAGGCTGAGCGAAGTCGAAGCCCTTTTTTAGAAATAAATAGTTCTTTTTTGAGTCGTTTTTTGGTGTTGTTTTTAACTTATTACAAAGTTTTTCCGACTTGTTACATACATTGAAAATTAGGTGTAAATTTACTTTTCCACTTGAAGTCCACTTCTGATATTTGCGGCAATAATTAAAAGAACGAGTTATGAATAACATTAAGAACTCCTTATTCTACGTAACCATTATTGGAGGTTTTACCGCTCTGATATATTGGGTAATTTCAAAAGGCGCTGCATTAGAAGTAGGCCGTAATATCATCAAGAAAAAAATCGAAAGTAATCATTGGAATGATTTCCTTCATTCAATGGTTGAAAATTTACAGCATCCATTAGCTATTTTACTGGCGCAGATTGTGACTATTATTTTAGTTGCACGTTTGTTTGGATGGTTTTTTAGAAAAATCGGACAGCCGTCTGTAATTGGTGAAATGATCGCCGGAATTGTTTTAGGGCCATCTTTAGTCGGGATGTATTTTCCGGAGTTTTCTGCCGCCTTATTTCCAAAAGAATCTTTAGGAAACTTACAATTTTTAAGTCAGATTGGTTTAATACTTTTCATGTTCGTTATCGGAATGGAACTGGATTTGAAAGTGCTAAAAAACAAAGCGCACGATGCCGTTGTTATTAGTCACGCTAGTATTGTAATTCCGTTTGCATTAGGATTAAGTTTAGCGTATTATATATATCATACTTTTGCGCCGGTTGGTGTGGAGTTTGCTTCTTTCGGATTGTTTATGGGAATTGCGATGAGTATTACTGCATTTCCGGTTTTGGCCAGAATTGTGCAGGAGAGAGGTATGCAGAAAACCAAACTCGGAACCATTGCCATAACGTGTGCCGCTGCAGACGACATCACGGCTTGGTGTATCCTGGCTGTTGTAATTGCTATTGTAAAAGCAGGTTCTTTTACGAGCGCATTATACGTGATTGGTTTAGCAATTTTGTATGTAATTATTATGTTGAAAATCGTTCGCCCGTTCCTAAAACGTGTTGGAGATTTAAATTCAACAAGAGAAAGTTTAAACAAACCAGTTGTTGCGATTTTCTTTATCACACTTTTAATTTCTGCATACGCTGCTGAATTAATCGGAATCCATGCTTTATTTGGAGCTTTTTTAGCGGGAGCAATCATGCCGGAAAACAATAAATTCAGAAATATATTTATTGAGAAAGTAGAAGATGTTGCGATAATTGTATTACTGCCATTATTCTTCGTATTTACAGGTTTGCGTACACAAATAGGTTTGCTTAATGATCCTGGATTATGGAAAATTACCGGATTAATCATAGCGGTTGCGGTGGCCGGAAAATTCTTTGGAAGCGCATTAGCAGCAAAATTTGTGGGCCAAAACTGGAAAGATAGTTTAGCGATTGGAGCTTTAATGAACACAAGAGGTTTAATGGAATTGGTTGTTTTAAATATTGGATACGATCTTGGTGTTTTATCGACAGAGATTTTTACCATGATGGTTATTATGGCCTTGGTAACCACTTTTATGACAGGTCCGGCCTTAGATTTCATCGGGTTTGTTTTTAAAGATAAAATCACGGCTATTCCGCAGGAAATTGGAAATAAAAGTAAATACAAGATACTGCTTTCATTTGGAACTCCTGAAAGAGGAAAAAAATTGTTGCAAATCGCCAATAGTTTAGTTAGAAAACAGCAGGATAATTCGATCGTAACGGCGATGCATTTGTCTTTAAGTACAGAAATACATTCGTTTGATGTAAAAGAACACGAACGTAAAATGTTAGTTCCGGTTATCGAAGAATCGCACAAGCTGAATCAAAATATGGTAAGCCTGTTTAAGGTTTCTAATGATATTGATACTGATATTATTGACGCAGCTAACCAAGGCGAATATGATTTATTATTGGTTGGTTTAGGGCAGTCTATCTTTGACGGGACTTTACTCGGAAAAATTCTTGGTTTTACCACCCGAATCGTAAATCCGGATCGTTTAATTGACAAGTTTACCGGAAAAGAAGGTTTATTTGAAAATAATCCTTTTGATGAAAGAACGCGTCACATTCTTGCAAAAACCAAAATGCCGGTTGGTATTTTTATCGATAAAGATCTTGAAGAAGTAAATCAGGTATTCATGCCGATTTTTAGTAGAGAAGATGCTTTTTTAATTGATTTTGCGAAGAAATTAATCAATAATAATGGTTCACAAATTACAGTTCTGGATGCCAGCGGTGAAGTAAAAAATACACGCGACATTCAGGAAACGATTAGATCTATTGAGCAAATTGCACCAAATCATATTATGATTATGCACGACAGAACAATCAAAAAAGATTTTCTGGATAGTCAGGATTTAATGATTATAAGTTTAGACAGTTGGAAAAAATTAATTGAATCTCAAAGTACATGGCTGAATAATACGCCTTCGGTTTTGATTTTGAAGCCGTAGATAGTTTTAAAACTTCAATATTTAAATTCCAAATTCCAATTTTCATGATTGGGGTTTGGGATTTTTTTTATGGATTTTTTTGTCATTTCGAGGAACGAGAAATCGCACTCGAAACTCTACACAGTGATGTCGCCAATCTTTGTCGATTCTCTAGTGCGATTTCTCGTTCCTCGAAATGACAAACTTTGTCTATAATTAGAATTTGAGATTAACTTTACGTAGTTACGATATGATCCTTCGACTTCGCTCAGGAAGACAAAAATAGCGATGATGCCTTTGCGCTCTCATCAAAATTTATTTCTTAAAAAAAATCTTAGCGACCTTTGCGGTTAAATCCTCAATCAAAATCTAAAGCCCCAAATCAAGAACATAAGAAATCTTAACCGCAATATTATCATCAAATTCAGGTAACTGATTTGGTCCATAGCGATAGAATCCGCCGAGACCAAAACCTTTGTAGATTTTATTTAATTCAATTCCTGATTCGAAGAAACCTTTGTCAAGCGTTTTATAAGTTGGGCCAACATGCTGTTCCGGTTTTTCCATATTTCCCCACGCCATTCTGGTAACTAAAACCAATGAAGGACGTACTTTTTTCATGATTTTAATTCTTTCAAAACCATGTTTGATTTGGAAAAACACATATTGACTCGAGAAAAATTCATTAAAAAACATAGTTTCAAAACTGTTTCTTCCGGCAAAAGTAATACGCTGGATAACAGTTTCCTTGGTAAGGTTATTCGGCATGGTGTTATACAAATGCGTAAGCGGAACATCGCCTATTGCATGACCACCTTGCAAAAGCAGGCTTGTTTTTTGACCGTTTAGGTATTTCTTTTCGTACTCTGTTTTGAAATCTATTTTTCCGAAACTAAAATCATTATCTAAAACATTTGGCAGCGATTGTGTATACTGAAAAGTAAATCTAGGGAATCTTTTGTCTGATTCAGTTCTTCCAGTTGGAGTCTGCATAAAATCGCTGAAAGGCGCCCAAACAATAGAAACCATTGCGGTTGTCATAATAAAACTTGAATACAACTGACCGTTGTAATTAAAAAGATAATCGAACTTAGGCTCAACATACGTTCTGGATAGTTCCAGAACAGCTTCTGTCTTCGGAATAATTTTCGTCTGTACATTTGCTTTCCAGCTTTTATAATGATAAAAAGTACTAATGTTGATTGGCCTCGGATCATAAATTTTAAATACACGTTTATCAACAGCAAAAACAGTACTCGCAATTTCCCTAACATCATCTGTATAAGATCCGTTTAACCAAGTGTTCGTATTTTGGTCTAATAAAACACCAGCTCCTAAATTGTATTTAACAACACCGTCTTTTGTGCCGTATGCCGTATAGCCTTCAATTCTAAAATCTTTAGAAAATTTATCATTTGTAATGCCTCCAAGACCTAAACGAAAACCTTCGTAATTGTTGTAACTAATAATTTTCTTTAAATCTAAATCAACAGGGCCAATTGGAATGTAACCATTGATGATTTTTCGGCCCAATCCTAAACGTTTTTCAATTCTTTTATTGATCGATAAGCTGTCTAATAATTGATACGTTTTCTGGCTTTTTTGATCTAAAGCTTCTTTACGGTACTGGTTCCAGAATTCTTCCGGTTTTTTGCTTGCATCGTCTTTAATTTCGATATAAAGTGATGGATTTTTTATTGGAGTTTCGGTATTGTAATGAATATCGAAATTATTGCTTTCAGAAAGTAAATAGGTAAAATCTGAAGCGGCTTTCTTTCTCGGCTCAAAATCTTCGGCAACATCTCCGTCAAACTGAATAGTTCCACCTAAAATCTTAATGTCATCGTCATTTTTACCTTTTACAATTTTAAAAGTGGTGTTACTTTGAAACCATACTTTTTCATTCGGCACATAATCAAATTCGTGAATACCGCTAATATCTAAAACGCCTTTTATACGCATTACCGCTTTTGCAATAGCGAAATTTTGCGAGTCGATATACAAAACACCTTCTAAGCCCGATGTTTTTCTTTTATGCTTATTTTTAAAGTAAATCATAAAAGTTTCACGGCCTTTTATGTTTACAGTATCAAGCAATTTGTAATTGTAGGTTCCCGGAGCGGTATTCGAAATAGGATTTTCATATTTAGTTTCGAAAAGCTCATATTTGTTATCGTAAATCGAAATTGACTGTAAATTGAAAGCAATAACTTCGTAAATAGGGTTTTTAAAACCGGCTATTTTGGTTCCCAGAACCGTTTCTTTAAGCTTATTATTTCCGAATTGATATTGCGAAACTTTCTCGGTTTGAAATAAATGCTGTTTGCTTATGATTTCTTTGAATTTATAATCAGAAGAATCGATGTTGATTTTCTTTTTATTGAAATCCTTATAAACGGCAGATGAATCTATTCTTCCGTCAATCGAATCAGGATTGGCGGTAACAATAAGTTTGTTGTACGTTTTGTACTCAAAACTGCTTAATTTTTTCTGCGGATTATTATTGTTTTTATTGGCAATAACTTTTTTGATAATTGTTAAAGCAGGATTTTCATTAGAAACAATAACTTCTTTTAAATCATCTGTTTTTTGAGATAAGGAAACAGTATAAAACTTTTTGTTTTCTAGTATGGCAACAGTTTTAGTTTGAAAACCAATATAGGAAACGATAAAATTTCCGGATTGTGTAAAAGTTTTAAAGGTAAATTTTCCGTCAACATCCGTAATGGTATTGCTATTATCAAAAGTTTTAATAGTCGCAAAGGGAAGTGGCTTGTTGTTTGAATCTGTTACAATTCCGCTTATTTGAAATTGCGCCTGAATGTTAAGCGTAAAAAATAAAGTCAATAAACAAAATAGCCTCATAGAGAATTATATAGATTCAAAAACGGAAAGAATTTGATTTTGGTATGCAAAAATAAGAATAAAAAAAATCCGTCTGATAATTTTACCAGACGGATTTTTGAATTTCAGTATCAAATACTTAAACCTTCATGATTTCAGCTTCTTTTGCAGCTAATAATTCATCAATTTTTTTGATATAAGTATTGGTTAAGTTTTGAACTTCTTCTTCTGCAGATTTACAGATATCTTCAGAAGTTCCTTCTTTTTCTAATTTTTTGATGTCAGTATTTGCATCTTTACGAGAGTTACGAATACCAATTTTTGCATCTTCAGCTTCAGATTTAGCTTGTTTAGCCAAATCACGACGACGCTCTTCTGTTAAAGGCGGAACGCTGATGATAATAACGTCTCCGTTATTCATTGGGTTGAAACCAATATTAGCAATTAAAATAGCTTTTTCAATGGCTTGTAACATGTTTTTTTCGAAAGGCTGCAAAGTAATTGTTCTTGCATCAGGAACACTGATTTTTGACACTTGAGAAAGTGGCGTTGCAGATCCGTAATAATCAACAAAAACACCTCCAAGCATAGCCGGAGAAGCTTTTCCTGCACGAATGTTTAGAAATTCTTTCTCTAAGTGTGCAATAGAACCGTTCATAGATTCTTCAGTACTTTCTAATATAAAATCGATTTCTTCAGTCATTTTTTTTATTTTTTATGTTTTTGAAGATTGTTTTAAAGAGTATTGTTTTTTAATAAATCTAATAATCTAGAATTCTAACAATCTAAGTAGTCTAAATATTTACTACAGTTCCGATGTTTTCTCCTTCGCAGATTTTCAAAAGGTTTCCAATTTTGTTCATATCAAAAACAACAATTGGCAGTTTATTTTCCTGGCTTAAAGTAAAAGCGGTTGTATCCATTACATTTAGCCCTTTTTTAAGAACGTCATCAAACGAGATAAAATCAAATTTTACAGCCGAAGCATTTTTTTCAGGATCAGAATCGTAAACACCATCAACGCGGGTTCCTTTTAAGATCACATCAGCATTGATTTCGATTCCTCTTAAAACCGCTGCAGTATCAGTTGTAAAATATGGATTTCCTGTTCCGGCACCAAAAATAACAATTCTTCCTTTTTCTAAATGACGATCTGCTCTTCTTTTGATATATGGTTCTGCAATAGATTCCATTTTTAAAGCAGTCTGCAAACGCGTTTTCATTCCCTTGTCTTCAAGTGCACCCTGCAAAGCCATTCCGTTAATAACAGTAGCAAGCATTCCCATATAATCACCTTGTACTCGGTCCATTCCTGCGCTGGCACCGGCAACGCCTCTAAAAATATTTCCTCCTCCAATAACGATTGCAATTTCTACTCCCTTTGCATGGATCTGCTTAATTTCATCTGCATATTCGGCTAATCTTTTTGGGTCAATTCCATATTGTAAATCACCCATTAAGGCCTCACCGCTAAGTTTTAGAAGAATTCTTTTATATTTCATATTTCGTGTTGCGTTAATTTGTGCAAATATAGACATATTCTGATTTTTAAAAATAATGTTGATAAAAAATTAATTGTACTTGAGATTTAATTTTATAACGACTTTTTTTATTTTTTCTTTCGAATGTGATAAAAGTCATTCGAGGTTCTTTTTAAAATCCGTAATTTTATAGTAAGCAAAATAAACCTCTATGAAAAGTACTGTAGCCAAAGCATTATTCAACAGTCATTCTTATGCTGAATATCGAAAATTAGTTACTGATTTATTATCTGAAGGAAAATCAACAGGAAGCGAACAGTCTGAAAGTCTGACCAATTATTCCAAATTGAACGAAGCCAGAATGAATCGATTAGAAAAAACAATCAAAATTTCTGAAGATGTTATTTCAAAACTCCAGCATCTCAATAATCATTATATCTGGCTTGTAATTTCTGAAGGCTGGTGCGGAGATGCGGCGCAGATTCTTCCCATTTTAGATAAAATGGCGCATGCATCTGATAAAAGAATCGATCTTCGAATTGTACTTCGTGATGAAAACGACGAATTGATGAGCCAATATTTAACAAACGGCGGAAGAGCAATTCCAAAAGTTATTGTGATTTGCAAAGAAGCCGGAATTGTTCGTACAGATTGGGGACCAAGACCAAAAGGCGCAACCGAATTAATGAACAATCATAAAAGAGACGTTGGTCCAATTGATGAAAAAATTAAAACCGATTTACAATTATGGTATCTCGCAGATAAAGGAATTTCTGTGCAGGAAGAACTGCTCGAAATCATGGAAAATATCAAATATAACCGTCTTTAATTGTTGATTACTTTTGTAATACTTGTCTGAAGCCTTTTAGTGGTAAGGTGTTGATAGTAAATGTTATAATGTTTTTAAAAAATGTAAGAAAATATTTTTTTTATTAGAAAATTTTGTATCTTGCTATAACCAATCCCACTTCTATTATATATTTTTTGATTTACTCTTTTTATTGGTGTCTATTTTCTACTAACAATTAAAAATGCACTATTATGAAAAAGTTATTCGAAAGGTTTTATGATTTTTTCTCCATGTACTTGTTTGGAGGTAAAAATGTTCCACACTATTGATTTGTAGAAAGCAAATATGGTGTAACATTATTTTAGGAGTAGGCACATTACAAATTTTACATATGTAATGTGCTTCTTGTATTTATGAAGTAAGAGTTTCTTCAAACAAAGTAATATCAATCGCATTTTTTACGTCGTAGTCACCAATCTTTGTTCGGCGTAAAACAGTTAAATGCGAACCGGAATTCATTGCTTTTCCAAAATCGTAAGCAAGTGAACGAATATAAGTTCCTTTACTGCAAACAACTCTAAAATCAATTTCAGGCAATTCTATTCGTGTAATTTCAAATTCGTGAATCGTAGTTTTTCTGCTTTCAATTTCTATAGATTCTCCGGCGCGTGCGTGCTCGTATAAGCGAACACCATCTTTTTTAATAGCCGAAAAAATAGGCGGTTTTTGATCGATTTCGCCTAAAAATTGTTTCACCGTTTCGTGAATTAAAGCTTCGTCGATATGTTCCGTTGGAAAAGTTTGATCGATTTCGGTTTCTAAATCATATGATGGAGTAGTGGCTCCAATATAAAATGTTCCCGTATATTCTTTTGCCTGACCCTGAAGTTCAGAAATTCTTTTGGTAAATTTTCCGGTGCAGATCAATAAAAGTCCCGATGCTAACGGATCTAAAGTTCCGGCATGACCAATTTTAAACTTTTTTGGAAGCCCGACTTTATTAATTAAAAGGTATTTTAATTTATTGACCGCTTGAAACGAACTCCATTTTAAAGGTTTGTCTATCAATAAAACCTGTCCGTTTAAATATTCTTCGGGTGTCATTATATAATGGTAAGCGGGTGAATGAAAAAGTGAATCAGCAATAAGATGATTCCGGCAAGAATTCGGTAATAACCAAAAACTTTAAAACCATTTTTAGTCAAAAATCCAATAAAGGTTTTAATAGCCAAAAGTGCCACAATAAAAGCAACTATGTTTCCAATAACTAATATGTTGATTTGATCGTGAGATAATTCAAATCCAGCTTTGTAATAATCGTAACATTTTTTTACTGTTGCGCCCAGCATAGTTGGAACTGCAAGAAAAAACGAGAATTCGGCAGCCGTTGTTCTTGATAATTTTTGAGACATTCCGCCCACAATACTGGCGCCGCTTCGTGAAACTCCGGGAATCATCGCGATACATTGAAATAATCCAATTTTTAGAGCTTGTAAATACGTGATTTCTTGTGAAGTTTCGGCAGTATTTGGGTTGTTGAACCATTCGTCAACTTTCAATAAAATTAATCCTCCAATTAAAAGAGAAATTGCAACCGTAACCGGGTTTTCTAATAAACCATCAATAAAGTCACTCAGCAATAATCCTAAAACTACGGCCGGAATAAAAGCGACTAAAAGTTTAAAGTAAAAATCAAGCGTTTGAAAGAAACGTTTAAAGTATAAAACAACAACCGAAAGTATAGCACCAAGCTGAATAACAATCGTAAAAAGTTTAGTGAAATCTTCGTGTGCGATTCCAAAAAAAGAAGAGGCAATAATCATGTGTCCAGTTGAAGAAACAGGTAAAAATTCTGTAATTCCTTCAATAATGGCAAGAACGATAGCTTGTAATGTGTTCATTAGAAATTTTAGATTTCAGATTTCAGATTTCAGATTTCAGATTGTTCTTTTCGCTGTGCTCAAAGTTTTAATTGAAATCTATAAACCTAATTTATTTAGATTTTTTGAAAATAGAATAAATCGTGATTCCAAAACCAATTAAAACAGTTGTTGGAGCTAAACGAATACGTCTAAAACTAAAAACATCCTCATTAAAAACATTCGGATTATCACTTCCACCGCCAGACATTAAAATAAATCCTAATGCAATCACACCAATACCAATTAATAAAATTTTGTAATTAATACCGTCAAAAAGAAATTCTTGTTTTTGTGGTTGTGATTGTGGTTCTTCTTTAAAATTGTTTTTCATTTTGTTTATTTTGTAACCCTGACTATAGTCAAAGATTATTTAATTTATTTGTCAGCCTGAGCGAAGTCGAAGGCATTTTCGTTTAATCTAAAATCTAAAATCAACAATCTAAAATTAATAAAGATCGTCAGTTCTTAAATTAAGGAAACGCTGTGTTGCAAAGTGTGTGCTTACCCAAGTAATTAAAACCCCTAATCCGAAAACGGCCAATAAAACCAATCCAATTAAAGCTTTATCTTCTAAAATTCCTAAACCAGGGAAATTAGTTTCTACATAGAATAAAAGCCCAATTAAGGCGATAATTGCCAATAAAGCACCAAGCATTCCTAATTTTACACTGCGTGTTACAAAAGGTTTACGAATAAACGATTTTGTAGCGCCCACCATTTGCATGGTTTTAATAATAAAACGATTGGAATGAATGGATAAACGCAGCGAACTATTGATTAATAAAACAGCAATTACGGTAAGAAAACCGCTGATAATCAAAATCCACATACTTACTTTTTTAATGTTGTCGTTTACAAGATTTACCAATTGTTTGTCGTAAACAATGTCTTCAATCATAGTATTTTGACGTAATGCACTTTCGATTTTAGAGATACTGTCACGTTCAACATAATCAGCTTTTAAGTGAATGTCGTATGAATTCAATAATGGGTTTTCGCCCAAAAATGTCAGGAAATCTTCTCCAATAATATCAGTATGCTCTTTCGCTGCTTTTTCTTTGGTAACATAAACATAAGAAAGCGCAAAAGGGGCTCTTTTTAATTCTGAATCAAAGGCTTTGATAATACTGTCATTCGCTTCGTTTTTAAAGAAAACTGTCATAGCGATTTTTTCTTTAAAATCATCTGCCAGTTTTTTAGAATTGATAATGAATAATCCTAGTACTCCTAAAAGGAATAAAACCAAGAATACACTTAATACAACCGAAAAATAAGAGGAAATTAACCTGCGTTTTTGAAATTTATCAAAATTAGAACTCATAGATACTTAAATTATGTGGTAAAAATAATAAAGAATTTCTTTATTTAAAGTTAATAACAAACTTTTATACTATAAATGTACGATTTGATATTGAATAGTTAAGGGAATTTAACCGCAAAGTTCGCTAAGGTTTTCGCAAGGTTCACAAAGTTAAAAGATAATAGCCACAGATTAAAAGGATTCACACAGATTAAAAAAATCCTTTTAATCCTTTTAATCTGTGGCAAAAAAAGCAAAGTTCGTTAAGCTTTATGAACACAAAGCTTAGCGAACTTTGCGGTTAAATATTAAATTTTACTGGTTTCCCAAACTAAAGATAAATAATACAATCCGCCAATTGACGGCCCGCCAAGAATGGAAGTGTAAGGTTTATTTAAAATATTCGTTCCGCCTAATTTTGTAGTAAGGCCTGTTTTTTTGAAATTATAATTTACTTGTGCATCCATCGACCAATAAGCCGGAACAGTTCCGCTGACTAAAAAAGAAACATAATCAAAATTGTTTTGATAACGCGCCGTTGCACTTGCACTAAGATTTTTCCAGATATTTTGAGCCAATAAAGTTCCGTTTACATTAAATTCCGGTGTGTTGAAACCATCTTCTAAACCATCTTTATCATCCGTTCGGTCGAGTTTGGTGTAAGTAAGAATGGTCAAAGCTGTAAAAGTTTGATCAATTCGATATTTTAAACCTAAACTTCCGCCATAATTATAAATCTTACTTTTAGAATTTGTCCATAAACGATAGCGATTTTGCGTGTTTTTAGAATATAATGCGGTTGGAATTTGATTTGGATCTGTAGTATTTGGAATACTGGCTTCAACCTGAGCGATGAAGTTTTTATACGAGTTATAATAGAAATCAGCATCGATATAAAGATTTCGGTTTAATGCAATTCCTCTAAAACCAAACTCAAACGACTTTACAAATTCTGGCTGTAAATACGTATAAGGATTTTTTTGAATCGTATTTTTATTCTTTTCAATCGCCTGCGCCTGAGTTAAACCGTTTGTATTCACATCGCTGTTTACCTGCGCCTGAAATTTATCGATAGAAGCTTTGGTATATGAATTTTCAAAAATCCCATCAGACATAATTCGTAAACCGCCAACACGTTTTACACCGCCGGAATTCACATTCGAAAAACCTTCGAAAATACTTGGGAATCGATATCCGTTTTGGTACGAAGCTCTAAAATTAAGCGCTTCTTTTGGAGAATAAACGGCAGTAAACTGCGGCGTAAATTTAGCATCAAAATAATCCGCTTTGTCAATTCGTATTGTCGCGCCTAATCGCAATTTAGAGCGAAATAAATCTTTTGTTAATTGTGTAAATCCGCCTGTTTTTTGATACGTCAAATTTTCATCAACATGAACAGGATTTATAAAATAATTTCCATCGGGAACGATAATGTAATTTCTGTAATCAAAACCGCTTAAAAGTTTGGCATCGATTTTTTCGAAGAAATCAACAAAAGCTTTATCCCAATTCAATAAACCTTCGCCATGAACTAAAGTCGATTTTACGCGCAAAGCCGCACCAATATCCCAATTATTGATATCAATTAATTCGTTTTTCTTGTTTTCGTAAGCCTCAGTTCCAGGTTCAAATCGACCTTGATCAGACTGCGTTCTGGCAATTCTGTGTGCATCTGCAACAGAAGCGCCATTTGTAACCGCATTTTTATAAGCCGTACTGTAATCTGCAAACCATTTATCATCAGATTTATAAGCACGATCCATGTTTTCGGCAAGCGAACGCAAATTGTATGAGTTTCCCGTATTTTCAGTTGTTGCATACGCTTTTACCTGAAAAATAGGCGTATGATAATCTACCGCAAACTGATTTAAAGTATAATCGTCAAGTCTGAAACGGTTCGAACGCTGATAAATTGTATTGATCAAAGCGGTTTTATACGTAACAGAAAGTTCATTTCCTTGTTTTGGACGAAAGTAAAAACCAACATCGGCTTTATAATTTTTAATATCATAATCAGTAATGTCTGTTTCGCGATAACCTGTTCTCGCAACAACATAATTTTTGCCGTTTAGGTTTAATGTTTTTCGGTTTGCCGATTCGTTTCCGTAGCCATTTACTTCATCATAAGCCGGATTATCGGCGCCAAATAAATTGGTTGAAGCATTTGCATTTGGAGCCAGATCGGTTCTGTCATCCGCAACCCAATCTGTTCCTCCAGTTGAAGAAGCATTAATCTTAAAAGCGAATTTTTCATTGAAAGCTTTTGCTAATCTCAAATTAAACTGCGAATAAACTTTTGGTGAAAACCGGTCAATGTTTCCAACATGATTTACACCAGTTAATTGCTGCACAGCGATTCCCTGATACTCAAAAGGATTTTTAGTCTGGATATTGGCCAATCCATTAATAGCATTCATTCCGTACAAAGCCGCGGCAGTTCCCGGAATAATTTCAATTTTATCAATATCAAGTTCATTGGCACCCAGCGCATTTGCAATTGGTGCGCCCAAATGCGGAGCCTGATTATCAATTCCGTCAACTAATTGCGCAAATCTAACATTGGTCGAATTCGCAAAACCTCTCGTATTAATCACTTTAAAACCCAAACTTGGCGTAATAATCTGAACGCCTTTTACATTTTCCAGCGCTTCATAAATACTTGCCGATCCCATATTTTTGGCTTCCGCCGATTTTAACTGCTCGATACTTATAGGAGAACGCATTAAATTTTCAGGACGTCGGGATGCTGTTATTACAACTTCGTTTAATTCTTCTTTTTTTATGCTGTCTTGTTTTGCTTTAGAATTTTCAGTTTGAGAAAAACTTTTCAAGCTTATAATTAGAAAAAACAGATATAGTTTTTGGTTCATGTTTTTGGTTTGCTATTTCAGTATGTTTTAAAATGAATACTGATGGTTAAAAAAATGGTTTTGGTTTGAACGTTTATTTTTTTTAAACACATAGAAACATAGTTTTTTTATTCTAATAAAGATGATAAATAAGAAACTAGTTTCTAAAACATAGATTTTGCTATGTGTATTTGAAATAAGTGAAACGCCTTTTATAGGTAACTAAAGCTATGTTTCTATGTGTTTAAATATTTAGGTTTAAAATTTTAGATTTTGAGTTTCTTTTTCAGCGAAATCTTTAATACGTTTTTCGAGTTCATAAAAAGTAGTTATCGCTCTTTCTCCGGCTTCTGTCAATCGTGCGCCGCCGCCGCCTTTTCCGCCCAGTAATTTTTCAACAAGCGGACTTTCGGCACGCTGATTCATTTCTTCAACTAATTGCCAGGCTTGTCGATACGCCATTTTCATTTCTTTTGCAGCATTTGTAATCGAGCCTGTTTTTCGAATATTTTCTAAAAGCCAGACTTTGCCAATACCAAGAAAGGCGCCTTCTGCTCCTTCAATCCAAACCCGAACTTCGATATTGTATTTCTTATTTTCTGCCATAGATTTCAGTGTAAATAAGTATTTGTAATTGCAATAATACGTATTTTTACTTAATTGTAAATACGTAAAACGTAAATTTATTTGTTTGTCAATGAAATAGCTTTGGTACAAACGACAATAAATGTAAATTTGCGCCTAATAATTAATTTAGTGAAAAGCCTTAGAACCTTAGTAACTTAGAATCTTAGTCACTTAGAAATGAAGTACAATCCAAACGAAATTGACGCCAAATGGCAAAAATATTGGGCAGAAAATCAAACTTTTGCAGCAAAAAATAACTCTGAAAAACCTAAACATTATGTTCTCGATATGTTTCCTTATCCATCTGGAGCAGGATTACACGTTGGGCATCCGCTGGGTTATATAGCTTCAGATGTATATTCTCGTTTCAAAAGACATCAAGGTTTCAATGTTTTGCACCCAATGGGTTACGACAGTTTCGGATTGCCGGCAGAACAATATGCAATTCAAACAGGACAGCGTCCGGAAGATACAACGCGCGTAAATATTGACGGTGGAGTAGATAAAGAAGGAAAGCAGATTGCCGGATACAGAAAACAATTAGATAAAATAGGATTCTCTTTTGACTGGAGCCGTGAAGTACGAACTTCAAATCCTGATTATTATAAACATACACAATGGATTTTTATTCAGTTGTTCAATTCTTGGTATTGCAGAAAACAAGGACAGGCGTTTGAAATTTCAGAACTTGTAAAAGTTTTTGAAGAAAGCGGAAATGAACTTGTTGAAGCAGTTTGCGACGATAATGTTGCGATTTTTACTGCTGATGAATGGAACTCATATTCTGAAGATCAAAAAGAAAAAATCCTTTTGCAATACAGAATGACGTATTTGGCAGAAACTGAAGTGAACTGGTGTCCTGGTTTAGGAACTGTTTTGGCAAATGACGAAATTGTAAACGGAGTTTCTGAGCGTGGAGGCTTTCCTGTTATAAGAAAAAAAATGACACAATGGAGTATGCGAATTTCTGCTTATGCCGAACGTTTACTTCAAGGTTTAAATGATATTGATTGGAGCGAATCTATTAAAGAATCTCAAAGAAACTGGATCGGGAAATCAGTTGGTGCTTTGGTGACTTTTAATTTAAAAAATCACGATGAGGTAATCGAAGTTTTCACTACTCGTCCTGATACTATTTTTGGAGTTACTTTTATGACTTTGGCACCAGAACATGATTTGGTGGCTAAAATTACAACTCCAGAACAAAAAGCTGCAGTTGAAGCGTATATCGAAAAAACAGCAAAACGTTCTGAGCGTGAGCGCATGGCCGATGTAAAAACCATTTCGGGAGTATTTACAGGAGCTTATGCAGAACATCCATTTACAAAAGAAGCCATTCCGGTTTGGATTGGTGATTATGTTTTGGCTGGTTACGGAACTGGTGCTGTAATGGCGGTTCCTTGCGGAGACGAAAGAGATTATGCTTTTGCTAATTTCTTTAAAGGTCAAAACGGAATGCAGGAAATCAAAAATATCTTTGCTAATGTTGATATTTCTGAAGCAGCTTACGGATCAAAAGATAATGTTGAAATCGCGAATTCTGATTTCTTAAATGGATTAAACTACAAAGACGCGACCGCAAAAGCGATTTATAAGTTAGAAGAAATCGGACAAGGAAAAGGTAAAACCAATTACCGTTTGCGTGATGCTGTTTTCTCTCGTCAGCGTTATTGGGGTGAGCCATTTCCAGTTTATTATGTAAACGGATTGCCAAAAATGATTGATGCGCAGCATTTGCCAATTATTTTACCAGAAGTTGAGAAATATTTACCAACAGAAGACGGATTGCCTCCATTAGGAAATGCAGCTGTTTGGGCTTGGGACAGTGTTAAGTGTTCAGTAGTTAGTACGCAGTTGATTGACAATGTCACTATTTTTCCATTGGAATTAAATACTATGCCAGGCTGGGCAGGAAGTTCTTGGTACTGGATGCGTTATATGGACGCGCACAATGAAAATGAATTTGCAAGCAAAGAAGCTTTGGCTTATTGGGAAAGTGTTGATTTATACATTGGAGGAAGCGAACACGCAACAGGTCACTTATTATATTCTCGTTTCTGGAACAAATTCTTAAAAGACAAAGGTTTTGCTCCAACCGAAGAACCATTCAAAAAACTGATTAATCAGGGAATGATTTTGGGAACTAGCGCTTTTGTTTATAGAATTGAAGGAACGAACAGCTTTGTTTCTAAAAATAAAATTGGAGATCATAAAGTGCAACCAATTCACGCTGATGTTTCAATGGTTAATTCTTCTGATGAATTAGATGTTGAAAAATTCAAAGCATGGAGAGAAGATTACGCTGATGCTGAATTCATTTTAGATGAAAACGGAAAATACATTGTTGGTCGCGAAGTTGAAAAAATGTCAAAATCAAAATACAATGTAGTAACTCCAGATGATATTTGTGACGAATATGGAGCTGATACATTACGTTTATACGAAATGTTCTTAGGGCCTTTAGAACAGGCAAAACCTTGGAATACTGCAGGAATTTCTGGAGTTTTTGGTTTCTTGAAAAAATTATGGAGATTGTATTTTGATGATAACGGCTTAATCGTAAACAACGACGAACCAACAAAAGACAACTTAAAATCATTACATAAAACAATTAAAAAAGTAGCTGATGATATTGAGAATTTCTCTTTTAATACTTCGGTTTCTCAATTTATGATTTGTGTAAATGAATTGTCTTCTCAAAACTGTCATTCAAGAGCAATTTTAGAGCCATTAGCCATTTTGGTTTCGCCTTATGCACCGCATATCGCAGAAGAATTATGGTCGCAGTTAGGACATACAACTTCAATTTCAGAAGTGGTGTTCCCAATTTTTGATGCAAAACATTTAGTTGAAACTAATAAAGAATATCCGGTTTCTTTCAACGGAAAAATGCGTTTCACCATCGAATTGCCTTTGGATTTAACTCCACACGAAATCGAAGAAATCGTAATGAAAGATGAAAGAACGTTAAAACAATTAGACGGAAAAACTCCAAATAAAGTGATAATCGTTCCTGGAAGAGTTATTAATCTTGTAGGTTAATTTTAAAATTCCAATATAAAAATTCCAAATTCCAATTTTACGATTGGGGTTTGGGATTTTTTTTACATCTTGTTTTGTCAGTCTGAGCGAAGTCGAAGACCACGCACGTAACTCTATAAAGATTGTCAATTTCTTTGCGGAGCTTCTTGCGTAGTCTTCGACTTCGCTCAGACTGACAATGCGTAAAGTTTGTCATCCTGAGGAACGAAGGATCACACACGTAACTCGACAAAGATTGGCGATTCAGTTTGCGGAATATCTTGTGTGATCCTTCGTTCCTCAGGATGACAAGATTGTGGAAAAACTTTGCGACCTTCTCCGATAATTATCGGAATTACAAACAAAAAAACTTCCAAACTTTGCGAAAAACCTTAGTGCACTTTGCGTTACAAATCCCACAAAGACTGGTATCTAGAATTTAATAATTAAAATTTTTAAAAAATCTGTAACATTTTAATAGTTCTCGTATCAAAAGCATGGATCCGATTATTTAACAACTTAAAACTATTAAAATGAAAAAGTATATCATCTTAATTATCGCATTCTTATTCTCAGCATTATGTCTAAATGTTTTTGCACAAACAAAATCATATCCTTTTGAAGTTCTTAAAACCGGAAAAGGAAAACAATCGATTATATTCATTCCTGGATTTGCTTCTTCTGGCGAAGTTTGGAACGAAACCAAAACCGCATTCGAAAAAGATTTTACTTGTTATACGCTAACAATGGCTGGATTTGCCGGAGCAGAACCGCAGCCAAATCCTTCATTTGAAAACTGGAAAACAGGAATTGCTAATTACATTAAAGAAAATAAAATAGAAAAACCAATTGTAATAGGTCACAGCATGGGCGGCGGATTGGCGCTTGCCATTGTTGCCGATTATCCGGAATTAATTGGTAAAGTTGTCGTTGTTGATGCCTTGCCTTGTTTGGCTGCTTTAACCGATCCTTCTTTTAAATCAAAAGAAAATAATGATTGTTCATCAACAGTAAATCAAATGATGGCAATGACCGAAACACAGTTTTATGATATGCAGAAACAAGCCATGCCGAGACTTTTGCAGGATACTTCAAAACTGGAAATGGTAATAAACTGGAGTGTGAAATCAGATAGAAAAACCTTTGCTCAAATGTATTGCGATTTCTTTAATACCGATTTGAGAGAAAGAATTGCAGCGATAAAGTGTCCGTAGCTAATTTTATTAGAATCTTATTTTATAAATTTAAAACCGGCAATCGAAGGACAATATAAAAACTTAAAAACGGCTAATTTTCAATATGCTGATAAAGGTTTGCATTTTATAATGTATGATGACAAAGATTGGTATTTGGCACAATTAAACAATTTTTTAAAATCTTAAAATGGAATTCGAAGAAATCTATAAAACATATTGGGATAGGATTTTCAGGCTTTGCATGGGATTTGTAAACGATTATGACGCCGCGCAGGATTTAGCTCAGGAAACATTTATAATTGTCTGGCAGAAACTTGAAACCTTTAGAAACGAATCGGCGATTGGAACCTGGATTTTTAGAATTGCGTCGAATAATTGCCTTCGACAGATTGAAAAGCAGAAACGTTTTCCAAAATCAGATCTGCCGATTCATCTTTCAGAAGAAAAACAGACTTCATTAGAACCTCAAATTCAGTTTTTATACAAATGCATTGCTGAACTGCCCGAAACGGAACGTATCATTATCTCATTAGAATTAGAAGATGTAAGGCAGGCGGAAATCGCTAAAATTATTGGGCTTTCTGAAGCCAATGTGCGAGTGAAAATTCACAGAATAAAAGAAAAACTGACTCAAAAATTTAAAGAAAATGGACAACGATAACAATATAGATTTTAAAGATTTATGGAAAAAACAATCCGTAAGTCAGCCCGATATGCAGGATTTGCTAGTACGAGTAAATAAATTTAAAAGAGCAGGTTTAAGAAGTTTGTGGATTACCAATATGCTGCTTTTTGCAACAACTGCGTTTATTGTTTTTGTCTGGATCTATTATCAGCCACAATTTATTTCGACTAAAATTGGAATCATTTTAACGATTCTGGCAATGATGATTTATTTATTTGTTTACAATAAATTATTAAGTGCTTATAAAAACATCGAAACAACGCAAACCAATCAGGAATACTTGCAAAATTTAATTTTGATTAAAAAGAAACAACAGTTTTTACAAACCACAATGATGCGTTTTTATTTTGCAACGCTTACGTTTGGAATCTGTTTATATATGTATGAATACGCCAGCAGAATGAGTTTTTTAGGAGCAAGTCTGGCTTATGGACTAACATTATTATGGATGGCGGTTAATTGGTTTTTTATTCTTCCAAAACAAATCAAAAAACAGCAGTTCAAAATAAACAGCCTGATCGAGAAATTTGAAGAAATAAATAAGCAATTGTTATAGAGATAGATTGTAGAGACGCACAGCAGTGCGTCTTTTTTATTTAGATATGGTTTTTTGTCTGAAAAAATGCCAAAATGACATTTTGTTAAAATGGTTCATAATTTGCAGTTTGTTTTGTAAATTTAAATTCAATCAAAAAAGATAAAGATATGGGAGGTGGATATTTAATACTTGCCGGAGCTATAATGTTGTTTAGCTGGATGGTAAGTTCAAAACTTAAAAGTAAATTCGAGTTGTATTCTAAACTGCAATTACGAAACGGAATGAGCGGCGCAGAAATAGCTGAAAAAATGCTTGCTGATAACGGAATTACTGATGTTCGTGTTATTTCGACTCCGGGTCAGCTAACAGATCATTATAATCCGTCAGATAAAACAGTAAACTTAAGTGAAGCTGTTTATAATCATAGAAATGCAGCGGCAGCGGCAGTTGCAGCTCACGAATGTGGACATGCAGTTCAGCATGCTATTGGTTACGAATGGTTAACGATGCGTTCTAAATTAGTGCCAGTTGTAAATGTAGCTTCAAGCTATATGCAGTGGATTTTATTGGCCGGAATTTTAATGATCAGGACTTTTCCGCAGTTGTTATTAGTTGGAATTGTGATTTTTGCAGTAACAACATTATTTTCTATCATTACATTACCGGTAGAATATGATGCGAGCAACAGGGCTTTAGCATGGCTTGAAAACAAACACATGCTGACACAAGAAGAACAGGCTGGTGCAAAAGACGCCTTAAAATGGGCTGCAAGAACATATGTGGTTGCCGCTCTTGGATCGATTGCAACGTTGTTGTACTATATTTCAATTTATTCTGGAAGCAGAAGGAATTAAATTGATAATAAGGAAATTATTCAATTAGATAATTTATAGCAAACCCGACAGGTTTTAAAAACTTGTCGGGTTTTGTTTTTTTATCTATTTATTTTTTTAAATGATCTAGTCCATTCCGTGTAAGAGTATAAAAAATAAGGCCCACATAATTGTTAATACATAAATACAGTTTAGATATTTGGTTTCTTTAGATTCGTATAGTTTGAAGAATAAAACTATAACGCAAATTATACTTATTGGGACCGAGAGAAAAAATAAAATAGTACCAGAGCTAAGTCTTGAACGATTTCCAGAATCTAATAAAGTAAAAATGAAAGCCACTATGAAATAAACAACAAAATATAAAGCAGTTTTAATTTCAAGTCTAATTTTTGGTATCATTTTTTTGATATGAGTATGTTGGATTTTATTTTTTGGGCTAATCGTCTGTCAGGCTGAGCGAAGTCGAAGCTCTCACATGCAATTAAGTCTTCGACTTCGCTCAGGGTGACAATTGTTCTTTAAGAAACTATCTAATTATCAAATTGAGACATTCTCTAATTTTACAATTGAATCTGTCTGTCAATCTGCTGATCTAAGGAAATAAAGGTTTCTGTTCTTGAAACTCCTTCGATTGCCTGAATCTTAGTATTTAAAAGCTGCATTAAATGTTCGTTATCACGACAGATAATTTTAATTAAAACCGACCAGTTTCCAGTTGTATAATGACATTCCAAAACTTCAGGAATTTTTTTTAAATCTTTTACGGCTTCAGAATTTCGGGAAGCTTTATCAAGATAAACTCCCACAAACGCCATAGTGTTATATCCCAAAACTTTTGGGTTTACAGTAAACTTCGATCCTGAAATAACACCGGACTGTTCCAGCTTTTTTAACCGCTGATGAATTGCGGCTCCCGAAATGCCAATTTTATTGGCGATTTGTAAAATAGGTTTTCGGGCATCGTCCATAAGATATCGAAGGATTTCTTTATCGATACCATCAATTTCGATTAAAAGGGAGTTGATTTTCATAACTTATAATTTGAAACTATTTATTGTGATTTGGGTTTAGAATAGAAATCAAATGTAGTTAAAAGGCTTTAAATAATGAAATTTCAATTTTTAAATTCCAAATGCCAAACTTGAAACCTCAAATTTCAAATATAGCCCGTGGTTTCAACCACGGGAAACGGAAGAAGATAAAAAATTGATTAAAAACAAAAATTCCAAATCCCAACATAAAAATTGGAATTTGGAATTTTAAAAATTTTAATATTTGTAAAAGGATTATTTTCCTTTGTTTGCTTCTGCAATATATTTCTCTAAAGCCATTGTCATAGAAGGCGTTTCAGGAGTTGGAGCAAGAATATCAATTCTTAAACCATGATCTAAAGCTTCTTTTTGAGTTGTGCTTCCAAAAACAGCAATTCTGGTGTTGTTTTGTTGAAAGTCCGGGAAATTTTTAAATAAAGATTTAATTCCTGTTGGACTAAAAAACGCTAAAACATCATAATAAACATCAGCAAGATCAGACAAGTCACTCATTACAGTTCTGTAAAAAATTGCTTGTGCCCAGTCCACTTTCAGGCCGTTTAATGTTATAGGTGCATCTGCATTTAACTGGTCAGATGCAGGAAGTAAAAACTTCTCGTCTTTGTACTTTTTGATAAGCGGAGATAAATCTGCAAAATCTTTTGCTCCAACGTAAATTTTACGTTTTCTGTAAACAACATACTTTTGAAGATAAAACGCTACTGCTTCAGATTGACAAAAATACTTCAATCCTTCAGGAACTTTGTAACGCATTTCATCAGCCACTCTAAAAAAATGATCTACAGCATTTCGACTTGTTAAAATGATCGCAGTGTAATGATTAAGATCGATTTTTTGTAATCGAATCTCTTTTGCGCTAACCCCTTCCACATGAATAAATGGTCTGAAATCAATTTTTATTTTGTGTTTTTGTTGGAGCTCAAAGTAAGGAGAATTCTCCACTTTAGGTTCAGGCTGTGACACCAAAATTGTTTTCACTTTCATATTATAAACATTTTCTAAGCACTCCCTTTTGTTATCCAATAATAAAGAAAATAATAAGGCGCTATTTCAAGAGCGCAAAGATATAAAATAAAATAAAATAACTTACCGATTATTACGTTTTGATATGTTTTAATTGAAATAAAATAAGAGTATAGGCTGATACACAGTGAAATGCCTATCGTTGCTAGTGGTACAATCGTTGGAATATTGTCATAATAAAACAAAATAGCGTTGATTGGAAGGATTAAAACGCCAATATAAGTTCTGTAAGTAACTTTTTGCAAATTAAAAAGCTCCACAAAGTCGTCAATGTTGAATGCCGCAGCTACAATTTTCTCTACTAAATATTTTGCCAGAATAAAATAAAGCAGAAAAGTTGCAATCTGAATAAATAAAACATAATCAGTTTTTGATGCTTTATCATACATATTTAATGTAAGAAGGATAAAAAAGGCAAACGAAATAACCTGCACAAAAAATAACCCAACCGTAAAGCTGCTTTTCATGTGGCTGTTATCCCGATAAATTTTTGCATACTTATCTGAAAAAATAAGCTTACTAAATTCTGAAAAACGAGTTTCATAAGCAGATTTTGTCATGGCAACAACAGCAAAGGTCAGGACAAATAAAGCCGTTGCCCAGTCTTTGTTTTCAATAATTCGTGGATGAAGGTGTTCAATCATAGCGTGACAAAATTAGTAATTTTTTGTATCAATAGTTTTATTATGTATTTATTATGAACCAAATGCTATAAAAAGTTTACTTTTGCGGTGAAATTACCGAGAAAAAAATGAGTGATAGTATTGTCATAATCCCTACTTATAACGAAATTGAAAACATAGAAAGTATAGTGAGAGCTGTACTTTCGCAGCATAAATCTTTTCACTTGCTGATAATCGACGATAATTCGCCGGACCATACCGCCGATAAAGTTGTTGCATTACAGGAAGAATATCCGGGAAGATTATTTCTTGAAAAAAGAGCTAAAAAAGCCGGTTTAGGTACCGCTTATGTTCATGGTTTTAAATGGTCATTAGAACATAAATATGATTTTATTTTTGAAATGGATGCCGATTTTTCGCATAACCCAAATGATCTTGAAAAATTATACGATGCCTGCCACTTCGGAGGTGCAGATTTAGCCATTGGATCCCGTTATGTTACAGGTGTAAATGTGGTAAACTGGCCTTTAAGCCGAGTTTTAATGTCTTATTTTGCATCAGTTTACGTAAAGTTTATTACCGGAATGAAAATTCACGATGCAACAGCCGGTTTTGTTTGTTATAAAAGAGAAGTTTTAGAGAAAATTAATCTGAACAAAATAAAGTTTGTTGGATATGCGTTTCAAATCGAAATGAAGTACAGAACTTATTGTGCTAAATTTGAAATAAAAGAAGTACCTATTATTTTTACAGACAGAACAAAAGGAGTTTCAAAAATGAGTAACGCTATTATTAAGGAAGCAATTCTGGGTGTGATTTCTCTTCGATTAAAAAAATTAGTCAATACATTATAAAGATAGGACATGAACAGGATTTTAATAAAAAATGCCAAAATTGTAAACGAAGGATCTATTTTTGACGGAGATGTTTTGATCGAAAATGATTTAATTGTTGAGGTTGCAGACAGCATCAGTTTAAAAACATCAGATTGTATTGTAATTGATGCAGAAGGAAGTTATTTGATGCCGGGTGCAATTGATGATCAGGTTCATTTTAGAGAGCCGGGATTAACGCATAAAGGTGATATCGAATCAGAATCGAGAGCTGCAATTGCAGGAGGAATTACTTCTTTTATCGAACAGCCAAACACGGTTCCCAATGCGGTTACTCAGGAAATATTAGAAGATAAATACCAAATTGCTGCCGAGAAATCATTTGCGAATTATTCGTTTATGATGGGGGCAACCAATGATAATCTGGAAGAAGTTTTAAAAACAAATCCAAAAAATGTTGCCGGAATCAAGATTTTCTTAGGTTCTTCAACAGGAAATATGCTGGTTGACAAGGAAGAGACTTTAGAAAAAATCTTTTCAAGTACACCAATGTTAATTGCGGTGCATTGCGAAGATGAAACTACAATCCAGAACAATTTAGCAGAATTCAAAGAAAAATACGGTGAAGATATTCCGGTAACGGTGCACAATTTAATTAGAAGTGCTGAGGCTTGTTATCTTTCGTCTTCAAAAGCGGTAGCTTTGGCGAAAAAAACAGGAGCACGTTTGCATATTTTTCACCTTTCGACAGCAAAAGAAATGGAATTGTTTACAAACAAAATTCCATTAGAAGATAAAAAAATCACCGCTGAGGTTTGTGTACATCACCTTTGGTTTACCGATGAAGATTACAAAACAAAAGGAAATTTCATCAAATGGAATCCTGCTGTAAAAACAGAACACGACAGAGCTGAACTTTGGAAAGCTTTAAATGACGGCCGAATTGATGTTATTGCAACAGATCACGCGCCGCATACTAAAGAAGAAAAATTACAATCGTACTTAAAAGCTCCTTCTGGAGGCCCGCTTGTACAGCACGCCGTTGTGGCAATGTTCGAAGCACATCATCAGGGAAAAATCAGTGTGGAGAAAATCGTGGAGAAAATGTGCCACAATCCGGCTAAGATTTTTAAAATCGAAAAAAGAGGTTTTGTTAAAGAAGGTTATTTTGCCGATTTAGTAATTGTAAACCCAAGTTTGCCTTGGAGTGTAAAACCAGAAAATATCCTTGCAAAATGTGGATGGTCGCCTTTTGAAAATTATACTTTTAAATCTAGAATTACGCATACTTTTGTAAACGGGGAATTAGTTTACAATAATTTTAAAGTAAAAGATATCCGCGCCGGAAAACGATTATTGTTTGATAGATAAAAAGCTGAAATGAAGAATTGTTTAGTAATACTATTGGTTTTGTTTCTTTCTGTAAGTTGTAAAAAGGACGTTGTAAAACAGCCTGCAAAACTTATTGAGAAAGATAAAATGATTGATATTATGTATGATTTGTCTCTTCTGGAAGCAATGAAATACCAACATCAGGAATTGTTAGATTCTACAGAAACGAGCCCAACAAAATTCATTTTAAAAAAATATAAAGTTGACAGTCTTCAGTTTGCTCAAAATAATATGTATTATGCTGCAGATTATGAGAACTACAAGGAGATGTTTGATGAAGTAGGCAAGCGATTGAAGGTAGCCGAGAGAGCAGCAGATTCTCTTGTTACTATTGAAAATAAAAAAGCAGCGAAAGAAGCAAAAAAGAAACTTAAAGAAGTTCCAAAAACTTCAAAGGATTCAATCAAAAAAACTTCAAAGCAACAAATAAATCTCGATTCGATAAGACGACAGATGAAAAAACCACCTAGAAGATAAAGTTTATAACTTCGAAATATCTTTTATGTATTGATGTACATCTAAAAAAACCGTTCCCAGAGCGGTTTTTATTTTTTCATTAGAATACAGATTTTTAGAATAAGATGCTTTTGCGGTAGCTTTTGTAATAGTTCTTTTTTGAAAAAATAAAGTCGAAAATATTCCGTCAGCAATCCAAAGGAAATTCATTAAAAAGGGTTTTGCATGAAGATGTGGTTTTTTAACTTTTAAAGCATCGGCAATGGTGTCCAGAATATCCTTAAAAATAACATTGTCCGTAATTAAAGTAAAACGTTCGTTTTTGATGTCACTTTTCATTAATTGATACATTGTCTTTACAACATCATCAATCGAAATAAAACCAGTACTCCCGAGTGTATAAAAAGGAAGTCCGTTTGCAACTTTTACATACAATTCTGCACTTCCCTGCTGTTTACTTTTTGTTTTGGGAATTGGGCCTAAAATAACGCCCGGATTTACGATAATTACATCTAAACCTTCCTGATGCGCACGCCAGACTTCCATTTCGGCACCATATTTAGAAATGGCGTAGTCGCTGTGCGGTTTTTCCGGATTCCAGTCGGTTTCCTCGGTAATGTAAGTTTCATGAGGAGCTAAATCGCCAAGAGCGGCAATAGAACTCACAAAACAGAATTTCTTTATTCCTCTGGCAAGAGAAAAATTAACCATATTGGCTGTTCCTTCAATATTGGTTTTTCGGAGTATTTCTTCATCTGTTGGATCAAAAGAAATAAATGCGGCACAATGATAAACGTAATCAATAGCATTAAAAGCAATTTCCAGAGAAGGAACGTCTAAAATATCGGCTTCAAGCCATTCTATTTTTTCAAATAAATCAGCTTTTTGATACAATTCAAAAACCGATTTTGTTTTTTGAATATTGCTTTCGGTTCGGTAAATAGCCCGAACATTTTCTCCATTTTCAATTAAATGAAGCAATAAATGTGAACCCACTAAACCTGTTCCGCCAGTTACTAATACCATTTTGTAAAGATAAGTTTTTTGGTTTTTGCCACAAAGGCACAAAGGCGCAAAGTTTTTTTGTTTTTTAATAATATTTGCGCCTTTGTGCCTTAGTGGCATAAGTTTTTGATATTGCCATTACCATTGATTATATTTGCGCAAAATATTTTAAAAATGAAGAATCTAGTTGAAGAATTAAAGTGGCGCGGTTTATACCATGATAGCATGCCAGGAACGGAAGAACAATTGCTAAAAGAGGTAACGGCGGCATATATTGGTTTTGATCCAACGGCAGATTCGCTGCACATAGGCAGTATGGTTCAGATTATTTTATTGGTTCATTTAAAGAATTTTGGTCATCAGCCAATTGCTCTTGTGGGCGGCGCGACCGGAATGATTGGTGATCCTTCTGGAAAATCTGACGAAAGAAATTTGTTGAACGAAGAAACTTTGGCTAAAAATGTTGCCGGAATCAAAAGTGTTCTGTCTCGTTTCTTAGACTTTAATTCAAAAGAAGCAAACGCTCCAATTATGGTTAATAACTATGACTGGATGAAAGAATTCTCGTTTATTGATTTTGCCCGTGAAGTTGGAAAACGTATTACGGTAAATTATATGATGGCGAAGGATTCTGTTAAAAAGAGAATTAACGGAGAAGGTGAAGGAATGTCTTTCACAGAGTTTACTTATCAATTAATTCAGGGATACGATTTTTATCATTTATATAAAAACAATAACTGCCTTTTGCAAATGGGAGGTTCTGACCAATGGGGAAATATTACCACGGGTACAGAATTAGTACGCAGAATGGGTGGAGAAAGCGCAAAAGCTTTTGCATTAACAACGCCATTAATTACAAAAGCTGACGGATCTAAATTCGGTAAATCTGAAGGTGGAAATGTTTGGTTAGATGCTGATAAAACTTCTGTTTACAAATTTTACCAATTTTGGGTAAATGCTACAGATGTTGATGCAGAGAAATATATCAAAATCTTTACTTTCTTAGATAAAGAAACTATTGATGGTTTAATTGCAGAGCATCAAGCGGCACCGCATTTAAGAATTTTGCAGAAGAAACTGGCGGAAGAAATTACGATTTTTGTTCATAGCAAAGAAGAATTAGAAAAAGCAATTCAGGCTTCGAATATTTTATTTGGAAATTCTACTGCCGAAGATTTAAAACAATTAGATGAAGCGACTTTTTTAGAAGTTTTTGATGGAGTTCCGCAAGCTGAAATTGCAAAAGCAGATTTAGAAAACGGATTGGATATTATCTCAGTTTTAAACGAAAAAACGGGTTTCTTTAAATCAAACGGAGAGGCGAGAAGAGCTTTAACGGCTAATTCAATTTCTGTAAACAGAGAGAAAATTAAAGAAGATTTTGTTTTGAGTACAAATGATTTGATTAATAATCAATTTGTATTAGTTCAAAGCGGAAGAAGAAATTATTATGTAATTAGAGTAGTTTAATGATTTAACCGGTTTCTTAGGTTAAAATATAATTATATAGATCCCAATAGTTCGAAAGAGTTATTGGGATTTTTTATTTCAGATTAATATCAAATAATATTTTTAGTATGTTTATCATCTAAAAACAAAATTTATGATTGGATTTATATTTATTTACTGGATTTGGAAAGCGTTTAGCAATTTGGCAATTGAATATGATAAGAACAAGTGGAAGTATTTCTTTATTGGATTAGGATCATATTACGGAATTACTTTTCTGTCTGCTATTGTGTATGTAATTGCAATTGGAGTTATAAATGGGCTTGATGCGATGGATGATGAAAGCAGCTATGGTTCTGGTTTAGATTTCTTTTTTGCGCTTTTAGGAGGCTTAGGCTGTTATGGTGTTTATAAATATTTAGAAAGCAAAGGCGAAAAAGAAAAGGAATTATCTAAAAAAGAAGGAATAGAAAGTATCGGTTTGGTAGAAGAAAATTAGTTTTTTGTTTAACTGTTTAATCCTTGATTCGATTAACCGATTAAACAAATCAGCGACTAACCAATTTATAAAACCATTAAGTTGCAACCACGAATATCAGAATTATCAAAACGTCCCAAAACTTCGAAAGAGTTGTTGGGATTTTTTTTGCCTAAATCCTGTGTGGCAATAAAAGAACATGAATTGATGTTGGCTAAGTCAATTACGTTTATTCCACCCGTTTTTCCGTCGTTTACATAAGTGAGGGCATCTTCGGGATCGCGTACTAAAATATGCATCCATGACGGACATTCAAAAACGCCTTCACCAAGAGAATAAGCTTGAGCTAATAGTTCTGTCATTCCGTATTCTGAGTGAATAGAAGAAACACCAAAACCTTTGCAAAGTATTTCGTGAAGTTCTTCACGAATCATTTCCTTGCGTTTTCCTTTCATTCCTCCGGTTTCCATAATAATGGTATTTTGAAGGTTGAACTGATGTTTTTCGATCAAATCTAATAAGGCATATGTAACGCCAATTAAAATTACATTTTGACCTGCTTCGTCTAATTCAGTTAACTTTTTAATTAAGTCGTCGTGATTGTGTAAATAAAAGCCACTCTCAGGTTGATTGGATAGATTTATCAAGTCTTCGACCATATAAATAAGCGAAGATCCCTCACGCTCTAAATATGACGGCAAAAGGGCTAAAACAACATAATCTTCGATATTGCCGTAAAATTGAGAAAATCCCTTGCGGTAACTTTCCTCATATAGGGAAACATCGGTCACTAAATGTCGGCTGGTGATCATTCCGGTTGTACCGCTGCTTGTAAAAGTAACCTGAGCAGGATTTTCGTTAGAAACCACATCGTGGCTTTTGAAAAACTGAATGGGTAAAAAAGGAATTTGCTGTAATGATTTTACCTGCTGCACATCGGTCTTTAAAAAATCACAGAAATCACGATATACTGTATTGTTAGCATATTGAAAGCGAAAGACTTTTAATGCTGTTTTTTCAAATTGTTTATGGCTTGAAATCGTAAATATATCGCTGGCTGTAATCAAAACTTCTTTTTTGTGCAAAGATATTGTTTTTCGGTTTTCAGTCGCAGTTTTCAGTCGCAGTTTTCAGTTTTACGAAACGCTGAAAACTGCGACTGGGACTGAAAACGAAAAAAGCTCCCAAAAAGGAGCTTTTTTATATTTATCGAATAATAAGTTTTCGGGTTGAAGAGGCGTTTTGTTCGCTTATTTTTATGATATAAACGCCTGGAACTAAATCTGCAACGCTAAGTTCTCTGGAAGCTAAATGCGTCTGCAGTACTTTTTTACCTAGTATATCAAAAACGATTATTTCTTTCTCCAGATCATTTTTAGAAGAAATATATACTCTTCCGCTGGTAACTGGGTTAGGGTACAAGCTTAGTCCCTCAATGCCCGCAGCGTCTTGAGTTTTTGGTAATTGCTTACTGTCTTGTGCCGAGACACTTACAGTAAAGAAAAAAGCCAATAAGAATGTAATATAAAAGTAGTTTTTTGCCATCGCATTTATTTATGTAAGTAAATATACAAAAAAAAATACAAAAACTACGCCAAAAAAAAACATCCTAATAATTTAGGATGTTTTTAACATTTTATTTTTTCTAACTATTATTTAGTCAAATCAACTCCGTCAACTGTTGCCCAAGCACCAGCAGTTAAAGAAGCACCAGTAGCAGTATTGCTAGGTACGAAAGCTCCTGTTGGGAAAGCAACAACTATAGCGTCAGTAGCTCCAATTGGGTTGATGTTTGTTGTGTTAGTAATTTTAACATTCAAAAGTTTGATTTTTCCTGTTTTTACTTGGTGATCGTTTGTTACACCATCTAAAATGCTAACAGCGCTACCTTTGTAAGTAGTTTTTCCATCAGTAGTTGTATAGTTACCGTAACCATCAATGATAATGTTGCTGTATTCTCCGTTACCTTCTCTTTTAAATTGGAAAGCATCAACTTGATTGTCATTAGCTTCTGGAACGTTACCAGCTGCTCTTTTTAAAGTAATGTTAGAAATTTTTGGTCCGAAAGCATTGTCATTTAAAGAAGCTTCGATTTCCATTCCGTAGTTACCTTTACCAGTTTGGTAAGCATACCAGTTAGTATTAGTAGAACCTTGCCATCCATCTTGCCAGTCAAATGAATCATCATAGTTTCCGTAAGAAATAGCATTTGTCATGCTTACAGTTCCACCGAAGAATTCGAATCCGTCATCAGCACCTTTGTAAGATACTAAGTGATCTAAAGTTGTTCCTGAACCTACTGAATAGAAAGTAAAACCGTTGTTTTCTTTTTCTCCATCAGCTAATTTAGATCCAGCATATTCTACTCTTGTGTATACTAATGAACCACTATTGTCAGCTGCGTTAGTTCCACCGTAAGAAATTTTGTTACCATCTTCAGATGTACCAGTAGTTCCTCCACCAGCTACTTTTGCAGGAGCGTCACCGTAAACGATGATACCTCCCCAAGAACCTGGAAGTTTAGATTTTTCTGTAAATACTACTGGTTTATCAGCAGTACCTTGAGTGATTAATTTTCCGCCTTTTAAAACAACTAATGCGTTGTCTCCTGTAGCTTTATCGATAGTAATTGTTGAACCTGCTTCAAAAGTTACAGTTACACCTGAATTAATTTTTACAATACCTTTTAAAGTGTAGTTACCGTAAGCATAGGTTTTGTTTGCAGTGAATGTACCTGTGATTTCGCCAGTTGCAGGTGGAGTAACAGGAGTTGGATCATCACTACTTGAGCAAGAATTTAAAAATAATCCTGTAGCAAGAGCTAAAGCAAAAAGTTTAGTTTTCATAGTTGTGTTATTATGTGTTTTTATTTGTGTCAAAATTAGAACGATAATCTTTTTCAGGTGTTATCTGAACATTACATTACAGTTACCAAAATTGAATTAAAACGTGAAGAGAATGTTAAGCCAGTTTTAGGTTTATGCATAAAAAAAAAGCTCCAGATATCTGGAGCTTCGTTTTTATATTTATTTTAATGTGGACTAAAAAGTATATCCTAGTTTTACAGAGAAACCAACTCCTTTTTTGTAGCTGTTAGCTAGTAAAGATGGTTCAGCAACTTTTATAGTTCCTTCGTTTCCGAATTCTAATTTTCTTTCCGGATTCAATAAGTTGTCTGCTGTAAATTTCACATCAAAATGTTCTGAAATTTTACTTGACCAAACAAGATCTAATTGTGAAACTGGTAATTCATAAGTATGGTCCTGACCATTTGTTCCTACTGCATAAATTCTTTTTCCAAATACACCATAAACAAGAGACATTGTGTTTGTCCAGTCTTTCCCTAAGTTGAATTCATATTTCAAATCTGAGTTTACTAACCAGTTTGATGCACCTTGTAAATCTCTCGAACCTTTATGTGTTTCAATTGATGTGTTAGTAGTCGGGATTCCATCTTCATCTACAGACTCGTATGTAGGGCTTACATTTACTTTAGTAGCCATTAAAGTTGCATTTAAACCAAATGAGAATGCTGAAAGATCTTCACTAATTCTGTTTAATCCAAAAAGGAATTCAGCTTCAGCTCCATATAAAGTTGCATTGTCAGAATTTAAGAATGTTGTAACAGTTCCTGTAGTAGCGTTAGAAACAAAAGTTCTTTCAATTGGATTATCCAGGTATTTTGCAAATGCACCTATAGTAAACATTTCTTTTGCAGTTGGGAACAATTCATATTTTAAATCAACATTGTAGTTGTCGCTGTTTTTTAATATTGGATTTCCTTGTACTGAAGTTCCGTCAGCATTTTGGTATGTAATTGGAAACGATTCCATAATTACCGGTTTTGTATATGTCTTACTTGCAGCAAAACGTAAGTTTGATTTTTCATTCATTAAATATTTAATATTCAATGAAGGTAAAATATACATGTTGTCATATTTACGGATGCTAAATGGAGCATCAAAATTTCCTAATCCTCTATATTTAGTTTCTTTAGTTGTGCTTTCAACTCTCACACCAGCATTAACTTCATACTTATCTCCAAATTTCAAAAGTAAATTTGTATAACCTGCATTTGACGTTTCGGCAAGTTTTACTTTCCAGGTTGAGTTAGAATTTTCTTCAAAAGAAGTCCCGTTATCAGCTTGAAGGTCACTTACGATATGATCATTAATACTGTTTATATTTGATGTGAATGCATTACCTCGGCTTGAAACAAATCGGTACGAAGATTCCATTTGTGAAGCATTACCATTGTAACCCACTGTTAATTTGTTTTGCTTTCCGTCTTTTCCAAACTTAAGGTTGTATTCAGCCATTGCTGATACAAATGAATTTCCGTCTATAGTTAAGTATTGGCGTAAAAAGTTATTAGCGCCATACGTAGTGTTTATCTCATCATCTGTTTTTTGTCCTGTAAAAAACTTTCTGTCAGGTTGCTCAAATTTAGTATCTGCGTAAGAAACACCTGCTTTCAAAGTTTGATTTTTATCTTCAGTCAAATTATATTCACCTAATAATTGGAAGTTTAAATAATCACTTTTGTCTAATTGATTCGTACGAATAAATGTGTTTTGAATAGCAGTACCGCCAGCTTGACCAAATTGATCTTTGATTTCGTTCAAGGTAGTTTTAATGTAAAGCGTATTGAATGCTAGTTTAAATCTGTTTGCGTTGTAATTTAGTCCTAACAATGCTGATGTAGTAGTTTTAAAACGGTAATCAGTTATAACAAAATTGTTAGTATATTTTGACCCAGTTGTTTGTAAATCTAAAGTTCTGTCAACACCTTCTCTAACTGCGTAGCTATTATCGTAGTTAATAGATAATAAGTATGCGAAAGAACGCTCATTGCTTAAATCAAATTTTTCTGAGTGCAATAAATTAAAACTTGAGTTTAAAGGGCTTTTACTTTTGCTCACATTAAAACCTTTATCACCGCTCACAGAATTTAAAGCCTGTTCTTTTGTAAAAGATGCTTTTGAAGCGGTTGGGCCTAAAAAGCTTGGTATTTCCCTGTCTTTTCCGTTAAATCCAAAAAATCCTGCAGCAGTATCTGCATCGCTTGAAAGTAAGAAATCTTTCAGGCTGTTTCCGGTTACATATCCAACGCCAACATTGATTTTAGTAACACTTTTTGTTGCTTTTGAAGTTTGAATATTAAATGTTCCTCCTGCAAAATCACCATAAACATTTGGGTTAAAAGTTTTGTAAACATCAATTACACCTACAATGTTTGTTGGAAACAAGTCAAGCGGAACGATTTTAGAAAACGGACTGTTTGATGGAGCGGCAAGATCATTAATCAATAAGTTGTTGTATCTGTCTTCAAGACCACGTACAAATAAACCTCTTGATCCTACTTTACTAATTCCGGTAATTTTAGTTAAACCCTCTTCAACATCACTTACACCTTTTCTAGACATTTCCTGTGCACCAATACTTTGTTTGATGACAACAGCATTTTTTTGGTCTAGTAAAAGAGCAGTTTCTTTTTCTTTGTTTGCTGTAGACTTTACAACAACATCTTTAAGAGTAAAACTTCCAGAAGAAAGTACTTGATTTATAACTACAGTTTCGCCTGCTTTTACAGTAACTGGAGCTTCTTTTGTTTCATATCCTACAAAACTAAAAACGATAGTATAGTTTCCAGGATTTACATTCAACGAATATTTTCCGTCGATGTCAGTGTTTGCGCTAATATTTGTACCTTTAATTAAAACATTAGCAAAAGGTAACGATGCATTGTTCGCTTCTTTGTCAGTCAGAACTCCAGAAATCGTACCTTTGTTTTGCGCGATCGAAATCGTACAGATAAATAATGCAATAAATAGAAATCTTAAATTGAATTTCATTAGTGTGTTGTGTTTAATTTATTTTTGTGCAAAGAAAGAACCGCCCTGTAAAGTTCATGTTACGGACTTGTTATGTTTTTGTGTTGTTAAGATTATGAAATTGTTACCAGATTAAATTACGGTTAACACCAATTTTTAACCGTTCATTTGTTAGTATATTTACCCTGTGAAATAAAAAACATCGGATAAATAAATAAGAATATTTGATGTAAAAATCTCAATTTTTGCTATTTATGAAAAAAACACAAACTAAGATTTTATTAGTTGACGACGAACCGGACATTTTAGAAATCGTTGGCTATAACCTCGCTCAGGAAGGCTACCAGATTGTTACAGCTTCTAACGGAAAAGACGCTATAGCAAAGGCTCAGAAAGAATTGCCGGAATTAATTATCATGGACGTGATGATGGCAGAAATGGACGGGATGGAAGCTTGTGAGCACATCAGAAAAATTCCTGAGTTAAATAATGTTATCATAACATTTCTTACCGCAAGAAGCGAAGATTATTCGCAAGTAGCTGGTTTTGACGCAGGTGCTGACGACTATATTACAAAGCCAATCAAACCAAAATTATTAGTGTCTAAAGTAAAGGCTTTGTTAAGAAGGTTAAAAGAACAAGAAGTCGTTACAGATACTATAAATGTTGGAGGAATCGAGATTAACCGCGAAGAATATAAAATCATAAAAGGCAATGTCGAAATTGCTTTACCAAGAAAAGAATTCGAATTATTTTATTTATTAGCTTCAAAACCAGGAAAAGTTTTCAAAAGAGATGAAATCCTTGATAAAGTTTGGGGAAATGAAGTAGTAGTAGGAGGAAGAACAATTGATGTTCACATCAGAAAACTGCGTGAAAAAATAGGAGAAGACCTTTTTAAAACCATAAAAGGTGTTGGTTATAAATTTGAAGTTTAAAAATTCTATATAAATTTGAACCATATAAGTTATATAAGTTCAATTAAATTATAGTGCAAATACTTTTGTGTTAAAATTTATCTTTGTCAAAGTTCTGAACTTTGGCAAAGATTTACTTTTTTACATTGTTTTGTAACCCAAAGAAATAAGCTTATTTTTAAATGAACTTATATAACTTATATGGTGAAAAGAATAAGCTCTTAATGGTTTTATATTTTAAATATATCAATGAAAATTAATTTTAAAAAAACATACAAATTTGCCATAAAATCGGCATTGTACATCAGTCTTTTCTCGACAGGATTTGTACTGATTTTGATGTCGTTATTATATAAAAATCAGTTAAAACATCAAATTGCATTTGGAATTATTTTCATAATATCCATTTATATATTCTCCTTTTTGGTTTTACAATATCGTGTAGAACGTTTTATTTATCGAAGAGTAAAGAAAATATACGATGAGGTTTCGTTATTAGAATCCACAACACTAATCAACCAGCCCATTACAACCGATATGGAAACACTTTCGCGAGAAGTGAAAAAGTTTGCAACCGATAAAAAGCTCGAAATCGAAATGCTCGAAATTCGTGAACAATACCGCAGGGAATTTCTGGGTAACGTTTCACATGAATTAAAAACACCATTATTTACCGTTCAGGGCTATGTTTCGACTTTGCTTGACGGTGCAATGGACGATAAGAATATTCGAAAAAAATATTTAAAACGTGCCGAAAAAGGAGTAGAGCGTCTTATATATATAGTTGAAGATTTAGATATGATTACCAAATTAGAATCTGGTGATTTAGATTTAAATATGACTGATTTTGACATTGTTGAGCTGATTCAGAATGTTTTTGATTTATTAGAAATGAAAGCCGATAAAAAGAAAATCAAACTGGCTTTTGAAAGCAAAAATGTTCAGTCGGTAATTATTCGCGGTGATCAGGACAGAATTCAGCAAGTTTTAGAAAACCTGATTGTGAACTCCATTAAATACGGAAAAGAAGGCGGTTTAACCGAAGTTGGCGTTGTAAACCTAACCAAGAAAAAAGTCTTAATTCGTATAAGTGATAACGGAGAAGGAGTTGAAAAACAAAACATTCCGAGGCTTTTTGAACGTTTTTACCGAGTTGACAAAAGCGGAACACGTTCTGAAGGAGGTTCTGGTTTAGGTTTAGCAATAGTAAAGCATATTATTGAAGCACATAAAGAGAAAGTTTATGTAGAAAGTGAGTTCGGAATTGGTTCAGAATTCTCTTTTACGCTCGAAAAAGCATTCAAAATACAAAAAGCCGACGTTAAAAAATCGTAAGTTCATTTTTGCTGGAAGCCCTAAAACAAAGGTTTTAACAATAAATAAACATACGATTTTAGTCGATAACATTAAATTTTTATTATAGTAACATCTGGTTAATGATTTCTTAACATAGGTGAGTCATCTTTGCATCCTGAAATTAAGGGAATTAAAGAACTAATGATAAAAAGAAAAATATTAGCCGTTTTAATGCTGATTACTTGTGCTGCAAATGCACAGGAAATAAACAAACAAGAAGTAAAAAATGAAGTACTTCGTATTTTAGATTCCATCAACAAAGCAAAACTTCCGGAAACTAAATCTGGAGGAGGAGTTGAAGAACACTGGTACGACAGAATCTCTTTAAGAGGTTATGCTCAAATTAGATACAACGGACTTTTCTCTACAAATGATAAAGTTTCCTGCGAACAATGCGATAAATCCTGGGGAACAACTTCAACTGCTCCAGACGCAAAAGCAAATAACGGACTTTTTATTCGCCGTGCACGTTTAGTGTTTTCAGGACAGGTTCATCCAAATGTATTTTTCTATTTTCAACCTGATTTTGCGAGTTCACCAAGTACGGGAATTCAGAATTTCGTTCAAATTAGAGATTTATATTTTGACCTTTCTTTTGATAAGAAAAAAGAATACCGCGTTCGTGTTGGACAGAGTAAAATTCCATACGGATTTGAAAACATGCAGTCAAGTTCACAGCGTTTAACGCTTGATCGTGCAGATGCCATAAACAGTTCAATAGCAAATGAGCGTGATTTAGGAATCTTCTTTTACTGGGCACCGGCCGAAATTAGAGAGCGTTTTGCCATGCTGGTTAAAGACGGATATAAAGGTTCTGGTGATTTTGGTGTATTTGCTTTAGGAGTTTATAATGGACAAATTGCTAATAAAATAGACGGAAACAGAGATTTAAATGTGGTGGCCAGAGTAACATATCCATTCGTAATTGGAAATCAGATTATCGAACCTGGAATTCAGGCTTACACAGGGAAATGGGCTTTTACCGGAGAAATTTCTAATGGTGTAACAGTTAATGATCCGCAATATGTGAAAGACCAAAGACTTGGGGCAACTTTTGTTTTATATCCAAAACCATTCGGAATCCAGACAGAATATAATATAGGAAGAGGTCCGCGTTATAATACATTAACCAATCATGTAGACGAAACAGATTTAAACGGAGGTTATGTTTTATTAAACTATAAATGGGACATTAAAAAACAGCATATTTATCCTTTCGCCAAATTTCAATATTATGACGGAGGAAAAAAATATGAAAAAGATGCCAGAAGTTATGTCGTAAGAGATTACGAATTTGGTGTCGAATGGCAGCCAATTAAAGCTTTTGAATTAACGGCAGAATATGTAATCGCCGACAGAACTTTTGAAGACAGCGCGCTTCCAATAAACAGACAACAAGGAAATGTATTGCGATTACAAGCGCAGTTCAACTTCTAACAAATAAAATTCCGTGTCAATCCGCGTTTTCACGATATTGAATCCGTTTAATCTGCGTCGAAAATTAGACAGAGATTAAACGGATTTGCTTTTGCAAAATCGCGGATTTACACAGATTTTATAATCTTTTCTTTTTCTAAAGATGATCTTCAAAAACACTAAATAATAAGTCCCAGTCTATTTCATTTTTAAATTGGGACAAACCTTTAAACGACTTTACTTTTGATAAATCTTCAATCGTAAAGTCGTCTTGCATTGCATACGGGACAAGATTTTCTTCCTGAAGTTTTACCGCCAGATATTCCTGTTCATACTGTCCCGGCGTAGGAATAAAAAAAGCTTTCATTCCTAATTTAGCCAAATCCATAACAGTGGTATAACCAGAACGGCAAAGTACAATTTCACTTTCGTTAAAAGTTTGTTCCAGTTGTTTTGAGTTCATGAAATTATAATAGGTAACATTTCCTGCTTCCCATTTTTCCTGGGTTTTCTCAACAATTCCCTGTACAAAAACAACCTTTCCATTAAATTTAGCAGCTTCTTTTTGCAGTTTTTCATCCAGAAAAGTACGCTGAGGTTCAGGCCCTGATAAAATAATCATCAAGTCATAAATTTTTGGCGTTTCCTTTTTCTTCATTCTGCTCAAAGGACCAATATATCGCAGGTTCAGTTCATCTGTTTTAAGATGTCCTAAATCTCCCGTAAGATTCACTTTATCATTAGAATCTGGAACCCAGCATTCTGTATGCTTTTTTATAAAATGCTGATGACATTTACTCGTAAACCAAGTTGTGTTTCCTGTCATTACATTCAACTGATGTGTCATAAAAACAGAAGGTACTTTTTTGCTGAAAACACCCAGTCGGTTATCAGAAATAATTCCGTCAATACCATGTTTTTTAATCCAGCCGTTCACCATTTTCTTTTCATCTAAAATGGCCGTAATCATTTTTGGAAGATTTTTAATCAGCTTCCATTTAAAGTTTTTACCATTCTTAGCATATTCAATATGATAAGAAGGCAGCTCCAGAGTTTGAATGTATGGAAATTCCTTTCGTAATAAAGCCAGCGCAACACCGTCAGAAGCAATAATCGGAATATAATTATTTTCTTGAAGCGCCTTAATTATAGGGATACATCTAGTGGCATGCCCAAGTCCCCAATTTAACGGAGCAACTAATATAGTTTTGTTAGCAGAATAATCAATGCTCATAGTTTTTAACGCTTTTAAAAAACGAAGATAGATAAATATGTTTTTTATGTTATTTCGCACACATTACTAAATTATTAACTCTACAGGCATCCTCAGGCTTTATTTTTCGTTAAAAAGAAGAAGAAAATACACCAATACAAAAAACAAAGTTACTTATATGTTAAGTTGCTAAGGTACTGAGATACTAAGGTTCTAAGTTTTTTCTCAGTAAATAAAAAAGCCGAACGTAAGTTCGGCTTCAAGTCTTGTATCAGTATCTTAGAAACTTAGCAACTCAGCATCTTAGTATCTTTTCTTAATCCTGAATATAAGTTTTGTTTCCGTTTTTGTTAATATAGTATTTTCCACCTTTTGGACCAGTGTACACTTTTTTACCATTGTATTCTCCAGTAACCTTATCCGGTGTTTTTGGAGCTTTTTCATTGGTTTCTTTTACAGTTTTTGTGGCTGTCTTTTTAGCTGCTGCGGCATCTTTCTTAGCAGATTTACTTGCTGCGTCAGCATCGGCTTTTGCTTTTTTGGCGTCAGTTTTTGCACCTTCAGCTTTATCAGAAGCTTTTTTTGCTTTAGCTGCGTCAGATTTTGCACTTGCTGCTTCCTTTTTAGCTTTTGCAGCTTCTTTGTCTGCCGCTGCTTTAGTTTTGGCTGCCGCATCTTTTTCCGCTTTCGCAGATGCGTCAGTAGCTTTTGATGCTTCTTTTTTAGCTTTAGTGGCTTCTTTTTTAGCATCGGCTTTTGCTTTGTCAGCATCAGATTTTGCTTTTTTAGCCTTAGCCTCTGTTTTCGCCTTAGTGTCTTTAGTTGTTTCCTGCGCGTAGAAATTAGTAGATAAAACTACTATAAAACAAAGTAATAATAATTTTTTCATGGTGGTTTAGAGTTTAAATTTCATTTAAAATTAAGCAATTAATTCTTATGTTTTTCGTAAAGTGTTAAAAATAAGCACGAAGCTGAACATTTCCAGTATGTATCGTATTTCCAGTCTCGCTTTTACGTCCCTGATAATTTAGATTAACATCTAAAAAAGAAGTAATATTTTTTTGCAAAAGCAATTTCCAGACTAAATTCTGACCCGCCTGTAATCCTTCCAGCATTTGAAAACCAACAGAAGAAAACTCATTTCCCGTAAACTTATTTTCATAAAAAGAAAACTCACCATTTACCGTTACTTTCTTTTCACCCGCAAAAGAAAATGAAGTTCCAAGTCGGTTTTGGACTAAACTCTCCTGATTTCCAATTTTGTTTTCTTTGTTTTGAAACTCATAAAAGAAATCCAGACTTGTATTTTTAGAAAACAAATAACTGATTTTTGGCGCCACCTGATAGCCTTTTAAATCATAATTCTTTTCGACAAAATCCTCCGAAATCAAATCTGTTTTTATCGTTTTGGTAAACAAATTAAACAGCCAGCTTTTTTGGTACAAATGCGTATACTGCAATTGATGCGAACTGTTTTTGACATTTTGAGAACCAATAGAAAGCAAATTTTTACCATTATTAATAAGGTAAGAATACGTAACAGAATGTTTTTGCTTACCGCGATTGTAAAACAAACTATTCCTGAAACTGGAATTTAAACCCAGAATATTTTCCTCTGAAGAATAAAACGGGTTCAATTCTAAACGATCGCCATTGCTTCGCACTTTGCGGTCCATAATAAACGAAGTCTGATTATAGAAATAAGAAAGCAGTTTTTTCCAGCCCTTTTCATTCTGCCATTGCAGCGGATTCAAAATAACCGATTGCGAAAATTTATTCTGATTCGTTTTAATGTAAATCTGATTCGGGAGAAAGATTCGAATATATTTCGCCTGATCCGGAAAAGCAGCAATTTCGAATTCTTCCAATTCCTGAATTCCATTTCCGTTATAATCGTTCCAGGTATAAACGCCTTGTCCCGTTGGAACTTCAACATATGTAAATTCCTGCTGAGCAATAGTTCCCGAACTTGTTTCGTAAGCCGTTCCAATCTGCATAAACTGATTAAAAAATCGGTCGTTATACAAAATTCTCGAATTTAGCGAAGGCTCATTTTTTCTGCTCGAATCTGTAAAATCAAGATTTCGATAACTGGCGTAAACCGCTAAATCAGTCGTTTTATTCTGAATTAATTTTGACTTTAAAAAGTACGTCTGCGAATTGTTTACATGCTGTAAAAGCCCATTTTGCAAACTATCGTTTCTACGCTGTAAATAACCTAATTCAACAAAAACCTTTGTACTGTCGCCGCGTCCAACAAAAACACCGTATTCAGAAAACCTTTGGCTTAAAGCCGAAAACTGATTCGTAACTTTATCTTTTTCCTGATTATCTTCAAGCTGTAAACTTCCGCCAATCCAGTTTTTACCAAAATGATATTTTGCCCGGGTTTGGTTTCTGATAAATTTTGAAGTCGAAGCCGTCGCATCAGAATTTAAAAAACTACCCTGATTTTGAATCGTCCATTGCTTCAATTTAAATAAAGCCGTTGTTGTATGGCGCGTTCCTGAATAGCTTTCGGTAAAATCTAATTTCTCAAATTGATAGGTAAACAAACCAATATTTGACGTTTCTTTCTTAGCAAATAAATCAAAATTAACGCCCGTAACCAATAAACTCTGATTGCCTAAAAGTGTCGAATTTAAATTCCAGTCTCGGTTAAACTCAATATTATACAAACGCTCGACTGATCTAAAATCTTTCTGCACAAATTGATAATTCGCAAAACCGTCCAGAGTCCAGTCTCTGGTAAAAAGACGTTTTTTAATATTCGTTTTAAAAGCAATTCCTTCATTGTCAGAATCGTCAATTCCGGAGAATAAATTTTTATCGTTATTACTCATGGCAATTTCAAAATCGACAAGCGTTTTTTCATCAGGATTGTATTTTCCTAAAAAAGTCGCAACCTGAATTTTCATAGGCGCAACAAGCTGAACAATAGGTTCGTAATTTCCCTGCGGAATACCGCCAACAGGCGAAACATATTCGTAAATTCTTTCGACAGAATTTGTATTCTGAATAATATAATTCCCCAGATTATTGCCAACAAGACTGAACTTTACATTGTACAAAACATCGGCAGAATTGTTGGAATATTCATAAACTTCAACCCCGTTTACAATCGTTTTTTTATACAATATTTTATTGTCGGCATATTTATCTTCATAAGCAGAAGGCGCTGTCATTTTACTTGGATCGTCGCCCGCCTGACCTAAAATCTGAACTTGTTCTGTAGAAAGATTTTGTTGTAAAGGCTGATTTTTCAAATCATTTTCAGAATACAAATAACCGCCAAAACTCCAGTTTTTGTTTTCAGTTGTTGCTCCAGCGTAGGTAACTAATCGGTTATAATTTCGTTCAGAATATTGATATTCAACATTAATTCTCATTTCAGAAGTAATAGGAAAAAGCGAAGTAAAAACAATTTCGCCCGCATTATAATCAATAACATAATCATTGTTTTCGCCTCGTTTGAGCAAAACACCGTTTACATAAACACGCTCAGAACCGGAAATAACCAAAACATACAATTCGCCATTTTGGCCTTTTAATTTATACGGTCCCTGATTTACTTCCTGACCCGTAAAAGTACTTTTGGCATATTGCCCTTTTACAAACGAAACCGAAGCAAAAACATTGGTTTTACTTTTTTCTGTATCAAAATCAAAACTGGCAGAAAGTCCCTGAACTTTTTTATTGAAACTCAGGAATTGTGTTTTCCGATTCTCCAGAAAAACATCTCCCGCCCGAATGTTCCAGTCATCCGTAAAAAGTTCCATAAAAATATTATCAAACTGATCCAGTTTTTGGGAATAACCGCCATCCTGAAGCGGAATATTATTATCCTGAAGTGAAGCCCGCAAACTTACTTTATCTGAGATTTTTCCCGTAATCTGTAAATCCAGATTAGAATTTAAAACCGTACTTTGATTATTTCCAATCGTAACGCCGCGGGTAATACTTCCGGAAGTATTTAAACCATCAAAAGGCGTCACTTTTTTAGCATTGGCATTGTCAATTTTGTATAATTTTTGAGTTCCAACATCATTGCTTACAACCTGACTGTCTTTGTAAAGACCATATTCTTTCGTTAGAAAATCAGGATAATTGAGATAATTGACAATTAAAGTATCCGAAACTGAAGTGAATTTTTCATTTAAAAGAAGCGTTCCTTTTTGAAAATCAATTTTGTAAAAACTCGAATCAATTGGTTCATTTTTACTGTTTAAAATTTCAAAAAAGCTGGAGTTTATGCTGAATTTTTCAAGATAAATTGTGTCTTTTACAGCAATTACTTTTTTTGTTTTGTACAGCGATTCCGTATCCTGCGCCATAAGCCCGGAATACCAAAACAGTACCGCAAAAAACAGTAATTTTTTCAACATAAACATTTTAACTCTAAAAATTCAAAAGTAGTATATATAATCAAGAAATTGCGAGGCTTTTATTTATTGGGAAACCAGCTGATTTTGAGCTCAATCTCTCATTGTATATATGATATTTAATTATAATTTGAAGTAGAATTCTTATCACACATCAATCTTTTTTTTAGCTTTGTTCAGTATATAACGAATTTAAAATATGGATACTGGCAAAGAACTTTTATTCTTTTTTAGTGCTTTGGGAGCTTTCAACGGAGTAATTCTTGGGATTTATTTTTTCTTTTTTACCAAGAAAAAATACCTGACCAATTATTTCCTTGGCGCACTTTTGTTTGCTTTAAGTATCAGGATTGCCAAATCTGTATTTGTTTATTTTCATCCCGAACTTCCCAAAATGTATTTGCAGTTTGGGTTAACAGCCTGTTTTTTTATTGGTCCTTGTTTGTATTATTTCCTAAAATCAGCAGTTGAAGAAATCAATGTAATGCCAAAATCATGGAAATTTATTCTGCTGTTTTGGGGAACCATAATTGTTGCTGCCGGAATTTTATATCCTTATGAATACTATCCCGAACTTTGGAGAGGTTATTTTATAAAAATCATTTACTTTCAATGGTTTGTTTATATCGTTTTATCAGCCTTTACAATTAGTGGTATTATAAAGAAAATAGGCAGTACAAAAGAAAAAACAACGCCATCTGAAATGTGGTTTGGAATGCTTTTTCTTGGAAATTTTTTATTGTTTCTTTTTTACTTTTTAGCCATTATGGGCGCTCCGGGTGCAACCTATATAAGCGGAGCCGTTGTTTTTTCGTTTATTTTATATTTGATAATTTCCATTCTTTTATACCGAAAAAAAACCGACGATTTGTTTTTACTGAATGCCCAGAAAATTTCAGGTAAAAAAATAGATTCGGCGGAAGCCATTATTATTTCTGAAAAGTTAGAAAATATAATGAACGACAAAAGTTTGTATAAAAATCCGAATTTAAACCTGCAGGATTTGTCCAAAGAAATTAATATTTCGAGCCATCAATTATCGCAATTTTTAAATAACAATCTCGGAAAGAATTTTACCAGTTTTGTAAACGAATTCAGAATCAACGAAGCTTGTAGAATAATCACTTCAAAAGATAAACTGACATTAGAATCTGTGGGTTACGATGTGGGTTTTAATTCAAAATCTACATTTTTCGCCGCTTTTAAAAAACATACCGGAACAACGCCGCTCAATTATCAGCTTCAGGCATTACAAACTTAAATATGAGTTTAGGTAAAGAAATATTATTCTTTTTTGGAGCTCTAGGCGCTTTCAACGGATTTATTCTGAGTCTGTACTTTTTGTTTTTTACAAAGAAAAAATACCTTTCTAATTTATTTCTTGGTGCACTTTTATTCGCCTTAAGCACTAGAATTGCCGTTACCGTTTTTGTATATTTCAATAATAATCTGCAGAAAAGCTATTTGCAAATTGGTCTTTCGGCGGGTTTATTAATCGGGCCGCTTTTATATTTTACTTTAAAATCAGGAATTCAGAATACAATTTCGGTAAGATGGAAATCGCATTTAGCTATTTGGATTTTGACTATTTTGATAATTGGTTTTGTATTTCCATACCAAAATTATCCCGTTTTATGGAATGATTATTTTGTGGCTTTTATTTTCCTTCAATGGTTTACTTATATTTTTATTTCAGGTTTTGAAATCAGATTATTATTGGAGAAAATAATTCAGAATTACCAAAACACACTTCCGTCAGAAAGATGGTTTGGAACAATTTTTCTGGGAATTGCTTTAGTATTTATATCCTACTTTTTAGGATTTGTGAGAGTTCCGTTTGTTTCCTGTATTACCGGAGCGTTAGCATTTACTTTTATTTTATACCTGATAATTTTAGTTCTTTTGCACCGAACAAGAACTGATGATTTGTTTTTGCTCAATATTCAAAAAGAAAAAAAATTGAATGAAGAAGAAGCTTTCATTTTGTCTCAAAAACTGGAAAAAATAATGAACGAAAAAGCATTATACAAAAATCCGCATTTGAGTTTAAAAGATTTATCTGAAGAAATAAAAATTCCAAGTTATCAATTGTCGCAATTTTTAAACAATAATTTAGGAAAGAATTTTACCAGTTTCGTAAACGAATTCAGAATCAATAATGCCTGCGAAATTATTACTTCAAACGATAAACTAACTTTAGAATCGGTTGGTTATGATGTAGGTTTTAATTCTAAATCTACATTCTTCGCTGCCTTTAAAAAACATACCGGAACCACACCTTTAAATTACCAAATTCAGGCTTTACAGCCGTAAAAGGAGTATCAATTTATAAATCCGTACTCCTGATTTCGCTTTCTAAAACCTTATTCACAGATTTTCAGATGACTTTTGTTTCAAATAAAGTCAAACCGCTAATCTTTAAAGTTTATGAAATTTCTTATTGTTGTTGTTATTTCTATTTATTGCCTGATTTTTTCATCAATCGAAGTAAAAGCACAAGTCGTAAAAAATAATCGGGATAAATCCTATGTTGAAGAGGATAAACTAATAGAAAAAACAACATTACCAGAGTCTGCTCTGGATTCTATAGTAAAGGATCAAGATCATAATCAGTTAAATGAAGTTGTGGTAAAAAGCAATCCGTCATTATTAAAATATGGTGCAAACGGAACAATCGATGTCAATGTTAAGGGAACAGTTCTCGCAACAAGCAGTTCTGTAAACGAATTATTGAGCCGTGTTCCAAATGTTGTTGTTGCCGAAGGACAAATCAGCGTTCTGGGAAAAGGCGAAGCGATTATTTACCTAAATGGAATCCTGATTAATTACGAACGTTTTGCCGCAATTCCGGTTTCACAGATTGCCAAAATTGAAGTGATTTCAAATCCGTCTTCAAAATATGATGCCGAAGGAAAAGCGGTAGTCAATATTATTACCAAACAAAATATCGAAAACGGGATAATGGGATCAGCAAGTCAGCATGTTACCGTTTCAAAATTTGCCGGAAAAAGCACGAATACACTTCTTGATTTTAATTATTCAAAAGGAAAATTCTCTTTTATAACCAATTATGGTTTGCAATTAGGCAAAGGTCGAGAATTATTGTACACCACAAGAACGCGCCCAAATCCTGATGAATATATGAGATCCGTTTTAACAACAGACTGGAGAAGGGAATATAATAATTATTCGAATTTTGGATTTGGTCTGCAGTATACTTTCTCTGAAAAAAGTTATGTTTCATTGGCTTACAGCGGGAATATTGAAGATTTGGGCGGAGTTGTAGAAAGCAGAAATTCAATTACAAATAATACCGGAAACAGTTTTTATGCTACCGATATTGCTAAAAATGATGTTTTGCTGAATCAATTTGTAAACCTGAATTATAATATAATAACGGATCCAAAAGGTTCGTCGTTGTTTATAGGAACGCAATATTCCAATTACAACGGAACGATAAGAGATTTTATCGAAGAAAACAGTTTGGTTGATGAAAGCAACATTCAAAAATATCTGAAAAATAATGTGGGAAGTACTATAAATATTGTCGCTGCTCAAGCCGATTATTCGAAGAAAATAAAAGAAAATACCAAACTCGAAATGGGTGCAAAATACAGTTACGCCACCATAAAATCAGGAACAGATTTTTTAATCGCCAATGCCGATGATATAATTTTTGAACCGGATGACGAACTTTCAAGTGATTTTAAATACAATGAAAAAATTGCTGCGGCCTATTTTACTTTTGGAAGTACATGGGGTGAAAAAGTCAATTTTTCAATAGGAGCAAGGGCAGAAAGAACTAATTATGATTTGTATACAAATGCAAACGGAATTCAGAAATTCGGAAAAAGCTATGGTAACTTTTTTCCAAACCTGCTTTTAAATTTTGATTTTTCTGAAGATTGGAAAGGGCATTTATCTTATGTTTCCAGAATTACGCGACCAAGATATCAGGCTTTGAATCCGTATGTTATTTATCAGGATCCGTTTACGACAATTGAAGGAAACCCAAATTTGCTTCCTGAAAAAGTGCACGCTTTTGAAATTGGAACAATGTACAAGAAATTTGATTTTAAAATAGGTTATACTTATAAAATTGATCCTATTTCTGGCGCTGCTTTGCGAGGCGATACGCCAAACAGTTATATTTTAAGATCTTTAAACATTGAGAAAGAACATACTTTTTTTACTTCGCTTTCAAGATCTTTCAATGTCAAATGGTGGACTTCGACTAATACCGTAAGCATGAGTTTAAGTAAATCGATCGATAATTTTTATGAATATGCGTTGGGTCCGGTTAAGCCGCAAATCTATTTATATTCGAATAATACATTTACAATTCCGGATCTTTTTAAAGTGCAATTATTAGCGTGGTATTTAGGAGATAAAAGTTACGGATTACGAAGTGAAAATGCACGCTCAACAGTAACTTTAGGAATCGAAAGAAATTTTTTTAAAGATGCCTTAAAACTAAATTTTACCGCAAATGATATCTTTCACAAGTTCATGGTTTCCGGTGATTATGAAGTCGGGCAAACTCAAATTTATTATCACCGAACTTATACCACAAACTATTTTAAACTAATTGCAACGTATAGTTTCGGAAACTCTAAAAAGACAAATTATAAAAAAACTGAAATTGAGCAGTCAGAGAATAGTAGGGCGAGGTAAATGGCGCACAGATGACGCAGATTAAACTGATTTACACAGATTTTATTTTTATATCTATTGTCATCCTGAGGGAAGTCGAAGGAACGCAAGAGGCTCGACAATCCTAAATATCTAAATAAAAACAAAAAGGCTTCACCAATAAAGTGAAGCCTTTTCAAAAATATCTGAATTTTAATAATTACCTTTTTTATCAAGTATTAATTTAGTTCTTTAGTTACAATCTGCATGGTTTCACGACTTACTTGTTTCAATAAAACCTCTTTGTTTTCTTCAACCGTTTGTGCAGCATTTTCTGTAAAGTGACGAATAGTGTAAAGCGTTACATTTTCATTAAAATCTACTTTGAATTTTTTAGACAGAATTGCATTCAATTCATTAAAGTTTCCGAATTTATCTTCCACACATACAGAAAAACTAATCGCAGAGTTCTGAATCAGGTTTACTTTGATTTTAAATTCGTGGAATAATCCGAAAATCTCACTAATGTTTTCTTCCATAATAAAAGAGAAATCAATAGACGAAAGCGAAATTAAAAGCTGTTCTCTTTTTACAATAAAACAAGGATATTGCGGCTCTAAATCAACACCTTTTGAAACACAAGTTCCTTTTAATAATGGGTTGATAAATGATTTTACGTATAACGGAATTTCTTTTTTCTGTAACGGCTGTAATGTTTTTGGGTGAATAACCGTTGCTCCGTAAAATGCTAATTCGATTGCTTCACGATATGAAATTTGGTTTAATAAACTTGCATTTTCAAAATAACGTGGATCGGCATTCATAACTCCCGGAACGTCTTTCCAAATTGTAACACTTTCGGCATTTAAGCAGTAAGCAAAAATTCCCGCAGTATAATCAGAACCTTCACGACCTAAAGTAGTGGTGAAATTATTTTCATCGGCACCTAAAAATCCCTGTGTGATATTTAGCTGTTTTCTAGGTACATTTTTGCTGATGTTTTGCTGTGTAGCTTCCCAGTCAACTTCTGCGTCTCTGTAATTTGCATTTGTTTTAATGAAATTACGAACATCAAGCCATTGCGTCTGAATTCCTCTGAAATTCATATAATGACTTAGAATATTTGTAGAAATCAATTCTCCAAAACTTACAACCTGATCGTAAACAAAATTGTAGTTTGGTGATTTATTGTGTGCTAAGAAGTATTCTAATTCTGAAAACTGTTCATTTACCGCAGCAAATACAGCATTTTTTTCATCATCAAATAAATCTAATAATATTTGATTGTGGTATTTTTTTATTTCTTGTACAGATGAATTCAACTCTGCCGATTTCTCAAAATAATTCTTGATTACAACTTCAAGAGCATTTGTGGTTTTCCCCATTGCCGAAACGACCAAAATCACATCTTCATAACCCACTTTTTGTAAAACGTCGTATACGTTTCTAATTCCTTCGGCATCCTTTACCGATGCACCACCAAATTTAAATACTCTCATTTTTAATTTTAGATTTTTAATTTTAGATTTCAGATTGAATGAAATCAGGTATTCTTTTATGTTTTTTTGCCACAGATTATAAGGATTAAAATGATTTTACAATCTGTGTCGGTTTGCCACGAATTTCACGAATTAGCACGAATTAAATTAGTGGGAATTTGTGAAATTCGTGGCAAAATAAATTTTTATAATTTTTCTAAGAACGAATTAATTCCTGTTTCATCCATTTGAACAACCTGCCAGCCATCGAGAATTCTCGCGCCGGAATTCTTATAAAAATTAACGGCCGGAGTATTCCAGTCTAAAACATTCCATTCCACTCTTCTAACATTGTCTCTTTTTCCTTGTTTCATTATTTCGGCATAAAGTGCAGATCCTAAACCGGTACCGCGCATTTTTTCCTTTACAATTAAATCTTCAAGGTGTATTGTTTTTCCTTTCCAGGTTGAGTAACGGTAATAAAACAACGCAATTCCCACTATTTCTTTTCCTGTTTCAGTTTCGTTTGAATCAATCTCAGCTACAAAAACCTGAAAAAGTGGTTTTTCTCCAAATCCGTCACGTACTAAATCTTCCTCTGTAATGACTACAGCATCAGGTTCTTTTTCGAATATTGCCAGCTCCTGAATTAACCCCAAAACCGATTTCATGTCCTCAGGATTTCCTTTTCTAATATTCATAATTTACTTATTTGTGCCTCATAAAATTGCTTTGTATTTTTAAACTATTCAAAGCAGACTTTCTTTAGAAGCAATTCATTTATTCTTATTATTAACTGCATATTAGCCAAAAAAAAATGTATTTACTGCATTCTTTTTGTCTTTAATTAGCAAATATACAATAGTAGCAAACTAACAAAATAATTTTTAAATCATTCTCACAAAATAAGCGATATTTGTGACTTAAAATTAAAACTATAACGATATAGCAATGGAAGAACGCAATAAAACACTGGGAGAGTTTATTATTGAGAACCAAAAAGCATTTCAGTATTCGTCGGGAGAGCTTTCCCGGATCATCAACTCAATTCGTTTGGCAGCCAAGGTTGTCAATCACAAAGTAAACCAAGCTGGATTGGTGGATATTATTGGCGCCGCAGGCGAGCAGAATATTCAGGGAGAAGACCAGCAGAAATTAGATGTCTATGCAAACGAAGTATTTATCCAGACGTTAATAAACCGTGAGATTGTCTGTGGTATTGCTTCTGAAGAAAACGACGATTTTATAACTGTTCAGGGGAGCGACAACAGTCATAATAATAAGTACGTGATCTTAATGGATCCGCTTGACGGATCTTCAAACATTGATGTAAATGTTTCTGTAGGAACTATTTTTTCTGTTTTTAGAAGAATTACACCAATAGGAACTCCGGTAACAATCGAAGATTTTTTGCAGCCGGGAATTAATCAGGTTGCAGCAGGTTATGTAATTTACGGAACTTCGACAATGCTGGTTTATACAACCGGTTATGGCGTAAACGGATTTACATTAAATCCTGCAATTGGTACATTTTACCTTTCGCATCCTAATATGAAATTTCCAAAAGACGGAAGTATCTATTCGGTAAACGAAGGAAACTATATCCATTTTCCGCAAGGAGTAAAAAACTACATCAAATATTGTCAGCGTGAAGAAGAAGACCGACCTTATACTTCAAGATATATAGGAAGTTTAGTGGCCGATTTTCACAGAAATATGATTAAAGGCGGAATTTATCTTTATCCAACAAGTTCAAAAGCACCAAAAGGAAAATTGCGTTTATTATATGAATGTAACCCAATGGCATTTCTGGCAGAACAAGCCGGAGGAAAAGCAACAGACGGTTTTGGAAGAATTATGGAAATCCAGCCGACAGAACTGCACCAAAGAGTTCCTTTTTTCTGCGGAAGTTATAATATGGTAGAAAAAGCGGAGGAGTTTATGGCGGTGGCTGAGTAAGTTTTTAGTTTTCAGTCTTAGTCACAGTTTTCAGATATAGCAAACCCGACAGATTTTTAAAATCTGTCGGGTTTCATTTTTATAATGGGCTAAAAATGATATTAAGGTAACCTACGTTTTATACTTTTACATATATTTGATTAAAATTATTTACATGAAAAATATTACTTTAATTCTTTTTTTAATATTAGGTTTAGCAACAGGATGTTCATCTGATGAAGATGACAAAGCGGGAGTGAATTCTTCAATTGTTATTGATGGAATTAACTTTAAACCAAATAAAGCGACTTATTCATATGAGGAAGCAAGTTTTGAAACTCAGAAAAGAGTTCGGTTTGTAATTAACAACGAAGGAAAACAAGAATACTTATATATTGATATTTCTTTCCCCGCATCTCAGAAAAATTTGACTGGTGAATATTCATTTGGGCCTGGAACGGCTGATGAATTATTGGTAATGGCTGAGTTTTATGCTCCAGAAAAACGATATTACATTGTGGGATATTCTCTTAAAATAACCGACAAAGGCGATTCTAATTTTGACTTTGAATTTGTTTCTCCAGAAGCTTACGATGGAATAAAAAATGTGAAAGTGCCTTTTAAAGGCGAACTACACGGAAAAATCGTAATGGAACAAACTAAATAAAATTGACAATCAATTGAAAATAAAAACAAAACCCGGCAGATTTTTAAAATCTGTCGGGTTTATAATTTGATATAAGTATGAAGTTTCAGCACAAACTGTAAACTGTGACTGAAAACTACAAACTAAATACTATTTATGCATGTGCTGCATTTCGTATACAAAAGTATCAGCATCTACTTTTTTATCAACTAAAGACAATGCTTTTGCAATAATATAATTTACGTTACTTGGTGTGAAACCTAAAGCAATTCCTAATTTTCTTAGCATTACTTCTTGTTGATCTTCTAAATGGTGATCCACGTGTACCATCCTCGTTAAATCGTATAAACGCTCTAAACGTTGTACGTGTAAATAAGGAGGGTTGATTGGATATTTTAAAGGATCGTTTAAAATTTCTTCGTATTCTGACTCTGAAATTTCTAAACGCGAAGCTAATTTATCCAAGAAACTTTTTTCTTCAGGGTGAACTATTCCGTCTGCTAATGCTACACGAACAATAGCTGAAAAATGACCTTTGTTTCTTTGTTTGAATTCGCTATCGAATAAATCTGAAAATGACATAATTATAAAGTTTTTTATCACGCAAAGATAAATCTTATTTTAATTTAACAATTTTAAATTTCTCATAAATTTAACTTATTTTTACTTGTTGTTTTAAGAATCCGCATCGTAAATTCTTCAAAATAAATCGTAAGTTTACAACCCCTAATCATTTAATAGTATTACCCATATGTCGCAATTTTGGATTTATTTTCAAATAGGATTAAAGCATGTATTAGATATCAACGCTTACGATCACGTTCTTTTTTTAATCGCATTAACTGTTCCGTATTCATTTAAAGACTGGAAACGTATATTGCTTTTGGTTTCCGTTTTCACAATCGGTCATACCTTAGCTTTAATACTTTCTGTTTTCGGAATAATTGCCATAAAAGTAAATATCGTTGAATTTTTAATCCCTATTACGATTTTGATCACGGCATTGTACCATCTTTTTACTGCAGGAAAAGCAACTAAAAATGACGGCGTAAATGTGATATTTTTTGTGACTTTGTTCTTTGGAATTATACACGGACTTGGATTCTCAAACTATTTTAAAACAATTTTAGGAGGATCGGCAAGTTCAAAATTATTGCCTTTAGGAGAATTTGCTTTAGGAATTGAAGCCGCACAGCTGGTAGTTGTATTTGTAGTTTTGGTAATCTCCTATATTGTACAAACAGTATTTCGTTTTTCAAAACGCGATTGGGCACTGGTAATGTCAGCTTTTATTATTGGAGTTGTAATTCCGATGATTATTGAAAGTCCAATTTGGAACAGATAAAATAAATGGAAGTAAAAAAATTAAATAAATACGATAAAGCTTATTTGCGAATCGCTAAAGAATGGAGTTTATTATCCTACTGCAAGCGTAAACAAGTTGGAGCGATTATCGTAAAAGACAGAATGATAATTTCTGACGGTTATAACGGAACGCCATCGGGATTTGAAAATTGCTGCGAAGATGAAGAAGGATTAACACGCTGGGACGTTTTGCACGCCGAGGCAAATGCAATCCTAAAAGTAGCCAGATCAACGCAGTCCTGCGAAGGTGCAACCTTGTATATTACACTTTCGCCTTGCAAAGAATGCAGTAAATTAATACACCAATCCGGGATAAAAAGAGTGGTGTACCAAGATGGATACCGCGATGATTCGGGAATTCAGTTTTTAATAAAAGCAGGTGTCGAAGTCGAACATATTCCTGTTTTAGAAGAATAATGAAATTTAATCCAAAATATCTGCCAATGATTATCGGGGCGACACTTGCCCTCGGAATCGTAATCGGAAGTTTAACAAACTCTTCCGCAGATGATCAGCTTTTGGCCAAAAATTACTCCAAAACCAAGCTGAATAAACTGATTGATTTTATCAATACTGAATATGTTGACAGTGTTAACACAGATTCGATTGTAAACCTTACAGTCGATAATATACTTTCAAAATTAGATCCGCATTCTGTTTATATTCCGCCAAGCGAACAAGCAGAAGTTGCCGAAAGCATGAAAGGCGATTTCGTTGGAATCGGAATCAATTTCTATATGTACAAAGATTCTGTTGCGATTATAAAACCAGTCGAAAACGGACCTTCTGCGAAAGCAGGATTAAAATCGGGCGATAGGATTTTATATGCTGGGAAAACTAAATTGTATGGCAGAAGACTACCTTCGGATAGTTTATTCTCAAAATTAAAAGGAATTAAAGGTTCTGAAATCGAATTGACCGTTTTTAGAAAATCGGAACAAAAGAAACTCAAGTTTAAAATTAAAAGAGATGTTATTCCGATAAAAAGTGTCGATGCCTCTTTATTAATTGGAAATAATACAGGTTACATCAAAATCAATCGTTTTGCCGAAACCACTTTTAACGAATTCAAAACCGGTTTAACACGTTTAAAACAAAAAGGAATTCAGTCGCTTGTAATTGACCTTCGCGATAATGGCGGCGGTTATATGGAAGAGGCGATTGCAATTGCCGATGAATTTTTAAAAGACAAACAGTTAATTGTTTTTACCAAAAATAAAAACGGAACGACTGAAAAAACATACGCCACAAAAGCCGGAAGTTTTGAAACCGGAAAAGTATATGTTTTAATTAATGAGAACAGCGCTTCTGCAAGTGAAATTCTGGCCGGAGCAATTCAGGACAGTGACCGCGGAACCATTGTTGGGCGTCGTTCTTTCGGGAAAGGTTTAGTACAGCGCGAGATGGATTTTAACGATGGATCTGCCGTTCGTTTGACCGTTGCGAGATATTATACGCCAACCGGAAGATCCATTCAAAAACCGTATAAAAAAGGAAACGAAGAATATTTTAAAGAATCTGAATCAAGAATAAATTCTGGCGAATTGTACGCAAAAGACAGTATAAAAGTGGCCGATTCTTTAAAATTTAAAACACCAAAAGGTAAAATCGTTTATGGCGGCGGCGGAATCGTTCCGGATGTTTTTGTTCCGATGGAAGCAGAGCACGGAAACGAAAATGTGGCCTATTTGCTTCAAACGGGAATTGTTGGTCATTTTGTTTTTGAAGAATTAGATAAAAACCGAAATGCTTTTGCGGGAGTTAAATTCAATGAGTTTTTAGAGAAAATGAAAAGCTCTGATACTTATTTCAAAAAGTTTAAAAACTATATTTTACTGACAGGTTTAGATCTTAAATTAGACAAAACCAAAGCATTGGTAAACCGACATATTACGGCCGAATTTGCCCGCCAGTTATATGGCGAAATGTATTATTATGATGTTATTTTAAAAGATGATGCCATGATAAAGACAATTTTGAATCCGAAGAAATAATCCTTAAAATTCTAATTTGATGGAAAAAGATCTAATTGTAAATGCCGAAATTGAACTTTTAACCGCAATTAAAAACGCCGATGTTTCTGTTTTAGAACAAATTCTTCACGACGATTTGCTTTTTAATTTACCAACCGGAGAAACCATCACAAAAGAGTTTGATTTAAATTCTTATCGTTCGGGTAAAATGAAAGTTGATTCTCTTGAAGCTTCAGATCAAATTATAAATATTATAGGTGATACTGCTGTAGTTGCCGTTTCTATTTCATTAAAAGGAACTTACGACAATAATCCTATTAACGGCGTTTTGAAATACATAAGAGTCTGGAAACAATTTGAAGGCAATTTGAAAGTTATTGCCGGAAGCTGCGTTCAGCTGGCATAAATTTTGTTTCAAATTTAATAGTAACATAAAACAAAACTTAGCGAACCCTGCGTAAATCTTAGCGTACTTCGCGGTTAAAAATTTCAAAACATGAAAAATCTAAAAAGAATAAGTTTCCTTATCGTTTTAATGACTTTTGCAATCTCTTGTACAACTATGAAAAATGATAAAAATAGTGCAGTTTCAGGAAAAGTAGAATCGATAGAATCCGGAAAAGACGGTTACACGGCAAAAATCAATACAGACACAAAAGAAGTATATTTTGCAACCATCAGCATTGTAAACGTTGGCGGTCCGCAAAATTACAAACAACTCAAAATTGGAGATGTAGTGTCACTAAAAGGAGAAATCTGGAAAACCGACGACGAAAACCATATCAAAGTAACACAGATTGTTTCGGTGAAATAAAGCCAACAACAAACAAAAAAATAAACCATATAAGTTATATAAGTTCATATTATACTTTGCGTATAGAATTAAATGAACTTATATAACTTATATGGTTTAAAAATTTTATCGAATGCTGTCGTGAGAGTGAGTCTGCGTTCCGTTATTCCATAAAGTTAGAATATCTGTGGCAACAGCAGCGCCGCTTCCTGCAGCAATCGCCAATTGGCTTCTCCATCCGGCTAAAGTTCCAATAACATAAATGCCGTCAGTAACTTTATGATCTTCGTTTTTAAGCTGAATGCGCTGTTTTTCCGGAAGTGCCTTTTTATGCGGCTCAATATATTGTGTCAAACCTTCGATATCAAATGTATTGGCAGAACCAATTCCCACAACGATACTTTTTGTTTGATAAGAGTTTTTGTTGGTAATAACAGTAAAGGAAGGAAAAGAACCTTCTACTTTAATTACTTTTTCATTTGCAATCTGTTCGATATGCGGATAAGATGCTGCTAAATCCTGCGTACTTTCTTCCAGTAATTCAGAACCTAATTTGCCTGGCGTAATGCCATAAGCATTGTAGAAAATAGCCTCTTGTAAAGAAGAGTTTTTCTGATGCGTAAAAATTCCGATTTTTTTCTCGGTAGCAAAAGCTTTGTTTTTAGCAGATCCCAAAACTAAGGCACAAGACATGCCCGATACGCCCCCGCCGATAATTAAAACGTCAAACATATATTATCGACCGTTTGTTTTTTCTTCAATTCTTTTTGAAATTCTAAAAATCAAAAGAATCAACACGGCGCAAAATGAAGCTGCGATTCCAATAAAAGCTACCATACTGTCTCCTTGAAAAGGATTTGTAAAGTCTAATAGCGTAATATTAAACACAATTAAAGCTAATGCTAAAAGCACTAAGATTGAAGTGAAGATTTTCATATTGGTTGTTTTGTTTGTATAAAAATATCAAAGTAAAACTCTAATAAAAAATGACTTAAAGTTGTATTTTATAAATTTAATGGGGGTAAAAGTATAAAAATAAATCTTAGACAAACAAACCTTTAACATTAGCAGCGAATAATTTAACAGCAATTGCTAAAAGTATCACTCCAAATGTCTTGCGGACCACGCCAAGTCCGTTTTCTCCTAGTAAATTTTCGATTTTTTTAGAAGATTTCAAAACAACATAAACCAATATAATATTTAGTAAAATCGCAATGATTATATTAATAGTATGAAATTGAGATCGAAGAGAAAGTAAAGTAGTCATAGTTCCCGCTCCGGCGATTAACGGAAAAGCCAATGGCACAATAGAAGCAGAACCCGGCTCTTCGTCACGATAAATACGGATTCCTAAAATCATCTCTAAAGCAAGAAAAAATAATACAAAAGAACCAGCAACGGCAAATGAATGCACATCAATACCAATTAAGTTCAATAATCCTTCTCCAACAAAAAGAAAAACAATCATAATAGCTCCAGCAACAATCGAAGCTTTTTCAGATTCAATGTGTCCCACTTTTGCTCTTAAGTTCACGATAATTGGAATTGAACCTACAATATCAATTACGGCAAAAAGTACCATGCTTACTGTAATGATTTCTTTAAAGTCTATATCTAACATATCGCTTTGATTTTAAGGGTTTAAAAAACTGCTGCAAAAGTAGTTAATAAAGTTAGGTGTTTTTTCGGTATAATTCATTTTTGTTATAAAAACATGGTTTTGTGGTTAAAAAAATGATATTTATAACAATTGATGATTTAGATTGCTAATTCAAAGGCAGCTCAAATGATTTTTTTTGGATCGTATAAAAAATTTTCACGCAGATTTGGCAGATTTGAGCAGATTTTTAATTTTTTGCTGATGGTTAAGATTTACTTTATTTTTAAATAAATCTTTATTATCTGCTTAAATCTGCCAAATCTGCGTGAAAAAAAAGAATAAAAATATATCTGTTTTCTTTGACTATCTTTGCACTTTATAAATTTAGCGTATTTTATTATCATGTTTCAGTTAGGGAAAACTATTGTTTCAGAGGACATTCTGGAAAAAGAATTTGTGTGCAACTTGTCAGCTTGTAAAGGGGCTTGTTGTGTGGATGGAGATGCAGGCGCGCCTTTGAGTGAAGCAGAAACTAAAATCTTAGAAGAAATTTATCCAAAAGTGAAACCTTTTTTACGAAAAGAAGGAATTGCTGCAATCGAAGCACAGGGAACCTGGGTAAAAGGAACCGACGGCGATCTTGAAACGCCGCTTATCGATAATAAAGATTGTGCTTATGTTATTTTTGATGGAAAAACCGCGCTTTGCGGAATCGAGCAAGCTTATAATGAAGGAATCGTAGATTGGAAAAAACCGGTTTCCTGCCATTTATATCCAATTCGTGTAAAAGACTTCACAGAATTTGCAGCGGTTAATTATGACAAATGGGATATTTGCGATGATGCCTGCTCTTTAGGAAAAGAATTAGAAGTTCCGGTTTATAAATTTGTGAAAGAAGCCTTGATTCGCCGTTTTGGCGAAGACTGGTATTTAGAACTTGAAAAGGTAGCTCAGGAACTTAAAAATTCTTAAAAATTAAAGTGTAAAAAATACCTTTTTGCGAAGGCTTATTTTGACTCAAAAAAATAAAGTTTTGACTCAAAAAAACTTTTTAAAACAATTTAAAATTTCTTGCTTTTTATATTAAAAAGTCTATATTCTACGGGGCTTCAACGTGTAATTGGTGTGTTTAATGCGTTCATTTACAGTAAATTAATTATTGTATGAAAAATGTTTCAAATTTTAACCTTTGTTAAAAACTACATCAAATTGTGAATAAGTTTGACTTTCATTTTTAGCTATAATTGCCAATCTTTGTAGTCTACTGAATTAGTAAAGTTTCAGTATAAAAATTTAACAAAATTTGTCATGTCACAAGTAGAACCAATCTTACAAGAAAATAAAAATCGTTTCGTTATTTTTCCTATCAAACATCATGATATTTGGGAATGGTATAAAAAAATGGAAGCTAGTTTTTGGACTGCTGAAGAAATCGATTTGCACCAGGACTTGACAGATTGGAATAATAAACTTAATGACGACGAAAGATATTTCATTAAACACATTTTAGCATTCTTTGCTGCTTCTGACGGAATCGTAAATGAAAACCTTGCTGAGAACTTTGTAAATGAAGTTCAATATGCTGAGGCAAAATTTTTCTACGGTTTTCAAATCATGATGGAGAATATTCATAGTGAGACCTATTCACTATTAATAGATACTTATGTGAAAGATGAAGCAGAAAAAGCAGAGTTGTTTAATGCTTTAGAAGTTTTCCCGGCAATTGCTAAAAAAGCAGAATGGGCTTTAAAATGGATCGAGTCTGATTCATTTGCTGAAAGACTTATTGCTTTTGCCGCTGTTGAAGGAATCTTTTTCTCAGGTGCTTTCTGTTCAATTTATTGGTTGAAAAAACGTGGTTTAATGCCAGGTTTAACTTTTTCTAATGAATTGATTTCTCGTGACGAAGGCGTACATTGTGATTTTGCAGTTCACTTGCATAATCACCATTTGGTAAACAAAGTGCCAAAAGACAGAATCAAAGAAATTATTGTTGATGCACTGGATATCGAAAGACAGTTTGTAACAGAATCTCTTCCGGTAAGTTTAATTGGAATGAATGCAGGTTTAATGACACAGTACCTGGAGTTCGTCGCAGATAGACTTTTGGTTGAATTAGGTTGCGAGCGTGTATACGGATCAGCGAATCCGTTTGATTTCATGGACATGATTTCTCTTCAGGGAAAAACTAATTTCTTTGAAAAACGTGTTGCCGAGTATCAAAAATCTGGTGTGATGAACACAGACAGCGATGCTCAAAAAATTTCATTTGACGCAGATTTTTAGAACAACAGCATTTTTTTAATTCGGGACAATTTTATCTAAAGCCCGGATTAATTTTTACAGAACATTTTAGGTTAAATCTCTATCACCCAAATCGGAGATTTAATAGCAATTTTAACGGCTTTTCGGTTTGATATTCAAATTGGGAAAGGACAACTATTGAGAATCCTGTAATTCTCAAAAAATAATTTAAAAACACGCAATGTTTAAGGACTGGAATTCGTTTTCTAGTTACTTTCATTTATTCAATAACTTTAAATAGTAAGCTTATGTATGTAGTAAAAAGAGATGGACACAGAGAGCCTGTAATGTTTGACAAGATTACAGAAAGAATCAAAAAATTGTGTTACGGCCTGAATGAGCTTGTAGATCCTGTTAAGGTAGCAATGAGAGTTATCGAAGGATTGTATGATGGAGTTTCTACTTCTGAATTGGATAATCTTGCGGCAGAAACTGCGGCATCTATGACGATTGCTCATCCAGATTATGCACAATTAGCAGCTCGTGTGGCGATTTCGAATTTACATTCAAATACAAAAAAATCTTTCTCAGAAACGATGAAAGATATGTACCACTACGTAAATCCAAGAAATGGTCAGGATGCACCATTAATTGCTGATGACGTATTTAAAGTGATTCAGGAAAATGCTGCTTTTTTAGATTCTCATATCATTTATACAAGAGATTTTAATTACGACTATTTTGGTTTCAAAACCTTAGAGCGCTCTTATCTTCTTAAAATAAACGGGAAAATCGTAGAAAGACCACAACATATGTTGATGCGTGTTTCTGTTGGTATTCACTTAGACGATTTAAAATCAGTAATTGAAACTTACGATTTAATGTCTAAAAAGTTCTTCACGCACGCAACGCCAACGTTGTTCAATGCAGGAACTCCAAAACCTCAAATGTCTTCTTGTTTCCTTTTGGCAATGCAGGATGATAGTATTGATGGTATTTATGATACATTAAAACAAACAGCAAAAATCTCGCAGTCAGCGGGAGGAATCGGACTTTCTATTCATAACGTTCGTGCAACAGGATCTTATATTCGCGGTACAAACGGAACTTCAAACGGAATTGTTCCGATGTTGAGAGTTTTCAACGATACGGCTCGTTACGTAGATCAAGGTGGTGGAAAACGTAAAGGAAGTTTTGCGATTTACATCGAAACATGGCATGCTGATATTTTTGATTTCTTAGATTTAAAGAAAAATACAGGAAAAGAAGAAATGCGTGCAAGAGATTTATTCTTCGCCATGTGGACTTCAGATTTATTCATGAAACGTGTTCAGGAAGATTCAACCTGGACTTTAATGTGTCCAAACGAATGTCCGGGATTATATGATGTTTACGGAGATGAATTCGAAGCATTGTATACTGATTATGAATTTAGAGGAAAAGGAAGAAAAACAATCCGTGCTCGTGAATTATGGGAGAAAATCCTTGAATCACAAATCGAAACCGGAACACCATATATGTTGTACAAAGATGCAGCAAACCGTAAATCGAACCACAAGAATTTAGGAACAATTCGTTCTTCTAACTTGTGTACAGAGATTATGGAGTTTACTTCTAAAGATGAAATTGCAGTTTGTAACTTAGCTTCTATTTCGTTGCCAATGTTTATTGAAAACGGAAAATTCGATCACGAAGCACTTTACAATGTTACAAAACGTGTAACCCGTAACTTGAACAAAGTAATCGACAGAAACTATTACCCAGTTAAAGAAGCAGAAAACTCTAACATGCGTCACCGTCCGGTTGGTTTAGGTGTGCAAGGTTTAGCTGATGCATTCATTATGTTACGTATGCCGTTTACAAGCGATGAAGCTAAAAAATTAAACCAAGAGATTTTCGAAACATTATACTTTGCTGCTGTAACCGCTTCTATGGAAATGGCAAAAGAGGAAGGACCATATTCTACATTTGAAGGTTCACCAATGTCACAAGGAGAATTCCAACACAATATGTGGGGAATGAAAGATGAAGAACTATCAGGACGTTGGGACTGGGCTTCATTAAGAAAAGAAGTGGTAGAACACGGAGTTCGTAACTCATTGTTAGTGGCGCCAATGCCAACTGCGTCGACTTCACAAATTCTTGGAAACAACGAAGCTTTCGAACCATATACATCAAACATTTACACACGTCGTGTATTGTCTGGAGAGTTCATCGTAGTAAACAAACACTTACTAGAAGATTTAGTAAAATTAGGTTTGTGGAACGAAACGTTGAAACAAGAAATTATGCGTCATAACGGATCTGTTCAAAATATTGACATTATCCCACAAGATTTAAAAGAACTATACAAAACAGTTTGGGAAATGTCGATGAAAGATATTATCGATATGTCTCGTCAAAGAGGATATTTTATTGACCAGTCTCAATCGTTGAACTTGTTCATGCAGGATGCAAACTATTCTAAACTAACGTCAATGCACTTTTACGCTTGGCAGTCAGGTTTAAAAACAGGAATGTATTACTTAAGAACAAAAGCGGCTGTAGATGCGATTAAATTCACATTAAACAACGATAAAAAAGAAGAAACAGCTCCAACATTAGTTGCAGAAACTGAAGCAATCAGCGTTGAGGATTATAAAGCAATGCTTTTAAAAGCACAAGCCGCAGATCCTGAAGATTGTGAAATGTGTGGGTCTTAATTCTTTTTTAGAAGAAAAAAATTAGAAGAAAGAGAAAAAGTTTATTCTTTAGTTAATAGAAAGCAGTTATTGTAATGATAACTGCTTTTTTAATATAAATATTTTATGGCAAAAGTAATAATGGAAAGTTGGAGATATGGATTGCAGATGATATCTCTGACTAAATTACAACATGAAAAGCTTGGTTTGTCTTTACTTGAATCTAAAACAAATGCTGATATGCTTTTAGAAGATCAGATAATAATTTTAGAAATTGAAGATGAAAATATAGCTCGAGAGTTTCTTAATGAAGCAGATAGATTTGGTGTAAACTGTAAAATGATACAATAGTATAGAAATGGATTTAAATGAATTTGTTGTTGGAAATAAAAACGAATATTATAATCTTGCAAATGAGTACTTCAATAATATAATTGTTGAGGATTATGAACATGAGAAATTCAATGCAGTTATTTCAAAGTCTATTTCGATATTAATCGACCATGATTTTATTTTAACTCCTTGTGTTGAAATTAGATTGAATCTTCTTCAAGATCAAAAAGAAGTCGGTTCCTATTTTTTATATGTAAATAAAGATAAGGAATTTATAGATGAATTTTTAATAATTTATTGATTACTCAACAGGATTTTATCTCTCTTAAAAATCATTAGTAAATAAAACATCTGAGAACCTTAGTAACTCAGAATCTTAGCATCTTAGAAAAAACTCAATTGTAAATATCTCATTTTAAGCCCATATTTTTATATTATCATACAAATCAGCCTAAATTTGTTAAGAAATCCCTTTTTGTTTCATAAAATGCAATATTTTTTTTGGTGCGGTAAAAATAATTTATACATTCGCAGAGAATTTACAAAATAACACAAACAAAATGTCAAGTAACCGTTTTTATTTTAGCAACAGTTTTTATTTCTTCTTTAGTAGAAGTCAGGATTGTGCTATGGTTATTTGAGAAATATTTCTAAGACAAATAAAACTAATATACAATCCTGATGCAAATCAGGATTTTTTTTTGAATATATGACAACGAAAATTGCAATACAAGGTATTAAAGGATCTTTTCATCATCAGGTTGTGAAGGAGTATTTCTCTGAAAATGTAGATATTGATGAATGTTTGTCTTTTGAAGAATTGATCGACAGCCTTATTGCCGGAAAATCTGATCAGGCGGTTATGGCGATCGAAAATTCAATTGCAGGACCAATTATTCCGAATTATGCTTTGATTGACAAGAATAATTTACACATTATTGGAGAACATTATTTAAACATTCAGCAGAATTTAATGGCTTTAAAAGGTCAGAAAATTGAAGATATAAAAGAAGTTCATTCACACCCAATGGCACTTTTGCAATGCATGGATTTCCTGAAACAATATCCAAACATCAAATTGGTTGAAGATAAAGATACCGCTGAAACGGCAAGAAGAATTCAGGAAAAACAATTAACCGGAATTGCAGCGATTGCAAGTGAAACAGCATCTGAAATGTACGATCTGGATATTATTGCGCCGTCGATTCAAACGATAAAAAATAATATGACGCGTTTCGTAATCATCAAAAAGCAAAATTCATTTTTGCCGGAAAACGAAATCAATAGAGCATCTGTAAAATTTGAATTAGATCACAAAAGAGGAAGTTTAGCAGCGGTTTTAAATGTAATGAGTGACTGCAAACTGAATTTGACAAAAATTCAGTCGCTTCCAAAAATCGAAACACCTTGGAAATATTCATTCTTTGTAGACGTGACATTTGAGAAATATGAAGATTTTGCAAAAGCCAAAGCGTTATTAAACATCATGGCAGAATATTTCAAAGTATTAGGAGAATATAAAAATACAAAACCTTTGACTGAGTCATAAAGTTGGAAAGTCGAAAGTCTTAAAGTCAAAAAAGAAAAAGCATATAGCCTAAAGCTTAAAGCATATAGCAAAAATTAAAAACAATGATTACAACAGCAAAAAGATTAGATACAGTTGAAGAATACTACTTCTCATCAAAATTGAGAGAAGTTCGTCAACTGATGTCTGAAGGAAAATCGATCATCAATATGGGAATTGGAAGCCCTGATTTGAGTCCGTCAAAAGCAGTAATTGAAGCAGTCGCTGCCGCAATTCAAGACGAAAACGGACATGGTTATCAAAGCTATCAGGGATTACCGGAAATGAGACAGGCGATGGCAGATTTTTATAAAGATCAGTTTGGTGTTGAAGTGAATCCAAATAATGAGATTTTACCTCTTATGGGTTCAAAAGAAGGAATTATGCACATTTCGTTAGCATTTTTAAATGAAGGCGATCACGTTTTAATTCCAAATCCGGGTTATCCAACTTATACTTCGGTAACCAATTTGGTTCAGGCAGTTCCGGTTTATTATGATTTGAAAGAAGAAAATGGCTGGGAACCGGATTTTGAAGCTCTTGAAAAATTAGATCTTTCGAAAGTTAAAATTATGTGGCTGGGATATCCGCACATGCCAACAGGAGCGAGAGGAAGTTTAGCGTTATTTGAAAAATTGGTTGCTTTTGCTAAAAAACACAACATATTATTGATCAACGACAATCCGTATAGTTTTGTTTTGAATGATAACCCAATGAGTTTATTGCAGGTTGAAGGAGCAAAAGATGTGGCTTTAGAATTGAATTCATTAAGTAAAACTTTCAACATGGCAGGCTGGAGAGTCGGGATGGTTTTAGGAAATCCTGAAATTATCGATGCAGTCCTCAAAGTAAAAAGCAACATGGACAGCGGAATGTTCTACGGAATCCAAAAAGGTGCAATTGCAGCTTTAAAATGTGATAAATCCTGGTTCGAAGACCAAAACAAAATTTACAGACGCCGTAGAGAATTAACTGAAAAGTTAGCAGAAAAGTTAGGCTGCGAAGTTTATAAAGAAGGAGTTGGCCTTTTTGTCTGGGCAAAACTTCCGGAAGGAATAGCATCAGCAGAGAAGTTCATTGACGAAATATTATACGAGAAAGATATTTTCATTACACCGGGAACAATCTTTGGAAGCAATGGTGAAGGTTATATCAGATTCTCATTGTGTGTAAAAGAAGAAAAAGTACAAGAAGCGATTGACCGATTTTGAAAATTTTAGATATCAGATTTTAGATTTTAGATTGTCAGGCTGAGCGAAGTCGAAGCCCACGTTCCAATTGGAAAGCCCTTCGACTTCGCTCAGGGTGACAAATAAAAAATCAAGATTTGGAAATTAAAGAAATAGTATGAAAGTATACGTAATAGGAATAGGATTAATAGGCGGTTCTATGGTGCTGGACATCAAAGATCAACATCCTGATTCGACCATTTTTGGAATCGACAGCAACGAAAAGCATTTGCAGGAAGCCATTGACTTAGGAGTTATCGACGAAGCAGGAAGTTTTGAAGATTTGGCTGAAGCCGATTTTGTAATCGTTTCGGTTCCGGTCGATGTGGCGCTGACGGTTTTGCCAAAAGTTCTGGATTCAGTTGGAGATAAAACAATTGTTTTTGAAGTAGGATCAACTAAAAAGCCAATTTGCGAAGCAGTAGCAAGTCATCCAAAAAGAAGAAATTTTATTGCCACACATCCAATAGCAGGAACGGAGTTTTCAGGACCTTCGGCGGCAATAAAAGGTTTGTTTAAAGGAAAAACAAATATTATTTGCGAAGTGGAAAAAACCACTTTTAAATTGCAGGAAAAGGCGTTGAAGCTTTTCAGCGAAATCGGAATGAGGATTCGATATATGGACCCGATTTCACACGACAAACACATCGCTTACGTTTCGCATTTGTCGCACATTAGTTCGTTTATGCTGGGTAAAACGGTAATGAATAAGGAAAAAGACGAACAGGATATTTTTGATATGGCGGGAAGTGGATTTGAAAGTACGGTTCGTTTAGCAAAAAGTTCGCCCGCAATGTGGACACCAATTTTTAAACAGAATAAAGAACACGTTCTGGAAACATTAGAAGAATACATTTCAAATCTCAGTCGGTTTAGAGATTTGTTGAAAGATGAAAATTACAATGCCATTTTTGAAGAAATGGAAAGCACAAATAAAATAAAAGAGATATTAAACGGATTAACAACAACTAAGAAATAAATTAAAATTAAGATGGAAAATAAGAAAGAAATGAGAAAGTGGTTAGAAGATTTCAATTTAAATCACCCACTTGTGATAGCTGGACCATGTAGTGCAGAAACGGAAGATCAAGTATTGAAAATTGCTCACGAATTGAAAGATTCAAAAGTTAGTGTATTCAGAGCAGGAATCTGGAAACCAAGAACACGTCCAGGAGGATTTGAAGGTGTTGGAGAAATTGGATTAAAATGGTTACAAAAAGCTAAAAAAGAAACTGGTTTATTAATGGGAACTGAAGTTGCAACTGCGGCTCACTGTAAACTAGCTTTAGAACATGATATTGACGTTTTATGGGTTGGTGCTCGTACAACTGCAAACCCTTTCGCGGTTCAGGAAATTGCTGATACTTTGAAAGGAACTGATAAAATTGTTTTGGTTAAAAACCCTGTAAACCCGGATTTAGCTTTATGGTTAGGTGGTGTTGAGCGTTTACACATGGCTGGAATCGAGAAATTAGGAGTTATTCACAGAGGTTTCTCTACTTACGAAAAAACAAAATACAGAAACATTCCAGAATGGCAGATTGCTATCGAATTACAAAATAAATTCCCTGATTTACCATTAATCATCGATCCATCTCACATTACAGGAGATCGTAAAATGATTTTTGAAGTAACGCAAGAGGCTTTAGATTTGAACTACGATGGTATGATTATCGAAACGCACTACGATCCGGACAACGCTTGGTCTGATGCTGCGCAGCAAGTTACTCCAGATGCTTTGAAACAAATCATTAAAGATTTGACTATCAGAAAAACGGATGATACTACAGATGAGTACAGCCAAAAAATGACAAAACTAAGAGCTAATATCGACGTTCTTGATGCTAACTTATTAGAATTGTTAGGAAAACGTATGAAAGTTGCTGACGAAATTGGTCAGGTGAAAAAAGATGCAAACGTAGCGATTCTTCAAAACAATCGTTGGAACGAAATCTTAGGAAAAATGATTTTAGAAGGTGAGAAAAAAGGTCTTACTGAAGAATTTGTTTTAAGAATGTTCAAAGCAATTCACCAGGAAAGTATTGGTCACCAAGAGAAGATTTTCAACGCATAATTTTTTCTAAAACCATATAAGTTACATAAGTGTTATAAGTTTTATTTAATTTTTGCAAATTCAACCCTTAGATTTTCTTATATCACTTATATCGTAAAATTTTATAATCTCCATTGTCGCAAGGCTTTGGAGATTTTTTTTGAAAATAAGTATTCTCTTCCCAACCTTTTGATGTTTTTTGCTCTCTATATCAATATACAACCTTAACTTTCACGTTATGAAATCTAAAACCAATGTTTTTATGCCAGCAATGTTTCAAGTTAACTTCAAATTGTTATTTTGTTTTGTACTGTTTTTAGGAACAAAAACTTTCGCACAAAGCCCTGAACTAAATGTTAAAGGTGATGATGCTGAAAAAGTGAGAATGAACAAACTTTTAGTCAATGTAAAAGTTGTTGGGAATATCGCTTACACCACTGCCGAAATGCATTTTTTCAATTCGGGAACTCGACAGATGGAAGCAGAACTTATTTTTCCGCTGCCGGAAAATGTTTCGGTTTCAAGATATGCCATTGATATCAATGGAAAAATGAGAGAAGCCGTTCCTGTAAATAAAAATAAAGGAAAACAGGTTTTTGAAGCTATTGAACATCGTCGTGTTGATCCGGGATTGTTAGAGAAAGTAGATGGAAATAATTTCAGAACCAGAATTTATCCTTTAATGCCAAACGGAGAACGAACTGTAATAATTGGTTACGAAGAAGAACTTGCGGCTTTTGATAAAGATAATCTGGCCTATCAATTGGTAAGTCGTTTTCCGAAGAAATTAGATCAGTTTGAAATTAATGTTTCGGTTTTAGGAACTTCAACAGCACCAACCGTTACTGAGAATTCAGGAAACGAAATTGTCTTTTCAAAATGGAATCAAGCTTTTCAGGCTTCTGTTAAAAAAGAAAATTACCAGCCTGCAGAAAAAATTGTGCTTAAAATTCCAATACAACAAAGTATTCCAAGTGTTTTGATGCAGGACGTTGGCGGACAGCATTACTTTTACGGAAATACTTTTATCGAAGGCAATAAAACAGTTAAAAAATCACCAGCTTCAATTGGATTAATTTGGGATAATTCTTTAAGCTGTCAGAACAGGGATGTAAAGAAAGAATTGAATTTACTGGATGCGTATTTTCAGAAAATAAAAAACACAAAAGTTACGCTGTACTTTTTGAATTATACGTTTGATAAACAACAAGAATATATTGTTTCTAACGGAAATTGGGATGCTTTAAAAGCCGTTTTAGAAAAAACAAAATACGATGGAGGAACCCGTTTTTCGCAGCTCAACTTTACGGGTCAGGATGAATATTTGTTTTTTACAGATGGATTGTCTTCTTTGAGTGAAAATCTTCTGCCAAAAACTAAAAAATCAATTTATACGATTACCTCTTCAGTGTCTGCTGATTTTGCTTTTCTGAATTATTCAGCAATGCAGACGGGCGGCAATTTCATCAATTTAAATCAAAGTAATACTGAAATTGCTCTGGATAAATTGACAAATACAAATTTGAAATTTTTAGGAATAAAAGAGAATTTAACAGTAACTGATTTGTTCCCAATAGAAGGAACTTCAGTTTCAGGAAATTTTAGTTTTTCTGGGATTTCTTTAAATCCAAAAAATGAGATTACGTTATTATTCGGATATAATAATGAAGCTGTTTTAGAAAGAAAAATTACGCTTGATGGTGCGATTCAAAACACTAATGATGTAAATATTGAAAAACTTTGGGCACAGAAAAAAATAGCAAATCTTGATTTTGAATATGCTAAAAATGCTGACGAAATTGAACTTTTGGGAAAAAAATACGGCATCATTACTAAAAATACTTCGTTGATTGTTTTAGAAAATATCCGCGATTATATTTCGTACGATATTATTCCACCGGCAGAATTACGTGCAGAATTTGACAGAATTAAAAAACAGGAACATGATACTACTTTAGCGCAGGAAAAAAGTAATTGGGACAATATAGAAAGTTATTTTAACGGATTAGATATTTGGTGGAAAAAAAATATTAAGTATAAAGGACAAAAAATAGCGTCGAAGTATAAGCACAAAGGACAAGTTCCACCGCCACCGCCGCCACCGCCAGGGGCAAGAAGTAGAGATGAGGATATAACAATTGGATATGAAACTATAAAAGGAGATCCGGATGCTGTTTTAACAATAGACGAACCTGTTGGAGCAGCTCCAGCTGCAATGGTTATTGAGGAAGACAATAGGGTGTATAATGCCGCTCCTGCATCATCTACACCTCAAGCTGATCAGGTTAAATTTGTTGCGCCTGTGGTTGCAAAAGCAGAAGAAGTTATTGATGACATCCCAAGAATTGTTGAATTAAAAGATAAAAAGGTTGGAAGCGAAGTGATACAAAGAGAGGTAAATGCTGCTAAATCACAAAAAACAATTGTTGTAGGATATGGGACTCAAAAAAAATCAGATGTTGTTGGTGCTATTTCAGAAGGCATCTCAAAAAATAAAGATATTCCACAAGATTCAAATCTAGATCTGGGATATTTAGATGGAGATTCAAAAAAACCTTTAATTATAGTTGATGGTCAGTTTTATGAGGGTGAATTCACCGATTTAAAGTCAGATGATATCGATACCGTAGATGTTTTGAAAGATGCTTCGAGAATTGCTGCTTATGGCAGCAAAGGGGCAAATGGAGTTATTATAATAACAACGAAAAAGCAGTCTACAAATAGTGGAGTTGTCCAAACAAAAAGTTGGAATCCAGATCGATTGTATTTAAAAGCTTTAGCAAAAGCTACAAAAGAAAAACAATACGATTTGTATTTAGAATTAAGAAAAGCACAGGAAAGAAATCCGAGTTTTTATTTTGATGTGGCGCATTTCTTTTACAATCAGGGAGATGTCAAAAAAGCATTATTGATTATCAGTAATATTGCCGATTTAGGTTTAGAAAATCATCAGCTTTATAAAACTCTCACTTATACTTTACGTCAGTGGAAAGATTATAATGATGCAGTTTTTACCGCAAAACAAGTTGCAAAATGGAGAGAACATGAACCACAGAGTCTTAGAGATTATGCTTTAACACTAGAAGATGCAGGAAAATATCAGGAAGCTTTTGATCAATTAATTAAAGCGATGGAAGTAAATTATTACGGAGAAATGAGCGGTCAATACGAAGGTGTTGAAGATATTATTTTAATGGATATTAATCGATTGATGGCAGAGCATTCAGGTTTGAAAACAGGAAAACTTGATAAAAAATATACAGCAAAAAAGCCAGTTGATATTCGAATTATAATGAACTGGAACCAAATGGATGTCGATTTAGATCTTCATGTTATTGAACCAACAAATGAAGAATGTTACTACAGCCATACTTCAACACAAATTGGTGGAAGATTTTCTAAAGATTTTACAGAAGGTTATGGCCCGGAACAATATATAATTCGAAATGCTGTAAAAGGTAAATATCAAATTAAAACCAATTATTTTGGAGAAACAGAATTAACAGAAAATGGCCCGGCTACAATTATGGTTGAAATTTATACAACTAAAGCTGGAAAAATATCCAGAACTTTAAAAACAATTCAATTAGGAAAAGTGAAAGAAAATGAAGTTTTAGCTGAAATAGTCTGGTAAGATTCATAAATTCAAATTAGAGATTTCAAATTTAAAAGGCGAAGTTGCGTTGTTCAATTCTAAAAACGTAATTTTGCCTTTTAAAATTTTTAGTTTTAAGAGCAATCTAAAATCTAAAATCAGAAATCTAAAATTTGAATGACAGGAATCGTATATAAATCTACAGGAAGCTGGTACACCGTAAAATCTGAAAAAGGGGATTTTATCGAGTGCCGTATGAAAGGGAAATTCAGAATGAAAGGTATTAAGAGTACCAATCCAATTGCTGTAGGCGATATTGTCGATTATGAATTAGAAGAAACTTCGGATGCCTTAACGGGAACGATTCATAAAATTCACGAAAGAAAAAATTACATTGTTCGTAAATCGGTTAACTTATCAAAACAGATACATATTATTGCATCGAATATTGATCAGGTTTTTTTACTGATTACTATTGATAATCCACCAACTACAACAAGTTTTATTGATCGTTTTTTGGTTACTGCGGAAGCATACGGAATAGAAGCAGTTTTAATTTTCAACAAAATCGATACGCTCAATGAACAGACTTTAGACGATCAGCTTTACTTACAGCATATTTATACCGAAATTGGATATAAATGCCTCCGAATTTCATCAACAGAAAATAAAGGAGTTGACCAACTTAAAGAGATGATGATTGGTAAAGTGAGTATGTTTTCTGGACATTCTGGAGTTGGAAAATCGACTTTGGTAAACGCGATGGAACCAAGTCTTCATTTAAAAACAACTGTAATTTCAGAGCAAAGCAAACAAGGACAACATACAACAACTTTTGCCGAAATGTATGATTTGTCTTTTGATGCGCGAATCATCGATACACCAGGAATAAAAGGTTTCGGAATCGTCGATATGGAACCATCAGAAATCAGCGGTTATTTTCCTGAATTCTTTAAACTGAAAGATCAATGCAAGTTTAATAATTGTCTCCATAAAGAAGAACCGCATTGCGCCATAAAAGCAGCTTTAGAAAAAGATGAAATTGCGTGGTCACGTTACAATAGTTACCTAAAAATATTAGAAGGTGATGAAGAACATTATCGTACTGATATTTATGGTGATGATCGAGCTGCGAGTGATGAAACACGTAAATAATTATTAATTGTGAATGGTTAATTGTAAATTATCATTGACTGCAATTTTAATTTTATCACCTCTAAAGAAAAAATCAATAATTAATAATTCACAATTAATCATTAAATGAAAATTGTTCTTCAAAGAGTATCCGAAGCATCTGTAATTGTTAACGGTCAAAAAACAGCCGATATTAAAAAAGGATTATTAGTTTTAGTTGGAATTGAAGATGCCGACACTCAGGAAGACATTGACTGGCTTGCTGGAAAAATCATAAAAATGAGAATTTTTGGTGACGAAAATGATGTTATGAACTGTTCGGTTCAGGATATCGATGGCGAAATTATTGTTGTGAGCCAATTTACACTTCACGCTTCTACAAAAAAAGGAAACCGACCATCTTACATAAAAGCTTCCAAACCGGAATTTGCAATTCCTATGTATGAGAACTTTGTAAAAGCTTTAGAAAAAGAATTTGATAAAAAGATACAAACCGGAATTTTTGGTGCCGATATGAAAGTCAGTTTATTAAATGATGGCCCTGTAACGATCCTAATCGATAGCAAAAACAGAGAGTAAAAATAAACTCAACAAATGTTAAGAATTTCTAAAAATAATATATATTTGACGAAATTACTGACTAATGAAATCTACCTGTTTTAGGCTTTTTTTTATCTTATTTTCCCTTATTTCTTCTGCTCAGAAGACTAATTATTCTACAGTTACTATTGCAGATAGTCTTAAACAAAATGCTAATGCTGTTGTTCGATTAGATCAAATGGATATTGTTATTGCTTCACAAAGAAGTATGAATATCAAAAGTCAAAGAGTGGTTTCTGTTTTAAATGAAAAAGGTTTAAATGACATTGACGCTTATGCACATTATGATAAAACTACTTCAATAAAAAATATAGAAGCTATAGTTTATGATGTATTAGGAAATGAAATAAAAAAAATCAGGAAAAAAGAGTTTAGAGATCAAAGTGCAGTTAGCGGCAGTACGCTGTTTTCAGATAATCGCGTACTTTATTTAGATTATACTCCAATCTCATATCCTTTTACAATTGTCTACAACTGTGAAACAGAAACTTCAAATACAGCTTTTATACCGCAATGGTATTTCCTGAGTGCTTATAATCTAAGCGTAGAGAAATGTGTTTTGAATGTTACTTTTCCTAAAGAATTGGGATTTAAAAAGAAAGAGTTCCGATTTGATGGTTTCAATATTAAAAAAACGTCTGATACAGATACTAATTTGAGCTACACAGCAACCAATATTGTGGCTCAGAAACAAGAAGATTTGAGTCCGTCTTATGGAGAGCTTTTTCCAAAAGTTATGATGGGATTAGAAAATTTTCACCTAGAAGGAGTTGACGGAAAAGCTACTACATGGGAAGCATTTGGAAAATGGTACGGAGAAAAAATCTTAAATGGAACTACTGTTTTACCAGATGAAACTAAAGTAAAAATAAAAGCACTTGTAGGAGACGAAAAAGATCCTGTCAAGAAAGCTAAAATTATTTACGATTATGTTCAAAAAAAATCCAGATATGTGAATATTGCAGTTGGCATTGGAGGATGGAAGCCTATGTTTGCCAGCGATGTAGATCGTTTAGGATATGGAGATTGTAAAGCATTATCAAATTATACAAAAGCACTTCTGGAGGTTGTAGATGTGCCGTCTTACAACACTATTTTATATGGAGATCGTTATAAGTTAGATATTCAGTCAGATTTTGTTTCGATGCAGGGCAATCATATGATTCTCGCCGTTCCAAACGGGAATAATTATATCTGGTTAGAATGTACAAGTCAGGATGATCCTTTTGGATATCAGGGCATTTTTACAGATGATCGTGATGTTTTAGTAGTAAAACCTGAAGGAGGAGAAATTGTTCGTACTAAAATTTACGATGATAAAGGAAATACTCAGGAAGGAAAAGGAACTTATACAATTGATGAAAACGGAAACTTTTCAGGTGTTTTAAAAATTGCATCACAAGGAAGCCAATATGCTTCAAAGTCAAGAGTTGAAACGATGCAGCCCAATGAAAAAGAAGAACATTACAAAGATTATTGGGATAATATTAATAATTTGAAATTGGGCAAAATAACTTTTACAAACGATAAAGAAAATGTTCGTTTTATTGAAGATGCTCAGATTAATGCTTCAAATTACGGAACAATTACGGGTACAAAAATGATGTTCGTGGTTGATGCTTTTAATCAATATACAGGAAGTATAAAACGAATCAGAAACCGTAAAAATCCATTTCAAATTCAGCGTGGATATTTAGATACAGACGAAATCGAGATCAATCTTCCTGCTGGTTTTTCAATAGAATTTCTGCCTTCAAACTTTGAATTAAAAGGGAAATTTGGAGAATACAAAACTGAAATTATCAAAAAAGACAACAATAAACTGATTTACAAACGCTCTATGTTTGTAAATAAAGGAAAATATTCAAACAAAGAATATGATGAATACCGTCTTTTTATAGAGCAGGTATCAAGAAATGACAATGCCAAAATCATCTTAAACAAAAACTAACCAAAATGAAAATTAACCAATTACCAATTATCTTTTTTTTCTTCTTTTTTTCAATTTTTACTATTAATGCTCAGGAATTTAAACTAGGAAAAGTTTCAGTTGCTGAATTGGAAGAGAAAAAACATCCTAAGGATACAGCAGCAGTGGCAGCTATTTTGTTCAAACATGGGGTTTCCCGTTTGGATTATAATTCGAATGATGGTTTTGTCCTAATAACAGAAGTTGAAACGCGAATAAAAATATATAAAAAAGAAGGGTATAGTTATGCTAATCAAGCTATAGGTTATTCTATTTCCGGAAATTCAAAAGAGAATGTTCAAATATCTGATGCGAATACTTTTAATTTAGTAGCTGGAAAAGTAGAAAAAACAAAATTAAAAAGCGACGGAATATTTGATGAGTCAGTTAGTAAATTTTACGGAAGAAAAAAAATCACATTACCTAATGTAAAAGAAGGTTCTGTTATTGAGTATAAATATACAGTGAGAGCTCCCTATATCAGCTGGATGCGTGACTGGAGATTTCAGTATGATATTCCTGTAAATGACTCAGAGTTCTCAACTTATATTCCTGAATATTATGTGTTTAATGTGATGCATAAAGGATATGTTTTTCCTGAAAAAACAATGCTGACAAGAACCAACTCTGTATTGTTGACAAGCAATGAAAGAAGCGTAAATAACTCAAGTCAAAGTAAATTTTCGACAGAAAAGGTAGAATATTCTGAAACAAGAACAACTTACACAGCTAAAAATTTGCCAGCTATAAAAGAGGAAGCTTTCGTTAACAATATTGATAATTATACTTCAATTTTAGCTTTTGAGCTAGCCTCAGAAAAATGGCCAAACAGACCGCAGCAATTATATTCTGCGGATTGGAATTCTGTTGTAAAAACAATTTATGATTATGACGATTTTGGTCCGGAATTAAATAAAACAGGTTATTTTGAAGATGATTTGAAAAAATTACTGGCAGATTTAAATACACCTGAAGAAAAGATATGGGGTATTTTTAATCATGTGAAAGCTAGTGTAAAATGGAATGATTATCAAGGCTATAGTTGCGATAATGGAGTTAAAAAAGCATATAAAGAAAAAACAGGAAATGTTGCCGATATAAATCTTATGCTTACTGCAATGCTTCGCTATGCAGGCTTAACGGCAAATCCGGTTTTAGTAAGTACACGTTCTAATGGGATTCCGTTATTTCCTAACAGAACTGCATTTAATTATGTTATCGCTGCAGTAGAAACTCCAAATGGTAATGTTTTACTTGATGCAACCGACAAGTTTTCGACGCCAAATACCTTACCATTAAGGGCTTTAAACTGGAATGGGCGTTTAATTAGAAAAGACGGGACATCAGAAGAAGTCGATTTAATGCCGAAAAAAGTTTCAGGTGATAATGTATTTATGAATTATGCTATAGATTCTGAAGGAAAAGTTACAGGAAAAACCAGAAGACAATATACAGACTATAATGCGATGGTTACCAGAGAGAACATTAGTAGTTTAAAAGAAGAAGAATATCTTGAAAAACTGGAAAACAGAAATAATAAAATCGAAATTAGCGAATACGTAAAAACAAATGAAAAAGATGTTTTACAACCTATAACAGAGACCTATTCTTTTACAGGAACAAATTTATGTGAACAAATTGGCGGGAAAATTTATGTAAGCCCAATGTTGTTTTTCACAGAAAATAAAAACCCATTCACACAGGAAGTGAGAGAATACCCTGTAGATTTTAGTTACCCATTTGCTGACAAATATAATATCACAATTCAAATCCCGGAAGGTTTTACAATTGAAACATTGCCTGCTCCGGCAGCTATATCTATGGAAGATAATTTGGGGGCTTTTAAATTTAATATTGCTGCTAATGGTAATTTTTTACAATTATCAGTTACACATCAAATTAATGAAGCAATTGTATCTGCAGAAAAATATGAAATGCTAAAGGAATATTACAAAGCAATGGTAGCGAAAGAGACTGAAAAAATAGTTTTAAAAAGAATCTAATATGAAATTTTCAAGTTCAGTATTTATTTTGTTTTTTCTTTTTATTGTAAAGGTACAATCCCAAAATTACGAGTTAGGAAAAGTAACTATTGCTGAACTTGAAGAAAAAATACACCCAAAAGATAGCAGCGCATCCGCTGCTATTTTATTTAAAAAGGGAAGGACTTTTTTTACTCACAGTCCGTCAGCAGGTTTTGTTTCGAATAATGTCTACGAAATAAAAATCAAAATTTATAAAAAAGGCGGTTTAAGCTGGGCAAATCAAAAAGTTCCGTATTATGTGGGCTATGATGGTTTGAATGATGATACCGTTAAATTTTTAGATGCGGTAACATACAATCTTGAAAATGGTGTAATCGTAAAGACGCCATTGAAAAGCGAAGGTAGTTTTAAGGCAAAAAAAAATAAATATTGGAACGAAGCATCGATTACTTTTCCTAATGTAAAAGAAGGCTCAATAATAGAGTTTAAATACATTTTAAAAACAGAAATGTTAATTAGGCTTCCGGATTTTGATTTTCAGTTTAATATACCCGTTAATTATGCCGAATATAAAACCGAAATCCCGGAGTTTTATATTTACAAAACATTGTTAATAGGATTTAATAAAATAGAAAATGAATCTCATCTCACAGAAAATAAAGAAATATATGGGACTACTTTTAAAGTAGCCAATAATACTTATAAAGCCCATAATATTCCGGCACTCTTTGAAGAAAATTATATTGACAATATAAATAATTATCTCAGCTCCATACATAACGAATTGCAAGGAAAAAAACTTCAGAATGTACCCTTTGTAGAATCTGCTGATCCCTGGCAGGATGTGGTGAATATCATTTACAAAAGTGAAAGCTTTGGAAAAGAATTAAAAGAAAAAGAATTTCTGGCCGAAGATGTCGAACGATTAGTTGCAAACGTTGAATCTCAAAAAGAAAAATTAGATATTATTTTTAAGTTTCTCCAAAATAAAATGAACTGGAATGGAGAAAAAGGTTACCACACAGATAAAGGTGTGATAAAAGCATATAAAGACAAGATTGGGAATGTTGCCGAAATCAATTTCATATTGATAAACATGCTAAAAGTAGCAGGGATAGAAGCAAATCCGGTTTTGGTAAGCACGGTTGAAAACGGTATACCTGTTTATCCCACAAAAACTGGTTTTAACTATGTTATTGCTGCTGCTGAAATTGACGGAAAGCAAATTCTTTTAGATGCATCTCACAAGCTCACTTCACCAGATATATTACCGCTAAATTTATTAAACTGGAAAGGAAGGCTAATCAAAAAAGACGGCACCTCGCAGGAAATTGATTTAATACCAGTCAACTTATCTAAGGAATACACAAACATTCTGGTAAAAATGGACGATTTAGGGAAAATGAATGGTAAAGCCAGAATTCAGAGAACTAATTATGAAGCATATGTTTTTAGGGTTGAAAATGACAATAAAAATGAGGAAACTTATCTTGAAAAGTTAGAAGAAGAATTAGGAAATCTGCAGATATCAGATTATAAAATAGAAAATAAAAAAACAAATCTTGCAGAACCCGTTTTGGAGAGTTTTTCTTTTACAGCAGAAAATCAATCGGAGATTATCAATGATAAGATATTTTTAAATCCTTTATTATTTTTAACCAAAACTAAAAATCCATTTAATCAGGAAAAGAGAGTATTACCCATTTATTTTGGATATCCTTCAGAGGAAAAAATTATTATAAACCTGGAAATTCCTGCAGGTTATAAAATAGAATCAATGCCTAAACCTATTCAGATTTCATCAGAAAATAAAGAGATAGTTTTTGTTTTAGATATTGTGAATGTCGATGACAGAATACAAATTAGCTGCTCAAAAGTTATTAAGAATAGCGTTTTTGAAGCAGATCAATATGAAGGATTGAAAAATCTTTATCAGAAAATGTTAGCCAATCAAAACGAAAAAATAGTATTAAAAAGAATATAATATGAAGCTGCCAAAATTTTTAATTGCTATAATTTTCTTTGTTTTTATCGCAAAAGCCAATTCTCAAAACTATCAATTGGGAAAAGTAACTATTGCCGAACTTCAGGAAAAAGTGCATCCAATAGACAGCAGCGCCTCTGCAGCTATATTGTTTAAAAAAGGCAGAACCTATTTTAGTTATAATAAAGATGCCGGGTTTACGGCCAACCATATCTGTGAAGTCAAAATTAAAATTTACAAAAAAGAAGGCCTAAAATGGGCTGATCAAAAAGTTAGATTTTATATAGGTTATGAAAACTTAAACGAAGACCGACTAGAATTTTCTGATGCAATTACCTATAATCTCGAAAATGGCGCCGTAGTAAAAACCAAGCTGGAGAATCAAGGCGCATTTAAGAAAAAAATCAATAATTACTGGAAAGAAAAAGCCATTACACTGCCCAATGTAAAAGTGGGTTCAATTATCGAATATAAATACATTTTGAAGTCTGAGAATATTGTAAAATTCCCTGACTTTGATATGCAATACGATATTCCGGTTAATTACTTCTATTATAAAACTGAAATACCGGAATTCTACATCTATAAACCAATTTTAATAGGAGACATTCCGCTGGAAAATGATTCTAAGTTTTCTACAGGAAGCCAAACATTCGAAAATGAACACAATCAAACCAATTCATTTTCATATAGACAAATTGAAGCCTATTATTCAGGAAAAAATGTACCGGCTTTGTATGAGGAACCGTATGTAAATAACATTGAAAATTACAAAGGAACAATCAAACACGAGCTGGAAAGAGTAAGAATGCCGGAACAACCCGTAAAAGATTATACGATGACTTGGGAAGGTGTGGCAAAAACAATTTTTAAAGATGACAGCTTTGGAAAAGAACTTAATGAAATGAGTTTTTTAGTCGAAGATGTAAAAAGATTAATTGGAAATGTAGAATCTCAAAACGAAAGACTGAATTTGGTTTTTACCTACGTTCAAAACAAAATGAACTGGAATGAAAACTACGGTTATTATACAGATAAAGGAATTAAAAAAGCATATACTGACCAAACAGGAAATGTAGCCGAAATTAATTTCATTTTGATTAATATGCTAAGATTGGCAGGAATAGAGGCAGCCCCAGTTTTAGTAAGTACAATCGAAAACGGACAGCCTGTTTATCCTACCAGAACCGGATTTAATTATGTAATTGCCGCGGCAGAAATTGATGGAAAACAATTTCTACTTGACGCAACACACAAATATACTTCTCCAAATATTTTGCCTTTAAATGTTTTGAATTGGAAAGGAAGACTTATAAAAAATGACGGAACTTCATTAGAGATCGAATTAGAACCTTCAAATCCTTCCAAAGAAAGTTTTAATTTGATGGCAAAAATTGCTCAGGATGGAAAGATGAGCGGACAGGTCAGAATTCTTCGAACAGATTATGATGCCTATCATTTTAGGGTAGAAAATGGTGCTAAAACCCAGGATAATTACCTTGAAAAATTTGAAGCAGAATTAGGAAATTTGGCTATTTCAAATTATAAAATTGAGAATCAAAAATCAAATATTAAAGATCCAATTCTGGAAACCTTTTCTTTTACATCAGGCAGTCAGTCGGATATAATAGGAGGGAAAATTTTCGTAAGTCCGTTATTGTTTTTTACAAGAACCAAAAATCCATTTAATCAGGAACAAAGAGTTATGCCGGTTTATTTTGGATATAAAAATCAACAAAAATATAATGTTAATATCGAAATTCCAGAAGGTTTTCAAGTAGAATCTCTGCCACAGCCTATTAGAATTGCGACAGAAGATAAAAATATAATCTATTTGCTAAATTTTTCTGCCGAAGGAAATAAAATTCAAATAACCTGCTCAAAAGAAATTAACAGCAGTATTTTTGCAGCAGAGCAATATACAGGTCTGAAAAATATTTTTCAAAAAGTTGTTGCCAGTCAAAATGAAAAAATTGTCCTTAAAAAAATGTAATCATGGATTTGAAAAATGCACAACTAGATGTTGATACCTGGATAAAAGAACACGGAGTTCGTTACTTTAACGAATTAACCAATATGGCACAGCTTACAGAAGAAGTTGGTGAAGTTGCCAGAATTATTGCCCGTCGTTACGGAGAACAATCTGAAAAAGAAAGCGATAAAAATAAAGATTTAGGCGAAGAATTGGCAGATGTTGTATTTGTAGTTTTATGCTTGGCCAACCAAACTGGAATCGATTTACAAGCTGCTTTTGATAAAAAAATGGACTTAAAATCGGTTAGAGATAAAGATCGTCACAAAAACAACGATAAATTGAAATAATTGTGAAATATCACTCATAAGTTTTGAATTATGAGTTTTGAATTTTGAATTATGAATGGGGAGTGGTAAATTGCGGGGCTGAATTATGTTTCTAATCATTCATAATTCATAATTCACAACTTACAATTAAAAAAATGAATTTAAAATTAAGTACGAATTCACAATTCACCATTGATAATTCACAATTAAATATCACAGGTTCTAAAAGCGAAACAAACCGCTTATTATTACTAAAAGCTTTATTCCCGAATATTACTTTAGCAAATACTTCAAACTCAGACGACAGCGAAGTAATGCAGAAAGCATTAATTGGCAATGATACAATTGTAGACATTCACCACGCCGGAACTGCAATGCGTTTTTTAACAGCATATTTTGCGGTAACTGAAGGCAGAGAAGTCGTAATGACAGGTTCAAGCAGAATGCAGGAACGACCAATCAAAATTTTGGTTGAAACATTAGCACAATTAGGAGTCGAGATTAGTTATGAAAAAGAAGTTGGTTATCCGCCAATTCGAATCAAAGGAAAAAAAGTTACCGCTTCAAAAGTTAGTTTAGCAGCAAATGTAAGCAGCCAATATATTTCGGCACTTTTATTAGTCGCTTCAAAACTAGAAAATGGTTTAGAACTGACATTAGAAGGAGAAATTACTTCAGTTCCATATATCAAAATGACTTTGGCTTTGTTAAATGATTTAGATATCAAAACAACTTTTGAAGGAAATATAATTAAAGTTTATCCTAAAGAATCTGTTGAATCAAAAGAAATGGTTGTAGAATCTGACTGGAGTTCAGCTTCGTATTTCTTTAGTCTCGTGGCTTTGGCCGATGCTGCAAAAATCACTTTGAGCAGTTATAAAGAAAACAGTCTTCAGGGAGATTCAGAATTAGTTTCACTTTATGAAAAAATGGGTGTAAAAACCACTTTCCAAAACAACAAAATGACTTTGGAAAAAGTGGCAGGATTTAATTACCAAGATGTAAATTTTGAATTGAATAACACGCCGGATATTGCACAGACAATCGTAGTAACTTGTTTAGGTTTAGGAATTGGATGTCATTTAACAGGTCTTCATACTTTAAAAATTAAAGAAACAGACAGGTTAGAAGCTTTAAGAATTGAGCTTACAAAGCTAGGAGCAAACATTTCAGTAACAAATGACAGCTTAACTTTAAAACCGTCTTCAACTATTAATCACGACATACATATCGCAACATATAACGATCACCGTATGGCAATGGCATTTGCGCCGCTTGCGATAAAAGTGCCAATTATTATCGACGATGCCGAAGTAGTTTCTAAATCCTACCCGGATTTCTGGAACGATTTAAAAGCCTTAAACTTCCAAGTCTCAGAATTATAACAAATAAAAAATAGCCACGAATTCACGAATTTTTAAATTATAAATTCGTGAATTCGTGGCGAAAAAAACATAGCCTCTGGTTTTAATCAGAGGCTTTTTTGTTAAAGGAATCCAAATTAAATTAACTTATATAACTTATATGGTTCAAAAAAGCATTTTTAATGGTTCTCGAAACGGCACTAAATCAAGGACTTTTGAAAATAAACGTCAAAACACTTGACAACGCCTATCTCACAATCGTATATTTGCAGGCGATTTAAAATTTTAGATAAAAAAATCTAAGATTGATATTTTAAAATCTAACTTCAAATATGAAATTATCACACTTCAATTTCAATTTACCGAAAGAACTTTTAGCTGAATTCCCGGCAGAAAATAGAGATGAATCTCGTTTAATGGTAATTGACCGTCAAAAACAAACTATAGAACATAAAATGTTTAAAGATGTTATCAACTATTTTGATGACGGAGACGTTTTAATTCTTAACAATACAAAAGTTTTCCCTGCTCGTTTGTACGGAAACAAAGAAAAAACAGGAGCGAGAATTGAGGTTTTCTTATTAAGAGAATTAAATTCAGAGCAGCGTTTATGGGACGTTTTAGTAGATCCGGCTAGAAAAATCCGTATCGGAAATAAACTTTATTTTGGTGACGACGATTCATTAGTTGCTGAGGTAATTGACAATACAACATCTCGTGGTAGAACATTACGTTTCTTATACGATGGTTCTTATGAAGAATTCAGAAACAAATTGACAGAACTTGGAGAAACTCCAATTCCTAAATACATCAACAGAGAAGTTACTGCTGAAGATGCTGAAAGATACCAAACCATCTACGCAAAAGAAGAAGGAGCTGTAGCGGCACCAACTGCTGGTTTACACTTTTCAAAACACCTTTTGAAAAAATTAGAAATCAAAGGAGTAAATTTTGCTGAGGTAACTTTACACGTAGGTTTAGGAACTTTCAATCCAGTTGAGGTTGAAGATTTATCTAAACACAAAATGGATTCAGAAGAATTGATCATTAATCAACAAGCTTGTGATATCGTAAACGAAGCAAAAGCAAAGAAAAAACGTATTTGTGCAGTAGGAACAACTTCTATGCGTGCAATCGAAAGTTCTGTTTCTTCTGCTAATACTTTAAATCCTTATGAAGGATGGACAAATAAATTTATTTTCCCTCCTCACGATTTTAGTATTGCAAACTGTATGATTACAAATTTCCACACACCAAAATCAACATTATTAATGATGATTTCTGCTTTCTGTGGACATGATTTAATGAAAAAAGCATACGACGAAGCAATCAAAGAAGGATACAAATTCTATTCTTACGGAGATGCAATGTTAATTCTATAACTAGAATTTATCTTATAAAGAAACCCGACAAGTTTTTAAAACCTGTCGGGTTTTTGTTTTTAATAGTTTTGTTTCAAGTTTCAGGTTTCAAGTTCGTTATGTGATTTAACGCAATCCCGATAGCTATCGGGATTGCGTTAAATTTCACAAACCATATCAACGTGAAACCTGAAACCTGAAACAAAAAAAACAATAATCGAAATTTTTGTTATTTTTACGACTCAAAATAAACACAATGACTTTTCAAAATACACGCGAATTTGCACGAGAGCTAGATTCGAAAGACACACTAAATCACTATCAGGAACAATTCATTTTTCCTAAAGTAAATGACAAACGAGTTATATATTTCACCGGAAATTCATTAGGGTTACAACCAAAACGCACCAAAGCCTATATAGATGAAGTAATGAACGACTGGGCTGAATTGGCTGTCGAAGGTCATTTTTATGCTGAGAAACCTTGGTGGGATTACCAAGAAAGATTTGCAGAACCATTGAGTAAAATTGTGGGAGCGCTTCCGTCAGAAGTTACGGTAATGAATACTTTAACTGTAAACCTTCATTTATTGATGGTTTCTTTTTATCAGCCAAAAGGAAAACGTTATAAAATTATCTGCGAAGAAAAAGCATTCCCATCAGATCAATATATGTTTCAAAGCCAGGTTCATTTTCACGGATACAAACCAGAAGATGCGATCGTAGAAATTAAACGTCGTGAAGGAGAACATAATATTCGTCTGGAAGATGTTTTGGCAAAAATCGAAGAAGTTGGCGATGAACTAGCTTTAGTTTTAATTGGTGGAGTAAATTATTATACCGGACAAGTTTTCGATATTAAAGCCATTACGGCTGCCGGACAAAAAACCGGAGCAAAAGTAGGTTGGGATTTAGCACACGCTGCCGGAAATATAAAATTAGAACTTCATGACTGGAATGTAGATTTTGCCGCGTGGTGCAGTTATAAATATATGAACTCAGGGCCAGGAAATGCTTCTGGAGTTTTCGTTCACGAAAGACATCACAACGATCCGGATTTACCACGTTTTGCTGGCTGGTGGGGACATAACAAAGAACGTCGCTTTAAAATGGAACCTAATTTTGATCCCGTTCACGGAGCAGGAGGATGGCAGATTAGTAATCTTCCGGTTTTGTCTTTAGCGCCTTATTTGGCTTCTGTAGAAATGTTTGCTGAGGTTGGAATGGATGCTTTAATTGCAAAACGAGATCACATTACTTCTTATTTAGAATTTATTCTACACGAAATAGATAAAGAAGTTGCAGGTAATTTTGAAATTATTACACCTTCAAACCCAATCGAAAGAGCTTCACAATTATCTGTTTTTCTGCATGGAGAAGGAAGAAGTTTATTCGATTATTTAATGAAAAACGGAGTAATTACAGACTGGCGAGAACCAAATGTAATTCGTTTGGCACCGGTTCCCTTATATTGTTCTTATGAGGATATGTATGACTTTGGACAGATTTTGAAAAAAGGAATTTTAGGGAAGTAAGAACGGTTGCAAATTAATCTCGTAAGTCGCAGAGGCGCAAAGTTTTTTTGCCACTCCCGATAGCTATCGGGATAAAAGAATTAAAAAGATTTTTTTCAATTGCCTCCAGCTTTAGCTGGAGGTATTAAATATAAAATTTGAAAAGGCTTTAGCCAAACGCATAGTTTGGCTAAAGCTTTTTTCTTTTGATCAATTTTTCATCCAGCTAGAGCTGGACGCAATTGAACTTAAAAAATTAAAACTTTGCGCCTCTGCAACTTTGCGAGATTAAACCATTCAGCTTAAAATAAAAATTTTGCGAGAAAACAGCACAAAATCTTCTAATCATATAACGTTTCTCAAAAATCATGTAATAATCAGCACGGGATATATTCCGTATTTTGTAGTGTATAATTTTAAAAACTACAATCATGAAAGGCTTATATATATTATTAGCGGCAATACTTATCACTTCTTGTCAAAATCAAAGTAAAGAAGATATAAACAAAGCCAAACAAGCCAGTATTGATTCAATGAAAGTTGAGATTAACAAGCAGCGTGTTATCGATTCAATGAAGACAGAAATGGCGAAGATAAAAGAAGAGCAGAAAGTTGAATCTCAAAAAGTTGTTGTTGTACATGAGCAAGCTGCAAACGGAAATGCTACAACTACCACAACTACCAAAAAGAAAGGATGGAGTGCAACTGCTAAAGGTGCTGTAATTGGTGCCGGAGTTGGTGCTGCAACCGGAGCAATTGTGAGTAAGAAAAAAGGTGAAGGCGCTATCATTGGTGGTTTGGCCGGAGCTGCTTTAGGAACTGGAACTGGTGCTGTTATTGACAGCAAAAACAAGAAGAAAGAATAGATTTTAACTATATATTAAAAACGCCGATTTAGAATTTCTAAATCGGCGTTTTGTTTTATACTAATTCTGGTTTCGGAATCTGGATCGCATTTAATTCTGATTTATAAAAATCGAATTGATTTTTGATTTTTTCTTCCTCGGTTTTAAAATAAAAAGTGGATAAAAACAGATTCTGATAATATTCAATTCCTTCTAAAATATTTGTTTTAAATGAATTCCATTTTTTTAACTGCATTGCGGTTACTTCTCCTGAAATGTTTTCAATTTCATTTCTAAAATAATCAACATACATTTTTAATTCCTTCACAAATAAATTTGGACGTTCTGTTCTCAAAACCGATTTTCCGTGATAGATGTGCTGTATCATTTCTTTTAAAGAAACTTCATGATCAAAATAAGCTAAATTCGGCCCCGGACAAATCACAACGCCTTGTGCCTGACCTTTTACTTTTATGTCATTTTCAAGATATGAAGCATTTGCTAGGCCAACACATAGACAAGATTTTTCGGTTATTTTGATTTTGCTTTTTTCAAATGCATCGGCAGATAAAGTATCTTTTATATTTTTTAACTCTTCCAGTTTAATATCCTGATATTTTTTAGAAGCCGTACAAATTCCATGCGAATCATATTCTTTGCTTAAAGCTAAAAACTTCTTCGGACAAGAACTTCCGGCTTTATTTTCGTGAATTCTTTTTTGTTTTAAAAATTCATTTGTTGTTCCTTTTAAAGTATTAAAAGGAACTCCCAAAGGTGAAATATTGCTTAAATAAAAATCATCTTCTTTGGCATTCATCAATAAATTTCTTGTTTCTTGATCTACAGAAGTTGCTTCTGGAACTAATAAAAACGGAGATCCCCAGCCAACAGAATCCACTTGATATTCATCTAATAAAAATTCATGTTCTTCTGCTGTTCCAACTCCGCCCTGAACTGTAATTTTCAATTCTAAAGGTTTTTCCGGAAAAGCCTGATTTTTTAGCTGTAAAGCTTTAATCATTAAATCGTGGGTCGATTGTACCAGTTGTTCTTTTTTCTGCTTGAATTCTTCTAAAATCGTACCTAATAAGAGTCCGTCGGTGGCAAAGGCGTGTCCACCACAGTTTAATCCCGATTCAATTCGGTATTCAGAAACCCAAAGCCCTTTTTTGGCCAAGAAATTTCCCTGAATCATAGCTGATCTAAAATCACTAACTTTTAGAATGATTTTCTTTTTAAGTTCGTTATTTTCATTTGGGAAAAAATCTTTGAAATTTTCGAAATAACCAAACAATCTCGGATTCATTCCGGCAGAAAGTACAACAGACGATTCTAAATTACTGTTTGCAAAACCTCTTAAAGCGGCGTGAGCGTCATTAAATTCAATCGGAAGTTGTTCGTTTTTAATGAAATTATCTTTGTCCAGTTTCGTCATAATGCTAACGTCGATTTCTCCCGGAAAAAGATTCGTTTCGATATAATTCTGAATATTTTCTTTAAAAGCAATTCCATCATCCAGTAAATTTTGAAATCCTTTTTTTATATCAGAAGTATTAGGCAACATCGACATAAAATTTTCAAGAGAAGTTTTGCTTTCTGCTAATTCCGTTTTAAAATTCTCGAATTTTTCTTTTACGATTTTATCAACTAAATTTAAGTAAGAAGTAATTCTTTCTGCACGGTAATCATGAAATTTCTGAGTGATTTCTTCGTATGGAATATTGAATTTAGTGCTGTAAAAGTTACGCATCTTCTCAATCAAATCATCATCAGCGAGAGCAATAACAGATGAAATTCCATATTGCGCCACGCGAATTGGGCTGTCAATTGTATATGCAAGACCCATCACCGGAATATGAAAAGTGTGTAAAGGTATTTTTGCCATTTGTTTTCAGATTAAAATAAAGGCAAATATTGAAAAAAGGATTTTTTTAAAAGCTGATAATTGTCAGGTTTGTGGGTTGGTTGCCACGAATTACCCAAATTTTCACAAATTTTTATTAGAAGAATTTTAAAAATTAATTCGTGAACATTTCCACAATCTTGTCATTCCGAGGAACGAGGAATCGCATTAGGGAACCGACAAAGATTGGCGATATGCTGTACGGAGTTTCTTGTGCGATTCCTCGTTCCTCGGAATGACAAAACTATTCGGAATACTATGATTCATAAAAAAAACATAGCCCACGGTTTCAACCGTGGGAAACGTATTGTAGAAATGCCTTGTGTTCCTGCGGTTGAAACCGCAGGCTATATTAACGTAGATGCTTTTATATCAAAATCTTCTTCAAAGACTCTGCAATACTTCTCCATAAAAAGTTATAGAATGATTTTTCCTGAATTCTTTCAATTTCGACATCGGCGGTTTTGGCTTTGTCTTTTGAATCATTTTTGACGAGTAGATTAGCAATTGCCGATTTTAGTTTGGCTTCTTTTTCAGGATTTTTCTTTTTGTACAATTTCACTTTTAAATCGTCATAATCTAACGAAGCATTTCCTTTTGAAATATTGTCATTTCCGTAGAAATTAAAACGGTATTTATTAAAAACTCCAGTGAAAGAAGCATTCATATACGGCTTACTGAATTGCCCAATCGCCCTGACATCAAAATTTGAAATCACGCCCTGAATGTGGAAACTGTCATTTTTATCCAAAACATTAAAACTCCAATCAACATCGAGAGGCGAAGTTTTCATAAAAATACATTTCACTTTGATTTTGACATCGTTTGTTTTTTTCAAACCAAAACCACTTCTCAGATTGGTTGCCTGCAAATTGAATTTGTCGAAATTTAAAACTCCGGGACCTTTGGAGAAATCAATTTCTTCTTCGTAAACCAATTTTGATTGTAAAACCTGCAAAGTATCAATTTGAAGCGGGAATTTTATATTTCGTAATAAATGATTGTACAGGTATTTTTTGCTCAAATCATCTTTCGGCATTTTTCCGCGATAAATGTTCGCGTCAAAATGATTGATTACAAGTGAATTTGCTTTAAAGAAAAAACGATCATTTTTAAATCCCCAATCCATTTTTGAAACTTGAGCCGAGTCGAATTTAAGTGTATAAATATCTTTTTCTTTATCTAAACGTTTCGTGAATTCTCTTCGGCTAAATTGCGGAAGATTAGAGAAATTATTGATTTTTAGAAAGTTCTTTTCGGTACTTATTTTTCCGATGTTGATATGATAAAAAGCACTCGGGCGATAAAATAAACTATCAATTACTAAGGCATAACTTTTATACTGCAGCGGAATTTTTTCTTTTAAAGTAGCATCGGTCAATAAAATTCCTTCTAATTTCAGAATGATTTTTTTAATGCTGAAAATTGGTTTTTGAGTATCTAAAGAAACAACATCGACCGTTCCGTCATTTAAGTAAATATTCGAAACGGCAACAATTTTACGGAAAGGTTCAAAGATTTCGCTTTTAATACTTTTGCTGTTATTCAACAATTTTTCGCCTTTTTTATATAAAATCACTCTGGGTTTATTGATGATAATACTTTCGGCCTGAATAATATCACGAAAAGCCAAATCCCAAATGTTAAAATGTTTGATTGTAATGGATTCAATTTTAGAGAAAAGTCCATTTTTGCTGTCTTTCGGCTGATTCTTCGGACTTACTAATAATGTCTCTGCATAGATATTTCGGGAAAAAAGAGAAACTTCAATTTTTTCATAATTGATATTATAAACGGTTTTGTTTTTCTCGTGAATAATAATCGGAAGCTGTTTTTTAATCCAGTAATTCAGGCCAATATTTGCCAAAATCACAAGTAAGAAAAGGGAAATTACACCGATTGCTATTTTTTTATATATTGACATTTATAAGATTGATTTTAAATACATAAATTTAGGCTTTAAAAAAGGATGATTATTACATTATTCTTCATTTTGGTTACATCATTTTACAAACATCACGGTTTATACTTTTGCAAAATATGAGAAGATTTAAAAAATTTCTGCTGGTTTTAGTACTGCTTATTGTTGTACTTGGAATAGGTTTATGTGCTTATATTTTTCATTTGAAACCCAAGTATGAAGGAGAATTAGAATTGAAAAATCTCTCAAAGGAAACTACAGTATATTTTGATGAATATGGGATTCCTCACATTTATGCCGATTCTGAAAAAGATGCCATGACAGCACTTGGATACGTTCACGCGCAGGAAAGATTATGGCAGATGGAATTGCTTCGCAGAATTGCTCCGGGAAAATTATCGGAAATCTTCGGATCTGTGGCACTTAAAAATGATAAGTTTTTTGCCGGAATTGGTATTGAAGAAGCTTCGGCGAAAGCCATTGCCAAATTAGATAAAAACAGTGAAAGTTATAAATTAACGCAAGCATATCTGGACGGAATAAATCAATATTTAGAAGAAGGAACGACGCCAGTTGAGTTTACATTGGTCGGCGTAAAAAAGGAAAAATTTACCATAAAAGATGTTTATAATATCTTCGGATATATGTCTTTTAGCTTTGCAATGGCTCAAAAAACAGATCCTTTATTGACCGATATTCGCAATAAATATGGTGTTGAATATTTGAAAGATTTAGGAATTGAAGGTGAATTCAATACTACGCAGATCAAAAGTTCAAAAGAAAACATTGAAGATTATACCGCTGTTTCAAAATCAATTACGGCTTTGTTGGATAAATCGCCAATTCCGCCATTTATAGGAAGTAACAGCTGGGTTGCGGGACCGCACAAAACAAAAAGCGGAAAAGTGATTTTTGCCAATGATCCGCATATTGGTTTTTCGCAGCCAGCCACTTGGTACGAGGCACATATTGTAACTCCGAAACATGAATTGTACGGTTGTTATTTGGCCGGAACTCCGTTTCCGTTATTGGCGCACAATCGTGATTATGCCTATGGTTTAACGATGTTTGAAAATGATGACATCGATTTTTATCAGGAAAAAAATAAAGACGGAGATTCTAATCAATATCAAACGCCAACGGGTTTTTCGAATTACGAAGTCAGAAAAAAAACAATTAAGGTAAAAGATACTTCGGATGTTGTGCTGACAATTAAGTCAAGCCGACACGGGCCAATCATGAATGATTTACTGGAACGATTGGATCGCAAACATCCAATTGCCATGTTGTGGACATACACGCAGCAACCCATTCAAATTCTGGATGCCGCTTATGGTCTTTCGCATGCTAAAAATAAAGAGGATTTTAAAAAGGCTGCCAGCTTAATTGCTGCGCCGGGATTAAATGTGATGTACGGCGATGCCAAAGGAAATGTAGGCTGGTGGGCGACAGGAAAATTGTATAAACATAGCAAAGGCGTAAATACACATTTAATTTTAGACGGTTCAAGCGGGAAAGATGATATTGTAGAATATTTAGATTTTTCGAAAAACCCATCGGCTGAAAATCCGAAATGGGGTTATGTATACTCGGCTAATAATCAACCGGAACCAATTGATGGATTTTTATATCCGGGATATTATCTGCCCGAAGATCGTGCGAAAAGAATTTCGGGCTTAATGGATGCAAAATCAGATTGGGATAAAGAAGCAATCAGCAAAATGATTTATGATAATACATCGGAAGTTGCAGTTGGAACGGTTCAAAATCTAATTTCGAATATTGATCTTAATACTGTTTCGGCATCAGAAAAAGAAGCTATAAAAGTTTTAAAATCATGGAAAGGAACTACAAACATGGAAGATGTTGCGCCAACGATTTATAATAAATGGGTTTATCTTTATCTGAAGAATACTTTTGAAGACGAAATGGGCGAGGACAATTTTAATATGTTTTTGGGAATTTCTGTTGGAAAACAAGTTATTGCCAATCAGGTTAAAAATGAAAATTCGGTTTGGTGGGATAATATCAAAACCAAAAATGTAAAAGAAACCAGAAAAGACATTGTTTCAAAATCATTTCATGAAGCTATTTCAGATCTTCAAAAACAATTGGGAACCACAATTGCTGATTGGAAATGGGGAGAAGTTCATACGGTTGAACATGAACATCCGTTAGGAAAAGTCGCAGCACTTCGTGGATTATTTAATGTAGGGCCTTTTGCTTCGCCAGGTTCAAATGAAGTAATCAATAATTTATTTTTCGGTTTAACCAATGAAGGAAAGTATTATGTAAAAGGCGGACCTTCAACGAGAAGAATTGTAGATTTTTCAGATATCGAAAACAGCTGGAGTATTCTGCCTACCGGACAATCTGGAAATCCGTTCAGTAAACATTACAGTGATCAGGCAGAAATGTACAACGCCGGAAAGTTTAGAAAAATGAAATTGAATAAAGAGGAAATTATAAAAACGTCGACTAAACTGGTTTTGAAACCGAAACATTAGCAGTAATTATATTGCCAAAATATTTTGATTATTTTTGAAACCTAACTCTTTTTTAATGTATAAAAAAATAATTACGCTTCTTGCCTTATTGATTTCAATTTCAGGATTAATACTTCAATTTTTTTACGATGATATTAATCGAACAATTTCGACTGTATTATTTCAGTTTAATTATAACGTATTAGTTATAAGAGAAGATATTTTGTGGATAAGTGGAAATTCCTGGATAGTGCTTTTTAATGTTCTGGTTTTCATTGGAGGTCTTGTTTTTTATTTTTCTAAAGAAAAAGAAACCAGAATTTTACGTTTCGCTTTTCCGGTATTATTGATAAGTAATTGCTATACTCTTATATTCAATTTTTATTTTATTTTCGCCCCGGAACAACAGCTTAGTGTGCTGGAAATTATCTATAGCATTGCTTTAATAGGATTGCGAATTTTTATATTTTATTTTCTTTATAAAAGCACTATTTATCTGAATAAGTTAAAAGTAATAGATTCTGAAACTCTTGTGTATACAAGAACTACAGAAATAATTTACTTTAAACCTGATAATTGGCAGCGATTATTGCATTTTATTATTGATGCAGTAGTTTTTGGAATTATTAGTTTTCAATTCTTATTTATTTTTGCACATACTGATAATTTGGATTTGTTTTTTAGGAGTTTCGAAACCCAATTTAATAGACAAGTTCTTATTTCGTTTCTCGTTTTCTTTTTTGGTACTCTTCTTTATTTTGTATTTGAAAGTCTTTTTCAGGCAACACCCGGTAAATTTTTAACAGAAAGCAGAGTAACAGATAAAAATGGTGCAAAAGTATCTGCTTCAACTATTTTTAAAAGATCCCTGAGCAGAAATATTCCTTTTGATCCGCTTTCGTTTTTAGGTAAAGGAAATTGGCACGATTCTGTTTCTAATACAGTAGTTTACAAAGAAAAACAAACGGGAATTAAAGGCAAATACTATTTATTACTTCTTCCAGTATGCGCAATTGTTTTGACTTCAATGCATTGTTGGGAGGTTAAAGTAAAAAAAGAAATGGATTTAGAATATTCAAATAAAGTTCTTAGAGAAAAAAATGAAAAAATAACAGCATCTTTAAAAACTATTGATACAAATACGGTATTGCAATTACCAACCAATGCTTTTAATTTTAGAAACATATTTTTAAAAACGGAGAAAGTAACAGATTCTATTATTGAATTTTCAGTTTTATATGTGGAAGAAACAGGAGATGATCTCTATATTGAAAAGGGATATGAAAATGCTAAAGGAAAATTACGGAGAGTCAAATTAAAAAGAAGCGATTTGCAAAGGATGATTTTAAGGGATTTTAAACAATCTCCTCATTATGAAGAAGATGATAAAAAGCCTTTTCTAGGAATATCTGAAATTCCTATGTTAAAAGGAAAATATATTGACGATGTGTTAGAGCTGAATTCGCCTAATTTAAAGGCAATATTTGAACCAAATTTTACTGATAATGAATTGTTGTTGAAGTTGAGATTACACAACCAAGGCATTCCTGCCGAAGTAGTTTCAATAATTCCAGAAAGCAAAAATGTAAAATGGAATGTAGATGATTTCCCTACGGATTTTGATGATAACTATATAGTTTATCTGATCGCAGAAGGAAAAGGCATTGAAAATTATAAATTAAAAGTAATAGTAAATGATAGTCTAAACAAGCAGTTTATTTACGAAATATCAGGAACAAAGGATCAACACGAAGCCACAGTTATTTTGTTAAAGTAAACTTTACAAAGTTTGTGATATAAAAAAACCTTTATCAAATTGATGTTTGATAAAGGTTTTTTAAAATTTAAAAAAGACTTAGCGCCTTAGTATCTCAGAACCTCAGAGCCTTTACTTTGCAATATACTTCCCCTTCACAATATCATTAGCAAAAATATTCAGGTTATTAGTAAGGACTTTACTTGTTGTCATAATATTTTGACTTTGATACGCTGTATCTTTCTCGTATGCTTTTAGCAGAGTTTCAAGCTCCACTTCGTCATACACAACAAAAAGATTGTAGATCGCATCCCTGAAGTTTTTGTAATTAATGCTTTCCGTAATTTCCATTGCTTTTTGTTCGTTCCAGCCTTCTTTTGCAGAAGCTTCGTTTATTTTAGAAAGGCAATAATCAATTACATAATTTTTGTAATGAGCCGCTTCGACGATTTTATCAATTATGATTTTATTTTGCTGTGAAGGCATTTTTGCAGATGGAGAATTTGTCTGCGAAACACAAATAGTTGGAATTAAAAGGCATAGCAATAAAGCCAGAAAAGCGTGCTTTTTTAGATTTTTCATAGGTTATTTTAGTTGTTTTGGGTACGGCTAAAATAATATTTTTTATGATAAATTATAAAGTTTGAATGTTACAAGTTATAACAAAAAGAACTCCGATAAAACAGATTTTAAATCGGTTTTATCGGAGTTGGTTTTAAGAGATTTTCTAAAAATTATTTCGCTTTATTTTTTGAAAGCTCTTCTAATACTTTTTTACCATTTTCGTTTGAAGGATCAAGTTCAACCGATTTTGAATAATTAGCTAAGGCCAGTTTTTTGTCTCCATCGGCTAAATAAGCTTCGCCTAAACTATCATAAACATTTCCTGATTTTGGGAAAGCTTCTACATTAATTTTAAAAATTTCGATTGCTTCTTTCTTTTTTCCAGTTTGTAATAGTTGGTAACCCGCATTATTCATGTCGCCTTCTTTAATACCATAAGTAGGGTCACTTTTTAATTTCTTATAAGTATCTACACCTGCAGCTGTACCTTTTTCTTTAAAAATTTCTAAAAGCTCAAGTGCCATTGATTTTTTAGCCTGATTATAAGGCTGATTGTATAAAATATTACGAATAGCTTCATTCATTTCGCCTAAAACCGTTCCGCCGGTATTATTCAGTAAAACAACTAAATTTTTATCAGCAGGCACGCGTGAAATGATGGTGTTGAATCCGTTTATGCCGCCGCCATGCTCAATAATTTTTAATTTGCCTTTACCTTGAATAGTAACATCTTCTAAAGACCATCCATAACCATAAGATTCATCTCCCCATGATTTTATATAAGGTTTGAATAAAGATTCCATTGATTTTTCTGAAAGTATTTTATTGCCATAAAGCGCCTGATCCCAAAGATATAAATCTTCTACAGTCGAATATAAAGAACCTGCAGCATAAGGAATACTCATGTCGATAAAAGAAGAGTTAACAAAGTTTTTGCCTTGTTTTTCATAACCGGAAGCTCTGTTTTTAAGGATAATTTCGCTATGGTCAAAACCTGTATTTACCAGATTTAAAGGAGTAAGAATAGTTTCCTGTAAATATTGCTCATAGGTTTTACCTGTAATTTTTTCGATAATATAACCCAATAAAAAGTATCCAGAATTACTATAGTTAAATTTTTCGCCCGGTTTAAATTCAAGTGGCAGTTTATCAAATGTTTTTACAAAATCTTGCGGAGAATATGGGTTACGGCTTTTATCTCTAAGAAAGTTTGGAGTAGAAGTATAATTTGGAATTCCCGATGTATGTGTTAACAAATGATGAATCGTGATTTTATCGCCGTTTTCTTTTGGATAATCGGGTAAATAAGTTGTGATTGGCACATCTAGTTTTATTTTTCCTTCTTCAGCCAGTTTTACTATTAAAAATGCTGTGAATTGTTTGGTGATAGAACCTAATCTGAATTTAGTATCAGATTGATTTGGAATATTCCATTCCATGTTAGCCAGACCAAAACCTTTTTTAAAGATTACTTTTCCGTTTTCTGCCACCAAAGCAGATCCGTTAAACTGTCCGTATTCAGTGTATTTGGCTAAAAGGTCTTCGATTTGTTTTGCTTTGTCCTGCGCAAAAGTAGTTATTGTAAAAAGCGATAGTATTGCGCAGAGTGCAATGAGTTTGATTGATTTTTTCATAATGCTGGGTTATGGGTTTAGTTAATGAATGATGCGTTTTTGATTGATGATTGAAACTTCTAAGAACTAGATTTTTCAATAAAATGAAACCGAAAGTACGATTTTTTTTACTTCAATAAATCCAAGTGCTTAAAATGTTAGACGATTGAATTTTGTTTTGGTTTCAACATTCAACGATTTTTTTCATTCACTTTACTAAAAAAGAATTTGAGTGTCAACTAAAAGCTAGTTTTTATAAGGTCTATGCTCGTAACTCACAATTCGTTTCAATTTCCAGTCTTTACCATTCCTTTCCCAAATATGAACAAATTTCCCGGTTCCTTTTGGAACGCCATCAACATAAAAAGTATGTTCTCCTAATTGTACAGCTCCAAAATCGCCTAATTTATCAATTGTACAGGAATTTAATTTTCTGGTTAATTTTTTCGGACTCTCACATTTTGAAATCAGCGATTTGATTTCATTTGCCTGAGATATGTTCAATCCAGAACGGTCATCGTAAAACTCCACATCTTCTGAAATTATTTTTTTAAAGAGAGCAGCATCACATTGATTGAATGCAACATCAAAAAGTAAACTGTCCATTTTAATAATTTCAGTTTTTAAAAGATCCATTTTTAAAACCTCTGAATTGGTTTGCGCGATAGCTTCTCTTTTTAAAAATAGCATAAAGAGAACTAATATGTTGATCATTTTTGGCATAGCTATAGTTTTATAATATTGATTTTCGGGTGAATTATTTCGTTTCAATATCAATTAGTTTTTGCCCATTTTCGCCAAGATAATGCGAAATTAAATCTTTGTATACTTTATAGCCGTCATCAACATTGGTGAAAATAATAATACCTTGTTTTGTTTTTGGAAGTATGAAAAACAGCGTTTGAACACCCTGATCTGCGCCGCCGTGTGATAAAGCATATTCTCCGTTTCCGAAATCATAAATTTCAAAACCAAGACCAAAATATTTATCTTTTTTCGTTGTGACCTGATGCGCATTCATGTCGTCAAACACTTTTTTACTCAAGCCTTCGCTGTTTAAAACACTGCAAAGAAACTTACCGTAATCTTCAATAGTCGTTAATAAATCGTCGGCAGCGTTTGCAGTTTTATTTTTAACCGGTTCATAAGGATTTCCATTTTTGTCATAATTAATGGCATATCTTGAAAGATCAATTTTATCATTCCAAACCAGCTGTGAATCATTCATTTTTGCCGGTTCAAAAACCAATTCTGCGGCTAATTGTTCTAATGTTTTATGAAATTTTTTCTCTAATGCTTTTCGCAGATATTCAAAACCTTCGCCGGAATATTGATATTGAGTTCCGGGTTTGAATTTGAAATCCAGTTTTTTAGATTCGTTTAAAAATCTCCAGTTTGGGAAACCAGTTTGATGACTTAAAACAATTCTCGTAGTCAATAATTTTAAATAAGGATCATTTGCAATATCAGGATCTGTCCAGTATTTATAAAGCGGCTCGTCAAGATCCCATTTTCCTGAACTCACTAATTTTAAAGTCGTAATCGCAGTGATAGGTTTTGTTAAAGAAGCTACGTTCCAAATGGTATTATATGGCGCGGTAACACCTTTTTTTAATTCGCCAAAAACTTTTACCTGTTTTAGTTTTCCATCTGTTATAATTCCAATTCCAAGGGCTGGTACTTTGTTTTCTTTCAGCCATTTTTCGGTTAAATCGTCATTATCAAAAAGAGTCGATTTATTTGGTGCCGAACTTGTCATTTGATGATTGTAGCTCAATGATCGCGCTAATTTCCAATCTTTATTTTTTAAGAGCCAAAGATGCGTGAATTTGGCAAAACTTCCGGCCTGTTCAGTACTGCCAGCCGTATTTTCATAAAAACGATGCGTTCCCATTTGAATCGCTCCGTATAAAATACCATTTTTATACAACGGATAAATCTCGGTGCTTCCATCAATTAGTTCTCTGCGATAGTTATATTTTCTTGTTGGAGAACAGATTCCGTTTTTCAATGTTTTTAAAAATCTGGCTTTATCCGAAATGCTGTCTTTGTCATGATAAAACTCAAAATCTTCGGTATAAAGATTTTCAAATTGTTTTATATCGCAGGTATTTAAACCAATATTAAAAAGAAGACTATCTTTTGACATAATGGTTTTGTACAAAGCCGAGTTTTCGGTTTCCTGAGAAAATCCAAATTGGATTTGAAAAAGTAAAATTCCAACTAAAATAAATTTTAATTGAAAAAAAGTGTGATTGATTTTCATTGTGATTGATTGATGATTAATGACTTGCAATATTACATCAATCAAAAATTGAAAAATAGTATAAAAGCGAAAACTTACCTTTTTTGCGAAAGAAAATAGGAATTGGGGTCGAACATCTTTGGCGTTGTCTTCGTTACATCTTTAAACTTTTTTATGAAATGCGATTGATCGAAGTATTTATTGTACAATGCAACATCAGTTAGTTTTAGTTTTTCTAAATCAGAATTTACCATTTGATCAACAGATTTTCTAAACTTCAAAATCTGAATGTATTTTTTAATAGTTAATCCGGTCGCCGTTTTAAATTTAATCTGCAGCAATCGTTGTGATGATTTTAAATCTTTACTGATTTCAGAAACCGAAATTTCCTCTTGTTTTTTAATGATTTCGCAGATTTTTTCAATCATATTTTTATCTGAATGTAAATCAGACAGTTCTTCAAAATAAGTATTTATGGTTTTCAATAAAGTTTCAATTTCAGCATCAATTTGAATTTTAAAAGGTAATTCTTCAGGATTAATTTTAAGAATAGAATCTGTAAAATTGCTTAAATCATATTTAGGAAACATCGAAAGCGTCCATGTATGAAGCTGTATTATAGTAACTTTAGTTTTCGGCTGAATATTCACCAAAACTTTATTGGTCATTTGCGAACAAAAGTAAATGCCTTTGTTCATTTCGTATTTGTTTTTACTGGTATGAACTTCTATAGCATTTCCCGTTACAATGGCGAGATTAAAACAGCCGTTTGGCAAAACGAGTTTATTTTCGATCAGGCTTTCGCCGATGCTGTTGTCTAAACACCAAATTTTATTGACGAACCTTTCAGCTTTTTGAGTTACATAATGTTCTGAGTAGAGGTTCATTTTTGTTTATTAGTTTGAATTGTTTCTCTTAAAAATTTATTCAAATGTTACTTTCGCAGCATTAATTTTAATTGAATTTACAAGTTCTTTAAACGAATTAAGATATTTATCAAATTCAGCATGATCTTTTGCTGCTAAAACAGCTGTAATAATGGTAGTTTTAGATTCAATAACCAATAAAGCTTCTTCTTTAAAATTAGGATATATGTAGCTTACAACTTTATAACGTCCGGTTAAAAAGTTATCTTTCTTTAAATTTTCAAAGCTGTAATTTAATTCACCAATCTTTATTTCAGGAATATCATTTTTTAATTCCGAACTATTTCCTTCAATCCATAAATTTAAATCAGGCGGCGATTGATAATCTAATCCATAAACATACATATAAGTATCGTCGCTGCTATTTTTCTCGTCTGGCCTTATTAAAAAAGGAATTTGATCATTTTCGGCCTGAACCCAGTTTTTAGGAATTTCCAGCCTTATTAAATGTTTAGGGCCGGTTAGCATTTTTGACTGAGCATAAAAATTAAAAGAAACCAGAATAAGAAGTGCTGTTAAATAAGTTTTAATTTTCATAGGTTACGAAGAAAAGATAAGTTTATATCAAGCTAATGTATTACTTTTTTTATTAAACATATGAATTGATTTTTACACAAATTCATCAAAATAATCTCGCTTAGTATGCTGCCATTCCTCTAAAATTATACTATAATAAACATCGTCTTTGCTGTTTCCTTCAGAATCTATATAATTATTTCTAAATAAACCTTCTTTTAAAGCTCCCAAGTTTTCAATCGCTCTTTGTGATCTTAAGTTTTCAAGATCAGCGCTGAATTGTATTCTTTTAAATTGAATTTTTTCGAAGCCAAAATTTAGTAATTCATATTTACAGGCTTTATTTAAACCAGTTCCCTGAAAATCTTTTCCGTACCAAGTCCAGCCAATTTCACATTTTTGACTCGCATGATTTAAATAACCGTAACGAGTACTTCCGGCAACTCTGTTTGTAGCTTTATCTATAATGAGAAATGGATAACAAATTCCGTCTGCTTTTTGTTTTAAGGTACTTTGAATATAACTTTCGAAATCCTGATCGTTGCGAACATACATTCCCATATATTTCCAGATTTCGTCATCAAAAATAATTTCTTTGAGTTCGATGTTTCTTTCATTCTCAAATGGAATCAATAATACTTTTTCATTTTCTAAAATGATTTCCGATTGTAAAATTTCGCTGTTCATTGTGGTTATTTAATTGGAATAGATTAATAGTTTTCTGTAGCGAAATTACTTCTTTTGAAAATCTAAATAAATCCATTAAAACGAGATTTTGTTATGAAAACGAGTGTTGCATGAGGGATAGAGGCGATATCCTTTTATGAAGCGGAGCGGAATAAAAGATAAAGCCGAAAGCCCGACCCGCTTTTTTCGGCGGGTCATGCCCAGCTAAATATTGGTGTTTAAGGTTAAATATTTGTTGTAATTTAAAGCTTATGTACAATTATTACTTATTTTTACGATCTTATATATTAGATTTTCCCCGATGCAAACTTCTCTAAAAATTGCTGTTGTAGGTTCTGGACTTGTAGGATCGCTGTTGGCAATTTATCTTAAAAAAGCAGGTCACACAGTTCATGTTTATGATCGCAGCCCTGATATTCGAAAAATAAATTTTTCTGGACGTTCTATTAATCTTGCAATGTCTAATCGTGGATGGAAAGCGCTTGACGGCGTTGGAATAGGAGATGCGGTTCGGGAAATTGCAATTCCTATGGATAAACGTGCCATTCATTTGGTCGATAAACTCAATTTTCAGAATTATGGACAGGAAGGCGAATCAATTTATTCGATTTCCAGAGGAAAGCTAAACCGCAAAATGATTGATTTAGCCGAAAATGCCGGAGCCGAATTTCATTTTGAACAAAAAATCTGGGATGTAACGCTGAGTGATGCAACTTTGCACATTGGCGAAAGTGAAAGAGGCGAGTGGGAAGAACGAAAATACGATATGGTTTTTGGTGCCGATGGGGCTTTTTCGAGAATCCGCCACAGAATGCAGCGTCAGAGTATGTTTAATTATTCTCAGGAATTTTTAAATATGGGGTATAAGGAATTGAATATTCCCGCGAATGCTGACGGAACTCATAAATTAGATAAAAATTCATTTCATATTTGGCCAAGAGGCGAGTACATGTTAATTGCGCTTCCTAATCTCGACGGAAGTTTTACCTGTACCTTATTTATGCCTTTTGAAGGCGCTAATTCTTTTGAGTCGCTTACAGATCGTAAAATGGTGGAAGATTTCTTCGAGAAAAATTTCCCTGACTCGATTGAAGTGATTCCGGAACTGGCAAATGATTTCTTTAAGAATCCAACGAGTACTTTAGTAACCATGAAATGTTTTCCATGGACTTACGAAGATAAAATTGCTTTAATTGGAGATGCCTGCCATGCTATTGTTCCCTTTTACGGGCAAGGAATGAACGCCGGTTTTGAAGATATTACGGTTCTAAATGAAATGATTGAGAAATTTGGAAACGACTGGAAAAAGATTTTCTCTGAATATCAAATTTCTCGCAAACCAAATGCCGATGCAATTGCTGAACTTTCGTACCGAAATTTCATGGAAATGAGTACCAAAACGGCAGATGAAAAATTCTTATTACAAAAGAAAATAGAAAAAGTATTTTCAGATAAACACCCAGATAAATGGATTCCGCTTTACAGCCGTGTTACCTTTAGTGACCGTCCGTATGCCGAAGCACTTGCAATTGGAGATTTCCAAAACGGTATTATGGAAGAAGTTTTAAAACTGGACAACATAGAAAATATCTGGGACTCACCAGAAGTTGAAAATAAAATCCTGGGTTTACTGCAAAAAGCATAATTTTTTTTAAACCATATAAGTGATATAAGTTAATATAATGCTTTGCGTATAGAACAAACCCGACAGGTTTCAAAAACCTGTCGGGTTTGATATTTAGATACTTAATGTAATTCGACATATAAATTAAATGAACTTATATAACTTATATGGTTTAATATTTTTTACTTTTTAAAGATTTTGGTCAAAACGCCAAATACACCTCTTATAAAGGTAGCGCTTGTTACTACTTTTAAAACAGATTTTGTAACAACTTCTGTAGTACTCGGTCCTGTTTTTGAAGATTTTGCTGGAGCATGTTCTTCTTGTTGAGCAGCAGCTTCATTAGCATCAGCTATTTTTTTAGATAAGATTTCAAAGGCACTTTCTCGGTCAATTTCTTCACTATATTTTTTAACCAATTTTGATTTACCGTTTATTTCATCAATTTCTGAAGCCGATAAAATATCCATTCGGCTTTGCGGTGCGCGCATCATTGTGGCAACAAGCGGCGTTGGAACTCCTTTTTCGTTTAGAGCTGTTACCAAAGCCTCTCCAATTCCTAAACTTGTCAGCAATTCATCGGTTTTATAATATTCAGAAGTTGGGTAATTATCCGCAGTTTTTTTAATCGCCTGACGATCATTTGCTGTAAAAGCTCTAAGTGCATGCTGAATTTTTAATCCTAATTGTGCCAAAACCCCACTCGGAACATCCATTGGGTTTTGAGTAACAAAATAAACGCCGACACCTTTTGAACGAATTAATTTTACAATCGTTTCAATTTGCTCTAATAACGCTTTGCTGGCTTCATTAAAAATTAAATGTGCTTCGTCTATAAAGATTACCAGTTCTGGCTGTTCTGCATCTCCTTTTTCCGGCATTTTTTGATAAATTTCTGCTAAAAGACTTAAAATGAAAGTAGAGAATAATTTTGGTTTATCCTGAATATCCGTCAAGCGGATGATATTTACGTAACCTTTTCCGTTTTCGTCAATTCGCATTAAATCATCCGTTTCAAAAGACAATTCGCCAAAAAACAAATCACCGCCTTGTTGTTCCAGTTCAATGATTTTTCTAAGAATCGTTCCCGTTGTAGCAGTAGAAATTTTTCCATAGCTGGCTGCGATTTCTTCTTTACCTTCTTCCGTAATAAAATTGATAACCTTTTTAATGTCTTTTAAATCCAGCAAAGGCATTTGCTTATCATCACAATATTTAAAGATAACCGCAACAACTCCGGCCTGAGTATCATTTAAATCTAAAATCCTTGAAAATAAAACCGGACCAAATTCTGAAACTGTTGCACGCAGACGAACTCCGTTTTGTTTAGACAGCGACATTAATTCAACCGGAAATGCAGCTACATTATAAGGTACGTTTATTTTAGCGTGGCGCTCTGTAATAAAACCTTCCTCTTTTCCTTCTTTTGCAATACCGCTGAAATCACCTTTAATATCCATCATTAAAACAGGAATTCCGGCATTTGATAACTGCTCAGAAAAAACCTGAATTGTTTTTGTTTTTCCAGTTCCGGTCGCTCCGGCAATAAGACCGTGGCGGTTTAATGTTTTTAAAGGAATCTTGACGTGAGCTTCAGCAATTGCTTCACCATCTAAAATTGCACCGCCCAAAATAATAGAGTCACCTTTAGCAGAATAACCGTTGTTTATGTCCTGAATGAAATTATCTTTTTTATTCATGTTTTTATTTGTAATTTAGATGATTATAAGGGTTTTGTTTGGTTTTTTAACAAAATAACTATCTTTTTTTTAGTAGGAAAAAGCTTTTTTTGATTGAAATAAACATAAAAAATAAATTCGCAGCTTTTTAAGAAGATTTCAATGGATTGTTTGAATATTTACTAAAACGTTGTAATTTTTTTATTATTCGCCTTTTTTTTTGTTTTATCATAAAAATGATGCCGACAAATTAATGAGATATTTTTTAATTTGACGTTAAATTTCCTTCAATAAAATTAAAAAAAGTTTTTTTATTTAAACTAAACGTATAAATTTGCTACCCTACAAGTTAAATATAACTAAAAAATAAAAATTATTTAAAACTATTAAAATTTAAAAAAATGGCAAACGTTAAAGTTAAAAAAGAAAGCACTTCAAATGGAGGAGGGATGATTACAGGAATCATTATTGTTGCGTGTATTTTGGTTGGGGTGTTTATTTGGAAAGTAATCATGGGAGATTCTGCTAACTTCGAAGGAGGTAACCCTGAAACTGGACATCCAATCAATACATTAGGACAAGTTTATAAAGGAGGATTTATTGTACCAGTATTATTAGGTATGTTTTTAATGGTTGTTGTTTTTTCAATTGAAAGATTCATTGTTATCGGTAAAGCTGCTGGAAAATCTAACCTTGACAAATTCATGAAAAGCGTTCAAGGAAGTATTAAAGAAGGAAACATCGAGGCTGCTATCGCTTCATGTGACAAACAACAAGGTTCAGTTGCAAACGCAATTAAATCTGCTTTGATTAAATATCAAGACGTTAAAAAAGAAGGATTCAACAGTGAAGAAGCTTCAGAAGTAATCCACAAAGAAATCGAAGAGGCAACTTCATTAGAAATGCCAATGTTAGAAAAAAATATGACTATTATCTCTACTTTAGTATCATTAGGAACTTTAGGAGGATTATTAGGAACTGTATCAGGTATGATTAAAGCGTTTGGTGCGTTAGCTTCTGCTGGAACTCCAGACCAAGCTGCTCTTGCAACTGGTATTTCTGAGGCACTTATCAACACTGCAACAGGTATCTCTACATCTATCTTAGCAATCGTTTCTTACAACTTCTTTACTGCTAAAATTGACGATTTAACTTACTCTATCGATGAGGCTGGTACTACAATCGTGAATACTTACAGAAGATTCAGAGGAAGTTTGAAACAATAATTAATTTTTGATATTAATATTAAAATTAATTATATCAAAATAAAATAAAAGAGAATGGCTAAAATAAAAATGAAAAAAAAGTCAACATCGACAGATATGACTGCCATGTGTGATGTTGCGTTCCTTTTGCTTACGTTCTTTATTTTGACCGCTACAGCTAAAGTGCCAGAAGCACTTCCTGTAGATATGCCTGCTTCTGTTGCTGAATTTAAATTACCAGATACTGATTTGGCAATTATCACAGTAGGAAAAGGTGCAGATGGGAAAAGCAAAGTATTTTTTGACCTAAAAGGTAGAGAGATTCGTAAAAAAACTCTTGAAGGAATGGGGGCAAAATTTGGTGTGACTTTTTCAGAAGATGATAAAACTAAATTTGCTTTAATGGATGACTTCGGTGTTCCTGTTGCAAATTTAAAGCAAATCATTGCTTTGAAAGCATCTGAAAGAGTAAAAGCGGATCAACCTGGAATTCCAATCGATTCTTTAGATAATCAATTAAAAGAATGGCTTTTAGTTTCAAGAAGAGCTGCGATTGATCTTGATGATAAAGAATTGCAAATTGCAATAAAAGGTGATGCGAAAGAACAATATCCACAAATCAAAAAGATTATGGATATTTTACAAGATCAGAAAATCAACTCCTTTAACTTAGTTACAGGTACGAGAGGAAAAGACTTTTAATTAAAAAAGATACACTAAAATGGCTGAATTAAATACCGGCGACGGTGGTGGCGGAAAAGGTGGCAAGGTAAGAAGTAAAAAGCAAAACTCGAAAGTCGATTTAACGGCTATGGTGGATTTGGCATTCTTATTGATCACATTCTTTATGTTAACCACATCGTTGTCAAAACCTCAATCGATGGATTTGTCTCTGCCGGATAAAGATCCTAATGAGAAAGATACTAAAGACACCAAGGTAGATGAAAATCTTACTATGACTGTGATATTAGGAGAAAATAATAAGTTAACTTATTATATGGGATTATTGTCTGCGCCTAAAGTTGGACCAAAAGATATTGCATATGGTAAAGATGGTATTCGTAGAGAACTTCTTAAGAGAAAGAAATTGGCTACAGAATATGCTGCTTCGATAGGAAAACCTAAAAGTGGGATCATCGTTATCATTAAGCCAACTAAAAAATCGAATTACCGTAATTTAGTGGATATTTTGGATGAAATGGCTATTAGTGGAGTTAAAACTTATGCTATTGTTCCTGAGTTTACACCAGAAGAAAATAAATTGGTAGAGAAAAAATAAGGGTTATCTTATTTTAACATCCTAATAATCAAGAAAATGAAATTAGATATAATTAAAAACACGTGGCTTGATATCGTATTCGAAGGACGTAATAAGATATATGGAGCATATGAGTTAAGAAAATCGAATAATAAAACTACGGTAAAAGCGCTTATCATAGGTTCGATCATTTTTAGCTTTGCTGTTGCAGCTCCTCTTATTGCTAGTTTTTTACCAGATTCTGGTGAAGATGAAGTAGATAACAATGTTAAGATTGCTACAGTAAAATTACCTCCTAAAAAAGAGGAAGTAAAGCCGAACCAACCACCGCCACCACCGCCGCCACCAAAAGTGGATCAGGTGAAATTTACAAAACCGGTTGTTGCTAAAGCAGAAGAAGTTACTGAAGATCCTCCAAAAATTGAGGAACTTAAAGACAAAAAAGTTGGTTCTGAGACTATCAAAGGAGATCCAGATGCAGTTTTAACTGTTGATGAGCCAGTAGGTACAGGACCAGTTTCTCAAGTAGTAGAAGAAGATAACAGTGTATATAATACTGCTGGTATCGAAGTAAAACCTGATTTCCCTGGAGGGATGGATAAATTCTACAAATTCGTAGGAAATAATTACAAGACTCCAGAAGAAGAAGGTCTAAAAGGTAAAGTTTACGTTACTTTTGTAGTTGAAAAAGACGGTTCATTAACCGACATTAAAGTTTTAAGGGATATCGGTTACGGTACAGGAGCAGAAGCAATTCGTGTTCTTAAAAAATGTCCAAAATGGACTCCCGGCGAGCAAAATGGTAAAAAAGTTAGGGTACTTTACTCTCTTCCTATTACTATTCAATCTGCAGAATAATGTTAAAAGATATGCTTAATAATATTCAGAAGAAATCGCTCAAAGAGCGATTTCTTCTTGTTTTAGGAATACTGTTTTTTTTAATATATCTTGTGCTGGGTTTAATGATTATGTTTTGGGAAAAACTTCCTTTAGATATGGAACCTAAATACAGATATGCTTTTGGTGGATTACTTATTGTATATTCTGCAATACGTTTTCTGCGATTGATAAATTCTAATACAGAGTAATTATGTTAAAATATAGTAAAGTTGTTGGTTTGGTTCTTTTTGTCTTTTTGTTTGTTATGTGCAACCAAAAAAGCAAAAATGAATCTGAAAACGAAACAATTTTAAAAGGATCAGTTGATGTTACTGTTGATGAAACTATAAAGCAAATTGTCGATGATCAGGTTGCTGTTTTTGAAGGGACATATTACGATGCTAAGATTACGGTTAAGCCAAAGTCAGAAGTGGAGCTTATTAACGACCTGTTAAATAAGAAAGCTAAAGTTGTTGTGACAGCTAGAAAATTGACTAATGAAGAATTGGGAAGATTCGAAAAAAGTAAAATTAAACCTCGAATTACACCTTTTGCAGTTGATGGAATTGCCCTAATTGCAAAGAAGAACAATAATGATACATTAATTGCGTTGAAAACTGTAATTGATTTTTTACAGGGTAAAAGTGATTCAAAAATAAAAGGAATTGTTTTTGACAATCCTAATTCAAGTACAGTGCGTTATATGAAAGAGCTAGCGAAAGTAAAAGATTTTCCTGAAGCAGGTGTTTTTTCTTTCAAAACAAATGATGAAGTTATTAAATTTGTTTCAGAAAATGATCAAATGATTGGTGTTGTTGGAGTAAATTGGTTGTCACAGCCATCTCCAGACATGATTGAGACAATCAAGAAAATTGATGTTTTAAGTGTTAAAGGCTTAAATGATAACAATTATTATAGCCCGAGTCAAACTAACATAGCATTAAACAAATATCCTTTGGCACGTGATTTGTTTATTATAAACTGTCAGGGTTATTCTGGACTAGGAATGGGACTTGCCTCTTTTATGGCTGGTGAGATTGGACAAAGAATAGTTTTGAAATCTGGTTTAATGCCTGTTAAGACTCCAGGTAGGAAATTCAATATTAGAAGTCAAATTATAAACGATAAAGAATAAATTAATTACAACAAAGATGAATAAATTTAAAATTTTTAGTCTTGCTATGATTGCTACAGCTTCTGTTGCAAACGCGCAAGACATTAAAGAAGCAAAAAAGGCAATCGATGCTGAACAGTTTCAAAAAGCAAAATCATTACTTAAATCAATCATCAAAGCTAAGCCTTCAGATGGAGAAGCTAATTTTGTTTTAGGTAATATTTACTTAAACCAAAGTGTTGTTGATTCTGCTAAAATCTATTACTTAAACGGAATTGAAGCATCAGATAAGAAAAACTTAAACTACATTGGTTTAGGTCAAATCGATCTTGATAATAAAAATGTTGCTAGTGCACAAGCTAACTTTGCATTAGCTACAAAAGATATTAAACGTAAAGATATAGAGGAATTCGTTTACATTGGTAAAGCGTATATGAACTCTGTAAATCCTGATTATACGAATGCGGTTGCAAGTTTGAAAAAAGCGTTATTAATTGAGCCACAAAATGCAAATGCACTTTTGACAATTGGTGACGCATATTACGGAGCTAACAATCAAAACGATGCTTACAAAGCTTACCGTGACGCTTTTACAGCAGATCCAACTCTTTTAAGAGCAAAAATGCAATTAGGTGTTTTGTTGAAAGGAGCAAAATCTTATGATGAAGCTATTAAATCTTTCAATGAAGTTATTGCTATAAATCCAAATTACGGTCCAGTTTACAGAGAATTAGCTGAGACATATTACAAATGGGGAAGAAACAAACCTTCTACTGCTAAAGTTAATTTACAAAATGCAATTACAAACTACGAAAAATACCTAAGCTTAACAGATTACTCTTTAGATTCTAAAATGCGTCACGCAGATTTCTTGATCTTAGTAAAAGATTACAAGAGTTTAGAAACTGTAGCAAACAAAATGATTGCTGAGGATAAAGTAAATCCTAGAATCTTTAGATATTTAGGTTATGCTGCTTACGAAAACGGAAACGTTGATGTAGCTATCAAATCTATCGAAGATTATATCAAAACTCCAACAAATAAAGTAATTGGTAGAGATTATTTATATTTAGGTTTATCAAAAATTAAAAAAGGAACAAATGCTGAAGGTGCTGTAGATCAGGCTTCATTTGACGCTGGTCTTGCAGATATCAAAAAAGCAATTGAATTAGAGCCATTAGTTGTTGAAGAACTTAATGATTTAGGAAAAGCTTTATTTGGTAAAAAACAATTTGCTCAGGCTGCTTCTATCTTTGAATTCGGTGCAAACAACAAAGATTCTAAAAATTACTTAGATGATAACGTTTATTACGGTATTTCAGTTTACTACGCAAATGCTAATAAAACTGGCGGAGCTGTTGCTGACGCTGCTCAGTTAGCTAAAGCAGATGCTGCTTTTGACAGAATCTTAGTTGCATCTCCAACTTATGATGAGGCTTACTTATATAAAGGAAGAATCAACAACTTGTTAGAGAAAGATGATTTAATTATCAAAAACTACGAAGAATATGTTGCTAAAACAACTGCAAAAGGTGCTGAAGAATTAGCAAAACCAGCTACAGTTAAAAAAATCGTAGAAGCTTACAATAGTATTGGAGCAAGTTATGCAAACACTGATAAAGCAAAAGCAATTGAATATTTCAATAAAACTTTAGTTTTAGATCCAGCAAATGCATACGCTTCACAATCTGTGAAAGCTTTAAAATAATATAGTTTTTAAACTAATTTATTAAAACCGATAGTTCGCTTTGAACTATCGGTTTTTTTGTTCCGTAATTAATTGACTATCTTTGCACATTAAATTAAAATAATGTTACCAAAAGAAATACAATTAGAAGTAAACAAAGGAGCGATGCTGCCTTTGATGGAAGAATTTTATACCATTCAGGGCGAAGGTTTTCATACCGGAACTGCTGCTTACTTCATTAGAATTGGAGGCTGTGATGTTGGGTGTCACTGGTGTGATGTGAAAGAGAGCTGGAATGCAGAACTGCATCCGCCAACAAATATCGATGTAATTGTAAATAATGCTTCAAGTTATGCAAATACAGTTGTAGTTACCGGCGGAGAGCCGCTTACATGGGATATGACTTTGTTGACACAGCAATTAAAAGATAAAAACTTAAAAGTTCATATCGAAACTTCCGGAGCTTATCCGTTATCTGGAACTTGGGACTGGATTTGTCTTTCGCCAAAGAAAAACAAACTTCCAACACCAGATGTTTATGCTAACGCACATGAATTAAAAGTAATTATTTATAATAAGCACGATTTTATCTTTGCAGAAGAACAAGCAGAATTAGTTAATGATGATGCTATTTTGTTTCTTCAGCCAGAATGGAGTAAAAAAGAAGAAATGACTCCGTTAATTGTAGATTATGTAATGAATAATCCGAAATGGAGAGTTTCACTTCAAACACATAAGTATTTAAATATACCTTAAATCATAAAAAAACCTCTTCTAACTTAGAAGAGGTTTTTTTTATGTAATAAATACACACTGTATAAAAAAGAAACATTTTATTATTTCCAGTTTTTCTGATTCTTTAAATTAATAATCTGTGCAAGATGATGATTTCCATGCCAGGCATACATCCCAATAATTTGTTGGATTCGATATTCAGAATTATTTTCAGGATGAATGAATGACTTTTCTAAATCAACTTCCGATAAGTTTTTCATTATATATGCTAATCTAAAATGCAATCCTTCTAATAAATTTAGTGTCGGAGCGATTGGCATCGTTAAATTATCGGGCAGTTCAGACCACAATTTTTCGTCATAAGGTTTTATAATCGGATTGTTTTCAGTTAAAGCCCACTTTAATCTAATGTAACAATTCATGTGACTTTCGGCACAATGATGAATTACTTGTCGAACAGTCCAGCCTTCAGGACGATACGGAGTGTCTAATTGCTCATGATTGAGAGAAGTAACCTCCTTTTTTAACCTTTCTGGAAAAGTCGAAATTTCTTCAATCTTATCTAAAATATATTTAGATGTGAAGTCTTTAGGGACCTCAAACTTTCCTATAGGGTATTTTAATTTTTCTAAATCTAAATTTTCCATGATTAAAAGATATTTATATTGAAAGTTTTGCCAGATAATCATAATGATCACCTTCCATAACCAATTCACATTTTAATCCATTTGCAATTGCGGCATTCTGCAGTGTATTATAATCGAGATACAACCAGTCAAAAGTTTCTTCTTTTTCCCCTTTATACGATATAGTAAAAGTTAGCTCACCATAGTATTCTGTTTCAGACGGAATCCATTTTCCACCATCTTCATCTTCATCAAACATATAAATGATATCAGAACTGTCAATTAAAATTTGTCCTCCCAAATTTAAAAGTGATTTTAGTTTTGATAAATAGGAATTGCAATTTTCTAATTTCCCAAAAATACCGGTTCCATTCATCAGTAAAATAATCGTATCAAATTTTTCACCTTCAAAATTTAGTATATTTTCAACTTTAGCATTTTTTAAACCTCGAAGCTTGCAAGTTTCAATCGCTTTTTCAGAAATATCTATTGAAGTAACATCTAAATTGCGATCATTTTGTAAAGACAAACTGTGGCTTCCGGCACCGCAGCCAACATCTAAAGTTTTTCCTGTTGCAAGTTGTAAAGCCTTTTGTTCAATTTTTGGCATTTCATCATAAGAACGGAATAAATATTCTACGCTCATTTCATCTTCTTCAGAAATCGAAGTTTCGGTAATAATATCTTCAGGCGAATTATTAGTCTGGAAATCGTACATCGCTTTCCCAAAAAGATCTTTCATCGTAATTTAGTTCAAAGTTTAAGGTTTCAAGTTTAAAGTTGTTTAATTTTGCAGCTCAACTTTAAATATTAAACTTGAAACAGATTTTAAATAACTTAAATAAGTTAGCCAAAGATAAGCATATCGAAAACAAAAAGTATTTTGATAAGCTGAAAAAGAAACAGCCAAAGAATTTAGATTACGTTATGCAGGACTTGCATGATGCCGAATTTAAAAAAACGGATTGTTTACAATGCGCCAATTGCTGTAAAACAACTGGGCCTTTATTTACTTTGGCAGATATTGAAAGAATATCAAAATCTTTCAGACAAAAACCACAACAATTTATTGATCAGTATCTTCGTATTGATGAAGATAAAGACTATGTTTTAAAAAGCGTTCCTTGTACATTCCTGGATAGTGAAAATTATTGTATGATTTATGATGTAAGACCAAAAGCCTGCCGGGAGTTTCCACATACAGATCGCAAAAAGTTTCATCAAATTGCAGATCTGACTTTAAAAAATGTTGCAATTTGTCCCGCTGCTTATAATATAGTAGAAGAAATGAAAAAGAAATTACCGCTTTAAGCGTTTAAAGCATTATTACTTTAAGATTATACATTTCGCTTTTTTAAATGTATTTTTGAATAATCTGAAATCGGACAAGAAATATAAATCATAACAGAACCCTAAATTGAATCTAGAATACTTTATAGCAAAAAGACTCATCACTGCCAAAGATTACAAAAGCAGTATATCAGCACCAATTATTAAAATTGCCATTTCTGCAATTGCAATTGGTATAATTATGATGATGGTTTCTGTAGCAACCGGAATTGGGTTGCAGCAAAAAATACGCGAAAAAGTTTCTGCTTTCAACGGTCAGATCATTATTTCTAATTATGACAACAATAATTCGGAGATAACCTTAATTCCAATTTCGAAAAAACAGGATTTTTATCCAAATTTCAAATCAGTTCCAGAAGTAAGCCATATTCAGGCAGTCGCAAGCAAAGCGGGAATAATCAGAACAGAAAACGCCTTTGAAGGAATTGTTTTTAAAGGAGTAGGAGCAGATTATAATTGGAACAATATAAAAGAGTATTTAGTAGAAGGTAAGCTGCCTGATTTTTCAAAAACACTAAATGAGGAAGTTATTATCTCAAGATTTCTTGCAGATCGATTGAATTTAAAATTAGGAGACAGCTTCAATACCTTCTTCATAAAAGAAGAACAAGGAAAACTCCCAAACAGCCGCCGATTTAAAATCATAGGAATTTTTAGTTCAGGATTCCAGGATTTCGACGCTACATATATAATAGGAGATATTCGTCATATTCAGCGAATCAACAAATGGAGCCCGGATCAAGTTGGAGCTTTTGAAGTTTTTGTAAAAGACTTTACGACTATTAAAGAAACAGGGAACCAGATTTACGAACAAATCTCTTCAAATCTCGATACAAAAACAATTACCGAAAAGTATAGCTATATTTTTGACTGGCTTCAGCTTTTCGATTTCAATATAATTGTAATTCTTGCTATAATGATTCTCGTTGCTACAATTAATATGGTAGTAGCATTATTGGTTCTTATTTTAGAGCGCACACAAATGATCGGAATTCTAAAAGCATTAGGAGCAAATAACTGGACAGTTCGCAAAGTTTTTCTATACAATGCATTCTACTTAATCGTTCGAGGATTGTTTTGGGGTAACTTAATTGGAATTACGCTGCTGTTAATTCAACAGCAATTCGGAATCATTCATCTAAATCCCGAAAACTACTATGTGAACCAAGCCCCCGTATATTTAAATTGGGGTTACATAGTCCTGTTGAATTTACTAACCATAACAGTATGCTTCTTAGTATTATTAATTCCTTCCTATATAATAACAAAAATCTCTCCTGTAAAAGCAATTCGTTTCGATTGATTTATTAAAACAACATATTTCACAACCCGACAGTTTTCAAAACCAGTCGGGTTTGTTTTTTATATACTTATATATAGTATGTATAACGAATCATTCTTTTCGTCTGAGCGAAGTCGAATCCTTTTAAGTTTAGAATTTGTGATTTCATAATTGCAATTTTCAGGAGCTATTTCCTGCTATCCGCTTCAATCTTTTGTATCGAACCCCGGCACAAAAGGATTTTCGCTACTATCGGGGCTAGGAAATCCGTTTTCAAAACATAATTTCTTTTCACAAAACAGCTTTAAAACTTAATAACTCTTCAAAAACGGTATTGCAGAAAGGATATAAAATAAGGAAAAATCAAAGGACTGTAGAAAAACCTGACAATGTTTCAAAAAACTTTGAATTGTAAAACTTGTGTTATCAGAGAGTTAAGGAGTAATTGCAAAAAAGATTAAAAATAGTTTGCAAAAAGGCTTGCGTAACTGGAATTGTTGTGTACTTTTGCACCCGCAACAACGAAAGAGGTTCACT
>NZ_JAVDTG010000007.1:0-352068 GCF_031455715.1 Flavobacterium sp. 2755
CAGCAACTGGATTAAACGCAGGAACTTATACAGTAACTGTAACTGATGCAAACGCGTGTCAAACAACACAAAGTATTACTATTATAGAACCAGCAGTTCTTGCTGCAACAATATCTAAAACAGATGTTTCTTGCAACGGAGGAACTAACGGAACTGCAACTGTAACTGCAACCGGAGGAACTGGAGCTTATACATACTCTTGGTCACCAGCTGGAGGAACAGCTGCAACAGCAACTGGATTAAGCGCAGGAACTTACTCTGTAACAATTACAGATGCTAATGGATGTTTATTAACTCAAACAGTAACTATTATTACAACTCCAGATGCAACGGCACCAGTACCAACTGTAGCTACTCTTCCGGAAATAAGTAACTATTGTGCAGTTTCAGCATCAGATATAGCTATTCCAACTGCTACAGATAATTGTGCAGGAATCCTAAATGGAACTACAACTGATCCTTTAAGCTACAATGCTGTAGGAACTTATGTAATTACATGGACATACAATGACGGAAATGGAAACATTACGACACAACCGCAAACAATAAAAGTACTTGCTTCTCCATTGAATGCAGTAACTTTTAGCAGCGCTCAATTCACATACGATGGAAATGCTCATGCTTTGCAAGTTGCGAATCTTCCAACAGGAGCAACTGTTACATATTCTGCAAACAATACGTCAACAAATGCTGGTACTTATGTAGTTACTGCTACAGTAACACCATCAGCTAGTACGCCAAATTGTGCAGTAGTAACGCTGACAGCAAATCTTGTTATTAATAAAGCAGCACAGCAAATTACATTTAATGCAATTCCGGTTAAAACACTTGGAGCAAACAACACCTTTAATTTAACAGCGACTTCAAATTCAAATTTAGCTGTTACTTACACATCAACATATACTGCACCATTAGCTCCTGCTACAGTTTCTGCTACAGGCGTGGTAAATATGTTGAGATCTGGTGATGTATTAATTACAGCTCATCAAGCTGGAGATAACAACTATCTTCCTGCAGCAGATGTTTCACAATTGTTAGTGATCTTAAACAACAATATCGATGTTAAGAGAATCACTATAGGAACAAAAGTTTTTGAAAACCCTGGAAAAACAATTTTTTATGTATTGCCATGTGGTGAAACAAATCCTAGTGTATCTATCTTAAATGAATCGGGTGCAGTTATAACTCCTTCTCCTAATTTTACAATTCCAACTCCTAAACCGGGAATTTACAGTAAGAATGTAACAATTACATCACAAGACGGAAGTTTATCTGAAACTTATTCAATCGTAGTTGTGAAACCGTTTAATTTCTTTGACATTGTTAAACAGAAATTTAATAACGTACTTCTTGTAAATAACAATCCGCAGACAAATGGTGGTTATGAGTTTACTTCTTACGAATGGTTCAAAAACGACCAGTCAATAGGAACTGGCCAATATTATTCTGCAGGAAACAGTCTTACTTCACTATTAGACCCAACGGCAGATTATACTGTAAAATTGACAACTAAAGATGGAAGTGTACTTTATGTATGTGCTTCAAAAATCACATTGTCAAATACGCTGCTGGCTAAAGTTTACCCTAACCCAATTGAAATTGGAAAAGTAGTAACTGTTGAAGCAGATTTCCCTGAAGAAGAATTAGCGAAAATGCAAATTAGCCTTTACACTGTTACAGGTCAATTGGTAAAAACTGTACAATCATCTACAGCTAAAACTGAAATACAATTACCTCAAACAACTGAGAGCAATATGTACATGGTAGTTCTTGAAACGCCAAACATCAAAAAAACTTTCAAAGTAATTGTAAAATAAATAAACCCTGCCAGTACTAGATAAAAATAGTACTGGCATAATATAACTTAAGATGAAAAAAAATATTTACAGCTATATCACATCCATTGCCATTTTTACGGCATTTTTAGCAGCGTCTTTAAATAGTTATGGCCAGGATAAAAAACAAGAATTTTCGATTTCTTTGGGAGGGCCATTTTCTTATGTAGATTCTAATTCTTCTGGAAAAACGGTTCCCGGAATTGGTGTTAGTGCGGGTCTTCGTTATTCTTATTATTTAAGCGAAAGTTTAAGTTTAGGAATTGGTGTTGAATATCAAACCTACAATTCCGATTTAAAATTCAATTCCTTATACGGAGCATCTGCTGCTACCGATGCTGAAAATGAAAATTTCCAGTTTAGATACAGAGGTACAAATGTGAGAGAAGAACAAAAACTGGCTTATATCAATGTGCCAATTAATATTCAGTTTGAAACACCGGGAACATCCAAATTATATGTTGCTGCAGGCGCTAAAATTGGTTTCGCTTCAAGCGGAAGTTATAAAACATCTTTTCAAAATCTAACTACAAGCGGTTACTATCCACAATACAATGTAGAGTTATTTAGTCCGGCTTTTGCAGGTTTTGCAAGTACTAACAATTTAGTAACCGGCGAACAGGATCTTGATACAGAAGTTTCTTATTCAGCAACTTTTGAAACTGGTTTAAAACAAGAATTAGGCAATAGAAATTCTATATATATCGGTGCTTATTTTGAGTACGGTTTAAATAATATTTATGATAAAACCGGAAACGGGCAGCTTGTTCAATATAATGCTGAACTACCTGTTGAATTAGGTTACAACAGCGTATTTAATACCAATTTAAGCAGTAGTGTAAGACTTGTTTCATACGGTCTTAAATTAAGGTTTGCATTGCGATAATTAATTCAAGACCAATAAAAAAAAGCTATTCAGTATCTGAATAGCTTTTTTTGTTTTATAGGTAAATTTAGAAGTATTACCTCTTCTTTTGCTGACCCGGAGCATAAGCTTTTGCACTTTTGCTGCCCGATGCTTTTTTAGCCTGTCCTGGAGGAACTTTCCCTGATGGTGATGATGAGTGATGAACACTACAGCTCACAATACATGCGATCAATAATGCAAAAGAGAAAAATTTAATAAATTTTGCGATTTTCATAAGTTTGTTTTTTTATGTTCAAAAATACTATTTTGAACATAAAAAAACTTAATAACCATTCTAAACAACAAAAAACCTGTAACGGACAAATCCATTACAGGCTTTTTTTAAAATATTAAATTCTATTTTTTAATAGAATCTTTTGTGACAGTACTAACTGTATCATTTGTAACTGTATCTACATCTGGTCCTACAGTATCAATAATAGCTTCAGTTGAATCTATACTGCTTTGAGACTCTATCGTTGGTTCATTCTTCTTACACGAAAATGCCAATCCCGTTAACAGGACCAACATTACAATTTTGATTTTTAATAGCGTTTTCATAATTATATTTTTTTCTGTTTGTATTCTTATTAATATTTCAAATTTAAGTTACTGTAAACCAATATCATTACATAATTTCTACAATCCTTTATATGAATCAAAGAAATGTGTTAAACTATTGTTATACAATGCAAAATCTATAAATTGAAAATTTAATTATATAACACCATAAACGTTGTTTTTGTGAAATTTGCAGAAACAATAGTATGATGAAAACTTACTTTCGTAATAATGGTTTGAGTATCTGTTTTTTGATACTGTTTGCCGGAACTTTATTTGGCCAGACTTTATTTGGTTTAGAAGAACACAATAAAGAACTTGTAAGCGAAGGAGGAAAATCAATTAATCTGGGGTCATACCTTTTATCAGGACATTTTATCGAATCTACTTTTGAAAATTGGGAAAGTGAATTTCTTCAAATGGGTCTTCTTGTTGTGTTTACCATTTTCCTAAAACAAAAAGGATCATCAGAATCTAAAAAAATTAATCAAAAAGAAGAAGTTGACCGCGAGCCAGACCCTAAACGAAAAAATGCGCCGTGGCCTGTTAAAAAAGGAGGTTTTATCCTGACATTATACAAACATTCCCTTTCGGCAGCGCTATTGTTACTATTTCTTATTTCATTAATAATTCATTTTTATGGAAGCCTAAAAGACGAAAATGAAAAACTGCTTCTGCAAGGAAAGCAATTAGAAACATTTTCCTCCTATATAACAAATTCAAGATTTTGGTTTGAATCTTTTCAAAACTGGCAGAGCGAATTTCTATCCGTATTTGCTATCGTGATATTATCAATATACCTGCGTCAGATTGGCTCTTCACAATCAAAACCTGTAGATGCTCCCCACATGGAAACAGGTGTTTAATTCAAATAATTCCGTAAATAATGATTTACAGCTTATTCTAAAAATCTATTCCTCATACATTTCCATCCAAAGACGCGTTTCTTCAAGATCGAGTTCTTTTTCTATTTTTCTAAAAATCTCTTCGTTTACTGAACCGGCTTTATGCATAACTTCAAGTTTACCGCGCTCTACATTCAAAAGATCAATTTGAATTTTGGTGAAATCATTAAAAATTTCGTTTCCAAATACTTTTCCGTTTCCAAAAAAGTTAGCCGGAAGTTCCGTTTTCTGCAAACGATTAAATTTTACTTCATATTTACTTTTAATATTATGCAGCAATTCATCATCCAGTAATGATAAATTATCTTCGATATGCGCAATGGTTTCAGAAACAATAATATTTCGAACATCATATTCTTCAGCCAAAATAGAATAACGCTCAATTTTAAGTTTTTTAATCAGCCACGGAAGCGTAAGTCCCTGAATTACCAAAGTGGAAAGAATCACACAAAAAACCAAATAAATAATCAGATTACGAAGCGGAAACTCTTCGGTTTTATTCAACATTAACGGCAGTGCCAGAGCTGCAGCCATCGAAACCACGCCGCGCATTCCCGACCATCCAAAGACAATCATATTGCGATAATCAAATTCCTCCTTCATGCGGATTTTTTTACTGAGCATCCTCGGAATCATCGTTGCCGGAACTACCCATAAAAAGCGAACAACAATTACAACAATACTAATTACAGCTCCCCAAATAAATAACGAATCTCCAGAATAATTACTGATCCCTTCAATAATCTGTCTCAATTGCAATCCAATTAAAATGAAAATTAAACCGTTCAAAATATTACTCAAAACATCCCATATTGTATTGGTCATGATTCGGCTTTCATGCGAAAAAATAGTACCAGATCTTGCGGCCAAAAAAAGTCCGGTAGCTACAACAGCCAGAACTCCGGAACCATGAAAATGTTCTGCAATTAAATAAGATGAAAATGGTGTCAATAACGTAAGCGTTACCTCAATAATATCATCACAAACAAACCTTTTATGAATGTAATACATTATATATCCAACAGCCAAACCTATCGCAATTCCCAAAACCGACATCAAAACAAAGTTTAATCCCGCCTGCCATAAAACAAAATTTCCAGCTGTAATGGCAGTTAAAGCATATTTATACGCCACAAGACCGCTCGCATCATTCACCAGACTCTCACCTTCCAAAATGGCAATTAATCTTGGATGTAAACCTAAACCTTTAGTAATAGATGTTGCAGAAACAGCATCTGGAGGCGAAACAATAGCGCCAAGTAAAAAAGCTAACGGCCAGGAAATATCATCTATAAGCCAGTGTGCCACAACAGCAACCAATCCTGTGGTAAAAAAAACCAAACCAACAGCTGCTAAAGTTATCGGACGAATCGTTTGTTTAAATTCAGACCAGCTTGTATGCCATGCAGCATGATACAAAAGCGGCGGAAGAAATATAATAAAAACAACCTCAGGACTCAGCGCAATAACCGGCAGTCCCGGTACAACGCTGATAATTACACCACAAAGTACTAACACAATTGGTATTGGAAAATTATACCTTTTACTTACTAAACTAAGAAAAGCTACGCCAAAAAGTAACATTATAATTACTGTGATATTTTCCATTTACTGCGGGTATTTATTTGTTTTGGATGATAATTTCTGGCTACTAAATTAATATTTTATGAGAACTAAATTAAATTCTCATTAAAAAGAATGCTGAATTTATTGACATATATCTTTAATTCAAACACATAAAAAAGCCGAATCTAAAATAAGATTCGGCTTTTTTTCTTTTTTACGATTCACAGCTGCTGCAAGTAACCAAACTTGTTACCAATTCTTTAGAAACACTTTGACTTCTTTGGTAATACAAACTTTTTACACCCAATTGCCATGCTTCAATCATCAAACGATTTACTTCCTTAATTGGCAGTTCTGCCGGAATATTAAGATTTAAACTCTGTCCCTGATCAACAAATTTCTGACGAATTCCAGCTTGCTGTACAATCTCCAGCTGACTGATTTCTTTAAACGTTTTAAAAACATCTTTTTCCGTTTGAGAAAGCTGAGACATATGCTGAACACTTCCGCCATTTAGCATAATTTCTCTCCAAACTTCTTCATTATCCAAACCTTTTTCTTCAAGCAGTTTTTTCAGGTATTTATTTTTACGCATGAAATTACCTTTGCTCAAACCAGCTTTATAATAATTACTGCTAAAAGGTTCGATTCCCGGAGAAGTCTGTCCTAAAATTGCCGAAGATGAAGTTGTTGGTGCAATTGCCATTGTTGTCGTATTACGTCTTCCGTAACCTTTTAACAATTCAGGTTCACCATAAATTCGGGCTAATTCCTGAGTGGCTTTATCCGCTTTATCGCTTATATGTTTAAAAATTTCTGTCGTTTTCAATTTAGCTTCCATTCCTTCAAACGGAATCATGTTTTTCTGTAAATAAGAATGCCAGCCTAAAACACCTAAACCTAATGCACGGTGTCTTTTAGCAAATTTATTTGCTGCTGAAAGATAATAGTTACCTTCCGTTTTTTCGATGAATTCCTGCAATACAGCATCTAGGAAAAAGATAGCCAGTTTTACCGCTTCAGTATCTTTCCATTCTTCGTAAAGCTCCAAATTCATGGATGATAAACAGCAAATAAATGATTCGTCCTGAGTTGACGGAAGCATAATTTCACTGCATAAATTACTCGCATTAATTCTCAGGTTTTGATCTTTATAAACCTGTGGTTTGCTTTTATTTACGTTATCGCTGAAAAAGATATAAGGCAATCCTTTTTGCTGACGGCTTTCTAAAACCTTTGCCCAAATTTGTCTTTTATCATTATCACCGTCAATCATTTCCTGCATCCAGTAATCAGGAACACAAATTCCCGTAAACAAATTCTGGATTGGATTTCCAATACTTTTAATTTTCAAAAATTCTTCAATATCCGGATGATCGATATCTAAATACGCTGCAAAAGCACCGCGACGAACTCCGCCTTGCGAAATCGTGTCCATAGCCGTATCAAAAAGCTTCATGAAACTTACCGCTCCACTACTCTTTCCGTTATCCGTTACCGCACTTCCGCGTTCACGCAATTCTCCAAAATAACCAGATGTTCCACCGCCTATTTTAGTCTGCATGATCACTTCGCCCAATTTATGTGTAATTCCTTCGATTTTATCCGGAACGTGTACGTTAAAACAAGAAATAGGCAAACCTCTTTCGGTTCCCATATTCGCCCAAACCGGCGAGCTGATACTCATCCAGCCGCGTTCAATCATTTCTACAAAAGATTCTTTTAATTCCGGTTTATACAATCTTCTTGCGGCAGCCGTGCAAATTCTGTCAATTGCACCTTCTACCGTTTCACCTTTTAAAAGATAACCGCGGTTTAAAATTTGTTCACTCTCAGAGTTCTTCCACCACATTTTGGTTCCTGCTTCATTTTGCGGAAGACTATTTACTTCATTTATATCTATTGTACTCATACTGTTTTGCTATTAGAAAAGATCGTTTGCCGTAATACTTTTATCGTGTTTGGTATATTCTACCGGACGTTTTGCAAAGAAATCATCCAGACTGTTCGCAAAAACTTCTTCTTCAAACCAGGCCAAAGCTTTGTAATCTTCCATATTAACGTTGAATATGGTAGGAATTCCAATTTGTTTTAAGCTTTCGTCAAGTCTAAATTTCATAAAATTCACCAAATCACCTTTTTTAATACTTTCAATTTCACCTTCTTCAAATATCCAGTCTAATATGTCTGATTCGACTGAAATAGAATCTTTAACCGTTTCTCTAATTAATTCTAAAGTATCAGCATCAAAATAATCCGGGAATTCTTCTCTGATTTTATTGATGATGAAAATTCCGCCATTAGCATGAATCTGCTCATCGATAGAAGTCCATGCAATAATATTGCTCACATTTTTCATGTAACCTTTAAATCTTGTAAAAGAAAGCAGAATAGCAAACTGGCTGAAAAGCGAAACATTTTCAATTAGAATACTGAATAAGATCAGCGAAACCATATATTTTCTGTTATCCTGAGAGCGTGTATCTTTTAAAACATTCGAAAGATAATCTACACGTCTTCGGATAACCGGAACGTCCAAAAGTTTTTCAAACTCATCGTTATAACCTAATACTTCAAGAAGGCGCGAATAGGCTTCAGAATGCCTGAATTCGCACTCAGCAAAAGTCGTCCCTAAACCATTAAATTCAGGTTTTGGAAAGTGCTCATAAATGTTTCCCCAAAAACTTTTTACAGCTACCTCAATCTGTGCAATTGCCAGTAAACTATTCTTTACAGCCGTTTTTTCTGCTGTTGTTAAATGAGCATGAAAATCCTGAGTATCAGCAGTAAAATCAACTTCTGTATGAACCCAATACGCTTTATTTATCGCTTCTGTAAATTGCAAAACCTCTGGGTATTCAAAAGGTTTATAATTGACTCTTTTATCAAATATAGACATATATATAGTATTTAACGGTGACTAAGTAAGAATAGAAAATTAACAGGATTTGGGGTGGGGAACTGCGTTTTCTATACATACAAAATTAACCCACGATTCTCCTTTAGACTAGGTTTTGATGTTAAAAATCCCAACAATTATCAACAGGAAAATATTAGGTTGAAAACCATTAAAAAAACAATTTATTAACAAGCACATAATTTTTCGTAGTTGCCGAAATACCAGTTATTTAAACTGGATCTAAATAAACTTGTCAACATAAAAAATGAAAAAAATCCGGAGAATGAAAAAACAGTTATTAACATCCAAAATTCAAATTTGGACTTTTTTGATCCAATTTTAAGTAAAAGTAAACGTCAAATTTCCTCTTAAAAAGAGTTTCATCTGATAGAAAATAAAATTTAAAATTTAGAAAATGTTCTATTTTAACAAACATTAAAAAACTAATTATCAGATATTTAAATTTTACAATAACAAAAAAGATTAAACACTTATTAAACCAAAATATTAAATTGCCATCTTACAATTCTCAAAAATCGCTGTTGTAGAAAAAGAGAAATGAAAACTTAGGATTAGATTAAAATTCATTAGAATTAAACTTTTAAAAGCAATAAAACTTGCTATAAAAATATTAATCTTTACATTTGCGATTATTTTGATTTATTCTAAATAGACTTTAATCTCATCTATAATAATTGGAACAAAAACTCCAATAAACAACATAACAAAATATGAAAAAGAATCTTTTTATTTCTTTAGCATTTGCAGCTGCTTCATTTGTTAATGCACAGCAAAAAAATACGCTTTTAGAAGCATCATTCTGGAAAACGTCTCCAAACGTCGAAACTGTAAAAGCAGAAATCGCAAAAGGAAACAATCCGGCAGAAGCCAACATAAATGCTTTTGATGTTACTACACTAGCTATCAATAATGATGCTCCAAATGAAACAATTAAATTTTTACTTGATCAGCCTGGAAACTCCATTACAAAATTAACGCATGACAATCGTATTTATTTACACTGGGCAGCTTACAGAGGAAATACAGAATTAGTTGAATATTTAATTAAAAAAGGTTCTGATGTTAATTTTGAAGACAGTCACGGTACAGCTCCGGCAGATTTCGCTGCTTCAAACGGACAAGCAAATCCTGCTTTATACGAAGCTTTCTTTAAAGCCGGAATCGATCCGAAGAAAAAATATGCAAACGGAGCAAACTTATTGCTTTTGGCCATTTCTTCTGATAAAGACTTAAAAGCTGCTGAATATTTTTCTACAAAAGGATTATCGCTTAAAGATGTCGATAATGACGGAAATACTGCTTTTACTTACGCAGCACGATCTGGAAATATTCCTTTCCTGAAAAAACTTATTGAAAAAGGAATAAAACCAAATGATAATGCGCTTTTTACTGCAGCGCAAGGAAGCCGTAGAGAAACAAATACAATTGAGACTTATAAATATTTAGTTGAAGAAGTAAAACTAAAAGCAAATGCACAAAATAAAGCAGGTCAAAATGTACTGCATATTTTAGCTGGAAAACCAAATCAGGCTGAAATCGTTACATACTTTTTAAGTAAAGGTACTGATGCAAATAAAACTGATAAAGAAGGAAATACACCTTTGATGGCTGCAGCTTCGGCTAAAGAAACTGCGGTTTTAGAAATTTTACTTCCAGTTACAAAAAATGTTAATACCCAGAACTTAAAAGGAGAATCGGCTTTGACAAACGCAGTACGAACTGGAACTCCAGAAGCTGTAGCTTTACTTTTAAACAAAGGTGCCGATGTGAATGTAAAAGATAAAGACGGAAACAATTTAGGTGTTTATTTGGTTCAATCATACAAACCTTCCGGAAAAGAAACTACCGCTGATCCTTTTGATGCAAAAGCAAAATTACTTCAGGATAAAGGTTTAAACTTAGCAGCAGCTCAAAAAGACGGAAATACTTTATACCATTTAGCCATTACAAAAAATGATATCGCACTTCTTAAAAAAATAACAGATTTAAAAGCAGATATAAATGCTAAAAACAAAGATGGTTTAACAGCTTTGCACAGAGCGGCAATGACTTCTAAAGATGATGCTGTTTTAAAATATCTTATTTCTGCCGGAGCAAAAAAAGACATCAACACAGAATTTGATGAAACAGCTTATGCCCTGGCTAAAGAAAATGAACTGCTTACAAAAAACAACGTATCTATTGACTTTTTAAAATAACTTTTTTAAAGTTTTGAGTTTTGAGTTATAAGTTATGAGTTGTAGACTACTTATAGATTATAATTCAAAAAAAACTCATAATTCACAACTCATAATTCACAACTCATAATTCACAACTCATAATTCACAACTCATAACTTACAACTCATAACTTACAACTCATAATTCATAACTCATAATTCATAATTAATTAAAATGAAATCAATACTTAAAATAGCTCTTACAAGCGCTCTTATCTTTCTTGTTGCTTTACAATCAAATGCACAATCAAGCAAATACAAATGCATGCTGCAAATGACAAATTATATGGGAGAAGGCGCCTATATCGTAGTTTCGCTTATTAACCCAACAGGAGCATACGAAAAAACGCTTTATGTAATGGGCGACGATAAAAAATGGTACAAATCTTTAAAAGAATGGAATAAATTCCACGCTCAAAAAGGAGAAGATATCAGTGCAAAAACAGGCGCATCTGTAACTGGTGGTGATCGCAGCGTGACAACAATAGAAATTGAAGATTCGAAAATCAATAAAGGCTACAAATTACGTTTTGAAACTGCCGTTGAAGACCAGAAATATTACGTAAGTGATCTTGAAATTCCGCTTTCAACAGAAGGTTTAGCTGATAAAACAGACGGAAAAGGTTACATCAAATATGTACGACTAAACAAAATATAATTTTTAGTAATTATTTCTTAACCTCATAATAAGCATGAATTTTATTTTTTCTGCTTAAACTTGAATTCAGGCTTTGTCAAAGTTTTTAATTTTGGCAAAGCTTTAAACATTTTATTACATTCATAGAATACACTAAATGACTCTTTCTTTCTGGCGTTACGCACATTTGGCTTTGGCCTTATTTTCTTCGATATTTCTGCTTTTAGCATCTGTTACCGGAATCATTCTGGCTGTCGATGCAGTACAGGAAAAAACACTTCCGTATAAAGCAGCCAATTTTGATAAAATAACGTTGGGAGAAACGTTGCCAATATTGAAAAAAGAGTATTCAGAAATTACAGAATTAAGTGTCGATCATAATCAGTTTGTAACACTGCAGGCAATTGATGCAGACGGAAATGACATTAATGCTTACATTGATCCCAAAACCGGAAAAGCATTAGGAAAACCTGAAAAAAAGAGCGAATTTATTCAATGGATTACCGGTTTTCACCGTTCGCTGTTTCTTCATGAAACCGGACGTTTTTTTGTGGGCGTGATCTCTTTTTGTTTGTTATTGATTTCCATTTCGGGTTTTGTATTGGTTTTAAAAAGACAAAGAGGAATCCGTAACTTCTTTTCGAAAATCATAAAAGAATATTTTGCTCAATATTATCACGTTCTTTTTGGACGTCTGGTTTTAATTCCAATTTTCATTATTGCATTTACAGGAACGTATTTATCGCTCGAAAGATTCAACTTTTTTATGGGCGAAGAAAAAGCGAAACCTGTAAAAACAGAGCTTTCGGCGGAAGCCAAAAAAACTTCAGTATTTAAAACAATATTGCTGTCTGACGTAAAAAAAATAGAATTTCCTTTTACCGATGATCCTGAAGAATATTATATCATTGAACTTAAAGATCGTGAAATTGAAGTAAATCAGGTTGATGGAACTTTGATTTCTGAAAAACGTTCGCCGTTTACCGTTCAATTATCGGCTTTAAGCCTTGACCTTCATACGGGAAGAATTAACGGAATCTGGGCGTTTATTTTAGCCATTGCCTGTATCAATATCCTTTTCTTTATTTATTCTGGTTTTGCGATTACTTTAAAAAGAAGATCAAGCCGAATTAAAAATAAATTCAAGGCCAATGAAAGTAAATACATTCTTTTAGTTGGTTCTGAAAACGGAAGTTCTTTTCGATTTGCCAATGCTATTCTAAAACAATTAATCGGACACGGAAAAAAAGCTTTTATTGCAGAATTAAATAGTTTTTCGGTTTACCCGAAAGCAGAACATATTATTGTTTTTTCATCAACACACGGTTTGGGAGATGCGCCTTCGAACGGAACAAAATTTAAAGCGCTTTTACAGAAACAAAATCAGGAACAGAAAATTAAATTCTCTGTCGTTGGTTTCGGTTCCAAATCATATCCGGATTTCTGCCAATTTGCAATTGAAATTGATCAATTTTTAGAAACTCAAAATTGGGCAGAACGCTTTTTAGATTTACAGACTGTTAACGATAAATCGGCAATAGAATTTGTAGAATGGATAAAATTATGGAGTGCCAAAGCCGAAATTCCACTTGCCACTACTCCATCTTTATACAATCATGTTCCAAAAGGTTTGCAGAAATTAATGGTTTTAGACAAAACCCCAATTTCAAATACAGAACATACTTTTATATTGACTTTACGTGCCAGTAGTCGAACTAAATTTGCTTCGGGTGATTTACTGGCTATTTATCCGGCGAATGATTCAAGAGAACGTCTTTATTCTATCGGAAATCATTCCGGAAACGTACAATTGGTTGTAAAACTGCATCCAAACGGATTAGGTTCCGGATTTTTAAATAATTTAGAAATTGGAGATACAATCAAAGCCAGAATTATTAATAACAGAGCTTTTCATTTTCCTAATAAAGCTCCAAAAGTGGCTTTTATTTCAAACGGAACCGGAATTGCTCCTTTCCTAGGAATGATCGAACAAAATAGTGCTAAGAAAGAAATACACCTTTATAGCGGATTTAGAATGGAAACGCCAACGCTTCAGGCTTATAAAAAGTTTGCTGGAATAATGATTCAAAAAGAACATTTGGATAATTTTCACGTTGCTTTATCGCGCGAAGCTGAACATATTTATGTAATGGATTTAATAAAAAGAGATACTGCTTTTTTTATTGATTTATTGAAACAAGGCGGCGTTATTATGATTTGCGGATCTCTTGCGATGCAAAAAGATGTTGAAACAATTCTGGATGAATTGTGCCTTGCAAACGGAACTAAAAGTCTGTTAGAGTATAAAGAAAATGGGCAATTATTAACCGATTGCTATTAATAAAATGATGACAAAGATATCTTTCCTAAATAAAGTTTTATGTGTTTTTGCAATTAGCTGTTGTTTATCAGCACATTCGCAAATATTACGAAAAAGAACGACTTTACTTATGGGCGGACGTTTTGACATTAGTATAGTTGCCAAAGATTCTTTAACTGCCGAGCAAAACATCAACGAAGTTATTGCCGAAATTACCCGAATTGAAAATTTAATCTCCGACTGGAAACCGGATTCTCAAGTTTCTCAGGTCAATCAAAATGCCGGAATTAAACCCATAAAAGTAGATCGTGAAGTTTTTGAACTTACGCAAAGAGCCATAAAATTATCGGAAATTACAAATGGCGGTTTTGACGTTAGTTTTGCCGCCATGGACAGAATCTGGAAATTTGACGGATCAATGACCGAAATGCCTTCGGCGGAAGCCATAAAAAAATCGGTCGAAAAAGTGGGCTACAAAAACATTATTCTCGACAGCGTTGAATCGACAATCTTCCTAAAATTAAAAGGAATGAAAATTGGTTTTGGCGCTCTTGGCGAAGGCTACGCAACCGACAAATGCCGAGCAATGATGATTGCAAAAGGAATTCAAGCCGGAATTATAAACGGTTCGGGAGACATGAGCACCTGGGGAAAACAACACAACGGACAACCTTGGAAAATAGGAATTACAAATCCGTTTAAACCTGAAAAAGTTTTGGCCGTTGTTCCACTAAATCAAGGTGCTGTAACAACATCCGGCAGTTATGAAAAATTCGTTGTTTTTAACGGAAAACGATATTCACATATTATAAATCCCGCAACAGGATATCCTGCAACTGGTTTATGCAGTGTGACAGTCTTTGGCCCCAATGCCGAAACCGCAAACGGATTAAGTACTTCTTTAATGGTTTTAGGCCAAAAGGAAGGTTTGCTCTTACTTCAAAAATTCCCTGAATACAGCTGCGTGATGATTGCTGATAATGGAAAGGTAATCAAGTCAAAGAATTTTGCCTATAAGTTATGAGCTAAGCTTAAAAAATAAACCATATAAGTTATATAAGTACAATTAAGCTAAAACTTAAATTTACTTATATAACTTATATGGTTTAAAACTTTACGAGAGATAAATTTACTTTACTTTAACTTCAATTGTCGTTGCTTGTAAATTTCCTGTCGAAGCCTTCGAAGCCTTTAACTTAATATTATCTTTCTTCCCATTCGACTGAATAATTGCAATACATTTTCCACTGAATAACTTACAAGAATTCGCTTTAAAAGAATCCAAATTAGCCTGATAACCATTATCAACTCCAACTAATTTTCCTCCGCCGGTAACTTCAAAATTAATTAAATCTGTTGCATTTGGTAATAAGTTTCCATCTTTGTCAACTATAGAAACGGTTACATAAACCAAATCATAAGTATCGTTTTTGATAATAGTTTTATCTGCTTTTAAATCTATTTTAGAAGCTTCTCCCGCTGTATGAATTGCTGCCTCTAAAACTACTTTTCCGTTCTTTCTTGAGATAGCTTTTATAGTTCCCGGTTCAAATTTCACTTTCCATGAAATATGGAGATCATCATTTTGTTTTGATTTTATGCCGAGAGATTTTCCGTTTAAGAATAATTCCACTTCATCAGCATTATTGTAATACGCCCAAACATCAACTTCCTGATCTTTTTTCCAGTTCCAATGCGGGAAAATATGCAAAACAGGTTTTGTTGACCATTCACTTTGGTACATATAATACACATCTTTTGGAAGTCCCGCTAAATCAACAATTCCGAAATAAGAACTTCTCGCCGGATAAGGATATGGATCAGGTTCACCGATATAATCAAAACCTGTCCAGATAAAAGTTCCTGCCATGAAATCCTGCTTTTTGATTGTTTTCCAGTTCTCTTCATGCGTTGCTCCCCAATACGATTTCACCTGATCGTAAGCCGAAACTGTCCAATCGGCATTTCCGTCAAACGGAGCGCCGTGTTTTGTTGGCCATGCTTTAATTCCATCTGGAAAATCATAATGTCCGCGTGTTTCTAAAGCCGAAACACTTTCAGAAGCCAATATTTTTTGTCCTTTAAAACGTTCCGGAAAATCTTTGTAATCTTCATGTTTATAATTAAATCCTAAAAGATCCAAAGCTCCCGATTGATAAATAAAATTCTTCTCAATTATATTTTCGGTCAAAGCCGAAGTTACAGGACGCGTAATATCTAACGATTTTACAATTTTAGCTAATTCTCTAGTAATCGCAATTCCCGTAGAGTCAAACTGTTCTCTTATTTCGTTTCCAATACTCCACATCATTACAGATGGATGATTGCGATCTCTTTTAATAAAATCTACTAAATCTTGTTTGTGCCACGCATCCCAATCTTTATGGTAATCGTTGGTTACTTTTTTCTTCTTCCAAACGTCAAAAGCTTCGTCCTGAACGATGAATCCCATTTCGTCGCACAATTGCATCATTTCCAACGAATGCGGATTATGTGACATTCTGATTGCGTTTGCTCCCATTTCTTTCAGCAAAGTCAGTTTTCTTCTAACGGCATGAATATTTTCTACTGAACCCAAAGCGCCGTTATCATGATGCAGGCAAACTCCTAATATTTTTGTCGGAACACCATTTAATGAAAACCCTTTCTCTGAATCGAAATTAAAAAATCTAAATCCGAGCGGCGTTTCATAATTATCGACTAGTACAGATTTCTCGTAGATTTTAGTAATTACTTTATACAAATACGGATTTTCAGTATTCCATAATTGTGGCTCTAGAACATCAAGATTATGTACCTTCGTTTCAAATGTTTTAGCTTCAATTTTCTCTGTAGAAATCTTATTAGCTACTTCTTTATTCTTTGCATCTAAAATAGAAGTGACCAATGTAAATTCTCTGGCAGTATCATTATCATTATCAATTGTAACTTCTAAATGCACTTTTGATTTATTTGTTGAAACTTCAGGCGTAGTTACAAAAGTCCCCCACTTCCCAACGTGTAATTTTTCACTTGTCACCAATCTCACATTTCTGTAAATTCCAGAACCCGTATACCATCTTGAGTTTGGCTGAGCATCATTATCAACTTTAACGGCAATAATATTGGCTTGTCCAAAATTTAAATACGGAGACAAATCATAGCTGAAAGAGATATAACCATTTGGGCGAATTCCAAGTGATTTTCCATTAATGAAAACTTCACTATTCTTAAAAACACCGTCAAATTCAATTGAAATCGTTTTGCTTTTCCAACTCGCCGGAATAGTAAAAACTTTACGGTACCAACCTTTCCCGGCAGGTAAAAAGCCTTGCGCTTGTTTCGTTTTGCTGTCTTTGTCAAAAGTTCCTTCAATACTCCAATCGTGCGGTAATTGAAGTGTTCTCCAGTCTGACACATTATAATTAGCATTGACTGCTTCAGGATAATCACCTAACTTGAAGTTCCAGTTTTTATTAAAATCTTCAACAATTCTGGCTTGTTTTTGTGCAAAAATTGAAAACGAAAACAATAAGGCAATTGTAATTTTTTGAAATATGTTTTTATGTTTAATCATAAATATGTTTTTTATTCTAATCTAATTTTTACACCGTTTTGTCAGGCTGAGCGAAGTCGAAGCCCACACAAACTAAATCGCCAATCTTTGTCGAGTTTCTGGTGTGATCCTTCGTTCCTCAGGATGACAAGCTGAACGTTATAATCGTAATGTTTTACCGTAGAGACGCACTGCAGTGCGTCTAACACAAAGTATCGACAATTGGAGCGTAGACTCACAGCAGTGCGTCTCTACAGTAAAACCTTTGCGTCTTTGTGTCTTCGTGGCAAACACTCCCTTATTGAAATTCAAAATTATCCAGCATCAATCCTTTCAAATCATCACCTTCCAAAGTAATTTTATACGTACCTGCATTAATATAACCACCAGAAGTCGTATTTAAAACCTTCCATTTTTCTGGTGAAGGAAAGAATTCAATCGTATCATTTCGCATTAAAATCCCATACGCATCTTCCATTTTGAATTTGACTTTTAACGGTGTTTCATTTCTATTCATAAAACGAAAACGCATTAAATAAATCCCTGCCACACCGGGTTTAACTTCAAACTGAATACTGTTATTTGTTTTTTGAGTAAACTCAATATAATCGGCTTTTTTGAAATTTCCTTTTTCAATTCCGATTCCCGTGGTTTTGGCATTTTCTGCTTCAATGATTACTACAGGTCTTGAATCGTCTTTTTCGCCCATATCATAAATTGGAACGATTGCAATTGTAGTTATCTCTTCACTATTATCAAAAGAGATTTTCTCGCCCTTCTTTACCTTTTTAGTAAAAATTATAAATTCAGTTTGATTACTATTTTTAGCTTTTTCTTCTAACTTTTTATAATCTGTAAACTTCTCTAAATTCAAATTTTTATTATCTATAAAAAGATATAAATCCGAATCTTCTTTGGCAGAAAAAGTCCCCTTAATTTTAGAATGATCAGAAAATTGTAAATAATCTGCACCAAAAACTTCAGAAGGCAATTCGGTAAAAACAACATCCGAATCTGAATATTGTTTTGAATTGATATCCAGCCAGGAAGCTATAGTATTACGGTTCTTATCATAAGTTCCCTGTACATAATTTTCTATGTTTTTTGGAGATTCAGCTGCTGGTCTTGCATGAATATCTTTTGTTGCAATCGCAATTGCAGAAATTATCGCTTGCGAAGCTTTTACATTTGGAAACGAAATAACAATCTTTCCGTTTGTGCTTTTTACAACAAAAGTTTTCTTCAAAGCATTGTCGTGCCCTGCTTCTGCCCAAATATCAAAATCTTTTAAAACCACATTTTCGTTAATGGCAACGTCAAACAAACGCCAGCCTTTGCAATCCATTCCGCCTCCAGTTCCGTACCAAGGTTCTGTGAAATATAATTCTACTAAATATTCTCCGTCTGATGCAGGAAATTCATAACGCAATTTATCAACGCCATATCTAAAACTTTGAAATAGTTCTGGATCTTTTGTACCGTTTATTGGATCAAAAATTCTTCTTTGGCTCGCAAAAAAGTCTGGGAGTTTCTCAAAATTATCTGTCCAGGATAAAGATCCCCAAGTATGTTGTCCATTTTTATGAGTATCGCTAAACCATGTATTTCCAGCAGAATCTGTAAATTCAGAACCACCGCAATTTACTCTGTAAATATAATTATAGCCGCTTTTTGCTTTTGTAATATCGTTTTTATCAGATGTTAAAGCATCAAAATTTGGCGCTTTCGGAAGTGTATTTAAAATTATATAATCTTTAGCAACAGCCTTTCCATTTACATACCCAACAGCATATAAAACATTGTATTGAATATTGACATTATTAAACTGAAAATGTTGTCCGATTCCCGGATTTTTTAGTTTTCCTAAAGAAGATTTATTGACATCGTTGAATAATTCTACTTCATCACAATTCGAATAAATATCGATTCCGTTTTTGATTCCAGTTGTTTCCCAACGACTTGGCCAAGTGTGCGAAACAATATAAACCATCGGATTTGTTTTGTTTGAAACATAATTAGCACGGTACATATAAAATGCATCAAGAGGTTCTCCCCAAATGGTAAAAAGTCCTTTGTAATTTACTGGACCAACTTTGTCAATATCTCTAAACCCTTCTCCATTTTGTACGCGTCCCGGATTTTCATGCGAAGCAAAAAGCCAGTTAAATTGTCCGGCAATTTTATCTTTTACAGATTCGGCTTCGCGGACTTTAATTTCCATTAATTGAGAGAATCTGTTTTCGCTCAAAGTTCCTTTTTGATCAAACTCACCTTCGGTGTGTAAATCGGTAGAACGCCATGCGCCGTATTCGCCGTTTAATAACTGAGTCGTCATTTCTAAATGGTATTTTAACGGATCTCCGCCATAAGTTCCAGACCAGTTCTGAACAACATTCCAATCTGTTCCTTCACCTCCATTGCAAGTCGTTACAATGCGCTGCGAAGCTGATAACGGGTCCATTTCACGAATTATCTTTGTGCATTCTTCAGCAAATTCCTTCGGAATTGTACTTTCATTCTGCAATCCCCACATGACAACCGACGGGCTGTTTCTGCGCTCTTTAATCCATTCTCGTAACAGAGTTTTAAAATTTTCTTTAAACTCAGGCGTATCGTACCAAATATGTGCCGAAAACTGACTCCAAAACAGAATTCCGTTTTTATCTAATTCTTCCTGATATTTTAAATTATGAGGCTGATGCGCTTCTCTAAAAGCATTAAATCCGCCAGCTTTTATCTGCTCGATTCTGGAATGAATCATTTCGTCTGAAAATGAATGACTGTTTCCAATTAAATGTTCGTATTCACAGACGCCATTTATAAAAACAGGTTCATCATTAATAAAAAAACGATTATCTTTTCCATCACGACTTATTGGCCAACTAACCCAACGAATTCCGTAAGGCGTTGTTAACTGGTCGATTATTTTTCCGTTTTCATAAATTGAAGTTACCAATTTATACAAATACGGATTGGAAGGCGACCATAATTTTGGATTTATAATTTCCGGAAGCGTCTGTGCTATTTCTTTTGTTTCTTCCGAAAGATTTTTAATGTCGCTTTTTACTTCAACAACTTTCTTTCCCGAAGCATCAAATAGTATATTTTCAATCGTTACATTTCTGTTTGAAGTACCGTAATTCTTGATTTCTGTTGTTATATGAAGAATGGCTTTTTGTTTTGAAACTGATTTATCGTTCCAAATATGAACACCAAAAGGTTCAATTCGAATATCATTTGTGATAACCAACGAAACAGGTCTGAAAATCCCCATTGGCTGAGAACCTTCTGAAAATCCCCATTCACCGGAACAGCCGCCGCAAACCCAAGGCAAATCTGCAATAAAAGATGGATGCGCTGCTTTTACTAAAATCGTATTTGTTTTATCGAAAGAAACAGCTTTTGTAATGTTTAATGTAAAAGTCGTTCGTCCGCCTTTGTGTTCTCCTATTTTTTTGCCGTTGACCCAAACAGTTGCATACGAACTTACACCTTCGAAATAGAGAAAAAGTTGTTTTGAAACGTCTTTTTTATCCAGTTTTAAAGTTTTTTTATACCAGGCTGTTCCGTGTAAATTTCCGTGTTTTGTTCTTCTGTAACCATAATACTGATCCCAGTTGTGCGGAACATTTACACTTAACCATTTATCTGACTTTGGATTTTCTATAAAAGATTTTTCTTCTTTCGGATTATCCAAAAGAATGGTTTCCCAAGAGGAGTTCAGCGAAACTTCCTTTCGGACTTTCGCTGAACTTTTAGTGCTTTGACTCCAAACAAAGCATGTACTTGAAAAAAAATAAAAAATAAAAAAAACTACTCTGTTCATATTTTTTTATTGAACCATATAAGTGATATAAGGTTATTAAAGTTTTGATATTTGCAAGCAAACCTGACCGGTTTTTAAAACCCGTCAGGTTTAAGTTTGTCTATAATATTAATAAAACAACCAGTCAATAGCTGCTTTTTCTCCTGCATCGATATATCCAACATCACGTGGCGTTATCGTTTGATCTGCGTCTATAAAACCTAAAATCAATACTTTTCCTTTTCCTAAATCTAATTTGTTCTCACCCGGCTGAAATGTGTAAGTATGGATATTTACACGCGGAAGCTCTTTTAAATTCATGGCACTTGCCAGAATAACTTCGGCTTGACCGTGCGCATTTCCTGCAGCATCGGTTTCTAAACTTGGCGGTAATAAAAATCTCTTCTGATCTGAATTGAAATAACCAACCACTAATTTAACGGCTTTTGTGTTTCTAAACTTCAAATGTGTTCCTTTTTCGTTTTGATCGTTTTCTACGAATGAAAATCCTTTAAGGTTTTGAAGTTCAGGAGCAATTTTAGTTAACTCAGAAATATCTGTTCCGTAAACTTTTGTTCCTGTTTTAACTAGATACGTTCCCGGTTTTTCGTCGATAAAAGTTACTTCCTCCGTTTTCCAAGGTTTTCCCTCTTTGGTTTCAATTTTACCGTCTTTTGAAGATTTTAACTTCTCTAAATTTCTTTTGAAATTAGCTAATTCTCGCTCGTAATGCGGTAATAATTCAGCCCATGTTTTATTGTTTCCGTCGTCTCCTCCAATTGGAATTCGGCGTTGAGCGGTCTGCATACTGTTGGCATAATAGTATGTATCTTTCGTCAAGTTTACCAATAATTCGTAATATTCGATGCTTTTCTCCAAATGAGGCATCGCTTTATCTAAATCGGTAATATCGTTTGAATAACTGTATCTTAAAACCAATAAAGCTGCTTTTACTTTTTCTGAGAAGAAATCGGCGAAAGCCTTATACGCATGCATATCATTTTTAAGACGTGCAAATTCTTCTTTGTCTTTGGTTACGCTTGCTTCGGCTTTGTCGATAGCTTCAACAGCTAATCTTCCGTGTTCTGTAATTTCAGCAATAATCTGAGTTGGAAGTTCGCCCGAATGCGGTTCTTTATTCCATTCTTTTTTAGCATATTCTAAAAGCAATTCGCCAGCAGGTCCGCAAGATTCATGGAATCCTGGGTAAACTCGCCATTTCGACGGATTTACCAACTGACTTTCAAACATTCCTAACAATAACGTTTGGCGATTTCCTTCGGTAATTCCGAAACGTCTTAAGGTTTTTGGAGCGATTTCTCCTGTTTCTTCGTAAGCTTTTAAAATGTTATTTGCCGCTTCTTGAGAAGTTCCGAATTTTGAGGCTAAATCTTTATCCCAAAATTTTACTTCTTCGTTTCTATCTCTTTTGCTGTCCCAAGCATATCTTGCCCAAGCTTTGTACCAAATCCAGTCACGATCCATTTCTAATAAACGTTCGCCAGTTTTAGTTTTATCTGCCGAATACGGCCAATCCCAATACGACGCTTGTGGATATAAATGTAATGCATTTGCTCCGTGAACACTGTGCATCGCTTTTACCGTTTTCTGAATAAAATCTGGCGAACCGTATCTAAAAGGTTCTAAATTGGCCAAAATATGAACGTTCTCAATATGAATTGATTTTAAAACACTCAACTGTTTGTGTGTTTCTCCCCAAGGTCCACCCGGTGTATAAGTCGTTAAAGACTCTCCTGTATATTTACTTTCTGTGTACAAATTTTTATATAACGGAAGTGATTTTTCCATAACCAAAGGTCCATCGGTATCGTGAGAACGAAGGATAATTGGCGGTTCTTCTGTTTTTCCTAATGCCTGCAAACCGTCGCGAACACCCGGAATAATAGTTTTGGTAAACCATTCTACGTCATCATCGACCGTATTGATGGCTTCTCCCAAACAAACCATTAAACCAACATTTGGATATTTTTCGATAAAAGCGGCGATAGATTTTCTCGTATAATCTGAAAGTAATGGCGTAATTGGACGCGAACGATCTTGTGTTTTAATGTTATAATGCTCTGCAAAAGGCTTAGAAACAATAATATTATAGAACATCTGAATTACCCAGATTCCACGTTTGTTGGCTTCAACTGTTAAAAATTTATAGATTTCTTCGTTCTTTTTGAAATCTTCATCGCTGACTTCTACCGCAAATGGATATTCTTTTAATTTTACTAAAGAAGCAAAAGGGTGTCCATTCCATAAATACAAAGAATTCATTCTGTTTTCTACCAACATATCTAAATACTTTACCCATAATTTTTTATCGTAAAACCAAGGAAACGTTTCTGGCGTATATGGATACTCATAAACATCACGTCCCGGTAGATAAACGGGTTTCTGCATTCCGATACAAGCTCCTCTCAAAACCATTTCCGGACTGTCTTCGATATTAATTTCTGAAGGAAGTTCCCCTGAATTTTTAATGCGGTCTGTTAATTCCAAAGCTCCATAGAGAGTTCCTGATGCATCTGTTCCTTCAATATAAATTACATTATTTTGAGTGCGTATCTGGAAACCTTCTTTCTTCGTTAATTTACTGTCATCGATTTTGGCGCTTTTAGCATTTTGTTTCCAAAAGTCTGTTCCTTTTTCTCCAATAACAATTACTTTATCTTTTGATTTTTTGAATTTATCTGAAGAAGTTACGCTGAATCCTTTTGCAGTAAGGGTTTCTGATAATTTCTCTGCTCCGAATTTTGCTCTCGGCGAACTCACATCACTAACAATAGTGATATTTTGTGCCGATGCAAAAGAGACATAAAAACATAAAAAAAGTAATTGTAAATATTTCATGGTATGCTGTTTTTGGGTATTCTTTTTAAAAACAATCTGCTAAATCTGCTAAATCTGCGTGAAAGTATCTCTCGCATATTTAGCAGATTCGGCAGATTTATAGTGAAAAATTGTATTGTTTAACGATTACATATTATTCACTGTATATTTTAATCTTTTTAATTCTGAAAAATTCTCTTCAAATAAGCCACATTTGCTCCGTAATTAGCTTTTACATTATGCACTTGTGTTACGTCGCGTGAACGTTCTACAATAAGCCAGCCACTCCATTTCATTTCGTCCAAAGTTTGTTTGATTTTTGGCATGTCGATCGCTTTGTCATTTTCTAACCAAAATTGATCCGTATTCGAAGCATGAATTTGTGCTAAATGTTTCTTTCCTAATATTTTTAATTCTGATGAAATATCTCTTTTATTATCAACCGCATTCGCAAAATTGAAAGAACTTTTAATGTATTTTGAACCGACTTCATCTAAAAGTTTTTTCTCTTCAGTCGCACTCAAAGAAGTTTCAATTGCGATAACACCTCCTATTTTACCGACTTCTTTTCCTGCCCATTGTAATCTCTTAATAACTTCTGGACGTAATTCCGGATTTTTAACCAAATCTGTCTGTGTTCCTAACGGAAGATAGGCAACTTTTACTTTCATGTTTTTCATGGTCTGAATACAATCCGTAATCATTGGTGTGATTTCTCTTGTCGCAAATGATTGTGCGTAAAATCCAGACATCGCAATCGAGCTGATTCCAACTCCAGTTTCTTTTGATTTATCTAAGAATTTTTGTCTTTCGACTGGATCGCCTAATTTGCTGTCAAAAGTTGGACGGTTTCCTAAACCTCCCATATCCAACTCGATTCCGTCAGCTTTTATTTCTGATGCCAAACCAAAAGCACCTAATTTTTGTCTTTTTAAAATCATCCAGTCGCAAACTGCAACCTTATATTTTTGCTTTTTGTTTGAAGTCTGAGCCGTTGCACAGCTGTTGAATGTTGTCGACATAACAACAAGCATTGCAATAAATAAATTTCTTTTAGATTTCATTGTTTATATTTTTTTGCCACAGATTAAAAGGATTAGAAGGATTAAAAAAATCTGCTAAATCTGCTAAATCTGCGTGAAAAAATTTACTCTCGCAGATTAAGCAGATTTTGGAGATTAATTAGAATAAAAATCATTTTTAATCCTTTTAATCTGTGGCCTTATATTATTTTTTACTCTTCCTCAGCTTTTACGGCTGTTACTACTTTATTTTCGTCGCCCGGCCAGATTCCGTTTTTAATTGGAAGTGCCACCAGTTTACTCGGATCAATTTTTACGTATTTCAGTTTTTCTCTTCTCCAAGTGTAAACGATATGAACCATTCCGTCAGAACTTTGAATTATTGACGGATACGAATATTGGCTAATTTTTGAATCTTCTAAAACCAAAGCCGCGTTCCAGTGAATTCCGTCTTTAGAAACAGAAACATTCAATGGTGTTCTTGGTCCTTTTGCTTCTTTTCCTGGAGGAAGAACGTGATTGTAAACTAACAAATGTCTTCCGTCTTTTAAAGTTACAGCATCCGTTCCTGAATTGTTATTTGGCAATCCGATTAATTCTACATCAGACCAGGTTTTTCCGTTGTCTTTTGAGAATGTGCTGAAAATCGCTCTGTTTCTGGTTCTACCAATTGCCTGAATACTTCCGTCTTTGTGAAATAATATACTTGGCTGAATAGCATTTATTTTTTGTTTTCCTCTAGCAAGTGTATCACCCATGACCCATGTTTTTCCGAAATCTGGAGTAGATTCCATACGAAGTCTCCAGCCATCACCTTCGATACTTGACGGACATAATAAAGTTCCGTTGCTTAATAAAACCGGTTTATTTTTGATTGGCCCTAAGAAACCGTCTGGCATTTTTTGCGCCTCTGACCAAGTTTTTCCGCCATCAGATGAAGTTCTGATTACGCCCCACCATTCAGATGGTTTTGGCCCTATTTTGTAGAATAATATTAAATCACCACCCGGAATTTGATATAAAACCGGATTCCATGTAGGTAATCTCGGTCCCTCTTTCATCACGCCATCGGCTACTTTTACGCCTTCGCCCCATTTATCGCTTCCTTTAGGTTTGATTGCTACATAAATACAGACATCAGGATTTCTTTCTGCAGTTCCTCCAAACCAAGATGAAACTAAATCGCCATTTGTTGCTTCGACAATTGTAACGGCATGGCAAGACGGATAAGGCGCTTTATCATAAATAAATTCATCTACCAAAATCCCCTCTTTCCAGGTCTTTTTTTCTAAAGCCGATTTACAACTTCCTAAAAGGAAAAGTCCAAACAAGACAAATGTCAATTTTATTATTCTCATTTTTAATTTTATTATGAATTAAAATTTTTGATTATAAATACATTACTAATAATTTTTCGCACAAAATTATTTAATAAATGTAAAAATGACACTAAAAAACTAAAGATGTATCCTGTACTGTCCCGAATTATTGAAAATGCTGACTATTTAACGTTTAAAATATAAGAACCTGATGAAAGTGTAATAACTAGATTACTTTTTTCTGTTTTATAAGAATGCGAAGTTTTATCTAATTTTTGTTTATCAATTGAAACAAGCGAAATATCATTTGTTGGAAGATAAACTAATGCAGAAGTATTTGCCGGAATGGTAATATTCCAAACCAAAGCTTTTTTGTCTTTTTTCCAATCGCTTTTAATTGTTCCGTAAACCGATTCGTAAGAAGCATTTATATAAGTTAATCCCGCATTAAAATCTGGTTTCATGATAATTTGCTTAAAACCGGGAGTTTGAGGATTGCTCTTGATTCCCGCCATATTTTCGTAATACCAAATCAATAAATCACCTAAAAGCATTACGTGATTTTGTGAATTCATTGCAGGATCAGCAGTGTTTCCGTTCCAAAGTTCCCAAATTGTTGTCGCTCCGTTTTCAACCATATAACCCCAACTTGGGTAGGTTTTATTTGATGCCAATTTAAAAGCCAAATCTCCACGACCAAAATTCGTTAATGTTCTCATTAAAAACTGAGTTCCAATAACTCCTGTGCTTACATGACCGTTTTTAGTCACTTCAACTTCATGAACTAAATTTTCAAACACTTTTTGCTGTGAATCTTCAGGAACCATTCCGAAAGTCAAAGGCAGTAAATTAGCTGTTACGGTATTATTGGCGTAATTGTTTTTTGCTGTATTAAAATATTTGGCATTGAATGCTTTTTTGATTCGCAAAGCCAATTCATCATAATGTTTAATATCATTCTGAGCATTGGCGATTACAGCAAACTTTTTTATGATATTTAGAAGCTGATAATAAAAAGCACTCGAAATCAATTCGCCGTCTGTTAAACGAGAAGAATCTTTTGAACGGATTAATTCCAACGATTCTGGCGGAACACACCAATCACCGTATTTATCTTTGGTCATGATATCATCAACCAAATAGTTTTCTTCCATATAATCCATCCATTTTTTCATCGACGGATATTGCTTTTCTACTACTTTTTTATCTCCAAATTGCTGATACAGCATATCGGCAACTGTGATATAAGTTCCCGGCCAAGTCACATTATCTCCGTAATAACGCCAGAAAGCTGGTGCTACATCTGGGATTCCGCCATCGATAGTTTGGGCATTTTTAATATCGTCTAACCATTTTGCATACAAAGTCTGATTATCAAATAAAAAACTTTCTCCGTAAGCTCCGGTTGTTCTGTCTCCCAGCCAAGGCTGACGCTCATTTCGTTGTGGACAATCAATTGGCATTCCTTTATAGTTCCCACTTATTCCCCACCAAGCATTTTTAAAAATCTGATTCATGATTGGGTTCGAAGAATCAAAAGTTCCAGTTGTTGCAATATCATCGTAAACGACTTTTCCAACGAAATTATCTAAAGTTGGTTTGGTTTTGAAACCCGAAATTTCAACAAATCGGAATCCATGAAAAATAAAACGTGGTTCCCAAATTTCTTCGCCTTCGCCTTTTAACGTATAAATATCCGTTGTTTTGGCATCACGCAGATTGGCAATATATAATGAACCGTCAGGCTGTAAAGATTCCGCAAATTTCATCGTAATTTTATCACCCGCATTTCCTTTCACTTTCAATTGTAACCAGCCCACCATATTTTGCCCCATATCTAAGATATAAGTTCCTTTTGGGGTTTGTTTAATCGAAATAGGTTTTACTTCACGTTTAATCTTCATATTAGCCGACATCTGTCCTTCATAGAATCCGCCCGGTTCCTGAACATATTCTGCCGAAAGCCATTTTTTATCATCAAAATTGATGGTATTCCAGCCTTTCATTTCTTTGCGTGCATCGTATTCTTCGCCGTCGTATTCGTTGTTCGATAAAATCGGACCATCAGTCGTAATCTTCCAAGTGTCATCTGTGCGAATAACGTCTTTGCTTCCGTCTATATATTCTACAAACAATTGCAAAGCCATTTTCGGATATCCGAATGTTTTGATTTTATACGGTTTATAATCCTGACGCATGGTAAAAAAACGTCCGTTTCCTAAAATCGTTCCCAATGCATTTTTACCTTCTTTCAATTGCGAAGTCACATCAAAAACATTGTATTTTACATTCTTAGTATAATCTGTCGGAACGGGCGCTAAAACCTGATTGCCAATTTTATTTCCGTTGATATATAACTCGTACAAGCCCATTCCCATAATATAGACTTTGGCGCTTTTTACTTTCTTTTTTAAGTCAATTTCTTTTCTTAAATATCTGGCAGATAATCTGGAATATTGTGAAATACTATCTCCCTGAGAAGTTTTTTCATATCCAATCCAGCGTGTTGATTTCCATTCAGAATAAGTTAAAATTCCGATACTGAAATGCGCTAATTCTGTCGATTTTACTTCGCCTTTATTCGTAAAAACAATTACTTTCCAGTAAACGTCTTGTCTGTCATTCAGTTTTTTTCCGTTATAAATTACATTTACAGATGCATCGCTTTGCACTTTTTCGCTGTCCCATAAATCTCCATTTCCTGCATTTAGTTTTTCTAAAGAAGAAGAAGCTAAAATTTGATAATGAGTTTGTTTTACATCATTTATGTTCGCTTTTATTTTCCAGCTCAATCTTGGCTGTAAAACGTCAATTCCTTCTGGATTGGTAAGCATTTCGCATTTTAAATCACTCACAATGATTTTGTTTTGGGCTTTCGCCGAAATTGTAAAAAGTGAAATGATTAAGGTAAGATGTAGAAAAAACTTTTTCATGATATTATTTTTAAGCGTAATGATGTGCTGGTCAATTATTGCCCACAGATTTTACTGATTTAAACTGGTGTGCACAGATTTTTTTTATTTTTGTCATTTCGACGTAAGGAGAAATCGCACTAGAAACTCCGCACAAAAAGTCGACAAACGTTGACGAGTTTCGTGTGCGATTTCTCGTTCCTCGGGATGACAACTAAACTAAAAAAATAAACCAGCGTAAATCAGTTTAATCCGTCAAACCCGTGGGCAAAAAAAACTTTATTCAGAAACCAACTTTTCCAATCTCTCAGAAACCGCTATTTCTTTTCCGTTTTTAAAGATTCTAAAACCTTTTCCTTTTTTATATTTTTCTCCTGTTTTATCCCAAAGAATTGTAATAATATTGCCGTGATACAGAACATTATCCAAACAAAACCAATCCCATTTTTCCTGTGGAATCAACGGATTTACTTCAATCTTTTCATCTGCTCTCGGACGTAAACCAACCAAACCAGTAATCACCAAATCGTTGAATGTGGAGTGGTTATAATAACGGCTTCTTTCTCTGTCACCCATTAACCAATAACCTGTTGTTTCGTCTAAATATTCTCCCAAATATGGTTTTCCATGAAAATATTGCGATTCTACATACAAGCTCATTTGTTTGAAATAATCCGTTTTCGCAACATAATTCTGATTGTAATTATTCAAAACATTCGCTAAAGCCGTTAACGTCTGCGAACTAGCAAATGGCCAAATAGCACCGTCCCATTCACAGGTTCCAGTACCATGTGTTCTAAATCTTGGACTTCTTCTTTCTGCTGTTGTCAAACCAAACGGAGCCGAAAATCCTTTTTCATCCTTGATTTGTTCCCAGGCTTTTTCAAAACCTTTATTCTGCTCCGGTAGATTAAAATACCACGGAATAAATCCTATCGCTTCTCTAACTTGAGCCAGTGTATCTTTTTCTGTAAAGGTCTCAAAAAATTCGCTTTTTTGATTCCATAATTTGGTTTCCACTAATTGCTGTAAAACAGCAGCTCTAGCTTTGAACACTATTTCTCCTGTTTTATCGCCTTTCATGGCCGCGATTTTAGACAACGCTACTGCATTTCCAAACATATAACTATTAATTGTTGGGCGGGCATTTCTAAATTTTCTAGCTCCGCTAAGCGATTCTTCCATTCCGTCTTTTACATCATACTGCCAAAACAAACCATCTTTTCGTTGTCTGTCTTCTTCCCAAGCAATATATTCTGCAAATAAATCAGGATACATATCCAATAAAAACTTTTCGTCTTTATTTACTAAATATCTATTATACAAAGCATCAGCCGTCCAACTGCTAAAAGTTCGCAATTTTTTCATTGGTTTACCATCATTCCCTCTAAACCATAAATGAACGTCCTGCTCAATATACTGCGGATCATGAACCCATCTGAATTCATTAATATGATGTCCCAAAGCGCAGCTAATCATATTATATTTATCAGCATAAGAACGATCAACCAAAAACTCGGTAATCGCAAATCCCTGTGGTGTGTTTTTGATATGTTTACGAACGCTCCACCATCTAAAATAATAGATTTCCTCAAAATTCTGCTGTGGACATTCAAACAACGGAATATTCTTTTCCATCCAAGTCCACGCACTGTCATTCGGAATCGCAAATTTTAAGTTTTCATCTTCCATCGTGTTGAAATAATCAACATAATGCTTGAAGTTTTCTTCTTTCAAAACAACCGATTTCCCCTTTTGAGAATGTGATACACCCGATTTGCAACCGCTGTTTATACAAGCGATTACTATTGAAAGTGTTATTATTTTATGTTTGAAATTTGTCAACATTTAAAATTCAATCTTTTTAAAGTTAAACCATATAAGAAATATAAGTTCAATTAAGCTTTACTTTATATTTTCTTATATTACTTATATGGTTTTAAAATATTTTTAATTTCCCGTAAAAGTATACGTCTGCCCCGCTTTCATATTTACATCATAAATATTATAATTTGGCAATTGTACTTTAGGTAATTTTGCTTCTTTAGAAATAATAGGTTTCTTCACTTCAACATCATAAAACAACGGATTCGAATTTTTCTCTTTTGCTTTTTTTATTGAAGATCCTTTCAACGTATTCTCTACTTTCAATCGGCAGTTTCCTCCTATTCTCGAATAGATTTTCAACTCCGAAATTTTATAGTTTTTCCAGGTCATATCGATTACAAATCCACCTCTGGCAACCAAACCTTTTATGCTTCCGTCTCTCCAAACAGTTGGTAAAGCAGGCAATAAATGAATTGCATCTTCCTGACTCTGCATGAGCATTTCGGCAAATCCCGCTGTGCATCCAAAATTTCCGTCAATTTGAAAAGGCTGATGCGCATCTAACATATTTGGATATGTTCCGCCGCCTTTTCTTTGGTCAGCTGTAACCAAATGCAGTTGATCCTGAATCAATTTATAAGCATGATTTCCGTCTAATAATCTCGCCCACAAATTCACTTTCCATCCCATTGACCAGCCTGTAGATTCGTCTGTTCTGTAAATTAGAGATTGTTTTGCAGCTTCAAATAATTCAGGTGTTTTAATTGCCGAAATCTGATTACTCGGATACAATCCATACAAATGCGATACATGTCGGTGATTGTCTTTCGGATTATCCCAATCTTCTTGCCATTCCTGTAACTGATTGTATTTACCTATTTTCATTGGAGGCATTTTTGCCAAAGCATCGCTTATTTTTTTCACATAAGCAGCATCTGGAGAAACCAATGCCGAAGCTTCCATAACATGCGTAAACAAATCAAAAACCAGCTGATTGTCCATTGTTGTTCCTGATGCAATTGTTGCTTTTCCAGTTCCGCCTGCGTGTGTGTTTTCAGGCGAACTTGACGGAACAACCACTAAATATTTTGTGTTAGGATCTATAACCATAAAATCTGAAAAGAAATCTGCAGCACCTTTCATGATTGGATAAATTTCTGCTAAATACTTTTTATCTCCCGTGTATAAATATCTTTCCCATAAATCTTGACAAATCCAAGCACCGCCTGTCGGCCACATTCCCGAAGCAGCCGCATCTACCGGAGCTGTTACACGCCAGATATCGGTATTGTGGTGTAAAACCCAGCCATTTGCATTGTACATCGTTTTAGCTGTCTCAGCACCCGTTACCGCTAACTCTTTTGCCATTTGTACAAAAGGTTCATGCATTTCCTGCAGATTGGTTACTTGTGCTGGCCAGTAATTCATTTCGGCATTGATGTTTGTGGTGTATTTACTGTCCCAAGGCGGAGTGACCATATCGTTCCAAATTCCTTGTAAATTGGCTGGCTGTCCTCCTGGCTGTGAACTGGAAATTAGAAGATATCGTCCGAATTGGAAATATAAAGCAGCCAATTGCGGATCGAATTGTTTTGAAAAATCTCTAATTCTTTCGTTTGTTGGCTTTTTCTCCAAATCATTCGAACCTAAATTTAAGGAAACTCTGTTAAAGATTTTTTGATAATAATCAACATGAGCTTTCTTAATCGTTTCAAAATCTTTTGTTTCGGCTTTCGCCAAATAGTCTTTGCTTTTCGCAATTTCATCTCCTGAAATATCCTGATAGTTTTTGAAGTTGGTTGCAATTGAAATGTATAAAGTCACTTCATCGGCTTTATTAATGCTTAAAACTCCGTTGCTGGCATCAATTTCTCCGCCTTTATTTTTAGCCGATAATCGTCCCTGAAATTTTACTTTTCCTTTTACGCCTTCAAAATTACTTCCTAAACCCGAAAGTATAATCTGATTTCCTTCTGTCGAAGCAACCGTTTTATCTATCGGACTGTTCATAAAAACGTTACACGTAATTTGTCCCGGCTGACTTGCAGAAAGCTTAACCACAATAACCTGATCTGAAAATGCGGTTAGAATTTCTCTTGTAAATTCAACTCCATTTACTTTGTATTTTACTTTTGCTGTGGCGTTACTGATATCTAAATCACGGTAATAATCGGTATATTTTTGATGTCCGGCAAATGAAATATAAACGCTTCCAAAAGTCTGATACGGCATTCCGTCATTGGTTTGCGACATTATATCTTGTGTCGCCAAATCCTGTGCTTCGTCAAATTTTCCGTCAAAAATTAATTGACGAACAATTGGAAGTGCCTTAATCGATTTGGAATGCGCATTGCTGTTTGGAGAACCCGCCCAAATCGTTTCTTCATTCAATTGCAAACGTTCAACCGCTGGATCACCAAAAACCATTGCGCCCAAACGACCGTTGCCTAATGGCAAAGCTTCGTTCCAAATTGCAGCTGGTTTATCGTACCATAATTTCAGGTCACTTTGAGCTGTTGCGGTAAAGGAATAAATTCCAAAAAAAATCGCCGTTATTTTATTTCTTAACTTCATAAATATATTTTTTCCGCCACGAATTACACGAATTGGCACTAATTTTTTTTATAATTTTTAGCCACAGATTAAAAAGATTATTTGGATTTCTTTTTTAAATAAATAATCTGTGTAAATCCTTTTAATCTGTGGCAGAAAAAAAATAATTCGTGCCAATTAGTGAAATTCGTGGCAACCTTTTTATTTCTTAACCTCGTAAACTTTCAGATTTTTTTCTCCGAACATTTCATATAATTTGTTGATGTCTTTTAAAGCATTCGTAGGCAGTTTTTCTCCTTTATCTCCAAAAACAAACAACTTTTCTTTTGGTTCAATTACACAAGTCGATTCGTCGATTTCTCCTTTTTCATTCTTCACTTTATTCAAATCTAAATTTAAATATTTCGCCATAAATGGGTACAAAGCCATACGTTTCGAGATTCCGAAATCATGTCCTTCTTTTGCAAAATGAGCATTTTCGACTAAATCTTTCTTTCCGTACAATTCATAGGTTCTTTGAATAAAAGGAAATTCCAATTCAGGAACTGCTAATGTCCAGTCTTTTCCGTCAGAAACGATTAATTGTGGTTTTGGCGCCATCATAGCTGAGATTTCAGCATTGTTTGTTCCATTTCCACAAAGGTGAATTCCACGACCGCTTTCACATGGACAACCTCCTGAGAAATGAGAAGAAACCATTACAACCGGAGCCGAAACTTTTACTCGATCATCAATTGCAGCTAAAAACATGGTATGTGAACCACCGCCAGAACCTCCAGTAACACCAACTCTCGACATATCAGCATTTTTTACGGTTGCTAAATAATCCAGAAAACGAATTCCAGTTAAAACCTGAACCGTCGATGCAATGCTGTTTCTATGCGTTTCTTCCGGAAATTGTAGTAATGATTCTCCCCATGCAAATAAATCATAAGATACAACAATTGCTCCCATTTTAGCCATGATTGCACAACGGTACTGTTCATCTTTTCTATATCTTCCATCTCCGAAATGTCCTTCAGGCGTTAAGATAACTGCTGCTTTTTTATTTAACGGATACGGTTTGTAAATCGATCCTGTTGCATAAACACCCGGCAGAATTTCTAAAGCAATATTCTCGACACTGTAATCTTTATAAAGTCTTTTTGGAGTTAAAAGTGGTTTAGATTTTGGCATTGGGGGAGCCTTTTCTAATCCAAATGAGGTTATCATACAAGCTTTTAACTCCGTTTTACGTTTTTCCCACTGTTCTTTAGTCGAATAAAGGCTTTCCAAATAAAACAGGCGTTCTTTTCCTTTATCAACTGAAACTTTATGGTTTTCATATTTACGAATAATGTAGGTTCCATCAGGCTGTTTGAAATACATCAATTCAAACGGAGCCAAAATATTAGTTAACGAAACTGCCAGATTTCCCGGTTCAATTCTCCAGTCGGCATAATCGAGTTCTTTTCCTTTTAGTAAACCTCTGTCGTCGTTTATTGTTACATTAAAAACAGTTTCTATTTTTTTTAGTGTTTCTGAAACTGGTTTTCTAAAATTAGTATCAGAAGTGCTTTGAGCGTTGACAAATGTCCAAGCAAGGAATAAAATTACTGTATATATGTTTTTAATTTTCATTGTTTTTGGTGTTAAACTAGCTTAAAATTGAACGCTGATGACACGGATTTACTTCGTAAAGACGCAGATAAAAACGGATCTTTTTATTTTTTTTGAATTGCCTCCTGCTTTAGCTGGAGGAAATATTTTTAGATTCTACATTGGCTTTAGCCTAACTTATTCATTTTGCTAAAGCCCTATGACTTGACTTCTTTTTTACCTCCAGTTAAAACTGGAGGCAATTCAATTTTACATTTTCAAATAGAACAAAAAATCTGTATAAATCCGCGTCTTCGCGATAGCGAATCTGCGTCATCCGAGTTCTATAATTTGCATTCTATTGTATAATTTCCTGATCCAAATTCCAAAACCGGCTTTTGAGACTTTTCATCAAAACCCGTTCTCACTTTTTTATTATCAATTTTTATTTCCGAATTTTTAGCAACAGGCAGTTTTATTGTTGCCGTTGTATTTACAGGAATCTGAACCGTCAAAATAAATTTGCCATCTTTTTTCTCCCACGAAGAAGCAATTTTTCCATAGACAGATTGATAATCTGCTTTCGCGAAAGTCATATCTCCTACTACTTCCGGCTGAATAAAGAAATGTTTAAATCCAGGTTTTTCAGGATCAGACATAATTCCTGCCAAGCTTTGGTAAAACCATTCTTCAATTTGTCCTAACATAAAGTGATTCCATGAATTTCCTTTTGTCGGGTCCCATTGTTCGGTTAAAGTCGTTAAGCCAAATTTAATCTGAAAACCATAACCCGGCGCATCATAATGATTGTGCATTCTATACATAGTTTCATTTTCTCCGTTTCTCGCCAGAGTCTGAAATAAATATCGATTTCCAACATCTCCCGTTGTTAAACGATCGCCTTTTTCTTTTATGTCAGCTAATAGGTTCTGCATTACAGCTTCTTTATATTGCGGTTCGACAATATTCATAAAAATTGGAACTGAGTTACTAAACTGGCTGTTTGTTCCATATTGTTTGGTTTCAGCATTAAAAAATTTTGCATTAAAAGCGGTTTTAATTTCTGAAGCCAATGTTTCATACTTTTCAATATCTTCAGATTTCCCTAATAATTTCGCCGCTTTTGCTACTAAATAAGCTCCGTAATAATAATGTGAAGTCGCAGAAAGTGCAATTGGACTATTTTTAGAATATCCTGCGGCATGTGTTCCGTAATCGTACCAATCACCTAATCCGTGCGACACAATATGATTTTCTGCTTTGGTTCCTAAATAATCCACGTAGTTTTTCATTACAGGAAAATATTTTTCTAATAAAGAAGAATCTCCATAATATTCATAATACATCCAAGGCAGAATCACGCCTGTTACGCCCCATTCTGGAGAATCGGTAAAATCACCTCCAAAAACTACATATTCAGGAACAATTGTCGGGATTAAACCATTATCTCGCTGTGAATCTGAAATGTTCTGCATTAACGCTGGAATGTAATTTTCAAGATTATAATTGAACATTAAACCCGGTCCGTTCAACTGAATTTCTTCTATCCAGCCTAATTTTTCTCGCTGCGGACAATCGGTAAAAACACTTTGGAAATTACTTTTTATTGAATTATTAATCAGCTCGTGCGTTTTATTGAAGATTTCATTTGAACATGCAAAACTTCCTGCTTCACCCGCCGAATTATAAATGAAATTTGATTTTAAATCAACCAAAGTCGGAAACTCGACATTTTTAGCTTCTTTGTAATTGATGTTTTCAATTTGAACATATTGATAACCGTAGAAACTGAATTTTGGTGTCCATTCTTCTGTTCCTTCGCCTTTTAAGGTATAATCGTAATAATATGGTTTTCCTGATCTTCCCTGCGCTATTGTGCCTTCTTCATTTAATCCTTCAGCAACCCAAACACGAATCGTCTGTCCTTTTTTTCCTTTTACTTTGATAGTTGGAAATCCAGAAAGATTCTGTCCCATATCAAAAACATAAAAATTTGGTTTAAGTTCTTTAACTGTCTTAATTTTATATTGTTTCTGAATTATAACTGGCGGTGCTGTCTGCGGTCTTAAAACTCCTTTTGGAGCTTCCTGAACGACAACTTTTTTCCAATTCGAATCTTTGAAACCTTTACTGTTCCATCCTTTTTGTTCTAAATTGGCATTGTAATCTTCTCCACCAAAAATACTGTTGTAGGTAATCGGACTTTTGCTGTATTTCCAAGTTTCATCTGACTTTATAATTTCTTCTGAACCATCATTATATTTGATTTTCATTTTAAAGAATAAAGTCGGCGGGCCAAAACTCACGAAGAATTTGGTATATCGTTCTGCCAATGTATTGTACATTCCGTTTCCTAACAAAACACCAATTACGTTATCGCCTTTTTGAAATTCTTTTGCACCTAATTCATAAACATTGTAATTAACTGTTTTATCGTAATCTGTCCACAGCGGTGCAAACTGGCTGTTTCCCACTTTTTTTCCGTTGATGGTTAATTCGTAATGTCCTAAACCTGAAATATAAACTACGGCTTCTTTGATTTCTTTTTTTACTTCGAAAGGTTTACGAAGCATAATACTTCTGCGTGACAATGAATCAGAAGCGTTGATAAATGAGTTCTTTTTTTCTCTATTGAAAGTCGCTGAATGATAATTTCGGCCTTCCGGCAGATGACTGTCAGCCTTTGTAATCGCCCCAATCCAAACCGGATTCAAATCTGATTCTAAAGAAGCGGTTCTGAAAGATGCTGTTTTACTCCATTTAGAAACTTTTCCAATTTGATTCCAAACTTTTACTTTCCAGAAATATTTGGTCTCGTTTTTTAATGTATTTCCTCCATAAGCAATCTGCAGATTTTTTAGAGAATTTACTCTTCCGCTGTTCCAGATATCACCTTCGTCATTTTGCAGTTTTTCTTCCGAAGAAGCTACTAAAATAATGTAAGCAATTTGTGATGCATTCGATTCTTTTGAAACCAACTGCCAGCTAAATCTCGGCTGGTTCTGAACTACGGTTAATGGGTTTTCAGCCATTTCTGTAGTTAGATGTACGGGCAAAATTTGTCCATTCGAGATGAAAGTGGCTAAAAGAATTAATATAATTTTAAAATGCTTCATTTCTTATTGTTGAGATTAGCACGCGGATGACGCAGATTTACTTCGTAAAGACGCGGATAAAAACTGATTTTTTATTTCTTTAAAAATAAAATCCGTGCAAATCTGCGTCTTCGCGATAGCGAATCCGTATCATCCGCGTTCTATTTTTATAGCTTTTTCGTAATCAACGATTGAATATTAAATACCGCTTCCGGAATTAATTTTCCTGTTTGTGGTAAATCATCATAATCGTCCGTGTCCGGTTCTGTATCTGCATTTGGAGAATACCTTTGATCACCAGTACGGAACATAATGCGCTCAAAGCCGTCTACTGGAGCATAAAAAATTCTCGTTGATTCTTTTTCGTCGTTTACCTTTATCGTATACGAACGGGTTTTAACATTCAGTTTCACGTTTATTTTATATTCTTTTCCAGCTTCATACTTTGTAACTCCGCCAAAACGAGCACCATTTTTTGCTTTTAATTGTCCATCCGAATCAAAAACCAATCTCACCGCTGGTAATCCTTGTTTGTTTTGAAATTCAACCTGCAATAAACCGTGGTTATTTTGCTCTGGTTTTACTGTGAAAGTTACTTCCATTTTTTCTGCAAACGGAATCACGCGTTCTGCACGGGCATAATCAAAATTGTCCTGATCTCTTAATGTCAGCCATTTTTTGCCATCGGCTTTCTTTTCAATTTTAGTAGATGCCCAAGAAAGATCATACGTATTCCATAATTTTAATTCTTGTCCGTCTGGAAGTTCGTTAAAAATATCATTGACATTTTCTGTTACAACCGAAGTTACCGGAACAGGAATCGACGCTACCCAAATATCTTCTTTGTTCATACTGTAACTTACCCAAAGTTTTCCGTCAGGCGGAGTTCCATCACCTTCTGAAATTCCGCGAACATATTGCGGGCCTGCTGATTTGTAGTTTCCGCCATAACGCATCGGGCTAATTTCTCCGTGAACCAATAACAAATCTTTGTAAGTCAAACCGTCATCGCTTGTTGAAATCGCCAAAGGCCAACGATATTCTGATGGATTATAAACTGTTGCATAACGATTATCAGATGTTTTTTGTCCCCAGATTTTGGCATTGCTGTTTACAAAACCGGGAGCACGAAGCGGATTATATTCCCATGTTTTTCCGCCGTCTTTACTGATCGAAGTTAAAGCGTGTTTCCATAAACCTACGACATTTCCGTTTGGTAAATGATACGAACTTAAAGCTTTATAAGGCTTTTTTAGCGGAATCAATTCATCGTCACGATCGGCTTCTTCCACCCATTGCTGTAAAACCAAAGGATCTGATAATATTTCTTCGCAGGCTTTTTTCAGTTCTTTGTCTTTTGCCTGTGTATAAAAAGGAAAAGCCGATTTCGTTTTATCCCAAGATTTATTGTATCTGATGAAATAAATTTCACCAAAACTTCCGTCTTTTTTGATTTCACGAATCACACGTCCAATTCCTTTTCCGTCGTTTGGATCGTCTTTTTCATCCATAGCAATTCCATAATATGCCAAGGCAAAAAGTCGTTTGTCTTTTGAGGTATAAAAGCCCATTCTTTGATGCATAATCGCATCAAGATTTTTGGCAACACCCTCTACACCTTCCTTTTTCCATCCGTCAGGAATATGATAAATGGGGAAAATTACTTTTGGCATTTTCCAGCTTACACCGTCTTTTGAAGTCATAATCAAAGTCTGGCTTGGCGGAATATGTTCTCCCGCAGGATCACTTAAATACTGCAGATAAAAAGTATCATTCCAATACGCCATTGTAGGCTGGTGATTGTATGTCCATCCAAAACCATCTGCTTTTTCGGGATGTTCGCGGCTTGCACGCATGATTTGCGTAGCGTGAACTCCAACTGCTGGACTTAATTGTCCGTGGTGATAATCGACATTGGAAAGTGTTTTACCAACATAACGCACAGTGTCGTTTTGTGCATTTATAGCTGTACAAGCCAATAGAATTGTGGCTGTAGTTAAGATGTTGTTTTTTATGTTTTGGAAAGCAATCATGTTTTTTGTTTTTTTTTTGCCACAGATTAAAAAGATTAAAAGGATTTTTATCTTTGAACTCTTTATAATTTTTCAGGCAGATTAAGCAGATTTACATTTTTAATTAATAAATACTATAAATAAAAAAATCATTTTAATCTGTGAAATCTGTGGCCTTATCTTTTATTTTCTTTCAATTAATCCTTTTAAAACTTCTTCGGAGATTGTTGTGATCGTTCCGTGTTTGTGTCCTTCTGGAAGGCTTATTTTTGATGAAACATCTTCAAAATGAACAAAATCTGAAGTGCTTAAAGCTTTATAATTTTTTGAACCGTAATTGTCATAATACAACAGCCAGTTTTTACCGACTTTTACTACTGTTGGTCCTTCTGATAAATATTCTGTCAAAGGTTCAGAACTTTTTTGAAACGGACCTAAAGGCGATTTCCCAAAAGCTACTTTTATATTTCGCATTGGTCTTGTGTTGTCTTTTAAAACCAAAACATAATCTTTTTTTCCTTTCTTTACAATCACACAGTCAATCACGCTGAAACCCGGATCGTAATACAATTTCTTGTCTGAGAATGTTTTAAAATCCTTTGTGGTAACATAATACATTCTGTGGTTATTTTTCTCTTCTTCCACTCCTTTTTCAAATCTAAACGGAATTGTTGATGCCCAGATAATTATGTATTCTTTTTTTACATCATCATAAAAAATCTCTGGTGCCCAAACGTTTACGACTTCCGGTTCGTTTTTCATTACCGGAATATATTCTTGTTTTGACCAATGAATTAAATCTTTTGAACTTGCATATCCAAAACCGTTTCCGCCTTTCCAGTCGGTTGTCCAAACCATATGATAGGTTCCATCAGCTCCTTTTGTGATTGACGGGTCACGCATAATTTTGCTTGTTCCGATTTCTGGTTTTAAGAATGAACCTTCTAAACCTTTCCAGTTGTAACCGTCTTCGCTGTACGCCAAATACAAACCTTCTGTCGCGGGTTCGCGAAACGACGTAAAAAGATATAAATCTTTCTTTTTCTGCGAATAACTGATCGCAAAAAGGGAAAAGGTTAATATGATGAATATTTTTTTCATGTTGTCAAATTAAACACGGATTTCACTAATTAGCACGAATTAAATTGGTGTAAATCCGTGAAATCTGTGTGATATTATTCTTTTGTGTAATCTATTCTATAATTGCTTTTTTATCTAAAGAAGCTCCTTTTTTAACCGGTGTTGTTACATTATTAAAAACATTGTTTTTCAGGAAAATATTCCTTGTTTCTTTTCCATTTGCTTCGATAAAAATATCCGTTGCATTAAATGGAAAATTATTATTAATCAACGCATTCGAAACATTCTCTAATTTGATAACCGGAATTCCTTTTATTGGTGTTGAAGATCCAACGTTATCTAAAATGATATTTTTTGAATGTGATATTTTGAAAGAAGAACCAATTGTCGCATTTACTTTTACATCATGAAATTCTACATCTGTCGCTGTGTTTACCGTAAAACCTTCTTTTCCGTCCATGTTGATGTTTGAGAACGTGATGTTTTGAATTGGCATTTCGGTAATTCCTAGAATTTGTCCCGCTTTGTTTACGTTTGAAGCTGTTATGTTGCTCATGTGAATGTTTCTAAAAATCGGAGTCTTTTCGGTTACAGGTTCAGCTTTGGTGTCTTTATCATAAAAAAGACTCAATACGATTGCTTCTTCTTTTATGTTTTTCATCACGATATTATCTACGCGAATATCTTCTACAACACCGCCTCTTCCTCGTGCTGCTTTAATTCGAATTCCGCGGTCTGTTCCGTCGAAAACACAGTTTGAAATGGTGATTTTTTTGATTCCGCCCGACATTTCACTTCCAATAACAACGCCGCCGTGACCGCTTAACATGGTACAATTTGTAATTGTAACATTTTCTGTTGGAACTCCATATTTACGTCCGTCCTCGTCTCTTCCTGATTTGATGGTAATACAGTCGTCTCCAACGCTTATATGACAATTTGAAATATGAACATTTTTGCAAGACGATGGATTAATTCCGTCTGTATTTGGTGAATGCGGATTAAAAATTGAAACCCCGGTTACGGTTACATTATCGCAGAATTCAGGATTAATCGTCCAAAAAGGCGAATTTTGGAATGTTACGCCTTCGATTAAAATATTTTTACAGCCATAAGCCTGAAAGAAAGAAGGTCTGAAAAACTTTTTATCGATTGTTCTTTTATAGTAATCAGAATATACAATTCCCTGATTTTGCTCTTCCCACATTTTTTGGTATTTCGTTAACGGAATCGGGCCTTTTGCAGTTTCGATTCTATAGACTTCATTCCACCATGCTTTTCCTTGTCCGTCGATTACGCCTCTTCCAGTAATGGTGATATTTTCGGCGTCTTTGGCATAGAATAAGGGCGAGAAAGATTTCATTACTAATCCTTCGTAACGCATTTCTACGTATGGAAGATAATCATCAAAATTGTCTGAAAATTTTAAAAGTGCACCAGAATCTAAATAGATTGTGATATTACTTTTTAGTTTTAAAGCTCCGGTTAAATATTCTCCTGCTGGAAAAAAAATGGTTCCACCGCCGTTTTTAGATGCTTTTTCTATGGCATTTTGAATGGCTTCGGTACATTTTATTCCTTTGTTGTTTCCTCCTTCATTTAGGATGTTTAGCCAGCCGTCGTTTGCAAAAGCGGTGTTTAATCCTGTTATGAAGCAGAGAATTATTAATATGTTTTTCATAGCTGTATTTTTTTGTTTCACGCAGATCTGGCAGATTTTAGCAGATTAGCGCCGATTTATATTTTCAAAATTTCTGCAGAATCTGCTTAAATCTTTTTAATCTGCGTGAAATATTTTATTCTCATTTTTTGTCATTGAGAGGAACAAAGCAATCCCATTTACAAAATCAAACTTTGTGTCTTATGGTTAGTGAGGTTGCTTCGTTCCTCGCAATGACAAGCTGTGTGGTTACTTTGTACTTAAAATCAAAACCCAGTCATTACCATCTTCTTTTTTACCTAAAGGCTGGAATTCTTTAGTTCCTTTATTATCTACAATTCCTATTTTTATTTTTTGTCCATTTCTTGGATTGTACCAAGTTCCTGTGACTTTATCTCCAGAAATCTTGCCCATATTTACTTCGATTTTTCTTCCGTTGTAAGTGTAAATCAAAGCGTACTTTTTTCCTTTTATTGCAGAAATGTAATCGTATTTTTCTCCTTGGTTAGCAATTAATGAAGTATCTGGAATTCCTTCTAAAAACGGAAATTCTAACATTAGTTTTTTGATGTAAATCATTTGCTTTGCTCCTGGCGCATCAATTGCCGATGTCCATAATTCTTTATTCCCGTACGCTGGTTTATCTCCTTTTCTGAACATTTGCATTACGGCATTGTGTCCGTATGTATAACCGGCTGCACCTGAAAGTACCGACCAATATCCGTAACGGCGAACATCATTTGCTGTCCATTTTGGTTGTAAAGTATCGTGTAAACCGTGTGGAATTCCTTCGTAAGATGGTTCTCCATCGAGTGTAGGTTTTGTTGGTTTTAATTCGAAATCTCTTAGAACGAATTTGTAATTGTCTTCTTTGAAATTCGTTTTTGATGAATCCTGATCGTATCTTCTGTGCCCTGACTGAAACATATTGAAATCCAGCCATTTTTCGTTGTGAAAGTTTTCTGAAGAATCGGTTCTCCCAAACGGGTGAAAAGTCACTAACTGATTTGGATTGTTTGTTTTTAAGGTATTTCCGATGGCGTTCCATATATCCTGAAATTCATTTCCATGTGTATCGCCTCCGTTTAACCAAATTACGTTGGATCTGCTTTTATATCTGTCAGCTAAAAATTTAGCGTAAACTATTGCCTGTTCTTTGCTTACTTTATTTCCTTTTGAAACGTTTGTTCCCCAAACCGGAACCATTGCAACATAAATTCCGTTTTTCTGAGCCACATCTAAAGTATAATCTACGTGATCCCAATAATCGTATTCTGATGTGTTGTTGAAATTGTTTCCAGATGTTGTTAATGGTTTTGAAACATCTTCGTTGATTAAAGCAGCATCGCCATAAACGTTAACGGCATTTATATTATGCAAAACCATTACCTGAACAACATTGAATCCTTTTTCTTTTCTGTCTTTAAAATATTTATCAATGCCTACTCTGTCTAGTTTTCCGAATGTCAGCCAGCCTGTGTCACCTAACCAGAAAAATGGTTTTCCATCTTCAGTAATAAAATAATGCTGGTTTTTAGAAACTTTAATTTGAGGCAGTGCGCCTTTTGTTGATTGCGAAAATCCGCTTTGTGCTGCCAGCAGAAAGCTTATACTTAAGACGAATAAATATTTAATTTTCAGATTCATTTTGGTTTATTTTGAATTTATGTTTTTTTGGTTGGGCCACAGGTTTAACTGATTGAACGGGTTTTCGCTGGTTTATTTTTTTCATGCAGATTGAACAGATTTATTTTTTAATTTTTGATTCTTAATCTTTAATTTTTAAAATTATCTGTGTAAATCTGTTTTATCAGTTCCATCCGTGGGCAATTATTTTTTCACTACAAAAAGCACTTTTTCTTTTATTTCGGATTGTGGGATTGTTATTTGTTTTCCTCCGTTTATGTTTGCTTTTTTGGTGATAATTCCTGTTGTGGCGCTTATTGTATATACTTCGAAAGTTCCTTTTTCATTTGATAAATCAATTGTGATATCTTGGTTGTTTTTTAAATAGAAAAGATAGCTTTTTCCTTTATTTTCTAATTTCCAAAGATTATCTGAAAACGTGTTTCCGTTCACTAATTTCATTTCGCTTAAAGCGGAATAAAATTCCGGAAGTGCAATTTTTGGAATGTTTGGCATTGAAGCTCCTGCCATTAAAGCTGGCCATCCAAATCTTGAAGAAGCATCTGTCGAATATAAAATAACTTTTTCAGGATATTTTTCTCGATATTCACGAACAGCACGATACACCTGATCGTCTGTTTCTTTTCCGGTTTTTAATTTTCTTGCGTGTTGTCTTGGTGCTAAATTTAATCCGCCTTGTGGTGCGTATGCTGTTCCGTCTTCTTTATAATACCAATAACGAATGTCTATTAAATCTACTGTTTTGGCTCTTTGTGCATCATTTAAAATAGCATCCTGAACATCTTTTGTCGCGCTTAAACCAATAATTCCTTTTTTACCTGTTTCGTCTTTCCATTTCTGTACTTCATCAATCCAAAATTCCATGAAATGAAGCGGACCCGTATATTCGGCACTTGTTAATTGAATTACGTTGCTGTTTTCCTGAAAATTTTCTAATGATTTACGAATAAATCCTTGGTGCAATTTTCTTCTGGCAGGATTGTTAACGTCGTAAAATTGCTCTGCCATAAAGATACGTTTGTCACCCGCATACGGCGGCGGTTCCGGAAAACCTGTACTGTTTATATTATTTGCCGAACGCCAAGGTGAACTCGCCCAATGCGCTCCGGCTTCTATAATATTATGTTGAAAATACTGCTGATTGATTAGCAATTGTCCTTTGGTTTCTGCCAAATCTGCAAAAAGAGACAAACGATCCCAATACCAATCATTGAATTTTGTTAGATCGTATTTACTCAATTGATCCCAGGCTAAATCCTGTCCGCTTCTTGCGAATGGCTGTTCGTAAAATGGCGGCCAGACATCGGCATCAAAACGGCGAACTCGTTCGTGATCGTCCATTCTTCGCTCGTACCATAAACCATAATTATGTTCTAAAACGACCATATTATTGGTACTTAAATAATCTGAAACTTCGTTGATATTGTCTGTAAAACCTGTTCCGGTTCTGCCGGGAACAAATCTGGTAACGTCTGGTAATGACTTAGAAATGTCGCTGTCTCTAAGACTTCCTCTCCACCATGGAACACTTAATCGGTTTCCTGCTATTACTTTATTATCATAAGTAAGCCAGCCATTTTTTGTTATTACTTTATTGTTGGAATTTATATTTTGTGCCGAGTTTATCTTTAAATCATTGGCATTTTTAAGACCTGAATTGTTCGTATCAATTGGATTTGCTTTTGAAACTTCTGCAATCCATTCCAGTAAACTTTCTTTTGGAGCAACTGAATTTTTGGTTAATTCTTGTGCTGCTTCAACTTCGGGACTTGATGAAGGTTCTGAACCTAAATCATAAATAAAAGGTTTTACAGGAAGTTGTCCTAAACGATTTTCTAATTGTGCATAAAACAAACTTCTCGGATTGATATGTCCGTTTACATCTTTCCAATGACCGTCGCCAGCCATGATTCCGCCCCAAGTTCCAAAAGCCCAGTTTTGTGCTGTTGGCGGACTGTAACATTCTATTTTAGATGCTGATGTTTCCCAGATTACACTGTTTGCAGCGGTCCATCCTGCGCCTCTGCCATTTTGTTCTCTATTATTATAACTTAAAGCATGCCCGTCTATATAAGAAACTTCAAATAATACTCCAGTTGCCCAACTGCCTATTGCTCCGCTATTATTAAAAGGCATAAACGACTCGCATTGAATAAATGCATTTGGTCCTGTCGTTCCAAATCCGCCTACTGCAAAATCGTGGTAACCATATTCTGAGTAGCAACGTTGAAATAGTGTTTGCTGCCCTTCGGTATAAAAAGTATGACGTCTAAAACCTGCGATTTCAGAAACAGGTTCTGTTGCGATACAATCTTCAACTGTAATTTGCTGCGCTGATTTTAATAAGGCGACCGCTCCTCCAGAAAAATGCTTGAAATTCACTTGTTTTACCCACGCATTTTTTGTGTTTTCGATGCTAATTCCTAGCCATCTGTGTTCTTCGTCTTTTGGTTTTGACTGATCATAAGTTGATTTCATCAGAATATTTTCTATTCCGATTTGCTCAATTCTTCCTGACCAAGAATAAACCGTTACTTTGGCTTGTCCGTAAACATCATCCAAAGTCATTGTTAACGGTGCATTTAGCGTTACTTCATTACCATTAATGTTGGTTACGACTCTACTCCATGTGATATCCCAATCATTTTTCTTCCAACCAACCCAACCGGTTTCTGCTCCAAAATCATCCATTTTTAATTCTTTAATCCAATTATCGGTTAAAGGTTTAGTGATGATAATTTCATCAGATGGTTTTAATTTAGAAGTATTTTTTAATTGGATTTTTTTTGTTCCAAGTGGTGTATAAGCTGTATTGAATTCAAAAGTTTCTCCTAATTTTTTATCATCAGTTCCTAAAACTCTAATTAGTGCTTCTCGTTTTAATCCGGTTCCTAATAGAATTGTTCCGTTTTCAGTATTTCCGCTTCCGCGTAAAACGACTCCTGATTTTTTAATGAATAAAGTTCCGTTGATTTTAAAGATTCCTTTATCTAAAAGTACAGCGCCGCGAAATCCTGATTTATTTGGTTTCAAATTACTTACATAATCAATTGCTGCCTGAATTCTTTCTGTGGCATCTTCTTCTTGTTTTGAAACAAAAATTTTATTCTCCACATTCGGAATTGCTATTTCAGAAGCCATATATCCTGCATATGAAAAATCAGGAATTTGATTTCCTTTGCTGTCTGCCGTAAAAGAAAGTTTTCCTTCTTTTGTTTTTACAATATCTGGGAAATTGTTTTGTGCTGTGATGTTTTCACCAAAAGACAAAGCCAAGCACACTAAAACCAATGTGTATTTGAAAGAAATAATATTTTTTAAATTATTGAAATTCAATTTTATAGAATTTTAAATTTTACATTTTTCGCAATCTTGTCATTTCGACGAAGGAGAAATCGCACTAGAAACTCCGCACCGAAAATCGCCAATCTTTGTCGAATAGCACATGTGATTTCTCCTTCGTCGAAATGACAAACTTTAGGGACATTCTTTATGCTTATTAAACCTGACAGGTTTTAAAAACCTGTCAGGTTTGCTTTGAGAATATTGACGTGACTAAATTTAAGACTTTATTGCAATAATCCTTTTGATTTTGCTAATGTATCTGTATTGTTTTCGGTTTTTGTCCAATCAATTTTACTGTTTGGATCAATTCCGTTAAAATATTTCTCGATGTTGGTATATCCGTCGCCGTTTGCATCTTTGTTGGCGTCTGAAGGATCATTCGGGTTTAAACCATTTTTCTTTTCCCATGCGTCTGGAATTCCATCATTATCAGAATCTTTATAGGCTTTTCCTTTGTAAACCGGATAACCGCCTACTTGGTCAGGGTGTGTTATAATTCCTTTTTTATAAGAGTCTGCAGGTAATCTTCTTTTAATAAAATCTTTTCCAATGGCGTTTTCTAAACCGTCTTTAACTTCAATTTTTCCTGTGCGAACTTGTTTGATAATTCTTTCGTCAACCATGTCTCTTTTAGGAATTGTTGCTCCAACATTATTTAAAACAAATTCATAGGCTTCTTCTGCTTTCATAATGGTAATATGAGGCATTGTAAAAGCTTTTGGCTGTTTGATATATTCTAAATATGATTTTACTTCTGCTTCGGGAAGATCTTCTAATTGTACACCGCCATTCCAGTTATCGGCTGTAACTTCTGGAGAACCAACAATAAAGTTTCCAGAAACATAAGCTCTTCCGTATGTTTTTGGTTTCATATATCCTGATTCTGGTTTTAGAATTCTGTAACGAATTGGCTGATCTGAAGGTGTAATTGGTCCAGGTTTGAAATAATTATTGATGATGTTAAACATCGAACGATAATCTCCTCCGTCAAGGGAACGGTTCCACCAATTGAAAATCACATTGTTTACGAAATTAAAATCGCCGTACATTCCTATAGAGGCATTTCTTGAAATATTATCAGCCCATAAATTACGCATAAACGTGCTGTTTAGTCCGCCAATTGTACTTCCGAAGGCATGATTGTAAGTATCTAAACCTTCTGAAGAAATGGTATTTTGAATGGTAATATTACATGCTGGCAGTTTTTCTAATTTAGATTTTTCATTGGCAGCAAACTGATGTCTGTACAATGAAATATTTTCGTCTAATCCCCAGCTTACTGAGCAGTGGTCTACGATTATATTTCCTATTGGATTTCCGCCAAGTGCGTCATCTCTTCTGGTTACTTCTGTTGCACCACGACGAAAACGCATATGTCTGATAATAACGTCGTGTGTATCAATTTCTAAAGTTTCTCCTGCAATGCAAATTCCGTCGCCTGGAGCAGTTTGTCCTGCAATTGTAACGTACGGCGCACGCATGCTGATTCTTTTTTTCAATTGAATTATTCCAGAAACATTGAATACGATTGTTCTGGCTCCAACGGCTTCACAGGCTTCGCGAAAAGTTCCTTTTCCGCTGTCTTCTAAACTGGTTACTACAAATATTTTTCCGCCGCGGCCGCCTTGTGTAAATGCTCCGCCGCCTTCAGCTCCCGGAAAGGCAGGAATATCTGCCTGAACGAAATCTTTAGGGTAAGATGCCCAAGGTAAATAAGGTTTTCCTTGTTTGGCTTCTGCCTGTATTGTACTGTAATTATTTTTCCAGATTTCGGCTAACCTTTTTTCTTCATCGGCCAATATTGCATCGGCTTTGTCTTGAAGCGGTTTCGGAATTTCTGGATATTGTGCATATGCTGAAGTAAAGAAAGAACAAAATGAAAAAATCATCATGGTTCTTTTTAATGTGGTTATTGGGAAGATAGTCTGCATGAAAAGATAATCTAAGGTTTATAGTTTTTTGGTGTAAAGTTTATAGCGTATTATTCTTTTGAAGTAGAATCCTTTACTTTACTTTTTTCTTTTTCTTCAAGACGTTTGTGCCAGTCAGCACTTTCCTTGTTTAGATCGTAACCTTGTTTTGATAAATAGTTATTGATTCTTCCTTTGTATTTACCAAACCATCCGTGTTTTTCTTTAGATGAACCGCCGTCCATTGCATGTTCTCTGGCTTCTACTAAAGCTTTATAGATATAGTCTTTTTGTTCTGCAGTTAAATTTGGAAGCATATCATTATAACCTGCAACAGTTATTGGAAGTACTCCATAAGTCATTCCGTCTTTAACTTCAGTAATTTTGTCTTCTGATAATTCTTTTCCTAATTTTTTAAGGTAAGATTTATGCAGTTTTTCAATTGATTCATCTGCTTTTGATTTTAGTTTATCAATTTTCTCGTTTTGTTTTTCTTTTGCTAAACTGCTATCGTCTTTTATTTTTTTGATTTCAGCGTCTCTTCCATCCTGAATTTCGCTTAAATCCCTAAATTGCTGTGCTACAATATTTGAAACTGATGTTTCTTTTTTAGCATCTTTTAAGTCTAATTTGGCAACGATTTTTGCTGCTCTTTCATTGGTTATTTTGATATATTCAGGATCTAAATGCTGCTGTGCATTTAATGCTGAAAATGTAAAAACCAATGCTAAAAAACTGATATTAAATTTTCTTAATGCCATCTTTTCGTGATATTTTAATATTTAAAAACATTCTCATTTCATTGCGAAACAAGAATGTTTTCAAAATGTTTCTTATTTTAAATCTAATATTGGTCGAACTAATGTTTCTTTATTATTAGCAAGATCTTTCCAGTTTACTTTTATTGCTGGATTTACACCGTTGATGTAATCTTCAATATTTGTATATCCGTCTTCGTTTAAATCTCCTTGTGCATCTGATGGATCATTTGGATTTAAACCATATTTTTTCTCCCATGCGTCCGGCATTCCGTCTTTGTCTGTGTCTACATAAGGTTTTCCTTTGTATTCTGGATATCCTCCAACTTGAGAAATATCTGTAATGATTCCTTTTTTATAAGAATCCATCGGTAAACGTCTGTGTTCGAATTGATAAAATTCTTTTTTCTCTAATCCTTTTGCGTATTCAGGAACTCCTGTTTTTACTGTTCTTACGATTCTTTCGTCCACTTTATCTCTAATTGGTAAAGTTGCTCCAACATTTTTAAGTACAAATTCATACGATTCTTCTGCAGTCATGAATTTATTGAACCAAGGCATTGGGAAAGGTTTGTCTGCTTTCATTTTATCGAAATAGACTTTTGCTTCGTCATAAGACATTAATTCTCCTTTTTTATTTTCAAGTTGAATTCCGCCGTCCCAGTTGTCTTTTGTTACTTTTTCATTATTGTTTACTACGTTTCCGTTTGCATAAACTCTACCAAAAACCATATATGGTAATTTGCTTCTTCCTGATTCTGGTTTTAAGATTCTATAGCTTATTGGCTGAGATAAATCAGTTACTGGACCTGGCTTGTAAAAGTTATTGATGATGTTGTAATTTGCTGTATAATCACCTCCGTCTGTAGATCTGTTGTACCAGTTGAAAACTACATTGTTTACAAAGTTGAAAATTCCGTTCCAGCCGATAGAAGGGTTTCTTCCTGCGTTATTAGCCCACATATTTCTCATAAAGGAACAGTTTTCTCCACCTAAAGTACTTCCGAAAGCGTGATTGTAAGTATCCAAAGCTTCTCCGAATAAACTGTTCTGGATTGTAATATTTACTGTTCCTACTTTTACATCTGCATAACCTGCACCCGGGCTGTAAATGTGTCTGTAAATTGACATATTTTCATCTAATCCCCAAGTTGCTGATACGTGGTCGATCATAATATTTCCAACAGGATTTCCTCCAATTGCATCATCACGACGTCCTACGAAAGTTTCTCCTCTGCGGAAACGCATGTGTCTGATAATTACATCGTGTGTGTCGATCCAAACTGATTCTCCGGCAACACAGATACCGTCACCCGGAGCTGTTTGTCCTGCAATTGTGATGTATGGTGCACGAATAATTAACGGACTTTTGATTCTGATAATTCCTGAAACATTAAATACTATTATTCTTGCTCCTCCTTGTTCACATGCGTCACGAAGCGTTCCTGGACCGCGGTCTTCTAAACTTGTTACCGTGTAAACTTTTCCACCGCGACCTCCAAAAGTGAACATTCCGCCTCCTTCTGCACCCGGGAAAGCAGGAATTTCTGCCTGAGGTAAATCATTTGGACGAGATGCCCATGGAATGTATGGTTTACCGTGTTTTGCTTCTTCTTCAATAACTACTAAAGCTTTAGCCCAAGCTTCATCAGAAAGTCTGTTTGCTTCGTCTTTAATAGCTTTTTCCTGCGCCTGAACTTCTGCACTTAATTTTGGGTATTGAGCGAAACATTTTGCATTTCCCAAAAACAGCAGGGTCAAGATAAATAATGCGGAATTTTTCATGTTAATTTTGATTTTGGTAATTCTGTTTAAACAAATCACCTGCATCTAAGTAGAATACAGGTGAAGATTTGTCATGTTTAATTTTGTTGTTTATTATTAGATATGCTTAATGATTTAGGGCAATTCATCGTGCTTATCTTATTCTTGATAATTATAAGTTCCTGCACCTCCAAAATTATCATTCCAGCCTATTGTTTGTAATAACCAAGGGTTAGATGTTAAAGCTGTTGTATTAAGACCACTTATGTAATAGTTTGGATTGAATTTAATTTTAACGGCTGCTCCACTAACATTATCCATTGGTGTAACTAAAGTGGCAAGTACAAAATTATCATTATAATATGCCGCTAATGTACTTAACTGTGCTTCGAAATTAGCCGAATCAGGATCTGCAAGTATGCCTGCGCGTGAAGCTGCTAAAGGATCTGCTGCTGTTGCAGTTGTTTTGTACTGCAGGTAATTTCCTGTTCGCTGAGTTCCATTAATAGGTGCTAAACCTAATTTTTGACAGCTGTTGCTTGTATTAGGTCCAAGTGGTTCATCGCTGTATAATTTCCAACGTTGTACATCCCAGTAACGTTTTCCTTCGTATGCTAACTCAACTCTACGCTCATATAATACCGCTTCTATAGCTGCATATTTATCTGCCAATGTACCAATTCCATAATTGTTTGCTGCAGGAATACCAACACGAGCTCTGATTTTTCCTAAATAGGCTAAAGTATTACCCGTTTGCCCTAATGCTGCATAACATTCTGCAATATTCAATAGTAACTCTGCATAACGGTATTCCATAATGTCAGTTGGTGAATATGCATAATTTACGGCATTGGTTGCTGTTGTATTTGTCATTTTTCGAACAAATGCAGGGCTTGTTGATGTACTGTTAAGGTCATTAAAATAAGGTTTATTCTTATTATCTAACCAGCGGTAAGACCATAGAACTGCATTAGCATTTTCTTTATATCCCCATTTAACTCCTGAGAAAGCAAATGTTCTGTAAAATCTTGGGTCACGATTAACGAAGAATGTAAAATCATTGTATCCATTTGCAGCAGTTGGTCTTCTACCATCTCCCATTGGAAATAAATCAATCATTTCTTTTGGAGCAGAAACACCACCGTTTCCTCCTTGACTTGGTAAACGAATCGATTTCTCCCAGTTATTGTTTATGTTAAAATTTACATCACTATTTGAGCTCGATAAAAGCTGAACAGTGATTGCTTCTCTACACTTAACATTATCAATTAAAAACATGTCATTCCATTCTTTAATTGAATTTCCATACAATCCATAACCATTTTGCGTTAATACACTTTCTGCTGCCAATCCAGCATCCAGAGCTGCTTGCCAACGCTCATTTGAACCATCCCAGCTTTTATTAAATAAAGGACTCGCAAAAGTTAATAACACACGAGATTTTTGAGCTAAAGCTGCTCCTTTTGTAAAACGTCCATAATTTGCAGAATTCCAGTCTCCAGGCAATAAACTAGCTGCCATGTCTAAATCTGCTACTATTTGAGCCACTACCTCAGATACTTTTGCTCTTGGAAGTTTTATACTTTCATCATCTACAGATGGAGACATAACCTTTGTAACGATAGGAACACCACCATAAGTACGCATTAAATCAAAATACTGTATAGCACGCATGTAATACATTTGACCTTTTGCCTGATCGCGGAATGTTTTATCTAAAGCAGCTCCTTTTACATCAATATCCTCGATTAAATTATTACATTCTCTAATTCTGGTATAGGCATTATTAACTAAACCGGTACCAATTTTAGCACCAAAATAATCTTTTGCTACATCAGGACTATTAAGTAGTTTACTTGGATTAATATAATCCTGAACTCCTCCCTGCTCTTCTGTTAGTTTCGTGTTTACATCATTATAAACCCCAATTACAGTTGATGTTGGTGATTTAAAAGCTGCAAAAAAATCAAAGTATTGATTATCAACATACGCTTGTACACGTGCCTGACTTTGATAGAATGAATCATCATACTGTCCGATAGGCTTAACCTCTTCCAGGAAATTCTCGCTGCAAGAAACACCTAAAACAAGTACAAGTGCTGAAAGTATATATATATTAAGTTTTGTTTTCATAATTGATATCGAATTTAAATTAGAATGATACGTTTAAATTAAGCGACCATGATCTAAGAGTAGGATAACCTACAGAAGAATTGTCGTACATATTGCGATAATGACCTGGATATGGGTTATATAAATCCCAAAGATTATTACCGGTTACACCTAATGATATATTCTGTATTTTAGTTTTAGCTAAAGCTTGTTTAGGAATTTCATATGCTACAGTTAAATTTCTAACAAAACAACGGAAAGTACTTATCTGCCAAAAATCAGAAGGATTTAATACACCTGTTTGTGCTAAATTAGGGTATTTACCATTTGGATTATCAGACCCGTACATATCATTCCAAAATGGTTCACGAGCCCACATATTATTAGCACTAGAAGTTCCCTGACTTACTAAGTCAACAAAATTTGCTCCTCCCCAAGATGTTGAGATTTGAGTTCTTAAAGAAAAACTGCTGTATTTCATTCCTAAATTGGTAGTAAATCCATACGTTCTGCTGCTCTTGGCTAATTTAGCATAATCGTTTCCTACAAGAATTTGACCGTTAGGTCCACTAAGAGTTCCATCAGGGTTAAGCACACCACCTAGATCCTGATAAGCTAATGATCCTTTTTGAAGTTTAGCAGGGTCAGTTATTCCCAAATAACTTGGCGCAACACCAGCCGCAGCTGCATTTTGAGATAAATAATTCCAATAATTAGTAACATCCTGATCTGTACGTAAAATACCATCTCCTGTTGATGTTTCATTCCATGTTTTGAATCCCCATACTGGATTAAATCCTTCTGAATATCCTTCTCTTCTTGTATTATTAGATGGAAGTAAATTTCCTTGATCTGGGAATTTTACAATTTTGTTATCTGCATAACTAAAGTTTACTCCAACATCATAACTAAATTTACCTCTTTTATCGCTCCAGTTAACGCTTAACTCAGATCCCCAAGCATCAACTTGCGCATAATTTTGTTCTGCAAAAGCTCCACCAACAGCAATTGGTACACCTGTTGCACTACCCATATCTGTTAACATATCTTTTGTTATGTCATAATAGAAATCTGCTGTAATCTGTAATCTGCTTCTTAAAAAAGCTAAATCTAAACCAAGGTTATGTTTTAAAGTAGAATCCCATTTTGCATTTCTGTTTGGATTTACTTTAGGAGATAATCCAGATCCTAATTGACCTCCATTTTCTCCAAATTGCCAGCCTTTATTAACTGTAAGATCATAAAATTGATACCATTTCCAAGGCTGAAGATTATCTTTTCCTGTTTTACCAATAGAATATCTTAATTTAAAGAAATTTACCGTTGGCAAAATTCTTTCAAACCATTCTTCTTTAGAAGCTACCCAACCCAATTGAAGAGAAGGAAAAGTTCCCCAATAATTTTCTGGTGCAAACTTTGTAGAAGCATCACTACGTAAAAGGAATTGTAATAAATATTTTGACTTATAGTTGTAATTTAAAGTTCCAAAATATGAAAGTGTTGCATTATTTCCTTTTAAAGCGGTAGAGTTACCTGTATCTACTGTTCCAGCTGTACGCCAATCCCCTAGATAATCTTTTGGAGTATTTGTATAAGCTAAACGTGTACTTTGCCACTCAGATTCAGATCTTTCAATACCAAACATTCCGCTAACCTGATGATCTCCGAAAGTTCTGTTATAGTTCGCAAAAAAATCTGCTTGAGTACTCTTAGAAAAATTACTATTATAATATACTCTGGCGTTTCGAACGTTAGTTTCTATCGCGTAATCAATTATACCACCTACTTCTGGATTTTTTTCAATTGCACTAGGATACGCTGCACTAGCAAGGTGATTATCTGCTAAATCATAATTTTTAATTCTTGCCAGATCATACGGCAATTGAATTTGTTCTGAATAAGTAGAATTTTTAGTTCGTGCAAAAGTTGCTTTAAAAGACAAACCTTTAATTGCTTCTACTTTATAATTCAAAGAAGCATTTACATTGAAAGAAGAATCATCTGTTGTTTGGTGCGAACCATTATTTAGGTTGGCAAAATAGTTCCATCCTGCGATATTATTATTTGCATTTGCACTTCCAAAATTTTTATTCGTATTAGGAAAAGGAGACATATAATATTGTTTGCCGTCAACTGTAGTTTCCCATGGAATAAATTTTGGCATGTGTACTAAGTATCCATAATCAGCCTGTTCACCACCTGCTGCTGTTCCATAACCGCCGTCACTAATATTTGCTGCCGCTTTAGTAAACGATTTATCGATAAATGCAGAAGTTCCAGAAATAGCCGCAGAGAAATCTAAATTCTTTGCAATTTTTGCATTAATTCCTGTACGATAATTCCATTTATCATATTTTTGATATCCAAGATTTGCATCTTGCGTTAAGTAAGTTGCTCCTGCAAAATAAGTAATATCTTCACTTCCTCCACTTACGTTAAACGAATGTTTTTGCTGTATAGCTGGTTTCCATGCTTCTTTAAGCCAGTCATAGTTCAAACCTTTCATTTCTTCTAATTCCGCTGGAGAAAATAAGCTAGCCGGAGCAATAGTTGGATTTTGTCCTGTTAAAAACCTGTTATTAAAAACTCCATATTCATAAGCATTCATTGTTTTAGTATGGCTTACAGCGTCATTAACTACAAATTGACTGTTATAACTAAATTTAGCTTTACCTGCTTTTCCTCTCTTAGTTTTTACAACAATCGCTCCTTGAGATGCACGAGAACCATAAATAGCCGCTGACGCATCTTTTAAAACTGTAATACTTTCGATTTCTGAAGGATCCAATCTATTAAAAGCATCTAACGTAGCTTTACCTGTTGCTGGATCAACCTGAACCATATCATCGATTACAACTAAAGGTATTGTTGAATTTCCATCTTTTGAGAAACCAAAAGTTTGACGAATTTGAATAGTCGCAGCGTCTCCAGGGCGTCCTGAACCTCCACTAACTGCAAGACCAGGAACTAATCCTTTTAATGCATCGGATAAGTTGGTTACCGGCAAATCCATTAAATCATCTGGTTTGATTGTAGCAATAGCTCCCGTAAGCTCTTTTTTCTTCTGAGTACCGTAACCTACAACAACGATATTTTCCAGCTGGTTAGAATCTTCTGTTAATTTTGCATTAACAACAATACGTCCATCTAATGGTATTTCTTGTTTTCTCATTCCAATGAAAGAAAAAACTAAAGTTGCTCCACTTTTTACTTTAATTTGATACTTACCATTGTAATCTGTGGTAACTGTATTTTTTGAAGATTTCTCAGTTACGTTTACTCCTGGCAACAGCCCTAATGAGCTATCTGTAACTGTACCTGTAACAGTTACATGACTGCTGTTTGTTGTTTGAGCATAACTCATCACACTCATCAGTGTAAACAAAAGAAAACTACATCTCTTTAAAAGTGCTTGTTTCATAAATGTTTTTGTTTTTGGTTAGGTTTTATTTAGTGTTAGTTAGTCATGTTAAATGTGTTTCACTTAAAGATACCAAAAATTAAAAAAAGTTTAATGTATCTTAAATTAAATGTTAAAAACACATTTATTTTGTATACCAAAAATATAACGATGACGAATTAGAACCGTCCTGTTCTATCCTGCTTTACTGGCATTATCTAAAAAAAACTAACTCAAAAAAACAATATTAATAAAAAAAAGAAGGAAAAAATAGACAAAACAGAAAAAACAAGCGATAAGTTTGAGTATAATTAAATAGAAGAACTGCTTTTAAAGCAAATGCAGAAGAATTAGCATTAAAAACAAAAAATAGCTGTTTTTTCTGCAAAAACAGGTACTGAAACACTGTATTTTAATGGGTTAAGTTTAGCATTATTAAACGAAAAAAAGGCTCTTCTTTTTAGAGAAAAGCCTTTTTTTAAAGTAGAAATCTTACAACATGAAAACGTTTTCGCTTTACAAAACATTCCTTAAAATTTTACTAAAAAAATATTTTTTTTAAACGTAAAATCTGACCAATAAAAAAAATAGAAATGCTTTTTTGGCACAAAATCCAGAAAAAACCTATAGTTTATCAAACGTGAAAACAATTGAGTCGTACAAAGTTTAAATCTAATCACTATTTATTTGGATTCCATCCATTTAAAACTAAATCCCGGTTGTATTTTTTAATATCTTCTTTTTTCAATTGATGCGACCAGGATACTCTTTGTGACAAATCTTTTGCGCTTGAACCTTTACTTCCAAATTCTGCGTAATAAGCTGTTTTATCTTTATCAGGAAATCTGTTATCAATCCATGCGTTCCAGCCTTCGGGTATAATATGTGACCCAATATCTGTATTGATAAAAATAGTTTGGGCATAAGGTCTCCAAGGTCTTCCTAAAAATACTTTATCGACTGATTTGTCTTTTGCGGTAAGTTTACATTCAACAAAAACAAAACCATACGTCTGAACTTGCGGAGTTGAAGCTGCTGTAATATAGGAACTCGTTAAACTTTCAATTGTACATTTATAAAAATAAGCCGTTGCGGCTCCAAAAATAAAATCGGTTGTACCGTTGATAAAACAGTTTTCGAAATAAGTACGGGTATTTTCTTGTGATAAAAATAACGTATCCTGATTTCCTAAAATATTACAGTTCTTGACAATAACTCTGTCACTTTTAATATGCAGCGCCACCGCTTGCCCTACTCTTCCTGCCGTATTTTCGACAGTAAGATTTTCAAGAGTACAATCATTTCCTTTAATCAAGAAAGAATACGAAGTTGAAGTTCCAAAAGTCTTTTTCCCAGATGGATCATTTTCACGAAGCGGTTTCCCCGAAAAGTCATCAAATGAAATTATAGTTTTATTTCGGTCAGTTCCTTTTAAAGTAACGAATGTTTTAGAAGCCGGAATTTCCAATTTCTCTACGTACTTTCCTGGCTTTATTGTTATTACAACTCGTTTTTCTGAATTGTCCTTGACATTGTTTATCGCTTCCTGAATGGTTTTAAAATCTCCAGAACCGTCTTGTGCAACAGTTAATGCTAATTTATTATCAAGCGTTTGGGCTGATATAGATAATGTTGTTAGTAAAAATAAAGCTAGAATATATTTCATGATTTTTTATTTAAGATTTTTAGATTGTAGAGATGCACAGCAGTGTTTCTACGTCACGTATACACATTCTTAAAAACACGTAAGACGCACTGCTGTGCGTCTCTACCGAAAATAAAACGAGAAATCGAATTATAAATTCAGTAATCTTAATTGCTAATATTTGTCGAGTTACGTGTGTGATTTCTCGCTCCTCGGAATGACAAACTGTACGATTAATAATCTTAGAAATTTAAAAATCTGTTTTTAATCCGCGTCTTTACGAAGTAAATCCGTTTCATCAGCGTGTAAAATTTAATGCGACATCCAAACCGTCATTTCCCCTTTTCCTTTATTACCCCATGCAAAATACGGAATCAATTTTACTGGTACCACAGTTGCATCTTTAGAAGAAAGCGGTTTATATAAAGTTTTATTCCATGAATTATTAAAATTTAAAACAGCTTCTGCATCAATACTAACTAAGTTTCTATTATTTAATGTAAAGTTGTTAGTTGTAAATTTCGAATTCACATTTAAAGCCACATCATTTACACTTGTTTTTGCTGGAAGCTGATCATATTCTAAACAATAAACTAAAGGACCTCTTTTTACAGCAACCTGATTTTTAACTTCTTCAACCAACGGATTTGCTTCCATCAATTCAACCGGCATTGGGAGATTCAATTCAATCACATCTCCTTTTTTCCATTTTTGATTTAATTTCAGATAAGTTCCAGAAACAATTTTATCATTAATCTTTGCATTATTAATGGAAACCGAAGCGTTCTGACTCCAACCCGGAATTCTTAAAAAGAAATTCTGTAAATCTTTTGGGGCTTTTACAATCTTCAGCGTTATTTTTCCATCCCAAGGATAATTCGTTTGCTGTTCAATTTCTATTTCTTCTCCATTTAAAAACCTTGTTTTCAATTGATTACTTCCGTATAAATTCACATATAAACCTTCTTTCGAAATATTGTAAGCATAATTTCCAATTTCGGCAACCGTTCTGGTTACATTTGGTGCACAACAATTTGATAAAGCGATATATCCTTCACGCTCATTTCCCCAACGCTGATGAAATGGCAAATCGTTAGAAACATTCAGCGGATTGTTATACAGGAATTTTTCTCCCTCTAAATCCATTCCAGAAAGTACGCTATTATACAAAGCCAATTCTACAATATCAGCATATTTGGCATCGCCCGTAATTTGAAGCATTCTCCAGTTCCATAAAACGTTTCCAATATTAGCGCAGGTTTCTGTATGTGCCGTTGCATTTGGCAATTGAAAAGGACGACCATAAGCCTGATGAATTTTTTGTACATCGGCAGGATTATAAGACGTTCCGTCCGGCGAAACTCCATCGTATAAAGATCCGCAACCTCCTGTAATGTACATTTTTCGATACGTTACATCATCCCAAATGGATTCTAAATTGTCTAATAATTTCTTTTCTCCCGTTTCCGCATATAAATCTGCAACTCCGGCGTATAGGTAGTTCGCTCTTACAGCGTGACCCATTGCAGTTGTCTGTTGTCTGAATGGAATTCGATCCTGATTATCATCGGTTCCGTCATTTGTTGTTCCGCGAATGTCAATTAAATTATTGGCTAATTCCAGATATTTCGGATTTTTAGTCGTTCTGTACATTTCGACAATTCCCATATAATGAGATGGACAAATTGCATTTCGAGCCAATTCTGGTGAAGCTTTTTTGTAAAAATCATACAAGAAATCTGCAACGCCTTTTGCAATATTCAAAAAGTTTGTTTTTCCTGTAGCACGATAATGAATGCAGGCTGCAGTCATTAAATGTCCCATATTGTATTTCTCAAAACCTAATTGTTTTTTCACTTCTTCCGGGCCTAAAGTTCCCCAGCGCTCGTCAATTAAAACCGGCGTATGAATATATCCGTCTTTGCGCTGTACTTTCGCGAAAAGCGCAATGGCTTTATCCATTTCGGTATCTAGCTTTTTATCTTTTGTAACGGCATAAGTGGCTGCCATTCCTTCAAAAATCTTATAGAAATCACCATCATGAAACGAAGGCCCTTTAAAAGCTCCTTTGCTTAAACCTGCTGCAATTTCGAAGTTTTTATAAGCATGCGAAATCGAATCATTATGATACAAATCCCACATATAAGGCAGCGTGTTCTTGGTTTCTACATCAAATTGTTCTTTCCAGAAACCGTTTGTCCATTTTACATCTTGCAGGCCAACACTCTGCAATTTCGAATACGGACTTTCTGAATTAGCAACCAAGCCTTTGTTTTGTGCCAATATTCCTGCACTAATAAAAAACAAGCTAAGGGAAACATTTAATAAATTTTTCATTTTATAATGATTTTGAACCATATAAGTAATATAAGTTCATTTAAACTAAACTTTCTTGAACTTAAACCACATAGCATTAAGTCAATCTTATAATTTCTTATATCACTTATATGGTTTAATAATTTATTTTACGAAGAAATTAATCGTTCTGCTCATTGAATCTCCGTCTGCATCTTTTACCGTTAGGACGAAAGAAGCGAATCCTTTTTCAACTGCTGTAAACTCAATTTCTTTTCCTTTTAAAACCACTTTTCCATTTTTTAAATCAGAGAAAGTATACACAGGTTTTTCATAACCTTTGAAGTAATCTGTTGCACTTAAAGCCTTTTTCTCTCCCGAATTCACAAAATAATGAGGCTGCGCCAGCCAGTCTAAATAATTATCCAACTGCGTAAATCCGTCTTTATCTGCATCCTGATTCGCATCTGAAAAATCACCAGCTTTTGAATTTTCGTTTAAACCAAAAGCTTTTTCCCACCAGTTTGGTAATCCGTCATGATCTGTATCCCAATCTGCCGGGCGAGTTTCTGAAGCAAAATTTGGCCATCCGCCTGCATCTTGTTCATTATCGATCATTCCGCCTAAACCGCTTTTGCTTCCTTTAAAAGTAAAAATTCCTTTTAAAGTTTCATCTATAATTCGGTTATCGTGTTTGTCAAAAAATGGCTGATTCGCTCCAACATCTGAAAGTACATTTTTATAAGCCGCTTTCGCTGATTGCGTTTCTACATACGAAGGAAAAAATGGTTTGTCGACAAATGTTTCATACTCTACTTTCTCATTATGACTTATAGTTGATTTTCTTCCTTTATCCTGAGATTTCTCATCAAAATAACCCGGCATAATGTTTCCGTTAAAATAATAACGCTGCATTCCTTTTCCAACTCCTTCGTGCTGCGCATTTAGTGCTACAAATATTTTAGTTGAAGCTCCCGGTTTGTAATAATTATTTACAAAATTTACCTCGTTTGCCCCACCGTCTGTAGTTCTTTGCCCCCAGTTGTAAACCACATTATTTGTGATATCCAGTCTTCCGGTATAATAACCATCTCCGTTTAAACCACCGCCAATACTCCAGTTTCTTCCGTAATTATGAGCCAGTAAATTGTGATGAAAACTTCCAATATCACCGCCAATTGTAGCCGCAAATCCGTGCATTTTTCCAACTTCATATTTATCATGTCCAGCGACATTCAAAGCTTCAGAAATTAAAGTTCTTTGTAAAGAGATATGATGCGCACCACGAGAACTAAATGATTCATCAATAGTCCAGCTGATAGAACAATGATCAATAATACTGTAATCAGCGCCCGTTAATCCCATTCCGTCATAAGTAGTTCCGCCGCCAATTCTCACTTTTAAAAATCGAACCACACCATCATTTCCTGTCAATCCAATTGGTGCTCTGCTGATTGTAATTCCTTCTCCCGGAGCAGTTTGTCCCGCAATAGTGATATAAGGCTGATTTGCCACTAATCGCGAAGCCAGTTTTATATTTCCCGAAACATTAAAAACAATCGTTCTTGGGCCAATTTCCTGATTTACAGCATCACGTAAACTTCCCGGTCCATCATCATTTAAATTGGTAACTTCAATTACTTTTCCGCCGCGTCCTCCCACAGCGTAACGCCCGTAACCTTCAGCTCCCGGAAAAGCTAATTGTGCAGGTTTAAATGACCAGACATTTCCTAAAGTTACCTGACCATTATTATCTACTTCATCCACTCTCCAGTAATAAGTTGTTCCTGAATATAAATCAGAAACTGAATACGATTTATCAGTCAGTTTTCCTTTAAATTCTTTTGAAGATTCTGTTGCATTTTCTACAGCATTTTTGTCTTCACCAAAATACAACTTATGAAATGCCACATTTTTTACAGCATCCCATTTTAAAATCAAATTTTTACTTACTTCAACATGTTCGTCTCTGTTTTTTGGTTCCGGAGTACGCGCCTGATTCATTAAGTTTGGCGTATCAATTTCAAAACCATTGATTACAATCTGTTTTATAACTTCAGGATTTGAAGTTGGATCAATCTCAAAACGAACAATTACATCTTTGCCTGCTTCTGCATTAAAAGTGATATATGCCATCGCTGCATCAATTTTAGCATTGGCTCTTTGGCTTGCATTTACCGTTTGCTCCAATTTTCCGTTTACGTAGATTTTTATAGGCGAAAAAGTTTTTCCGGTAATTACATCAAAAGCGTTATGAAAAGTCAAAAGCGTATGTTTACCCGCTTTCAATCCGCTGATTTTCATTTCTAAATTTTCAGCCGTAACCAAACCGTCACTTCCTAATTTATTATAAAACGGAGCGTTCATTCCAACTTTATACCATTTTGAAGTAAAGTTTCCTTTAAGTTTGAATGACACATTATTAAACGTTTTTTCGGCTTCTTTTTGATCGCTGACAACCCAGGAATCATAACTTACATCATGAACTTCTTCTAATTTTCTTTGAAAAAAATCGAAGTCTACTTTTACAATTTGTTTATCAGTATTTTGAACTGATTGTGCTTGTCCGTTTGCTGTCAAAAGCATAGACAAAACTGCAGCACTTAGTAATTTCTTAATCATTTTATTTGGTAATAGTTAGTTAGTTTAATTTTTTCTTTTTTTCTATTGAAATCCCTAACAGATTTATAATGTCTTTTTTCCTTTGTTCCGGAATTACTTTTAAAAACTTCAATTCTCCATTTAGAAGTTCGGCTTCAATTATAGTATTTTGTTTTGCATGTAATTTGAAATGAACATTCCAATCTTTTGGCCATGCCGGAAAAAGATAAATTTTCCCATCCGTTTCCTGTAAAAGCATTTCCTGCATACCAATCATTCCCGATCCGCCCCAATTATGATCTGGAACCCAGTCAAATCCCGGACCCCAAAATGCAGGGAAACGTCGGTCTGAATTCGCCATTTTTAAAGTATTATATTTTGCTGCTTCTTCGGTTAAACCCAAACGAGCCGAAAAAATATTATCTTGTTTCCATCCAATATGACTTCTAAATTTTAAAGCATCAGAGTCGTATTTCCATGTATTTATAGCCGTTTCTAAATCAGGTTTTCCAATGCCATAAATTCCCCACGGATAAACAGGATACAATTGCGGAACCTCAGAATTATTAACTCGTTCCCAAGATTTTGCCGGAACTAATACTTTATGATTTTCGATTTGTCCGAAGTTTAAAGGCGGAATTCTTGTTTGAAATCCTTTTACATATTCCAATTCTTCTTTTGATAATTGTACCGAAGAAAACTGCAAAAGATTGTCTGTAATAACTTGTAAAGCCGAAATCGTGCTATTAGAATTATACGTCATTTTATAAGTTTCAGCACCAGAACCGGGATATAAAATTAATTTTCCATTTCCGTCCAAAGCTTTTCTCCCTCGTTGCTTTGCCAGATATTGATAATGTTCATCAAAAAACCGAAGACAGCTTATAATAAACGAATTGTATTTTTGAATGTCTTCTCCTGCATATTCTTTCTGCTGTAACATCATTTGGCAGAATTCAAAAACCGTATCCCATTCATATTCCAGCCAAGCATTATACTCCATTCCCGGATCGTAATCTGCGGGACGTTTCCATTCGTACTCGGCAGGATTTGGCAATCCGAAATTTTCTAATTGTTCAGTAAAAGATGCTCCGTTATGGTTCCAATACACTTTACTTCGTAATTCAGCATTTTTTTGTAAACTCAAATAATAATCCAGCTGCGATTTCATCATATCAAAATCGCCGCTTTTTATCATTGGAAAATAAACCAATCGCTGGTTTTGAGCCGTCATCGTTCCTCCTCCCCAATTCCTGAAATCGGGTGTAAAATCTAAAGCTGCATTAGTAAAAACAGGATCAACCGTAAATAATCCACCGTTGAATTTTGTTGGATATTTTCCATACGCATTGCATCCCAGCATATATCGAAACAACTGATAATTCTGCCCGATTTGGTAAACCGAATCTTTCTCAATCGATTGATTTTTTTGAGTAAAAATAAAACTGCGTTTCCAGAAATCATTCCACCATTTTTGAGTGTTTTTTTCTGCTTGTTTTGAAGCGTTTTTATTGGATGAAATCTGATGTTGCAGCCCAGTATTCCAAGTATTTAAATCAGATTGACTGGTATTTAAATAAATTTCTATTGAATGTTTTTTAGATGGTTTTATGCTCGTTAAATTAAAACCTTTAAAATCTGTCGATTGGTATTTTCCTAGATACGTTCCATCAGGTTTTAGGTTATCGCCCGTCATAAATCCGCCGAAAGTCAAATTCGCAATCGGGTTCAGCATTTGTTCTTTAACCGATTCCATTTTCTGTTGTTTTACGGCTACATCAAAAACGGTTTGCTCGCGATTTCTATGATAGAATTTAATTCCGTCATTTTCAAATGAAATTGAATCTTTAAAAATAACAATATCTCCTTGCGGTGCCCATTTATAAGAATTCGCATTATTGGTTTTTCCTTTTGAATCACGGTTTTTATAACGCCAGCTTTCATAAGATGCGGTCATTTTAAACGAAGTTTTACTTTCTAAATCTAAATGGATTATCGGTTTAAAAACATCTACCCAGAGTTTGATTTTAGTGTCATTCTGCCCAACTAAAATATAACCATCTTTTAATTTCAATTCCTGATGAAAACCTTCTTTTCCGGCAAAAGGATTCGGCGTTAAAGTCACTTTTACCCGACCTAATTTTAATAGAGTATTGTGTTCATCAAAAGTTCCGCTTCGTGAAAAATAAAAATACAAATCGCCATTTTCTACCCAGACATTCATACCAACATCTCCGCCTCCCAAAGGCATCGATTCTGATGAATTGCTGCTCTGTGTATTCCAAACCTGATTATAATTTTCAAGCACAGGAATTTGCGCCTTAACTAAAAGCCCTGCAAAAAGAAAAAAGAAAATTATTGTATTTTTCACACTTATTTATTTAGACATAAAATTACTTAAAAATGGAGAACCACTTTGCATTAATATTTTTTATTGAATATGTTAATTTATTTTCTCTGCTTTCAAGAAATACCTGCCAACCATTAAATAGCCAGCAGGTTAACTCAAAAAATCTTTTAACCAATCAAGTAATAACTTAAATGAACTTATAAGACTTGAAATATCATAAAAGGTTTAATCGATTACCATTCATCTGTTCGAAAAGATGAAACTGGCAAACCACCTGCACTAAACAATTCTGCTTTTACAAAGTCTTTCCATAAATAACGAACAGCAACTGGTTTAGCCACTTTATCTGAAGTCAAAACCACTGATTTCCTTCTCACAACCGTTTTTGCGGGATAGAAAACTTTATCTTCTCCAGCTATTTCAAAACCGGTAACTTCTTTATCGTAAGATGTAATTCCGTTCGCAGCATCATCAAAAGAAACCGTAACCGAACCGTCTTTTATTTCCATCGATTTGTATTTCGGACTTTCAAATTCGAAACCTTCAATTCCGTATGTTTTTGCCAAAGCCTGAAAAGCTAATCTATTCCCTCCTTTTTCCTTGTCCATTGGATGAATATTATTTTCTTCTCCAATGTCCATTAAAACGGCCATTCCTGAATTGGGAATTTCTTTTGAAGCTTTTAATTGCGCTTCTCTTATATAAGCTGAATTGTATTTTTCTAAATAATCTTTTGGATGAAAAGAAGCATAATTAAACGGCGCAATCTGAGCGTAATAAAACGGAAAATCTCCTTGTTTCCATAAAGCTCTCCAACTTGAAACCATTTTTTTCATTAGAGAAGTATACTCAGAAGCTCTTTCGTAATTTGATTCTCCCTGATACCAAATACAGCCTTTGATTCCGTAACCAATTACAGGCGAAAGCATTCCGTTAAACAAAGTCGTAGGAACACGATTTGGATCTTTTGCCAATTCTTCTTTTGTAGTCGGAATTTTAGCGCTTGCGAAATCTTTCAGCATTTCCTGATTCATCCACGCTTCCATACTTGAACCGCCATAAGAAACATGAATCAAACCAACGGGAACATCTAAAACTTCTTGTAAAAGTGAACCGAAATACCAAGCCGTTGCACTAAAATTAGAAGTTGATTTTGGAGAAGCTTCTTCCCATTTTCCTTCAAAATCTTGTAAAGGTTCTAAAACAGTCGCTCTTGGAACTGTAATTAAACGAATGTTTTTATTGGTTGATCTTACGATGATTTCATTTCCGTTTTTAACGGGCTGACCTTGAAATCCTTTTAACGGCATTTCCATATTTGATTGTCCGGAACAAAGCCAGACTTCGCCCAGTAAAACATTTTTGATAGTTACTTTTTCAGCTCCTTCTGAAACTTCAATCGTGTATGGGCCACCAAATGAAACCGTTTTTAATTCTGTTTTCCATTTACCAGAATTGTCTGCTTTTACTTTGTAGATTTTAGAATCCCACGAGGTTTTGATTACAACGTTAGCATTCTTTTCTGCCCAGCCCCAAATTGGCGCATTTGATTTTTGCTGCAACATCATGTTGTCGGCAAACAATGCTGGTAATTTAATTTTGGCATTGATTTGAAAGCTCGCTAAAATCGTTAATAATGCAATAATTGATTTTTTCATTTCTACTATGTTTTATTAGCCACAGATTAAATGGATTAAAAAGATTTTTCTAATCTGTGGATATTTTTATTTTTCAATTGCCTCTAGCTTTAGCTGGAGGTTATATTATTTTTCAACATCTCAGGCTTTAGCCAAACTAACTATTTGGCTAAAGCCCTTATCTTGTTATCTTTTGAAACCTCCAGCTAAAGCTGGAGGCAACTGATCTTATTTTCTATTTTATCAATAGATTAAAATTAATAATCTGTGAAAATCATTTTAATCTGTGGCTAAATTTTTATTTACTTTTTTCTTTCACAAGGACAACTGGTCCAAATAAACCTGCTTTTAGCAACGGTTCTCCTTCCAAACGAAATGCAGCATTTGTCCATGTTAATCGTTCTTCTTTTGGAAGTTTTTGGTCGCCCATTAATCGGTTTGCCCAAGTATTTGTGATGCTGATTTCTATTGTGTTTTTTCCTTTTTTCAAGGCTTGCGAAATATCTGTTTTAAAAGGAAATGTCCAAAGTGTACCGCAATCTTTTCCGTTGATTTTGATTTCGGCAATATTGGCAATTTCACCTAAATCAAGCCAGATATTATTCGCATCTTTTCCTTTCCAGACAAAATCTTTTCTATAAATTACAGTTCCCGAATAATACTTGATCTGATCATTTTCTGAAGTGCTCCAATCAAAAAGTTTATTTGTTTTTACAACCTCTTTTGGACCTTTAAATGCCGGATCAAATTGTAATTCCCAATTTTCATCTAAAGTCTGAACGGTTTCAAATTCAGAAGATTTTCTCTGAGCTAAAATCTCTTTTGTTTCCTCTTTAAAAATCACAAAACCAGATTCGTTTGCATCTAAAGCTATCGAAACAATTGTTCTTTCGTTTTCGATTTTCCAATTGGCTAAAGCCGAAGTTTTATCAGTTACGGGATTGTACCAAACCGGAATTTTTCCTGCTATTCTAAATGAAGCTTCAAAAGAACGTTTTTCTTCTTTTTGATTCGAAATAAAATAAACATTTTCGGTATCAGATTTACGATGTGTCCAGGCAATTGTTTCAGAATCGGTTCTGTTTAAATTTGGAAAATAAACATCTTGAGAAATTCCAATTGAAGCAAAATCATTTTCTAAATAAGGTAATTTTATAACTGTTCCTTTTCCTATTTTCCAAGTTGATGCACTAGAGTTATTCCAAATTTCACCAATTACATTTTGCCATTTTTTAAAATCATCATTCGATTGTAAACCGGGTTGTAAATTTGGTTTTTCATCCACAAAAATCGTTGCACCGTCTTTTACTAACTGCAATATTTTTTCGGCGGAAGCCAAAGAAAGCAGCTTATTTGGTGCCATTTTATGACTTCCCGGAAACAATAAAGCTCCATATTCAATTCCGCCTCCAAAAGAGATTTTTCCGTTCTCTACTTTTGCGCGGTTTATCAAAACATCTGAATTAAATGAATCGTACTGATAACCATTCATGGCATTAATCCATTGCGATAAATCGGTTGAATTTTTAGAAAAACTAACTTCTTTTGGCATTTTAGTGCTTGGCTGTCCTTCATTTTTCAAACGAATAGCTTCGCTTCCTACTCTTTCCTTTCCAAAAACATTCGGAATAAAAGGCACTAAACGATCCGGAAGCATGGAACGGGAAGGTAAATCTTCACCAATAAAAACAGCTAAATCAATAACTGGTTTTCCTTTTTGCAACTGAAACTGTACTCTTTGGCAATATTCAAACCAAGCTTTTCCGGGTTCCCACCAAGTTTGGTCTCTTTGAAAATAGCTTCCAATTCCGTCCAAAGTCATTCCGGGTTTTCTGTCCAGCCACGGATTATGCACAAAAACATGATAGAAAAAACGGTTAATTCCCAGAGCATAATTTCTGTCGGCAACCACTTTTAAATTTCCCGGATGTTCGTCCCAATCCATTTTTAAAGCCGTAAAAGCTTCTGCTTGAATAATGTCTTTTCCATAAATATGCCCGCCCGAAATAGCATCTAACATATCGTTTGGTTTGTCGTGTGTTGGGCTTTTCAGCCAAAATTCACCACTTGGATAATCAATATATTTAAAATGCAAAAGTCCATCGCTCATCATCGTTGGCGCAACATTTTCTGAACTGAATTTTACATTGGCATCGTCAGCAATTTGTCTTAAAGTTCCGAAGAAGTTTTCGGCAGCCAGTTCTGAAATTGTTTTTCGAACATCGTATAAAACTTTCTCCGAAGTCTGAATATCTTTTACAGGGATTCCCGCCATAACTGGCAGATAATCTACAATATCATAACCTCTGCGGGTTTTAAATTCGTTTCTAAAAACAGGCGACCAGTTTTGACTTCCGCATTCCCAACTGTCCATGTGAAGGATTTTAACGACTTTTGAAGCTAATTCTGGACCCGCAACACGAAGCATTTCGCCAAACCAATGATCCAGCTGAAAACGAATGGCTTCAGCATTAAATTTGTCAACTTCCAAGCCTCTTCCCGCTCCTGCTGTTGCATTTTCATGTCCTGTTGAAGTATGTCCGAAACGGATAATTCTCCAATTTCCTTTTGCAGAAGCTTTCCAATTTAAAAGACCGTTTGCATCAACAAACTTCGAAATATTGACCATTTTTGATGGATCGATACAATCTGCAATGTTGATTTCTTTTTCGGTTATCTGCGGACTTAATCGCCAAATAGCTCCCGATTTTCCTTGGTAATTGTCAATCAACGGTTCGTTTGACAAATAGATTTTTGCCACTTTTAAACCTTGGTTCCATTTGGCAGGATCTAAATCTTCTGCGCCCGGTTCTGTTCCTTCGGGATCGTAAACGAATCTAAAGTATTTAGCTTTTGTGGGAACAATGCTGTGCGTGTAAAATGCATCAACATCCTGCCAGCCGTGACGCGGTGTTGTTAATCTTCCTAAACTTCTGAAGTTTTTTCCATCATCGCTGACTTCAATTATTAAACGATGCGCCTGATAATTATTCCCTTTGGTTTCAATTTGAGCAGATTTACACAAAAATGGTTCATCAAATTCGTATTGAATCCAGCCTTTTTTCGGCATTCTAAATAACCCGTCTTTATCTGATGAACTTAAAGTTGTCGCGTCTGATTCGGGATTTGTTGATGTTATTTTTGGACGTTTTTTATCCGATGTAATAAAACTTTCTTTTACCGGAATGGCAAACGTTGCAATGTCTTTATAATAATCTTTGTAATGATTCGGAATGGCTAATTTTAGATTTTTAAAGTTGTTTCCACTTACAATAGTGTCTTTCCAAACGACTTTTTGCATTGACATTTCGGGCGTGATCCAAGGTCCTCCGGCAACGGCAAAACCATCGGCAGGATGAAATCCAATTTTCACTCCAACCCGATCTGCTTCGATTAAAGCCCAACGCACCAAATCCCAAAATTCTTTGCTTAACTGCAAAACAGGCGGATCAATCAATGGCGGATTTGCCGGACCTTTAATCGTCATTAAATATGCACCTTCAATACCGGCTCTTTTCATCGCTTCTAAATCGGCTGTGATTCCTTCTTTAGAATAAGCGCTTTGCATCCAATACCAATACGTCCACGGTTTTGAGGATTCTTTGGTAGGCTGAAAAAAGGTATTCTCTTTTTTATGGATTTCCTGTGCGGAGACAATGCCCGCAAGGAGTAAGATAAAAAAGAGATGTTTTTTTTGAAACATTAGTGTTCTTGTTTTGTCATTGCGAGGAACGAAGCAATCTCATAACGAGAGCAACTAAGTGTGATTGCTTCGTTCCTCGCAATGACCATTAATACTTAAACTTCTTCAAACTGTTTTCTAATTCAGTTTTTGAACCATTAAAAGGCGTCAAATAAAAACTATATTGATAATCTCCTGACTTAATTTGATATTGTTCTAATGGCTGTGCAACCAATGTCCAGCTGTCATTTCCTCCTACTCCCATTTGGATTAAATCGATGTTTACTGTTAAAAATCCCGGATCTTTCAAATCATATGTATGACCTGCTGAACTTAGATTTTCCTGCGTGTACGGCCATGCACTCATACTTAGAACTTTGGTATCGTTTACTACTAAAAAACCATTATTTTTCTGCGGAGTACTTAATGCCATCCATCTCACATCACATCTGTTTCCGTTTTCCTGTGGTTTTGGATAATGTTCGATAAAGTCATTAATTGGAAGCGAATATTTCCCAACAAACGAACCAAAACTTCTATCACTGTAATTTTCCAATTCTCCCTTTCCGTACCACGAAATTTGGTCGAATTTTCTTTGAACTCCCATCTGCATTCCGATTTTTGGAATGTTTGGTAGTTTGCTAGAAGCTTTTAAACTGTAATCTACTTTTATTAATCCGTTTGGTAAAATATTGTAGATTACTTTTACGCTCGCACTGTCTTTTATAACTTCATAATCACTTGTTATTTTAATTTCAGAAGATGATTTATCAATTGAAATGTTAACCAATTTTGGTTTTGCTTTGTACCATTGTTTCAACAACTTTTGCGATTTCCACCCACGCTTATCGTTGTCTGTAAGCGGTCTTACAAAATTAGGAAGCAATGGTGCAAAAACTTGTTCTTCTCCATTAAAAATATAAGAACTCAAAGCTCCGTTTGTTTTTCCAATTGTAATATCAAAAGCTTTTCCTTTTATTTTGAAATCTGAATCTGATTCAGAAACGTTTAAAGTTTCTTTTTTAGATTCTGGAGAAACAGCTTCTTTCTTTTTCAATATAAACTGATCTTCCGCGACAGCGTAACCTTTTGAAGCCCAAAGTTCCTCTTTTGAAAGCTGGAATTCTATATTTAAAATATATTCGGCATCTGCTTTCATTTTTGGCAGATACGAACTGATATCCAAACTTGTAGATTGTCCCGTTTCTACTTTAAATGGTTTTAAAATCTGAATTTTAATCACGTTTCCATTTTCCAACACTTTTAAAACCGGAATATAACCTTCTAATGATTTAACGGCCTGACGATTTTTGATTTCTAACTGATTTCCGTTTAAAGTTGAAATCGCTGGCTGATACACCCATTTGTTTTCAAAAATTGATCCTTTTGGTTTTCCGTTAGAATCTACAATTCCTTTTGTATTGAAGTTTCCGTCGTGGTATTTCTCGCCAAAATCTCCTCCGTGCGCAAAATAATTCTGACCTGATCTTGAATCAAATTTCACGATTCCCTGATCTTTAAATTCCCAAATACAACCTCCAATAACTCTTGGAAGCGAACGGAATTCATCCCATAATTCTTTTAAGTTTCCAACTGAATTTCCCATCGCATGCGAATATTCAACGAAAATAATTGGTCGTGTATCTTTCTTTTGATCTACTAAAAATTTGGGAGTGAAAACGCCCGGATAAAAACGGCTTACCATATCTACATACGAATCGTCCTGTGGGTTTTCGAATCGGTAAGCGTGGTCGATTGTTTTTGGATATCCCGGATCAAGCGGATCGATATAGCCGTCTAATTTGGCATTTCCCTGCGCTGGTTCGTAATGTACGGGACGTGTAATATCAAAATCGTGAACCCAGCCCGACATTGCCGAATGATTTGGTCCTTTTCCACCTTCATTTCCTAAACTCCACATGACAACCGATGGATGGTTTTTATCTCTTTCAACCATTCTCGTCATACGCTCCAAATAAGCATTTGTCCATTTTGGATCGTTGCTTAGTTTTCCGCCAATTCCGTGTGTTTCCTGATTGGCTTCGTCCATGACCATAATTCCGTATTGATCGCATAATTCGTAGAAATAAGGATCATTTGGATAATGGCTTGTACGTATAAAGTTGAAATTAAACTTTTTAATCGTGGTGATATCTTGTTTGATATCTTCTCTTGTCAAAGCTTTTCCTCTTGTCGGATGATGATCGTGACGGTTTACGCCATACACGTAGGTTTCTTTTCCGTTGATGAGCATTTTTCCGTTCTCTTTCGAAAATTCAATTGAACGGAAACCAACTTTGCAGCTTTTTGCTTCGGTAACATTTCCGTTTTTATCTTTTATAGAAATGACCATTGTGTATAAATTCGGTTCTTCTGAACTCCATTTTTTTGGATTTTTGATCGTTTCCTGAAAGAATCCAAAACGCACATTGTCCAGACGAGGATAACTTTCGTTGATTAAATCAATCACAGGTCTTTGAAGCGGTTCTTTGAAAATTGCTACATTATTAGCATCGTACAACTGAACGTTCATGGTGTAATCTTTGATTTTTTCACCTGTCAAATTTTCAACTTTCGGACGAAGTTTAAAAATTGCATCTGTGTATTGTTTGTCTAATTTCGTTTGAACAAAGAAATCCTGAATACGTAGTTTCGGCTCTGCCATAATAAAAACTTCACGCTGGATGCCGCTCATACGCCAGTGATCCTGATCTTCTAAATAAGAACCATCTGTCCAACGAATTACACGAACTGAAACTACATTTTCTCCTGCTTTTAAATAAGCTGTAATATCAAATTCTGATGGTAAAAAACTATCTTCTCCATAGCCTAAAAATTCTCCATTTAGCCAAACTTCAAAACCTGAGCTTACGGCTCCAAAGTGTAAAGTCACAGTCATGTCTTTCCAGTTTTCTGGAACTATAAAACTGCGTTGATACGAACCAACTCCATTATAATCTTTAGGAATGTAAGGCGGATTTATAGGTCGAAACGGATAAACGGCACTTTTATAAATTGGGTTATCATATCCTTTCATTTCCCAGTTTGATGGCACTTCGATTTTATCCCAGCCTGAAACCGTATTTTTATAAAAATCTTTTGACGCTTCTTTTAGATTCACAGCATATTTAAAATTCCAATCGCCGTTTAACATCTGGATTCGGCTTTTGGTTCTGTCGCCTTTTAAAGCGTCTTCAACACTTGAGTATGAATAAGCTGTCGCTCTGGATGGCTGTCTGTTGATGCTCGTAATTGTTGGATCTTCCCACGGAGCAAATTTGTATTTTTTGTGTAATTCTGGAACTCCCGCTGGTTCTCCTGTTACGGATTGTGCCTGCGTGTAAGTTGTGAATAGTAAAATGTAAAATGTGAATACTGATTTTAGTATCGAAAATCGAAACCTTGAAAAGTTATTATTTTGAATTGACTTGAACATTAATTCTATATTTTTTATCCGTTTTTTTTGTCATTCCGACGAAGGAGGAATCGCACTAGAAATTCCGCAACTATAATCGACAATCTTTGTGGTTACGAGTGTGATTTCTCGTTCCTCGAAATGACAAACTGTGTCTTAATACTTTGTACTTAATTCTTCTTCTTTTTTTCCGGCGGTGCCACAAAATTCAATTTGCTTTTCCCTAAATCTTTAGAAGTTGCAATGGCTATTCCTCTTTGTTCTGCTTTGTTTACGGCACAATAAAAGTGATAAACTACTCCGTCATGTTTTACCACAAATGATTTATGCGCAAACATGTCATCGTAAGGTTCAGATGATTTAACTAAATCGTCGCCTTTCCAGTCGGTCCAGTTTACCAAATCATTTGAAACGGCAAAACGGTTAAATGCACCTTGATTCCAACCCGTCCAGAAAGCTCCAAAATAAAACATCACCCAAGTATCATTAATACGCTGAATATAAGCATCTCCCGAAATTCCTTTATGATGATTGATTAATGGTTTATCGCCATACCGCTTCCACTCTTTCATATCGTCTGATACTGCCATAGCAATACGCTCAGCACCTTTAGCAGGATTTATACTGTCGCCACGGGCATTGTAATACATGATAAAATTGTGTCCTGTCAATTTATCCTTATCGCGAATCACGCTGTTTTTGTACATCGTACTATTATCCCACCATCTTGCATCTTTGTCTTTTGGAGTCAAAACCGGATTTTCTAATCTCTGAAATTCGTGTGGTTTTGTCGGAGCTTCTTTGGTATACGCCATTCCGATTGATAAAATGCCTGCTTCATAACCTTTACTGTCTCCGCCAAAATAACTCATCCAGTATTTGTCATCGTATTTTTGCCATTCGTAGCTTCCGCCCCAAGTTGGATCTTGCAACGAAATATATCCTGCTTTTTGGTTGACATCCCAGTGTTTTTCATTTTCTGAAAAGGACATTACTTTTCCTAGATATTTCCAGTCTAAAAGATTATCGCTTTCTGCTAACCAGGTTTCATATCCTCTTCCGTCATAAATTAAATACGTCATATACCATTTACCATCTTTCCTAAATACACTCGGGCAATCCATTTTGTATGAGTTGTCGGTAGGAACCATCACCAAACCGTATTTATAAGGTGTTTTAATTTCCTCGTAAATCTCCTGCATTACGCTGTCGGTAATTTCTCTTTTCTTGTATTTTGTTGCACAGCTTGTTATGGCAAGTGCTGAAATAGTTAAGATTAGGTATTTAATTTTCATTTTTATGTTTTTTATGGCACGCAGATGACACAGATTAAACTGATTTTCGCGGATTTCTTTTTCTTTTTTCTTGCCACAGATTAAAAGATTATCACAGATTTATTCTCATTTTAAAATTAAAATCTGTGCGAATCCGTTTAATCCGAAAAATCTGTGGGCTACTTCTTCAATTCCTTTAAACGTGATTCCATCACATCTTTGTTCAATTTTACTTTTACCATTCCTGTTGGGTGAAATCTTCTCTTCAAATCGATTGCATTGTACACGATTGTGTAAACATCATTTCCTTCTGGGATTAAACACAAAGGCGTTCTCATAATATCCCACCATTTATCTACTTTTGTTTCGATTGGTAAATAATGTGCTTCTGCCCAATTAACTCCGTCAGCAGATAACGAATAGGCAATCATATTTGGCAAATGATGTCCCCAGCCGTCTGGACCTCCGTCAAAAATAGCTATGTACATTCCGTTTGGTAATTGACTTACAATTGGATTTTCTACAAACTGCGGATGCATGGTTTTAATTGGCTCCAGACCTTTATTCATTCTAAACCATGGGCCTTCTAAACTTTTTGATTCGGCTAAAGCAACAAACCAGCCTTTTCCTGATTTCTTCGGATAATCTGCCCATGAATTGAACGGATACGCACCGCTATAAAATCCGAAATATTTATCGCCGACCTGATACGGGAAAAACGAAGCAACCCCCTGACGTCCTTCCCAAGGTTGAGAATCTAATCCTGGTTCCATAATGATTCCCATATCTTTATAAGGTCCGCCGATTCCGTTGATTCCGTCTACAGTTGATTCACAACGCCAAATTCTTCCGAATGAGTGATTCGGTTCTATTTCTTTACTTACGGTATAAGCCAAATAATAGCCGTACCACTTGTTTGCTTTTTCATTGAAAACCGGCATATAAGACCAAATAGCAGCACGACGATCATTCATCGGATTATCATCTTCTGTAACGGCGTAAGTTCCACTTGCTTGATAAATTGTAGATTCTCTTTTCCAATGGATTGCATCTTTACTTGTCCAATGTCCAATTTTTGTTTTTACACGATCGTAGTAATAATCAACACCTTTTTCTCCTGCTCTTTCGGTTGGAAACATATGATAGTTATCGCCAACTTTTACAACGCGTCCGCCTTCGAAACCTCCTTGAATCCCTTCTGTTCCCGACATTCCTTCATCAATAACGGGTTTGTTTTCTCCGCCGATAATTTCGAAAAGCGGTTTTTCATCTGAAAATCCTTCAACGATAAAAGTTGGATTCCAGAGTTTTCCGTCTGGAAATTCTGCGTTTCTATAACTTAATTTTTGATCGCCTTTTACAACTCCTAATAGTGCAAATAATCCACTTCCCGGATTTATAGTCTGTTTCCCTTTTGGGAATGAAAGTGCGTACACATTAATCGGGGGTAATCCTGTAATAGTCAGTCCGTTTTTAAAAACCAATTTTGCATTTTCTAAATTATTTGACTGAAGATATTCTGAATTATTTTCCTGAAAAACACCAATTAAAACCTGAACTGGTTCTTTAAATTTTAATTGCAAAGGAGCATTAGTTCCGTTTTTATATCTATCTAAAGGAAGTTCAATACCCGTTAATCCTTGCAATTCTGGAGCTAAGCGAACAATATTGTGTTTACTTCCTGAAAATACATGAGCGTATTGTGTCGTTTTGAAAGTTTTGTAATTTGATTTTACAATTTCAAATGATGCTGGTTTCCATGTCGTTTGTGATGTGCCTTGAATGCAGACAGTTAACAGCATTAGGAATGTGGTTTTTAATTTGAAGTTGTATTTTGTATTTTTTGAAAACATTGGTTTTATTTTTTATTCCTGATTTTCGTCATTGCGAGGAACGAAGCAATCACATTTGCTATATCAAACTTTGCGCAATCATTGGTGAGGTTGCTTCGTTCCTCGCAATGACATGCTGGATGAATAATTTACAGGGCTTTATAACTTATTTTGTATTCAACATTTGGTTTAACCGTCAGTTGATATTTATTTTTTGCTAATTCCGTTATCGTTCCCGAGTTTGTTTTGGGTTTGCTGGCACTTTCAAAAATCAATTTTCCTTCTCCTTCGCCTGCTTTTACTTTAATTTCTTTGGTACTGCAATACAGGGAAACTTCTCCGTTTGGTGTTGGAACTTTTCCTTCCATCCATTTTAAACCGCCAAGATTTGGTTTTATCTCATATTCCGAATATCCCGGCGCGGTTGGTTTTACACCTAAATAATATTTCCCTAATAAGTAAATCGGACTTGCACCCCATGCGTGGCAAAGGCTTTTTCCGTATGGACGACCGTACATCGCTAAATGTTCCGTTCCTTTTTTGTTCGGATTGTATTCTTCCCAGAAAGAGGTTGCGCCTTCATTCAGCATTCCGCCCCAATAGTCTTTCATTTCTTTTAAAACGTAATGTTGTTCCCCCATTGCGCACAATGCTTCCAACTCATAAAAACGCATATATGGAGTTGTGATTTGAAGTACATCTTTATTAAGCAACACTTTATTTTTTACGCTTTGTTTTTGTTCTTCAGTAAAATAATTAAAAAATATACCGAACATATTAGCATATCTGGTTACAATATTTTGGATTTTACCGTCGATTCGCTGATGCTTCATGACGTTTTCTTTTTTATCCCAAAAGACATCAAATAATTTGGTTTTTAAATCAGTTCCTAATTTTTGATATTGTTTTTGGTCTTCGGTTTTACCAGCAATTTCAGCACTTACTGCCATAGCTTCTAAACTTCTGGCTAAAAGCATTTGCTCAAAACTAACTTCGCCCGATTTTGGAAGTCCGTCTGCCCAATCAATAAAAACCCAGTCTCCTTCTAAAGGTTCCAAGAATCCGTTTTTGTTTCTTCTTTCTAAACAGAAATCCATAAGTGATTTCATTCTCGGGTAAAAAGTTTTGATGAATTTAGTATCGCCCGTGTGCAAGTAGTAATCGTAAACGCCTACAAACCAATACAGCGAATAATCCATGATGATATTTACGTGAGCCGTTACAGGATCTTTTCCGCGAAGTGCTAAAAGTGTTCTTTCTACAGAAGCCGAATCAAAAAATAAATAATAATTCATCAAATAACTTTGATAAGCGTCGCCAGACCAAACCCAGCGGTCACGTTTGATTCCGTCAATAAAAAATTCACGAGAGGTTAAATGCATCGTGTAAGCCGACACATCCCAAATTTTATTTAATTGTTCATCCGAAGATTTGAATGCTCCACGATAATCTAATGGCAAATATTCATAAAGCATCGAAATAGAATCGTATTTTACACCTGCATCTGCTTGAACTTGAACATAACGAAATGCTTTCGATCCGTCGTGTGTGTAGGTTTCAGGCTGTTTTCCATCAAAAGATAAATGATCTAAAGTTTCGCATTTAGCAGAATCCAGCGCTTCTTCACGAGATTCTCCATAATAAAGTGCTAGTTTGCCTTTTCCTTTTAAACCATGAATTTTAATGTAACCAAAAGTTTCTTTACCAAAATCTACTAACTGACCAGTTCCTATTTTTTCAGTTTTCTTTGCACTTAAAGGTTTCGTTGTTAGTTTAAACCCAGAAGGTTTATTTTCTGGCGAATTAAAATTCCAAGAACCAACTGGAACCCAAGGCGTACCGGATTGTTGTGCTTTTCCAGTTTCATCAATCCAAAGTTTATCTTCGTTGGTTACGTTCCAAGATGCATCAGATTTAACGTATTGACCTGAAATATAAATAGCTGGCAACACTTCCTGATTATAAACTTTAAAGGAAATTTTATGTTTTCCAGCAGGAACTGTAATCGATTTTGGCTGTCCGTAAATTTGAACGCCATCTAAAAGTAATTGAAAAGGTCCTTCTGAATAGATTTTCACCTTGTCTGGTTGTGGAATATCTACTTCTGTTTGAAAAGTAACCAAAGCATAAGGACTGTAATATTGCCAAAGCGGTGGAAATACTGCTTCGCGTTCAGTACGTCTTACCTGCATTTTATTGCTTAACCAAACTTCAAAATCACCTGGATACCAGATCCATGTCGCTTCTTTTGATTTTTCCTGCGCCAATATTAGAGAACAAGAAAAAAGAGCAGTAAAAAGAAGTAAAATTTTAAAAATTGAAAAGCGGTTTAGCATAGTTAGTCTATTTTGGGACTAAAGATAAATGTTATCTTTACATTTGACAACCTGCACTATCCTGCTATTTCATAAAAAACAGTACTTTTTGATAATTTTTTAAGGGAAAAATTATGAGTTATCACTTTTTTAGTATTAAAAAAAATGATGTTGGAATTTTATGGTACGCTGATGAGACGGATTCGCTATCGCGAAGACGCGGATTTTATTTTTAACACATAGAAACATAGCATTACTTTGTCTATAAAAGGCGTTTCACTTGCATATATACACATAGCTATGAGTTAATGACTAGTCATTTTTTTGTTATACTTAATTTCACAAAGTGAGTAAAAATCTATGTTTCTATGTGTTTAAAAAAATCCGCGTCAGTCCGCGTCTTTACGAAGTAAGTCCGTTTTATCTGCGTTCTAATTTACGTTTACAATCTAAGCCGATAATTTATCGTTTTCATCTTCCAAAATATAATTAGAAGGCGTTTTGCCCAAATGCTTTTTAAACATATAAATAAAGGCACTTGTAGTCTCGTAACCTAAATTAAAGGCAATTTCTTTAATGGATTGTTTTTCACCCAAACGTTTTATGGCTTCTAACAATTTTAAGCGTGTACGCCAGTCGCTGAAATTCATTCCCAATTCTTTAATAAATAATCGGGATAAAGTTCTGGTGCTCATAAAAGAAAGCTCGGCGTAATAATCTATTGTATTTTTGCTTGAAACATCATTCATTAAAAGCTCAACTACCTTTTGAAGTCTTTCGTGATTGGTTGTAGGCAGAAAAGTGGCACTTGGCTCGATTAAAGCTAATTCGTCTAAAAAAACGTCACTAATTCTTTTTTGAGATGGAGTAAGATTTCCTTCAACTCCAAAAGAAATAATTTTAAAAACCAGCTGTTTTAAAAACATCGGAATATCAAAGGAAAAACTATTCACTGGTAGTCCTTCCATTGCAGACGGATCGATAAAAACGCTGTAATAATTAACGTCTTTCTGAAAAGTAACCTGATGCTCTACTCCGCCCGGAAGCCACAAGCCCTGCAACGGATTCACAACCCAAATGTGATTTCCAACCACAACATTCATTACGCCACGGGTTGCATAGATCAGCTGACCTCTTGGATGAGAATGCGAAATACACATTTCGTTGGTTACCATTTCAGTATAACCAATAACTGGGATTGAGGAATCTACTTGGTATCCAAAATCCGTGGCCATTCTATATGTCCGATATTGACTATTCATTGTCCAAATATAGCAATTCTGACATTAGTATTCTTTTAATCTTTGCAAAAAATAATACAGCTGTTGTTTTTTAACCTAATTTAAAAATCAAAAAATATCTCATGGACACTATTAAAGCAAATCCTGACATAGTTAAAAAAACCACCTATTCGATCTTATTCATTATCAGTTTTTCTCATTTAATTAATGATCTTTTACAGGCTGTTATCCCTTCGGTTTATCCATTAATTAAAGAAAATTTTAATCTTAGTTTTACCCAAATTGGTATTATTACTTTAACCTATCAAATGGTGGCTTCGATTTTACAGCCGTTTGTGGGAATGTATACTGATAAAAACTCTAAACCTTATTCACTGATTGTTGGAATGTGTTTTACAATGGTTGGACTTTTTCTGGTTTCGATTTCCTCAAGCTTTGTTTACTTATTATTATCAGTAAGTTTAATCGGAATTGGATCTTCAATTTTTCATCCTGAATCTTCACGTGTAGCGCACTTGGCTTCGGGCGGAAAAAGAGGTTTGGCACAGTCTATTTTTCAATTAGGAGGAAATGCAGGAAGTGCTATAGGGCCTTTGTTAGCAGCGTTTATTGTTATTCCGCACGGACAATCTTATATCGCTTGGTTTTGTATTATTGCATTAGTTGGTGTTTTTGCTTTATATAAAATTGCGATTTGGTATACGGCACATTTATCTGAAAGAAATGCCAATAAAGCTTCTCACCAAATCGAGACGCATCATTTGTCTAAAAACCGAGTAATTGCTTCCTTGATTATTTTATTGGTTCTTATCTTCTCTAAGTATTTCTATATGAGCAGTATTACAAGTTATTATACTTTCTTCTTGATAGATAAATTTCATATTACGATTCAGCAATCACAAGTATATTTATTCTTGTTTTCTGGCGCTGTTGCAGCAGGAACTTTAATTGGAGGACCAATTGGTGATAGATACGGCAGAAAATACGTAATCTGGGTCTCTATTCTGGGTGTTGCTCCATTTACTTTGATGCTGCCTTACGTTTCTTTGTTTTGGGTTGGAACTTTATCTGTAATTATCGGATTAATTCTATCTTCGGCATTCTCAGCGATTCTAGTTTACGCAACCGAATTAATGCCCGGAAAAGTCGGACTTGTTGCGGGTCTTTTCTTTGGATTTGCTTTCGGAATGGGCGGTTTAGGTTCTGCAATTCTAGGAAAAATTGCCGATGCTACTAGTATTGAATATGTCTTTAAGATTTGTGCGTTTCTGCCTTTGATTGGTATTATTACTGGGTTCTTGCCTAATTTGGAGAAGAAAAAGAAAATTAAGGAATAATTTTTAAACACATAGAAACATAGATTTTTGATTGTCTTAAAAAGGCATTTCATTTCATAATAAAACACATAGTTTTCTGGATTGAAATCTATGTGTTTTTTATTTCGTTTCAATTTCATTATTGGTTGTAATAATGATTTTATTTTGCTGATGTTCAATCGTTACGAAATTCCCGTAATTAAAACCGATTTTCTGAAGCCATTTTCCGCAAAGACGAATTTCTGGAAATATAACGTATCGATGATACGATCTTGCAATATATTTTGGCTGTATTTTTAATCGTCTTTTCGCTGATTGTTTCATTATACTTCTCTTTTTACGAAACAAAAATAGTAAAAATTATACTACAAATAATAATTTTATATTGTTAAATTATAATTTTATGATGCTTTTGAGTAGTATTATTATATTTTTTATTATATTTAAAATGCATCATATTTGCATAATATAGCAATAAATCATCATTGTGTCGAAACTTAAGCTAAATAGAATAAAAGTTGTTTTAGTTGAAAACAACAGAAGTAGTAAGGAATTAGCCAATCATTTAGGTAAAACAGTTGCAACTGTTTCGCGTTGGTGTACAAATGAATATCAGCCTTCTATTGAAACGCTTTATGAGGTTGCTAAATATTTGAAGGTTGATATTCGGGAGTTGTTGGTTTCTACTACAAATAAATAACATTCTATAAACCACAATTTGTCATAATAAAAAACCACTCCGAAGAGTGGCTTAAATTACAATCCAACAAATTCATCTGCTTTAACGGCAACAGCTTTTTCAAGAGTAACTCTTAAATCACTACAGACTTTTTTCATATCTGCCATAGCTTGATCTGATGATTTTGATTTATGCCATAACGTTGTGTTGGGTAAATAATAAACTTTAGGAGATGTTCCTATTGTAAAATTATCATAATAATTCAAAGCTTGTAATGCAGCTTTTACTTCTGGATTTTTAGCACTAACATCATAAGATATTAATACTTTTGCAACTGTTGTTCCCATATATTTAAAATTAAAATTTTGGCAATTTACATTGACAAAATTTCAAGAGAGTATGGTTTTCCGTAACAAGTTAAATTATTGCCATTTAGTATTAGTTTTTTTTAAAAAAATAGCTTAAAAAGCATTGATTCAACTAGTAATATTTATAACACCTTTTCCATTGTAAAAACACTAAGATTCAAATTCTCCCTTTATAAAATCTAAATTATCCATAATTCCAATTATTAATTTATTAACCTGTCTCCAATCTTCCACTTCTATTTTAGAAATTATTTTCTTTAATTTAATTTCACCTTCTGATTGTTTCCATAATTCTCTAAAATCATCACAAATATTCTTTTCTATAATTAATCCTAAATATACCTCCCATTCTTTTGGAATTTCCGATAGAAAAATACAATCTAAAACTTTCTCATTAACTAATAAATTGTGATTATCCAATTTAGCAATTAATTTGTAGCGTTCATTGTAATTTGTACTGTTCTTAAATGCTGCTAAAAACAAGTTTAATACCGTCAACTGTGACTGATTGTTAGATTTTGCAACTATAATGAAATATGCACTTGTAATGAGTTCAGAATCATTACTATTAATATTCTTCAATATCAATGCAATGTCTTCTTTGTCAGTTTTAGAATTAACTGCAATTTCAGATCTCAATCTTAACATTTTTTTTGTCATAAAAAAATTTGATTGAGAATAATAATCTTCAATTTTTGATATTAAATTTGGAAATTTTGTTTTACCTATATATCGAATATCATCATGAATACGGAACATTAAAACTATACCAGATTCAAAAGAAACTTGAGCATAATAATCAAGTTTCGAAAGATTATTGTCTTTTTGAATAGTGATAACAATGTAATAAGCTAAAAGAAACTCAATAAATCTAGAATGCCTAAATCGTAAATAACTGAGATTTTCAGGATCTCTCACTATTATTAATTCCGAAATTAAAGCATTAATAATTTCGTCACTATAAGGAATAAGCATTGAAAAATTTTCTCGTAAAATTAAATCAACTTCATTTTGAAGAATAGAGTTTTTTTTCCCTTTTACAACATGAAAGCTTAATAGTGAAATTAATTGATATAAGACATTTGAAGTTAACCCCGGAATATACCGTTTATGAATATCTTCTTTTTTTCGAGTAAAATATGTATCAATAACATTCCCTTCCCAAATTTCATTTACAACGATATCACCTTGAAACTTATAGGTTTCTGAGAAAATCAATAAATTAATTGGGGAAGAAAGTACTTTATTTGTTTCAGAAGATAGCTCATTAGTTATATTATAATTATAACTTTTTGAATATTTCTCAACTACTTTAGGAAGTTCGCTTGATGAGAAAGTAGATATTCGTTTATTTACATCAATTCTTCTTCTACCTTCAAAAATTGATTCCCAATCTCTCCAGTAATCTTCTCTAATTGTAAATACAAAGAGTACTGGAAAACAAATAAAATCAGTAGATTCAGCAATTATGTTTAATTCATCTATGAATTTTAATATTGATAACACCTCTTTTTTCTTTCTTTGTAGATCATAATTCGCTTCATCTAACGAATCAATTACAAATACTATAGGTTTATTTAAAGACTCTAATTCATAAAGTCCAGATTTTTGACCTAATGAAGAAAAAAAAAGTGAAATTTTTTCATCAATATCACTTTCGTTAGCTGTAAGACCTGTTCCGAAGAATGTCAATGAATTATTTATTAACTCTAAAGACAAAGTGGTTTTACCTGACCCCGAATAATCTCTTAGAAGACAAATTTGTTTTGGCTGTTCTTTAGCCTTTTTTAAACTGGAAGGCTTCAAATCTTTAGAATATGATTCTATCAAATTATCAATATCTCTCCTGATGTAAAGACTTTCGTGAAAAGGAGACTTGTGTCTTCTTAAGAAAGTAGCCGAGCTTTTTTTTGAGATATCAAGAATTTTCTTTTCTGTACTTTCTTGATCGTAGAACCAATTTTTTATACTCTCAATACTTGGAGGTTTAGAAAGAAATTTTACTCTTCCAAATAAATTCATATAATCTAGTAAATCTTCAATAGCTAATTGTTTATTATTAATTTCATCCCAAAAATCTCCTGCCAGTACAATAACATAATGACCTTCTCTATTTAATTCTTTTGCTCGTTCATATACATTTTCACTTACATTATATAACGAGCAAAATAAGCCAACAACAGCATTTTTTCTTCTACGTATTTTCAGTTCAAAATCTTCCCAATCATGAGAGCCTGGAGTAATTTGATCTACTTTTGCTTTAGATTCAATTAAATAAGCTTGGTTCTTCCAGACAAATATTCCATCCAATTGTTCCGAAGGTACAGATGCTACAACAGGAGGCTTTCTATCCCAAGGTTGAATTTCTCTTATAATTTGTTCAAATTTATAACCTCTATCTACAGCATTATCAATATCTCTAAGTTCAATTATTTCTTTGTAAATGTTCATAATTTGACAATGTTAATTACTTTAAACAATTTTCTACAGGCTAAATATAAAAATTATAAACCCTTATTGGATTACTAGTCTCGCAAACCTAATATCTATTTGTTTAAATTCATAAAAATTTACATACATTTTTAACAGTCTCTTTTTTATATATTGCAAAAACGCTTTCCTTTTAAAGAAAGCGTTAAAATAAATTATGTAAGATTTAAAATATTCAATTCCCATTAAAAACCAAATACAAAACCAAAATCGCCAATCCCAACAAACCAAACAAAAGCTTTACCTTTTTACTAGTTTTAGGAATGTCCCTTTCATCTGAAACATTAACTTCAGGATTTTTATCGGTTAAAGAAATAATAACTGCGGTAATTAAAAGCACAGCAAAAATGTAAAACGAAATCAATAAAAAGTGAGGCCAGGCAGGATATTTATCTGCAGGGAAAATCCATAAATACAAAACCCCAACAAACAAACTAAAAGCAGAACCCCAAGAAAGTGTTGCATTTACCGCTTTTTTAGTAGTGCGTTTCCAGAAAACACTCAAAAGGAAAACAACAGATAACGAAGGCGCCAAGAAACCTAAAACCGCCTGAAATATGTTGAATAAATTCTGTCCTTTGATATTGTCAATCGCAACGGCAATCAGAATCGCAAACACACATCCGGCAGCAATTGTTAAACGACCAATTTTAATTTGATCCTGAATCGTCGCCGTCGGGTTAATTTTCTTTACATAAATATCATTCGTAAAAACGGTACTTAAAGCGTTTAACGAAGAACCAATTGTTCCCACCAAAACCGCAATCATCACGCAGATTACCAAACCGTTCATTCCGCTTGGGAAAAGGTTCGTAACCATTGTCATATAAGCTAGATCCGAATTGCTTCCTAATTCTGGATATAACGCATAACACAAAATTCCGGGAAGAATAAACAACGGCAAAGCCATAACTTTTAACCATCCAATAAAGTTTACGCCCAATTGCCCCTGTTCTAGATTTTTAGCTCCTAAAACACTCTGCACCATCGATTGATCTGTACAGAAAAAAGCAACTGCAGCAACAGGATATCCTAACAAAATAGCTGGCCAAGGATAATGCGCATCATCTGAAGGACGAACTAAATTCCAAAAGTTAGAAGGTGTTTTAGCAATTAAAACATCAATTCCGCCTAGTTTTTGTAAACCTAAATAAGAAAGTGTCAGCGAAACTACAATCAGCAGAATCATCTGAAAAACATTCACTTTGGCAATTGCTTTTAATCCTCCTGCAAACGTAAAAATTCCAGAGAAAATCACTAAAACGGTAACGCTCTGCCACATCGGGATTCCCAAAATCTGACGTACTAAAACGCCTCCACTGAATAATCCTAAAGACAGCCAGCTTACTAATATTTTTACCAAAGCGTACCAAGCCAAAATATTCTGCGTACTGTCGCCGTAGCGTTTTCCCATATATTCGGGCATTGTGCTTACTTTACTCGCAATATATCTTGGTGCAAAAACCATTGCCAAAAGCATTAAAAACACAAAAGCATACCATTCGAAATTTCCCGCTACAATTCCCGTAGCGTAACCAATACTCGCAAAAGCCAATAATGACGAAGGCCCAACGTTGGTTCCCCACATATTAAACCCAATGCTGTACCAGTTTAGTGAATTTCCAGCCAGAAAAAGCGTTTCGTTTTTCTTTCTCTGTTTCATACTTACCACATATCCAATGACCAATAAAGCCACCAAATAGCCTGCAACAATTACAAAATCGAGCGTGGTTAATTTATCGTAGATACTGTTCATAGCCCATATTCGTTAAGAATATCGGCAATTTTAACCGGCATTCCAGTTTGCAAAGATTTATCCATTGCTTGTAATAAAGCCACTGTTCCAATTCCTTCTTCCATGTTTGGATAGGCTTCAAAACCTTGCTCGATGCTGTCAACAAAATATTCTAAATAATTCTGATATTCCCCGCCATGATGACTTTGTCCTTCAAAACGGAAATAATATTTTATCGTGCTATCGCCCCAAGTAATTACTTTTTCTTCGCCCGTTTTGTCGGTAATGGCATAACGTAATTCATGATAATCGGCTTGACTTGCTCCTTCTGTTGCTCTTAAAATCGTACTCATTCCGCTGTCACGTTGCGCAGGCTGAGTTGGCGAAGTATAGACACCGCTTACACGGGCAATTCTTCCATCGGTTGCTTTGAAGATAAAATGCATCGTATCTTCATTCTTTAATCCTGCACTTTGTCCGTTACTGCTGATCATTCCGTAACCCATTACTTCCTGAATATTCGGCAAATACCATCTGATAAAATCTACAGGATGGCTTAAACCTCCGTACAACCATTTAAATGATTGCAAAAGCGACCATTCTTTCTTTAAAAACCATCTGTGATCAGCGTGATATTGCGCTTCAATCGTAATTAAATCTCCAATTAAACCCGCTTCGTAATCGGCTCTTTGTCTTTTGGCTGGTTCGAAGAAACGTGAACTTTGACCAATAAAAACTTTCTTTCCAGTCGATTTGCTTAATTCTAGCAATTCTTTTGCATCAGAAAGATCATCGATAAACGGTTTTGTGCAAACGACATGTTTTCCACTTAATAAAGCTTGTTTTACATGTTGTGCATGCAAATGATCGGGTGTATAAATTGCGATAATATCAATTGAAGCATCGTTTAACAAATCGCCATAATTTGTTGTGTACGAATGAAAATCGAATTCTTTTGCTCGCTGTTTACACAATTCTTCGTTTCGGTCGCATATTTTAACGAGTTCTAATTTTGAACTTTCTATAGCAGCCGACATTGTGCTTCGTCCTTCTCCAAGTCCTAGAATGGCTATTTTTAACATGGGTTGTGGTTATTTTAGATTGTTGATTTTAGATTTTTTTTTTTGCCACAGATTAAAAGGATTAAAATGATTTTTTTTAATCTGTGGAAATCCTTTTAATCTGTGGCAAAATATTATTTCGTTTCTACTTTGTTAAGAAATATCCATGTTTCGTCTGGTTTTGTGCCTTCAATTCCGGATTGGTATTTTTTCATTAAGGCATTCCAATCGTCTACACGCGGATTATTTTCTGTTGTTTTTGGATTTAGTTTATCCAAGTTTTCACCTTTCGGAATACTGATTACCAAGATCAATTGTCGGTCTTTTTTGAAAACTTGTAACTGCTGAAAATCAGCATTGCAGAAACCTTTTGCTACTTCTGGCCATTTTTCGAATTGGGTTTTATGATACTCCACATATTCATTTTGTAGTTTTTCATCAGCAGGAAGATTCGCTGTTAAAACAATATTTTCCCAATCCGATGCTGGTTTTGAATCTTTACATCTTTCGAAGTTTTGAAAATCGTAAACCAGATCTTCATAGATTTTAATTTCTAAAAAAGGAAAAGCGCCCGCCAGTTTACGTTTTGTTCTTTCGGGCTGATTCATTTTTCCGTAAATCACCAAATGATTTTTCCATTGGTACAATTCCTGACCTACAATTCTAAAACCAACTAAAGTCGATTTGATTTTTTCGATATCAAAATCAGAACCTATCAATTCGATCGCGTACGGTTTTGGCATTTCCTGCAATCCCCATTTTTCATCGATTACAACTTCTTTTTCTAAATCTTTGTAAGGCGCTCTGATTCCCGCTGCATCTTTAATTTTAGCACTTACATACTGATCGTTATGTTCCCAAATGTTTCCTTTTGGACCGTTATGGTTTTTTAGGATTTTCTTTTCGGCAATCCAGTTGTTTTTAATCGTAAAACCTTCACTTCCTTCATCGGTATATAAATACAGCCACAAAAACGGATCGTGTGCATACGGACTGTTATAAACCTTATCAATATAATTTTCTTCAATTCGACTGCCAGGTTGAGCCGAAAGCGTATAAATTCCTGCAACATCATGTAAATGTTTGGCATAATGATGGATTTTATTACCCAGAATTTTATTATTCTGCATCACGTTTGGCGTATGCGTCCAACCCCAGCCCATTGCCATTCCAGAATACGATACATCCGAAATTTCGTTGTGTTCAATCGTAATATTTCGAACAAAACCAGCGCTGATTCCTAAAGTTCCCCAATCTTCATTGGTTACGTTAGTGATTAAATTATCCGAAATCACTTCATCAGAACACATTTCTCTTTCATCTTTTATAATTAAAGGCAAATGCGCTTCAAAAGCTTCTTCAGAGAAAATTCCAACGTTTATAGCACTTCCGCCAATATCTTTAAATAAATTTCCTTTTACAGTATTGTGATTTGTTCCTTTATTTAAATCTAAACCGGTCGAAGCCAAATGTTCAAAACGGCACGATTCAAACTGAATATTATTGGCATAATTTACTTCAACCGCAGAGCGTGGTCTTCCCACCCAAGCCTGATTTTCTAAATTCGCCTGATTTGGAGTTCCTGGAACTTTTAATTTATAAGCGTCTAACAAATACAAACCAGACTGCAACGGCACATGACCTTGTTCTGATGGACGGAGCCAGTTGCTGTATTGAAATGAAATTCCTTTAAATCTAAAATGGCTCACAGGTGAATCGATAGTTCCTTTTACTTCAACCAGATTTTCTAAAACCGGAGCTGTAACTGTAACCGAATTTATATCTTCACCCTGACGCGGGATATAATAGATTTTAGCATTTTTCTTGTCCAAATACCATTCTCCGGGCTCGTTTAAAAGCGAAAAAGCATTGTTTAAGAAATAAGCCGAATTTCCGTTATTTTTAGAAATCCACGGAGCAGGCCACGGATGTTCGCTTTGAATACGGCTTTCTGGTTCTTCAAACGAAAGTCTGGCGCTGTCTTTTTGCACTTCGATATTTTTAATTCGAAGATTTGCAATCGACCACCATTGTACAATGAACATTTCCATTCCCGGCTCAAACTTAACCGACTTATCTTTAAACGGAATCCAACAGGTTTGCGATTCATGATCCCAAGACAAAATCCTGTCCATTGCATTTCCTGTGGTATTTTTGGCTCTAACAGCTTTTTTTCCGTTTACCCACAGTTGTCTGTAATTGATTAATGAACCCGCTTTTTGAGGCGCATCGGCGACCCAAAACGTTCCTTTTTTACCATTTAAAACGTCAACTTTTTTCCAGTTTTTTATTTCAATTCCACCGCTTATAATTGGTTTTGCATTTATATCGGCTTCAATTGTTGTTGGACTTTCTGCAGTTCCAGAATCTTCAGGACGGACAAATAAAGGTTCGTTCAAATAATATGTTCCGTTCATTACAATGATTCGGATTCCGTCTTTTATTGATGGATCTTTTAAACGACGAAATTCTCTGGCTTTTCGCATTGCCATTTGAACCGTTGCCAGCGGATTTGATTTTGTTCCGAGATTCGAATCTTTTCCTGATGGTGAAACCCAAATTTCAGCTGCATTTGCTGAAAACAGAGTGAATACCATTAAAAAAACGACCAGTAATTTGTTGAAAGGAATTAAACGCATTATTTTCTTTTTTTCATCATTAAACTTATCAGAAACTAAATTTAAAATACTAAATATTTTACATTCTGATTATTTTTAACAATTAAATTAAATATACGGCACAATTTAATCGAACATAAACAACTACGCATCCTGTACCCTCCTGTAATCTTTATGAACATTCAGTTTTATAGATTAAATATGAAAAATTGACTTTTAAATATTCTTTCGTTTCGCATACGAAAAAAGTTAAATTCTCAAAAAATCTGTGATAAACTTATCAAAATTGTCGTTTCATAATATTTTTTTAATAGATTTGTGTAATCGATTACATTTATAAATTATAATTTATAAAACAGTATTTTTATTCATTGAATAAAAAATTAACACATAAAAGACTGACTTAGCATTCCGAAGAAAATAATAACCACAATACAATAAGAATGAAAACTAACCAAATTAACCTTGTTTACACCTTTATAACCATTTTGGTAACGAGTTTATCTACTACAGGTTTTGCTCAAAAACTAAATGTTTACAAAAACATTGAATTTAAAATGGTAAAAATTAACGAGCCAAAAATTCCTGCAAGAAGCGTTGATATAAAAGATTTTGGCGCCGTTAATGGTGGTTATGTTTTAAACACTAAGGCTTTCGCCGATGCTATAGAAGCTGTTTCTAAAAAAGGCGGCGGAAAAGTTATAATTCCTCCGGGAATCTGGCTTACAGGGCCAATTATCCTAAAAAGCAATATTGAATTACATGCTCAAAAAGGAGCTTTAATCAAATTTTCTACAGATAAAACTTTATATCCAATAATCGAAACCAGTTTTGAAGGTTTAAATACATGGCGCTGTATATCTCCTATTTATGGTAAAAACTTAGAAAACGTAGCGTTTACCGGAAATGGTGTTTGGGATGGTTCTGGCGAAGCCTGGCGACAAGTTAAAAAGAGTAAACTGACCGATGAACAATGGAAGAAATTTGTGGCTTCGGGCGGCGTTTTAAATGAAAAGAAAGACAGTTGGTATCCTTCTGAACAATATTTAAAAGGGTCTAAAGGTGCTGATCAAAATGTTCGTCCTGACTTAAAAACTAAAGAAGATTTTGAAGCTATTCACGATTTTCTTCGTCCGGTTTTAGTAAGTATTCAAAACAGTAAAAGAGTTTTGTTTGATGGACCTGTTTTTCAAAATTCTCCAGCTTGGAATATTCATCCTTTAATGGTTGAAGATTTAATTGTACGTAATGTAACCGTTCGCAATCCTTGGTATTCTCAAAATGGCGATGGACTTGATGTGGAATCCTGCAAAAATGTTTTGATCGAAAATTCAAGTTTTGATGTTGGAGACGACGCTATTTGCATTAAATCCGGTAAAGATAAAGATGGACGTGAAAGAGGAATTCCGTGCGAAAATATTATCGTAAGAAACAACATTGTATATCACGGACACGGCGGTGTAACGGTTGGAAGTGAAATGTCTGGCGGTGTAAAAAATCTCCATGTTTCCAACTGTACTTTTATGGGAACTGATGTTGGTTTGCGTTTTAAAAGTACCCGCGGACGCGGCGGTATTGTGGAGAACATTTATATCTCAGATATTTTTATGACTGATATTCCATCTCAGGCAATTTCTTTTGATTTGTATTACGGAGGAAAATCAATCGCCGAAACTTTAGCTGAAGGCGGAAATACTGTGAGTACAAAAGCGATTCCGGTAAACGAAGAAACTCCTCAGTTTAAAAACATTTCAATCAAAAACATTACGATTAAAGGTGCGCAGCAAGCGGTATTTTTACAAGGTCTTCCTGAAATGAATTTAGAAAATATCGAAATCTCAAACTTAACAGTTACGGCAGAAAAAGGATTTTCGATTATTGATGCCAACGGAATTAAAATTAGCAATGCAAAACTGGATATTAAAGACAGTACAATATTCGAAATTTACAATGCAAAAAATATGTCTTTAAAAGATGTTGAGTTCAATTCTACTTCTGCCAAAGCTGTAAATATCAATGGTGAAGGAAACGCTAATATCGAATTGGTTTCTTCTAAAAATCTAGATTTTTCTAAAACAACGACACTTGGAAATGATGTTCCAAAAGGGGCTGTAAAATTTTAATCCCAATTTCAAAATGAATTTTATCAATAGTTCAAAAGCAGTTGTTTTAAGTCTGTGCGCTTTTTCGTTTCTACATTCGAATGCACAAACTAACAAAGAAGAAAAATCAGAAATCAGCACAAAACCTTTTACAGATGGAACCAATCATTGGTATCACATTAAAGATGCGACCAATATTGTAAATCCAGTTCTAAATCAGCCACAATATGCTGAAACGGATTACGCTAAAATTGCTGATAATATTTTGCTTTTTCAGCGTAATAATGGCGGATGGCCAAAGAATTACGATATGAAAGCGATTCTGACTCCAAAGCAAATCGATACGGTTATTAAAACCAAACCGATTCTGCATACTACTTTTGATAATGAAACGACTTATACGCACGTCAATTATCTGGCTCAGGTTTATACTTTGACTAAAGAGAAAAAATACAAAGACGGTGCATTAAAAGGAATTGATTTTATTTTGGAAGCGCAATACAATAACGGTGGATGGCCTCAATATTTTCCTTTAGAAAAAGGTTACAGCCGACATATTACCTTTAATGACGGAGCTTATATGGGTATTATAAATCTTTTGAAAAAAATCGTAAACAACGATCCTGATTTTGAATTTATCGATGCTAAAACTCGAAAAAAAGTAACGGCTTCGTACGAAAAAGGAATTGACTGTATTTTAAAAATGCAGATTAAAGACGATGGAAAACTAACGGCCTGGTGTCAGCAGCATGATGAAATTACGCTGTTACCAGCATGGGCAAGAAAGTTCGAACCGCCAAGTATCTGCAATGCCGAAAGTGTTGATGTCGTGCTGTTTTTAATGGCAATCGATAATCCGAATGATAAGATAATTGCTTCGGTACAAAGTGCTGTAAAATGGTTTCAGGATTCTAAAATATACAATACCAGAGTTGAAAGTTTTAAAGCGCCTGAAATGGAATCTAAATATAAAAAAATCACCAACGATGTGCACATCGTAACCGATTCTACTGCACCGCCAATCTGGACAAGATATTATGAATTAGGAACTCATAAACCTTTATTCTGCGATAGAGACAGTCAGTTTTTGTATTCTTTGGCAGAAGTAAGCCGAGAGCGCAGAAGCGGTTATGCGTGGTATACAGATAAACCGGAAAAGGTTTTGAAGAAATATCCAGCCTGGCAGAAAAAATGGGATTCTGGAAATGATGTTTTGAAACAATAAAACACAACGCTTTGTCATTGCGAGGAACGAAGCAATCTCACTAAAATATTCGACAAAGCTTGATATAGCAAATGTGATTGCTTCGTTCCTAGCAATGACATGCTACAAGATTAATCTAATAATTCTACCCTATCTTCAAATATAGCCCGTGGTTTCAACCACGGGAACACAATACAAGGCGTGACAATATTACGTCCCCGTGGTTGAAACCACGGGCCATGTTTATACCGTTTGAAAAGAAAATCACATAGTTTTGTCATTCCGAGGAACGAGGAATCTTCGCAAGAAACTCTATAAAGATTGGCGATACACGTTGTAGAGCTTCTTGCGAAGATTCCTCGTTCCTCGGAATGACAAGATTGCGTGTATTTTTAATCATAGACCCAGATTATAAAACGAAACAGCATTTTCAAACCAAATCTTATTTTGATCTTCAACAGAAAACTTCGAAATATAATCTTCTAGAGTTTTTACGACTTCATTATAATCTGAAGCTACGTTTAGAACCGGCCAATCTGAGCCATATAGTATTTTATCTATTGCGAAATTTTCAAAAATCACATCCAAATACGATTTTAAATCTTCTGGTTTCCAGTTATTCCAGTCGGCTTCTGTTACCATTCCGGAGACTTTACACCATACATTGTCGTATTTTGCGATTTCTTCGATGCCTTTTTTCCATGAATCAATCCTTCGTGATTTAATATCAGGTTTCGCAATATGATCGATCACAAACTTTTGATCTGGGAAATCTTTTACCAAACTTACTGCAGCCGGTAATTGACGATGAAAAATCAGAATATCATACGTAAAATTAAACTCTTTTAAAGCCAAAATTCCGTTTCGGAAATCTTCTCTAAACATAAAATCATCGGCTTCACCTTGTACAACGTGTCGGAATCCTTTAATTGTTTTATTCGAAGAAAAATGACGCAAACGTTCTGATATATTATCTGCACGAAGATCAACCCAACCTACGATTCCTTTTATAAAATCATTTTCTGAAGCCAGATCCACAAGGAAATTGGTTTCGTCTTCAGACTGACTTGCCTGAACTGCTACACAACCTGAAAATTTATTTTCGTTAAGCAGAGGCAATAAATCTTCCGGAAAGAAATCTCTTTGAATTTTCGACATACTTTCATCAATCCAGCTGTCTCTAACGGGATCAAATTTCCAAAAATGCTGATGAGAATCAATTCGGTTATTCATTCTGAATTAGTTTACATCGTTGATTAAAGCACGATCTAAATGCACGTAACCACCATCAACAAAAACAAATTGTCCTGTTGTGTGTGATGAACGATCAGAAATAATAAAAAGAGCCGTATCTGCAATTTCTTCTGTTTTGGTCATTCTGCCTTCAAACGGAATGCTTTTATTGATTTTCTTTAAAACGGTTTCTCCATCTGCCAATGTTTTAATCCAGTCTTCGTACGCAGGAGTATAACTTTCAGCAATAATAATGGCATTAGAACGGATTCCGTACTGAATTAAATCTACCGCCCACTCTCTGGTAAGTCCTAAAACACCGCCTTTTGCAGCAGCGTAACCAGAAGTTCCACCCTGCCCTGTTAAAGCTACTTTTGAACCAATATTTAAAATATTTCCTTTCGTTTCTTTTAAGTATGGAAGCGCATATTTAACCAGCAAAAAATAACTTACTACATTCAGTTTTAAAGAATCCATAAATTCCTCGTAACTCGCCTCTAAACCTGCACCGTCGTTTACACCAACATTGTTGATAACAGCATCGATTCTTCCGTATTTTGCTACGATTGTTTTTACAGCATTTTCGATTTCAATAGGATCAGTAACATCAGTCTGCACAAATAAAGAATCTATTTCTCTTTTTTGGAAAGCTTCCGCGTAAGCGAAACCTCTTGCATTTCTGTCAACCAAAACCGGAATCGCTCCTTCATCTGCAATTCGGTTAATGATTGTTTCTCCAATACTGCCTTCCTTTCCAGCCGAACCGGAAACGACAACAATCTTATTTTTTAAATTTAAATCCATTTTTGTGGTTATTTAAAGGTTAGCAATAGCTATATTTTTCTCAGTTTTGTCATCCTGACGAAGGAAGGATCACACTAGAAACTCTGCAATCTAAATCGTCAATCTTTGTCGATCAACGAATGCTATCCTTCCTCCGTCAGGATGACAAACTTTGCCGTAATTTTTTTTAATCAATTTCAATCAAGGCCTTAATCACATTATTTTTCGGATCAATTAATTGCCCGAAATCAGTAATCATTTCTGAGAAACTCGTTCTGTGCGTAATGTATTTTTTAGGATCAATTTTACCTTCTTTCAAACATTTCATTACATATTCAAAATCTTCAATAGTCGCATTTCTACTGCTCATTAAAGTAGATTCTCTTTTATGAAAATCAGGATGACTGAAACTCAATTCTCCTTTTTGAAGACCGACTAAAACAAATCTTCCGCCATGCGAAATATAATTGAAAGCACTGTTCATCACTTTCTGATTTCCGGTTGCATCGATCACTACATTAGCCATATCACCGTTCGTCAATTCAGCCAGTTTTGCCGCTATATCATCGTTTAACGGATTAATAGTTTCATCAGCATTTAATTCGGTTTTACAGAAGTTTAATCGGTAATCGTTGATATCCATTACGATAACTTTTGCTCCGGCAATTTTAGCAAACTGAATTAATCCAATTCCAATTGGCCCAGCTCCCATTACCAAAACTGTATCAGTTGACTTAACAGCCGCTCTTCGTACTCCGTGCGCTGCAATTGCCAATGGTTCAACCAAAGCCAGTTCATCATAATCTAATCCCTGACCGTGAAGTAAATACTGTTCTGGAATCGTTACATATTCGGCCATTCCGCCATCAATATGAACTCCAAAAACTTTGATATTTACACAGCAGTTTGTCAATCCATTTCGGCATGCAACACATTTTCCGCAGTTGAAATACGGAATAAAAGTTACTTTATCACCCGGTTTAAAACCTGCTGCATTTCCCTTTACATATTCTGCCGCCAATTCATGGCCTAAAATTCTAGGATATTCAAAATACGGCTGCGTTCCGCCAAAAGCGTGAATATCAGTCCCGCAGATTCCGATTCTTTTTATTTTCAAGAGAACTTCACCGTCTTTTGGTTCGGGAATTTCTTTTTCTTTTAATTTAAACTCCTGCGGTTTTTCGCATACAATAAATTTCATCTTTGATTTTTTTTAAATACTCGTAGAACACAATTCGTGAAATTTTATTTAACACATAGAAACATAGGTTTTTCCTTTTTTAATAAGAAGACGAAAATAAATGATATATCATTTACACATAGCCATGTTTGTTATTGCAAGTGAAACGCCTTTTTTTGAGTATCGAATATCTATGTTTCTATGTGTTTAAATTATTATACTCAACGAGTTAATAATTACTTTTTATATGCAACTGCAGTCTGCTTGCTTGTACCTAAACCTTCAATTCCAAGTTCTACAACATCACCTGCTTTTAAGTAAATTGGATCCGGTTTAATACCCAAACCAACTCCCGGAGGCGTTCCTGTACTAATGATATCGCCCGGAAGCAAAGTCATAAACTGACTTAAATAATGTAGTAAATAAGGAATTTTGAAAACCAAATTCAGCGTGTTGCTGTCTTGATATTTTTTACCGTTTACACTCAGCCACATCGACAAATTATCAACATCTTTTACTTCATCTTTCGTAGCCAAAAATGGTCCAAGAGGCGCAAATGTATCACAGCCTTTTCCTTTTGCCCATTGTCCGCCGCGCTCGATTTGAAATTCTCTTTCGCTGTAATCATTCAATAAAGCATAACCAGCAACGTAATCTAAAGCTTCAGCTTCTTCAACATAACTTGCTTTTTTGCCTACAACAAATGCTAACTCCACTTCCCAGTCGGTTTTTACGCTGTTTTTCGGAATAATTACATCATCATCCGGACCGCATAAAGAAGTCGTTGATTTAAAAAAGATGATAGGTTCTGTTGGAATTGGAGCACCTGTTTCTTTACAGTGATCCACATAATTTAATCCAATACAGATTATTTTTGAAGGTCTCGCAACCGGAGATCCCAAACGTACGCTAGCATCAACTTCCGGTAAAGAAGGATTATTTTCTAATGCTTTTTGTAATTTTTCTAAACCATTATCTTCAAAAAAGCTTTCGTTAAAGTCTGAAACGATAGAAGAAACATCATATCTTTTTTCATTAATTAAAACTCCTGGTTTTTCTTTTCCGATTTCTCCAAAACGTATTAATTTCATTGTATTCTTATTTTTAGGTTATTTTTAAAAGTTGCTAAGATGCTGAGATTCTAAGATACTGAGTTTTTTCTTTGAGTCTTAACATCTTAGAATCTCAGTATCTAATTGTTTAATTTAATAAATCCTCCGTCGATTGGGTAATCGCATCCGGTGATGAATCCGGCTTCTTCGCTGCATAAGTATAAAGCCAAAGCTGCGATTTCGTCTGGTTTTCCCATACGGCCTATCGGCTGTGATTTAGACAATTTTTCGAACATTTCTTCTTCTTTTCCGGCGTAATTTTTAGAGATAAATCCGTCTACAAAAGGTGTGTGAACCCTTGCCGGAGAAATAGAATTACATCTGATATTTTCACTTAAATAATCTCTCGCTACAGATAAAGTCATTGCCATAACAGCTCCTTTTGCAGTTGAATATGCAAATCGGTCTGAGATTCCAACCCACGCCGCAATTGACGCCATGTTCAAAATTACACCACCACCTGAAAGTCTAAATTGTGGAATCGCGGCAAACAAACAGTTGTAAACTCCTTTTACGTTTACATCCATTACACGGTCAAAATCAGCTTCAGAAGTTGTATCAACTTTACCAACATTAGCGATTCCGGCATTATTGATTAAAATATTAATGTTTCCTATTTTCTCAAAAGTCGCTTTAACATCAGCCTGACTGGTAACATTACACGCATACGAAAACACATTTCCGCCAGCATTTTTAATTTCGTCAACGGCATCTTGTGCACTTTCAATAGATAAATCAATAATATGAACTTCTGCTCCCTGTTTGGCAAACAAGACCGCAATTGCTCTCCCTATTCCGCTTCCGCCTCCTGTTATGACTGCTTTTTTACTTTGTAATGAAAACATTTTAATATAATTTAATATTTAAGAATCTTAATTAATGGGACCAATAATGTGGCTAATTTAATAAATGTAAAATACACAATTACAAATGTAATCGATTAAATATAATTTTGCATTTTATTTTTCTACTAATATAATAAAATGATCATTCTTTAATAAATTATAACAATTTTTATTTGCTTTGTAAAAAAATATGCCTTGTTTAAAACTTTTGATAAAAAAATCAATGTAAAAAGTTACATTTTCTTGCTCAATTCAATCTAATTCCTAATTTTGTAATTGTATTTTTTACATTTATTATTTTCCAAATATATAATTCAAGAAAAATGGCAATATTAAAAGGCATAACGTGGAATCATACAAGAGGTTTATTACCAATGGTTGCAACGGCACAACGCTTTACCGAGTTAAATCCGGATATCGAAATTACCTGGGAGAAAAGAAGTTTACAAGAATTTGCAGATGCTTCTATCGAAGATTTAGCAAAACGATTTGATTTGTTGGTTATCGATCATCCGTGGACAGGTTTTGGAGCACATACAAATGCTATCCTCCCACTCTCTGATTATTTACCTGCCAATTATATTAAAGATCAGGAAATAAATACCGTAGGGAAATCATACGGAAGTTATGTTTTTAGCAATAAATTATGGGCTTTGCCAATTGACGCTGCGACTCCGGTTGCTGCGGCACGTTTAAATATTTTAGAAAAAAAGGGACTTGAAGTACCTCACACATACGACGATTTATTGGCTTTAGCCAAAAAAGGATTAGTCGCTTTTGCCGGAATCCCGGTTGATGTTTTAATGAGTTTTTATATGTTTTGCTGCAGTTTAAGCGAAGCTCCGTTTCAGTCTGAAGAAAAAGTTATTTCTGTGGAAACAGGAAAAAAAGCTTTACAAATGTTTCGTGAACTGGCTCAATTAATCGATCCGAAGAATTTTAACCGAAATCCAATTCAGGTTTATGAAGCAATGGTAAATTCAGATGAAATTGCCTACTGCCCTTTTGCTTATGGATATTCAAATTATTCAAGAGCTGGATACAGCAAAAATCTGCTTCATTTTTATGATTTGGTTAAGCTGAATAATGCGCCTATGATTAGTTCTCTGGGCGGAACAGGATTAGCTGTTTCTTCTTTCAGCAAACACATTCCCGAAGCAATTCGTTATGCTGAATTTACGGGTTCGTCTCAAGTTCAGCAGAATATTTTTGCCGATAATGGAGGTCAGCCGGGACATTTACAAGCCTGGAAAAAAGACCGAATCAATTCTATAACCAACAATTATTTTAAAAATACTTTACCCGCTTTAGAAAGAGCTTTTTTACGACCAAGATATTCCGGACACATGTATTTTCAGGATCATGCCGGCGACGTTGTTCGTGATTATTTAATGAATGGCGGTGACGAAGAACTGGTTTTAGATGCATTAAATGCGCTTTATGCTAAATCCTTAAAACTGCAAAATTCATGAAACCATTAGAAGGATTAATTGTATTAGAGTTCTGCCAGTTTTTGGCGGGTCCTTCTGCCGGATTAAAATTAGCCGATTTAGGCGCGAGAGTTATCAAAATCGAGCGTCCTGTAAAAGGTGAAGCGTGTCGACAATTAAGTATTAAAGATCTTTTTGTTGACGACAGCAGTCTTTTATTTCATACGATTAACAGAAATAAAGAATCTTTTGCAGCCGATTTAAAAAATCCTGACGATCTAGTTTTAATCAAAAAACTAATCGAAAAGGCTGATATTATGACACATAATTTCAGACCGGGTGTAATGGAAAAAATCGGATTGGATTATACTACCACGCTTACTATAAATCCAAAGATAATATATGGAACTATAACAGGTTACGGTGATAAAGGCCCTTGGGCAAAAAAACCGGGACAGGATTTGCTTTTGCAGTCACTTTCGGGTTTAAGCTGGCTTAGCGGACGAAAAAGCCAGGGACCTGTTCCTTTTGGTTTGGCTGTCGCCGATTTAATGTGTGGGAATCATTTTGTACAGGGAATTTTAGCCGCATTATTAAAAAGAGCTAAAACCCGAAAAGGGGTTTTGGTTGAAGTAAGTTTACTGGAATCTATTTTAGATGTTCAGTTTGAAGCGATTACTTCTTTCTTAAACGATGGCGGACAACAACCGGAACGAGGCGATATTAAAGGAAGTGCACACGCTTTTTTAAGTGCTCCTTACGGAGTTTACAAAACACAAGACGATTATATTTCGCTGGCAATGGGTGATTTACTTTTCATAGGAAATACGCTTGGAGTCGATTTAAATCAATATGCTGATAAACATCTTTGGTTTGAAAAAAGAGATGAAATCAGAATCCTTTTAGCCAATAAATTAGCCGAACAAAAAGCAGATTATTGGTTAGAATTACTTCAAAAACAAGGTATTTGGGCTGGAAAAGTTCTCAATTATGAAACGTTGGATAAGCAGCCTTTTGTCAATGAATTAAACTTAAAACAAACCGTAAAAAACTCAGGTGGAGAAACTTTAGTTACAACCCGAAGTCCGATTCAGCTTGACGGTAAAATTTTAAGCAGTACAAAAGCAGCGCCTAAAGTGGGCGAAGATAATTTAGCAATACAAGAAGAATTTATTCGCTGAATCGTATTCAATAACGATTAAACAAATAAACGATTCAACGAATAAACAAAAAAATGAAACCTTTAGAAGATTATTTAATAGTAGATTTTAGTCAGTTTCTTTCGGGTCCGTCGGCAAGTCTTCGTTTGGCCGATTTGGGCGCACGTGTTATAAAAATTGAAAAACCGGGAACTGGCGATATTTGCAGAACCTTATATACTTCTGACTTAATCATGAACGGCGAATCGTCTGTTTTTCATACCATAAACAGAAATAAAGAATCGTTTGCCATTGATTTTAAACAGCCGTCAGCACTTCAAAAATTAAAAAAATTATTGGCTAAAGCCGATGTTGTTATGCATAATTTCAGACCGGGCGTTATGGAACGGATTGGTTTAAGTTATGATGATGTAAAAGCGATTAATCCAACGGTGGTTTATGCTTCGATTTCAGGTTTTGGAAATCATCCTGAACTTAAAAATTTACCGGGACAGGATTTATTATTACAATCATTAACTGCTCTGACTTGGCTGAGCGGTAATCAGGAAGATGGTCCCGTACCAATGGGATTGTCGATTGTAGATATGCTTGCGGGTGCGCATTTAGCACAAGGAATTTTAGCGGCTTTATATCGAAAAGCAACACAAAATATAGGCGGAACGGTTCAGGTAAGTATGTTGGAATCAGCATTTGATTTTCAGTTTGAAACCATTACGACTTTCTTTAATGATGGCGGTGAATTACCTGTTAGAACTAAAACTAATAATGCGCACGCTTATTTAGGCGCGCCATACGGAATTTACCAAACTAAAAACGGTTATATGGCTTTGGCAATGGGATCGATTCCGGTTTTGGCTTCACTGCTAAAATGTGATGAATTATTACAATTTCCGGAAAATAAATTTACGCTTAGAGACGAAATAAAAAATATTCTGGCTTCTCACCTATTGACGCAGGAAACGCAGTTTTGGCTGGATATTTTAGAACCGGCTGATATTTGGTGTGCAGGAGTTTTAAACTACGAACAGCTTTTCAAAGAAGATGGTTTTAAAGTTTTAGAATTTACGCAGCAAGTTGAAATGCTTGACGGCTATTCGTATAAAACTACAAGATGCCCTATAAAAATTGACGGTGAATATTTTACATCTGATAAAGGTTCTCCAAAATTAGGACAAGATAACGAGCTAATTATAAAAGAATTTATAGCATAAGTATGGACAAATTTAGAATCGCTGTTAGAAAATTTTCTCCTTTTGAAAGTACGCTGAAAAAGCTGTGGGATGCCTTCTGTCTGAAAAACAATGTTCAGATTGAGGTTGAAATGATTCCGCTGGAACTGCACGATCTTTATGAAGAAACTATTATCAATAAAGGTTTAAAAAACGGAAAATGGGATATTGCGCACTTAAATACGGATTGGATTTTTGATGCTGCAAATGAAAGAGCGGTTCTCGATTTAACGTCTTTTATCAATCAAAATCCGCCGCAGGATTATCCTGAAGGCTGGCATCAATCGTTATTAAACCTGCAGCAGATTAATGGCGGAATTTACGGACTTCCGTTTCATGATGGCCCTGAATGTTTGATTTACAGAAAAGATTTATTTGAAGATTTATCCGAAAAAGAAAACTTCAAGAAACAATTTGGTTACGAATTGTTCCCTCCAAAAACTTGGGAGCAATTCACCCAAATTGCCACATTTTTTAATCGTCCTGAAAGCAATTTATTCGGCTGTGTTTTTGCCAATTATCCTGACGGTCATAATATGGTTTTCGATTTCTGCCTGCAATTATGGACGCGCGGCGGATCTCTTTTAAATCCTCAAAACAAAATAAATATCAATCATAATCAAGCAGCTGCAGCTTTAGATTATTATAGAAAAATTGTTAACAATACAAATGCGGTTCATCCGGGTTCCAAGAATTTTGGTTCTGTTGAAGCAGGAATGGCTTTCGCCGAAGGACAAGCCGCAATGGCAATTAACTGGTTTGGATTTGCCTCGATGTGTGAAGTGATTGAGGAATCGAAAGTAAAAGGCAAAGTTGATATTACCGAATTACCGCACGATGAAAACCACAAAACGGCTTCATTAAATGTGTATTGGCTTTATACAATTGGCATTGGAAGTAAAAATAAAGCACTTGCTTATGACTTTTTACGATTTGCAACAACAGCAGAAAGCGATAAATTATTGACAACCGAAGGCGGAATTGGCTGCAGAAAATCAACATGGAATGATGTCGAAATCAACAAAACGATTCCGTATTACCATAAACTGGAAATGCTGCATGAAAATGCTTTGACATTACCGCAAACTCCAATTTGGCCAAAAGTAGCAGAATTGATAGATCAAATGGTTTTAAAAGCGATTGAAACGGATATTCCGTCGAAAACACTTTTAGAAGAAACGCAGCAAAATATTGAAAAACTAACTCTAAATGTTTAACCACAATCTTGTCATTCCGAGGAACGAGGAATCTTCGTAACAAACTAACACATAGTTTATTTAGCTTGTCGAGCTACTAACGAAGATTCCTCGTTCCTCGGAATGACAAAAATGAGGATACTGGTTTTGGTGATAAAACCTTTATCAAAGTTCCTTGATTAATTATAAAACATATAAAAAATGAATATTCCATATAAACCTTTACTGCCCGAAACCAAACAGCCCATTATCATTATCGGAGCAAGCGGAATCGTAAAAGATGCGCACCTGCCTGCTTACAAAATGGCTGGTTTTACGGTTTTTGGTATTACGAACAGAACGATTGCAAAAGCACACGATTTAGCCAAAGAATTTGAAATTCAGCACGTTTTTGAAAATGTTTCCGATGCGGTTAAAAATGCGCCGTCAAATGCGGTTTACGATATTACCGTTTTACCTGATCAATACATCGAAATATTAGAGCAATTGCCTGATGGAGCAGCAGTTTTGATTCAGAAACCAATGGGAAATGATTTGGCTCAGGCAAGAGAAATTGTAGAAGTCTGCGAAAGAAAAAATCTTGTTGCTGCTATCAATTTTCAGCTTCGATTCTCCCCTTTTGTCAGCGCTGCGAGATATTTAATTAACGAAGGATTGCTTGGCGATTTATACGATTTTGAGTTTAAAGTAACCGTAAATACACCGTGGGAATTGTTTCCGCTGATTAAGGAACATCCCAGATTGGAAATTCTTTTTCACAGTGTTCACTATATCGATTGCATTCGCTCGTTTCTGGGAAATCCGAAAAGTGTGATGGCGAAAACAGCGAAACATCCTCTTAAAAAATTATCATCGAGCCGTTCTACTATTATTTTAGATTATGGAGAAGATAAACATGTGGTTATCAATACGAATCATGATCATCATTTTGGTCCAAATCACGAAGAAAGCTACATTAAATGGGAAGGCACAAAAGGCGCAATCAAAGCCAAAATGGGATTACTAATGAATTATCCCGACGGACTTCCTGACATTTTTGAATATGCAATTGAAGACGAAAACGGTCAATACGAATGGAAAAAAATCAATCTTGAAGGTTCATGGTTTCCAGAAGCTTTTATTGGAACAATGTCAAACCTAATGCGTTTTAAAGAAGGCTCAGATTCTAAATTACTGGCAAGCGTTCAGGACGTTTTAGACACCATGAAAGTCGTTGAAGCCTGTTACATCAGCAACACAAACGGCGGTATTTCCCTCACTGAACTATAAAATTTTAAACCATATAAGTGATATAAGTTCATTTAATCACTTTGTGTAAAAAGTAGAAACAAAATTTTAAACCATATAAGTGATGTAAGTTCATTTAATCACTTTGTGTATAAAACAATAAATAATTTAAAACCATATAAGTTATGTAAGGTCATTTAAATCATTTTGCGCATAGCTTTTATGACCTAAAATAAGCGTTCTTAAATTCAACGCACTGCTTAAATGACCTTACATAACTTATATGGTGAAATAAAAAAACAACATTATGTATTTCAAATCAACCTTTTTCGAGGATTATAAACTTGAAGATAAAAGAGTTACATTAGGAAGAACTATTACAGAAACCGATTTTGTGGTTCATGCCGGACACACGGGAGATTTTTTCCCACATCACATGGACGAAGAATGGTGCAAAACGCAGCCATTCGGACAGCGTATTGCTCACGGAACTATGGTTTTTGCTATTGGTATCGGATTAACTGCTTCTGAAATAAATCCTGAGGCTTTTTCAAGAGGATATGACAAAATGCGATTCGTAAAACCAGTTCATATTGGTGATACAATTCATTCTGAAATCACGATTTCGGAAAAAGGCGAAGCAAAAAATCCAGAAATGGGAACCGTAACAGAACATGTTGAAATCATTAACCAAAGAGGTGAAGTGGTTTTGGTATGTGATCACTTATTATTGGTGAAGAAAAGATCCTAAGGTAATAAGTTTCTAAGATGCTAAGATTTAAAACTTTGCGTCTTAGTGCCTTCGTGGTAAAAAAACCTTTGAACCTTTGTCCCTCAGAACCTTAAAAAAAAACAAATGCAAGTAACAAACCAAACAGGCGATCTACACGAAGTGCCGAACGAAGGCGGAAAAACTAACTATCTTCTGCCATTTATTTTAATTACCAGCTTATTTTTCCTTTGGGGAATGGCGCACAACCTGGATTCTATTTTAATCCCGCATTTAAAAAAGGCGTGTGAATTAAACAACCGTCAATCGACATTGATTGATACTTCCGTTTTCTTTGCCTATTTTATAATGGCGATTCCAGCGGGAATGCTCATTAAACGATTTGGCTACAAAAACAGTATTATTACTGGATTATTGGTTTTCGCTGCGGGAGCATTTTTATTTGTGCCTGCTGCAAATTCAAGAACTTATGAATTGTTTTTATTTGCTTTATTTGTTATTGGCTGTGGATTAACAATTTTAGAAACAAGTGCCAATCCGTATGCTGCTATTTTAGGCCCTGCTGAATCTTCTTCTAAAAGATTAAATTTAGCGGCTTCTTTCAACGGATTAGCGGCTATGGTCGCTCCAATTGTGGGTTCGTTATTCATCTTATCAGGAAAAAATCATACTCCGTCACAAATGGCCGCAATGCCCGAAGCTGAAAAAGCAACCTATTTATTAGGCGAAGCGGCTGCGGTAAAAATGCCTTATATCATTTTAGGAAGTGTATTGGTTTTAGTCGCGATTATATTCTATTTCATGCATTTGCCTTCAATGAAACCACAACATACAGAAGCTGAAATAAAACCGGGATTTTTCTCTGTTTTAAAATTTCGTCATTTAAGCTGGGCTGTTGCAGCGCAATTCTTTTATGTTGGCGCGCAGGTTTGTATTACGAGTTTCTTTATTAGAATTGCACAGCAAGGTGCACATTTAGATGAAAAAACAGCCGGATATTATCTTGGTGTTTATGGTTTCTTGTTTATGGCAGGGCGTTTTATTGGCACTTTCTTCCTGAAGTTTGTAAAAGATTATGTCTTACTTTCGATTTACTGTGGTGCCAGTATTGTACTTTGTTTATTGGCCATTTACGGAACCGGAATTGTAGTTATTTATGCTTTAGGCGGTATCGGATTTTTTATGTCGATTATGTTCCCAACTATCTTTTCTTTGGGGTTGGTTGGCTTAAAATCAAATACTGAAACAGGTTCTTCATGGTTGGTAATGTCTATTGTGGGTGGAGCGATTCTTCCATATGCAATGGGAACTTTAATTGACATGAAACACGATGATATTCAGTCTGGATATATTATTCCGCTGGTTTGTTTTGTTATCATTTTATCGTTTGGTCTGTATGGACATAAAGTGAAAAAGTAATTGATAATTGATAATTGATAATTGATAATTATCAATTATCAATTATCAATTAAAAAAAAAACGCCTCATTGCTGAGGCGTTTTTTGTCATGTTTATTTAATTAATGGCGATCATTGTGGGAATGATCGTGGTCTTTTTTTGAATCTTTTTTAGATTTATTGTTGTTTTTATTATCGTGCTTGTGCTCACCTTTAGGTTTGTTGTACTTTTCAGGTTTTGGTCCTCTGTTTTTTTGAGGTTTTCCGTGATAACCTTTTGGATAATTAGCTCTGTGCTTGGTATGGTAAGTATACGGAGCATCTCCTCTATAATTGGTTAAAACTACTTTATAACCTGAATACAAATCATACTGTCTGTATCTTGAAGGAAGCCTTTTTTCACGTACCCATCTTCCGCTGTTGTCGTAAATAAACACGCTTTGGTTTACATCATAATACACATCGATGTCAGGCAAATAATAATATCTGTCGTTATCGTACCCTTCTGGTCCCCAGCTTGGAGGTGTTCCAATATTAACATTGACTGATACCTGCGCATGGGCAAAAAATACACTCATAAATAATACTGAGGCGAATACTAATTTTTTCATGATTTTGAGTTTTTAATATTAATTTTAGTAGATATTAATCTAAAGTAGTGCCAAAATCTACATTTACAACATTCATTATACAAAAACATTAAATCAATCGACGAAGAGTACTTTTTAACCGATATACATTTTAAATTTAAAACGCCCCATTTCTGAGGCGTTTTAGTCATGTTTCAATTTAATTTAATGGCGGATATACTAATATTTTTAACCAATCAAAAATATACTCTTTTTTTTACACTAAATTATCTTTTAGACCAAGGTCTGAATTTTGACGACGAACGTAATATTCAAATTGAAACAATTTTATTTCCAGCCTCCGCCCAAAGCTCGGTATAAGTTGACAACGGCTTGCAATTTTTGTAAATTATCGTTGATTCCGCTTAATTGCGCCGCTAAAAGGTTTTGTTCAGAAGTTAATACATCTGTATAATTGGTTGCAGAGCTGTATTCTAAAAGCTGCTGTGTAAAATCGACTGCTTTTTCCAGGGCTTCAATTTGTTTTTGTCTTGAATCTTCTTTTTCAACTGCCATTTGATACGCATACAAAGCATTCGAAACTTCCTGACCCGCCGTTAAAAGACTTTGTTGAAATTTATTGTAAGCCTGTAATTGCTGAGACTGAGCAGTTGTTAATCTCAATTTGTTTTTACCCTGATTAAAAATAGGCTGTGTTAAACCTCCAATAATCGAATAAAAAATAGAATTGCTAAAGAAATCTTTTAATTCTAAATTCGAAAATCCGCCGCTTGCTGTAAGCGTTAAACTTGGATAGAAATAGGTTTTAGCCAAATTAGTAGATTCAAAAGCAACTCTGAAATTAAACTCAGCCTGACGAACATCTGGACGATTTTGCAACAATTGCGAAGGCATTCCAATCGCAATATTCTCCGGAATAATCTGCGTTCCTAATTCTCCTCTGTCAATTGGTCCCGACGCTTGTCCTAATAAGATATTCAAAGCATTTTCGGTTTCACGAATACTTTGTTTCAAATCCGGAATCAAAACTTCTGCCGCATGTTGGTTGGCTTCACTCTGCACAACCGCTGCTCCGGTAACAATAGCGCCTTCTTTTAAATCTTTAATGGTTGCTACATTTTTAATACGGCTTTCTAACGTTTCCTGTGTAATTTTCAATTGTTTATCGAAAGCTAACAGTAAGAAATAATTATTGGCAATATCTGAAATCAATTGTGTCTGAACGGCTTGTTTCGCAGCATCTGTGGCTAAATAAGTCGCTAAAGCTGCTCTTTTAGAACTGCTTAATTTACCCCAGATATCCGCTTCCCAAGATGTACTTAAACCTAATTTATAAGTTGTCGTTAAGGTATTGATGTTGATTCCTGCCGGAAAGTTAAGTCCTGCTTCAGATTGTTTCGTGTGTGTTGCATTGGCATCCAATTGTAAGGTTGGATAATACGCTAATTTACTTTGACGAAGTGAAGCTTGTGCCTGAATGATATTCTCAATAGCATTTTTCAAATTAAGGTTATTGTCTAATCCTTTTTGAATTAATGCATTCAGTTTTTCATCTTTAAAAACGCTCTGCCACGGCATATCTGCAATCGTAGTCGAATCGGCAGAAGCCTCATCACGATACAGCTTATCTGTCGAGAGTGTTGTTGGGCGTTCGTACTTTTTGGTAATCGAGCACGCACTTAAAAGTGCGGCCGCAATTACCATAAGAATATATTTATTTGAACTATTAGTCATCTCTGTTTTAATTTAATTTTACTCTTTGTGAGCTTCTATTAACTGAATTTCCTCGTCATCGTCTTCATCATCATAACCATCTTTTGCAGGGCCGCTCACTCTTTCTTGTAAAGTCTGGAAAATGATAAATAAAACCGGAATAACAAATACTCCTAAAATGGTTCCTATTAACATACCTCCAACTGCTCCTGTACCAATCGATTTGTTCCCCACAGCTCCTGCTCCGGTAGCAAACATCAATGGAACTAATCCTAAAATGAAGGCGAAAGAAGTCATCAAAATTGGTCGTAAACGTGCCACGGCCCCTTCAATTGCTGCTTGTACAATTGGCAGACCTTTTCGTCTTCTGTCCAAAGCAAATTCTACAATCAAAATACCGTTCTTGGCCAAAAGTCCAATCAACATGATTAAGGAAATCTGCAGGTAAATGTTACTATTCAGTTTAAAAATAATCGAGAATAAATACGCTCCGGCTAATCCAAACGGGATCGACAATAATACCGCAAATGGTAAAATATAACTTTCGTATTGTGCACTCAGTAAGAAATAAACGAAAACCAGACACAAAATGAAAATGAAAATCGTTTCACTTCCAGATGCTAATTCCTCACGTGTTAATCCTGAAAATTCATATCCATAACCTGCCGGAAGATTTTCTGCAGCCACTTCCTGAATCGCTTTAATCGCATCTCCCGAACTAAATCCAGGATTTGGTGCTCCTGTAATAGCAATAGAAGAGAAAAGGTTAAATCTCGAAATAGATTCCGGCCCAAAAACTCTGGTCATTTTTACAAATTCTGTAATTGGAGCCATGTTTCCGGCGCTGTTTCTAATAAAGATTTTATTCAGTCCTTCGGTATTCGTACGGAATTCCGGAGAAGCCTGAATCATTACACGGTATTGTTTTCCGAATTTATTAAAGTTCGAAGCATACAATCCACCATAATATCCCTGCATCGTTGATAAAATCGAATTTATCGAAACTCCTGCATCTTTGGCTTTTGCCAAATTAATATCCATCATATATTGAGGGAAACCAGGATTAAACGGCGTTGTTGCGTATTGTATTTCTGGACGTTTCGATAATTTTTCCAAAAACTCCGTATTTACTTTAAAGAATTCAGCAGTTGTGTGTCCGCCTTTATCCTGAAGTTGGAATTCGAATCCACCACTTTGTCCAAAACCTTGAATTGTTGGCGGTGAAATAAAGAAAATATTAGCTTCACGAATACCGCTTGTTTTAGCAAAAAGCTGTCCGATAACATCATTTACACTTAACTCTCTTTGATCCCAAGGATACAATTTCACAATAACCATACTGTAAGCACTTCCCGCTCCGGCTGTAAAGTTCTGCCCCACAATACGAAGTGTATTTTTTACTCCCGGAATAGTTTTTGCAATACTGTCAACTTTTTTCGCAATTACATCAGAACGTTCCATCGAAGCCGATGGTGGTAAACTAATATTGGCAAAAACAGTTCCCTGATCTTCCGCAGGAACGAAAGCAGACGGCGTGGTTTTCATCATATAAAATAAACTCGCACCAGCAATAACAATAGCCGCTAATACAATCCATTTTTTAACGGAAAGGAAACTTACCGAACGCTTGTATCTTTCGGTTACATTTTCAAATGCAACGTTAAACGACGTATAAAATCTTTGAAGATAACTTTTATGTTTATGATCGTCAGCGTGTGGTTTTAAAAGCAAAGCACACAAAGCCGGACTCAAAGTCAAGGCATTTACTGCCGAAAGAATAATTGCAACAGCCAGCGTGATACCAAATTGTTTGTAGAAAACCCCTGTTGATCCATTGATAAAAGTTACCGGAATAAATACCGCCGCCATTACCAATGTAATCGAAATAATCGCTCCCGAAATTTCGCTCATCGCATCAATCGTAGCTTTTTTAGACGATTTATAACCGTGATCTAATTTGGCATGCACTGCCTCGACGACCACAATGGCATCATCGACCACAATACCAATGGCAAGAACCATCGCAAAAAGCGTTAATAAGTTAATCGTAAATCCGAATAAACTCAGGAAGAAAAATGTTCCTACAATCGCAACCGGAACGGCAATGGCCGGAATTAACGTTGATCTAAAATCCTGAAGGAAAATAAATACTACGATGAAAACCAGTATAAAAGCTTCGATCAAAGTATGAATTACTTTTTCAATTGAAGCATCTAAGTTTTCGTTAACGTCAACCAGAATGGTATATTTTACTCCTTTTGGAAAACTCTTTGCTGCTTCATCAATTAATTTTTTAGAATTGTTGATTACGTCACGCGCGTTTGATCCCGGAGTCTGGCTGATTGCCATCGCTGCCGATTCTACACCGTTTGTTTTAATCGTTGAAGCATAACTTAAAGATCCTAACTCTACTTTCGCCACATCTTTAAGGCGAAGCATTTGTCCGTTTCCAACTGATTTTATAACAATATCCTCAAATTCCTGAGCACTTGTTAAACGTCCTTTGTATTTAATTACATATTGAAAAGCCTGATTTCCGTTTTCACCAAATTTACCCGGTGCGGCTTCGATATTCTGTTCTGCCAAAGCAGCCGAAATATCACTCGGAATCAATTTGTATTGCTGCATTACGTCTGGTTTCAGCCAGATTCTCATCGAATAATCTTTGGCACCAAAAACGGTTACATCTCCTACTCCAACTACACGCTGAATTTGCGGTACAAGATTGATCTTCGCATAATTTTGAAGGAACGTCTGATCGTAAGCTTTATCTTCACTATATAAAGAGAAAATTAATAAGTTACTACTCTGGCTTTTAGTTACTGTAACCCCAGCCTGAGTTACCTCTACTGGCAGTAAACTTGTTGCTCTTGAAACCCTGTTTTGAACGTTTACCGCTGCTAAATCAGGATTTGTTCCTACTTTAAAGAAAATTTTGATCGAAGCATTTCCATCATTTGTTGCTGTAGAAGTCATGTACGTCATGTTTTCTACACCATTAATTTGCTCTTCAAGCGGAATTACAATACTTTTTAATACCACATCTGCATTGGCACCCGTATAACTTGCCGATACGTTTACCGTTGGCGGCGCAATATCCGGATACTGAGAAATAGGTAACTCAATTAGGCCCAAAACACCTAAAATGACAATAATAACAGATATTACTGTCGAGAGTACAGGTCTTTGTATAAATTTTTTAAACATTTCTTTTATTTTAAATCGGCGTATACTGTTTCTGCTTTTTGATTTTGAGCTTTAATCTCGCTTCCTTCTTTTAAAGCAGCAACTCCTTCTAATACAATTTCGTCACCTGCTTTTAAACCGCTTGTTACTACATAATAATTATTAGTTGTATTTTCAAGTACCGTGATATTGACATTTTTAGTTTTATTGTCTTTTCCTAAAACTACTGCGAATATTTTATCCTGAAGCTCAAATGTTGCGCTTTGAGGAACTATGATTACATCTTTAACGTCATTTGGAATTCTAACTGTTGTGCTGCTTCCGCTTCTGATAACTCCTCTTGGATTTGGGAAACGAGCCCTGATATTTACCGTTCCGGTTTCGGTATTAATTAATCCGTTTACGGTTTCGATTTTACCTTTTTGATCGTATGCAGAACCATCTGAAAGCAATAAAGAAACTGCCGGAAGACTTTTAATTTTTTGATTTAATGAAGCTCCGGAATCTTTAGTAAAATTCAAAAGTGCTTTTTCATTTAAAGCAAAATAAGCATATACATTTCCAATGCTCGAAACTGTAGTTAAAGGTTCTGTTGTATTAGAACTTACCAAACTTCCTAAACGAAACGGGATCGAACCTACAACACCGTCAACCGGGCTTGTTACGGTTGTATATCCTAAATTGGTTTTAGCATTTACTAAAGCAGCATTTGCCTGAGCTAAAGAAGCCACTGCAGATTCATAAGTATATTGTGCTGATTCTAAATCATATTTACTAATAATTCCTTTTTCAACCAATGGCCTTACTTTGTTTACAGCTAATTTTGCCGCACTTAAATCAGCCTGAGCACTTTTAATACTTGCAGATGCTGTACGAACTTGCTGCTCATATTCTGGCGCGCTTATTTTAAATAATGGCTGCCCGGCTTTTACAACTGCTCCTTCATCAACAAAGATTTTATCGATGTATCCTTCAACTCTAGGTCGGATTTCTATATTCTGCTGTCCTTGAATACTGGCTGGATAATCGCTGTTTAATGTAGCAGATTCCGGCTGTAAAGTCAGCGTTTTATACTCTTTAACCTGCGGTGCGCCTCCGGCCTGAGCCGATTTATCATTTTTACCGCAAGATGCGATAATAACTGATGCTGCGAGAATGCTTAAAAATGATTGCTTATTCATTTGAAATAATATCTAATTATCGATTATATGACAGCAAATGAAATAAAATATAACACGCAAAAATTTTGAAATAGACGGAGAGCAAATGACAATCGATAAAGATAGCCTGACACACGATGGGATTTTTTAAAAGTTAAACAAGCGTTTAATTCCTAAACTCATCGGTTCAAAAATGGTTTTTACAGACTGTAATTCTGTTTTTAGCGATTGGTTCAAAATTGCATTCAAATAAACAGTAATATTGCCAAAAAGATAAAATTCGAAATGGCATCAAAAGTATACAGATCTTATTATTTTACCGGACTTCATATTCTGAGCTGGTTATTATTGGGATTCATCATGTTGTTTTACATGCCTTTAACCTGGAATGTAATTCTTCCGGGTGTGTTTTGGCTTTGGCAGATGATTGTGTTGGTTTTACTCATCATTATTTTTTATTCTAATGCCAAAATCATAGTTCCAAAAACCATTATAAAAGACAATACTTCTCCGTTTTTGATTTGGGCTTTTCTCACCGTTTTTGCCATGCAGGTTATTGCTTATTTTTATACTTCTCAAACGGATCTTCATAATAAAATCAGTTTGGTTTTAGGGTTTAAAAAATACCGAAATCCGTATTTTGACAATTATGTTTTAATGCTCACTTTATTGGTTTTAGGAATCAGCACGAGCTGGGCAATGTTACAGCATTGGCAGAAAGCCGCACAACACAAACAAAAATTAGAGCAGGATAAAACGATGGCCGAATTGGCGATGCTAAAAGCGCAGATTAATCCGCATTTTTTCTTTAATTCACTAAACAGTATTTATTCGCTTACGTATACAAATATTGAAGATTCGAGAAATGCGCTTCATACGTTAAGCCGAATGATGCGTTACTTACTTTACAGTACCGAAGAAACAACTACTTTATTAAAAGAAGCCGAGTTTATGAGAGATTTTATCTCGCTGATGAAACTTCGTGCAAACAAAAAATTAACGATTACAACCGATATTCCAGAAAAGATACACGATTACCCAATTGTTCCGATGTTATTACTACCTTTAGTAGAAAATGCTTTTAAACACGGCATTCACGCTACGGACAAAAGTGAAATTTATATTTCGCTGAGACAAGACGGAAGCAATCTTGAATTTGAGGTAAAAAACACCTATTTCGAAAAAACAGCAACGACTGATGAAGGCGGAATTGGTTTAACGAATACAAAACGCAGACTCCATTTAATATATCCGAACAAACATACGCTGACAGCCGGCATTGGTAAAAACGGAATGTATGATGTAAAACTGCAAATAAACTTAGAGTAATGGCAGTATTAAAATGTATAGCAGTAGATGATGAACCTCTCGCATTAAGACTTGTCGAAACTTTTATCGAACAAACTCCTTTTTTACAATTAACGGCAAGCTGCGATAACGCAGTTGAAGCTATGAGTTTAATAAGAGAAAAACAGCCCGATCTTGTTTTTTTAGATATCAATATGCCCAATTTAACGGGAATGGAACTGGCGAGACTTTTGCAGGAACAGCCGGGTTTAGTGCCAAAAATCGTTTTTACAACCGCTTACAATCATTATGCTATTGAAGGTTATAAAGTAAATGCAGTTGATTATCTTTTAAAACCTTTTAGTTATGAAGAGTTTCTGCGCGCTGCCAATAAGGTATTGCAAATAACAGAAGAAGCTTCAAATAACTTCCAGACGGTTGCGGCAGATGACGAATTTATTTTCTTAAAAGTTGAATACCAATGGGTTCGAATTCCGCTTAAAGAAATTTTATATATCGAAAGTTTAAAAGATTATGTAAAAGTACATCTTGACGATTCTCAAAAAGGAGTGCTTTCGCTGATATCCTTAAAAGCTTTAGAAGAAAAACTACCATCGGCAAAATTTATGCGTGTTCATCGCTCGTTTATCGTTTCTCTTGACAAAATAAACGCCATTACCAAGAATTCTATTTTCATTGGAAAAACAGAAATTACTGTGGGCGAACAATACAAAGAAACGTTTAAAACAATTGTCGATAAATGGCTGAAATAACATTGAAAATTAAAATATCATGCAAAAAAGATCCAACAAATATTATCTAACCTTAAGCCTGAAAGAATACGCCAACGGCGACACGCACCCTGCAAAAGAATTAGGAATAGAATTTGATAATCACGACGAAATATTTGGAATTATACAAAAGATAAAAGACAAGAATATATTCGAAAATCCGCACGAAGCCACGCAATTTGCACTTGGATTAAAATTGTTCAGCGAAATAAAATTAAAACATAGAAATAATCCTTTGTTTGATGAATTGAATGAAGTGTTTCCAGTTTTCATGAAGAAGTTGAAAAGTCTTTAAGCGCAAGTTTACAGTCGCAGTTTTCAGTCTATCTTACTAAACTATTTACTACTTACTATTTACTATTTACTATTTACTATTTACTATTCACTATTTACTATTCACTAATTACTATTCACTAATTACTATTCACTTATTTCCTTTTTATTCCCTAATTTAGTTATCCCAAAAAACCAAGATCATGGATAACAAAATAACCAAAGAAGATATCAGTCAGGAAGTATTTGATTTATATGATGACTACGCACATAATAAAATTAACCGAAGACAATTTGTAGAAAAACTTTCCATATTTGCGGTTGGTTCGCTTACACTTCCGTCACTTTTAAGTTTTATGACGCCCAATTATGTCGACAGTATTTTAGTTCCGCCAACAGATCCAAGATTAAAAACGGGTTATATCAACTACAATTCTCCAAAAGGCGGCGGTTCTATAAAAGGTCTTTTATCTCAGCCTGCAGATTCAAAAAAGAAATTACCCGGAATAATTGTAGTTCACGAAAACCGCGGACTTAATCCGTATATTGAAGATGTGGGAAGAAGAGCTGCCGTTGAAGGTTTTATTACTCTTGCGCCCGATGCTTTGTCGCCTTTAGGCGGTTATCCCGGAAATGATGATGACGGTCGTGAATTGCAAAAGAAACGTACCCGAGAAGAAATGCTCGAAGACTTTATTGCTGCTTATGAATATCTAAAAGCACACCCAGATTGCAACGGATATATTGGCGTTGTCGGTTTTTGCTTTGGCGGATGGATTTCGAATATGATGGCGGTAAAAATTCCGGATTTAAAAGCAGCAGTTCCGTATTACGGCGGACAGCCAACAAAAGAAGAAGCCGAAAAAATAAAGACTCCGCTCCTATTGCAATACGCAGGTTTAGACACACGCGTTAACGAAGGATGGCCGGCATTTCAGGAAGTTTTAAACAAAAATAAAATCGAAAATACGGCTTATTTTTATCCAAATGTCAATCACGGTTTTCATAACAATACAACGCCAAGATACGATGAAGCTGCGGCAGCGCTATCGTGGACAAGAACTATAGATTTTTTTAAAACAAAACTGAAAAAATAAACGAGAAGTTTCTAAAATGACAAAAACTAAACCATCGGTTTATTTCTATATTCCAAAACAAGTGACATTACTTGATTTAAGCGGTGTTGTCGAAGTGTTTCAGGAAGCTTGCGATTTGGGGTTAGATTATCAGCTGATATTTATCAGCGGGCAATCATCTTTAAGTTCAAATTCGGGGTTAGAACTTTCTTCCTTAATTCATTTTACAAAAGTTAATCCGCAGAAAGAAGATATTATTTTTATTTCCGGATTTAGCACGCGCTCTTTAAATTCAATTTCTGATGATCCTATATTTTTTGACTGGCTGCATAAAGCAAATCAAAATCAAACTACAATTTGCAGCGTTTGTACCGGAGCTTTTCTTTTGGCTAAATCTGGGCTTTTAGATTATAAAGAATGTACGACGCACTGGAAATTTGTCGAGAAACTCAAAACTGATTTTCCGCTTGTAAAAACACAAAAAAATACACTTTATACGAAGTCTGAAAACATTTATACAAGTGCCGGAATTGTTACGGGAATTGATTTGGCTTTGTTTCTAATTGAAGAAAGACATGGCAAAGAAACAGCATCAAAAATAGCCAAAGAACTCGTAGTTTATAAACGAAGAAACGGAACCGAAGAACAGGAAAGTGTTTATTTACAATACCGAAATCATCGCGATGAAAAAATCCATACCATTCAGGATTGGATTATCTACAATTTAGAAAAAACTTCAACTATTGAATTTCTTGCCGAATTAGTTTTTGTGAGTCCAAGAAACTTAACCCGAATTTTCAAGAAAGAAACCGGAGTTACTATTGCGGATTACCGCACCAAATTAAGAATTGAAAAAGCAAAAAGTCTTATCGCCAATTCTGATTATAAAATTGAACATATTGCACATTTATGCGGTTATAAAACTTCTAAACAATTAAAAATTGTACTGCATCAAAATAGCGATACTTTGAGTTCTTCCATCAAAAATCTGTTGTCCTAAACCGACTATTGTTTGTCCTTTTTCTGCATTTAGTTCCAAAGTACATTTGTAGTCTAATCAAATAGATAAACAAATGAAACTTAGAGAAAAAAATCCCGCTTTGATCATAATTGATGTGCAAAAAGGTTTTAATGAAGAAGATTTTTGGGGCGGCAACCGGAATAATAAAGATGCCGAAACCAAAATTGCTCAGATTCTTGAAAAATGGAGAATGCTTCAATTACCCATTTTTCACATTGTGCACAGCTCTGTACATCCAAATTCAAAATTACATCCGTCTAATCCGGGATTTGAAATTAAAGAGGAAGCGAAACCAATTGGCAATGAACCTGTAATTACAAAAAATGTAAACAGCGCTTTTATTGGTACAGATTTAAAAGAAAGATTGGACAAACAAAACATCACCGATCTTGTTATCGTGGGTTTAACTACAAATCATTGTGTTTCTACAACCACCAGAATGTCCGGAAATTATGGTTATGAAACTTTATTAATTGCAGATGCTACAGCTACGTTTGACAGAATGGGTATAAATGGCGAAAAGTTTGATTCAGAATTAATTCATCAAACTACTTTAGCCAGTCTGCATAAGGAATTTGCAGAAGTAATTACGACAGAAAAACTATTGGAATTAGTATAAAATAATCACAGCTTTTTAAACCAGTTTAGCATTATAAATCAAAAAACTGGATCATTTTTTAGTTAGGATGCCTACCTAAGTTTGTCATGACGATAATGTCCTAACAAAAAAATCAAAAAAAATGAAAAAAGCAATTTTAGCAACAGTACTTGTTATTACCCTGCAGGCGGCAGCGCAGGAAACAAAAGCACCGCACGGTTATACGTACGGAACTAAAGAAGTGGCAAAATCACCGTTTACACTTGAAGAATTAAAACTTTTAGAACAATCTTTACTTTTTTCTGAAGAAGATGTAAAGTATTTACAAATGAGCCACGACATTCTTGAAGGTCAAACCGATGCCATTCTGGATGTTTGGTACGGATTTGTGGGATCGACTCCGCAATTGGTTTACTTTTTTGGAAACACAAAAACCGGAAAACCAGACGGAGAATATTTGGCAAAAGTTAGAGGTCGTTTTAAAATGTGGATTCTTCAAACAGCCGAAGCAAAATACGATCAGAACTGGCTTAATTATCAATATGAAATTGGCTTAAGACATTACACCACCAAGAAAAACAAAACAGATAATGTTACTTCTGTGCCTGTTATCAATTATCGTTATATTCCGGCTTTAACGATTCCGGTTACAACGACGTTAAAACCATTTTTAGCAAAAACTGGAGCAAGTGCTGCCGATGTTGATAAAATGTATAATGCCTGGGTAAAAAGTGTTTTAATGCAAAGTATACTTTGGGGTCAGCCTTACATGAAAAAAGGAGAATTCTAAAATCAAAAAAAAAGGGATCGTTTAAAATATAAACGATCCCTTTCCAATTTTAATTGCTGACTAATTTCAAAATATTGTGAAGATCATTAATTTCATTTTCAGTTAAAGGCTGCAATGGTTTTCTTAAATGTCCGGCTTCAATTCCCTGAATATGCAATCCTGATTTAATCGCTCTCGGAAGTCCTTTTTCTACAATAAATCGCAATAAATTGATTTGTTTGTAAAATAACTTTTGCGCTTCCTGAAAATCATTTTCCTGAACAGCATTATACAAAGCAATATTCAATTCCGGAATTAAATTAGGAGCGGCAGTACACCAGCCCGTTGCTCCCGCTGCAAACGCAGAAAGTGCCAGCGGATTTGATCCGTTATAAAACGCTACATTTTCTCCTAATTCTTTCTTTAAATAATGCATTCGCTGCACATCGCCCGTACTTTCTTTAATCATGGTAACATTCGGGATTTCAAGAATTCTTTTCAATAATGCCGGAGACATATCTACTCCTGCCGTTGCCGGATTATTGTACGCCATTATAGGAATCGAAATTTGATTGGCAACTGCATCATAATGTTTTACGATTTCGTCATCGCTTAATTTCCAATAACTCATCGGGATAATCATAACAGCATCTGCGCCTGCTTTTTCAGCTGCTTTTGCGTGATAAATAGTTCTTTCTGTAGTTAAATTAGAAACGCCCACTAAAATTGGAACTCTTCCTTTTACCTGATTAACTGTAGCTTCTGTAATCGCTTCCTTTTCTTCGTCATTTAAATAAGGCATCACGCCCGTGCTCCCTAACGGAGCAACGGCGTGAGAACCAGATACAATTAATCGTTCCAGTAATTGTTTGTAAAGTGAAATATCAACCTTTTCATTTTCATCAAAAGGAGTAATAGGATAAGCGATAATACCTTTAAATTGTGTGTTTTTCATCTGGTTTCTGTTTTATAAATCCCTGCCTTCTTCTTCTCTTAATGCTACACCTAAATTTTGCAATTGAGGCGCGTTTTCTGTTGCGATATATTTTGCATTTTCAGTATCGCTCAAATTTTGGTGTCTATGCCAGGTCCAGGCCGGAATATAAACCGCATCTCCCGCTTTCCATTCTACTTTTTGATCTTCAATTTCGGTATAACCAGAACCTTCAATTACATATAAAAGTGTTTCATAAGTATGTCTGTGACGGTTTGTAAGCTGTCCCGGAAGCAGTCCGCCAATGGTCATACTTACATTTTTACTTGGCAAATCCACGAAAAATACAGGATGTTTTCTTTCTGTAGAAAATTGATTGTGTTCTCCGGCATTTTCTACATTTCTGTGAATTAATTTATCCGGCATTACAAAACTTGGTCTTGCATAAGTCTGGTGAAAATCTTTTGACGAGAATTTTTTTTCTTTCGTTTCCATAGTAATTAAATTTTAGTTACTGCATTATTGCATGACAAAAATATTGTAACTTTGGACTGTCGATATGACACAGTTTTAATATAAATAACTAGTCCAGATGTTAAGACCATGGCAATTTGAAATTCATTTAGATAAAAAATCAGATAAAGCATTATACCTGCAAATTGCTGATGCTATTATCAATGCGGTAAAATCAGGTAAATTGACCAGCGGAAATGCTTTGCCCGGAAGCCGACAACTGGCTGGACTATTAAATGTGAACCGAAACACGGTAATTGAAGCTTTAGATGTTTTGATTGCCGAAGGATGGCTGATTACAATGGATCGAAAAGGAACTTTTATTGCCGATATTCTTCCTGAAATCAGCATAAATAAAAAAGCAGAAACCCAAGTTAATATTGCAGTCGAAAACCAGAAACCGCATCTTGTTTTTGACGACGGACTTCCCGACAGCCGCCTCGCTCCTATGAACGATCTGGCTCGTGCTTATCGCGAAATTTTCAACAGAAAATCACGCTGGCAGATTATGGGTTACAGCAATGAACTTGGAAATATAGAATTTCGAAAAGCGATTGTACAAATGCTGAATTTTAAACGCGGAATGAATGTTTCTTTGGATGAAATCTGCATTACGCGCGGCAGTCAAATGGCGATGTATCTGGCGGCGCATTGTTTGTTATCAAAAGGAGATTATGTGATAATAGAAAATCCAGGTTATAAACCTGCGTGGGAAGCTTTTGAAAATGCCGGTGCGAATCTGCTTCCGGTTAATGTTACTAAAGATGGTTTAGATTTAGAAGAAGTCGAAAATCATCTTAAAAAACATGCTTCTGTAAAAGCGATTTATGTAACGCCGCATCACCAGTTTCCAACTACGGTTACGATGAGTTTGAAGAAAAGATTAAAACTTATTGAACTTTCTAATCAATACGGATTTACGATTATTGAAGATGATTACGATAATGAATTTCATTTCGGACAACGCCCAATTCTGCCAATTTCGAGTTACAGCAATGCCAAAAACTTTATTTACATTGGAACTTTGAGCAAAATTGTGGCTCCGGCGCTGCGAATTGGTTACGTTGCAAGTTCTTCTCAAAACATTGAAAAAATAGCGAATCACCGCAGAATAATTGATGTTCAGGGCGATAATATTATGGAAGAAGCGGTTCTGCATCTTATCAATGAAGGGAAAATTAAGAGACATCTCAAAAAAACAAACCTGATTTACAAAGCCAAAAGAGATCATTTTGAAAGTCTTTGCAAACTTCATTTAAAAGACAAAATTACTTTTATAAAACCCGAAGGCGGTCTGGCATTTTGGATTGTTCCAAATAAAATTGTTGATACCCAAAAAGTTTGTACCGAATTGCTTTCTAAAGGAATCAAATTAATGACTCCGGAAAAATTCAGTTTTGGTAGTCCAGTAAACGGGTTTAGATTAGGATATGCATCCCTTACAGAAGAACAAATGGAAGAAGGAATTAAAGCAATTTCAAAATATTTATAACCGAACTGGTTTGTGATCGCTACAATCTAATCTGATGTCTTTTGTTTCTAATTTAATTTCCATTAATCGGCAATACTTATTTTCATTTTGCTGTACAAAATAACCGCAATTATGACACGTACTCTGAACATTTATAACTTGTAAAATATGTAATTGCTCAATTACAGAACTGAGATTTTTCCATAAAACCAATTTCTCCTTTTCGGGTACTATTTTTACCAAATCAAATAAAGGATTTGTAAAATCTTCGGTTACCAAAACCATTTCTAAACCTTTTGCCGTGAGTTCGATTGTAGAACTTCTGGAATCGCTGACATTGGCAACTTTTGTAATGTATCCTTTTTGTTCCAAAATCTTAATCGTATCACTAATTGTAGCTTTTGTCAAATGGAATTCTTTTGCCAGATAACTTACGGTTGCTTTGTTTTTTGTGTGGTGTTTTATAAATATCAAAACCTGAATCTGTATCGGACTCAAATCGTATTTCTTGGCTTTTTCCCACAACAAAACCCTGAAAACCTGCGATAAGCGTTCAAATCCTGCCGTAATTTTTCCGTCTAAACTATTGTTTTGTGTTTCTAAATCGAAGATATTTTTCATAATTATAACAAATAAAATAGACTGAAAGCCCCCACACTTTCAGTCTACGAATTAATAATTCTAAACGAAAAATTAATAACAGTTTTCCATTTCAATAATCGAAAAACCGTCTTTAAGGATTTGATTTTCGATATCTGCAGGTGCTTTGTCGATATGACAAAATCTGCATTCTTTTGAGGTCAAAGGCTGACCTTCCTGCAAAACTGTTTTAAGGTATGCTTTACCATATTCAAAAACCTGATTTGCATCATCTGTATTTTCATCTACCAAAATATCAAAATGCATTATTTTACCGTCTTTTCGGGTTACATAAGTATCCCATACTGCTACTTTCATCTTATTTTTATTTTTTTAGTTGTTATGTTGTTATTTTTAAACACATAGAAACATAGATTTTTTTTGCTTTTTTAAAAGAGTACAAAAAGAAACTAGTTTCTAACACATAGTCCCGAAGCTTCGGGATTTGTTTAAACAAGTGAAACGCCTTTACTACGTTTTCAAAAACTATGTCTCTATGTGTTAAAAATTAAATCTTTTTTTCAAATTAAAGTTTATAAAACCTCTTCGAAGAAACTCCAAAGAGGCGTTTATATTTACCCAATCACTTCTTCCATAGAAGCACCAAAATTAATGTGCAATACATTTCCGTTTGGCGTTACCAAAGCCGGAACTGATTTTATACCAGCCTTTTGAGCTTCAGCAATTCTAGATCTGTCTTCTCCGATGTTTACAACTTCAACATCCTTTACTAAATTTAAAATGTCGTGTTCTGCGCTTACGCAAACTGGACAACCTGCATGATAAAAAATTGATTTACTCATTTTGATTTGATTTTAATTTGACTTTATTGCCGAGACAAAATTAGGCAGGACACCTAACCATTAAATAATCCAGTTTTGTCATTTCTGAGCATTTTCTGGTCTGGTTCTTCAAATAATCTGGACTAGTTTATATAGAAAAAACTGGATCTTTTTTACATTCCACGATTGCGATACCTTTGTGAGTATGAAAGAGGATATTATTTTTAATTTGAAACAGGTTCACGATCGTATCGAAAATGCCTGTAAACTTTCTGGAAGAAATGTTTCTGATGTGCAATTATTACTGGCAACGAAAACTGTTCCTGCCGAGAGAATACGAATTGCAATCGAAGCCGGAGAAAACCTGATTGGTGAAAATAAAATGCAGGAATTTCGAGATAAGGATTCTGAATTAAAAGATTTAAAAATCGAACGCCATTTTATTGGTCATCTGCAAACCAATAAAGTCAAAGATGTTTTGAAATATGTAAGTTGTATTCAATCTCTTGACCGATTAAGTCTGGCAGAAGAATTACACAAACAACTTCAAAAAGAAAATAGAAATCTTGATGTTTTTATTCAGGTAAATACCTCTTTTGAAGAAAGTAAATTTGGATTGACTCCTTCAGATGTTATTTCCTTTATAAAAGAAATCAGGAAATATGATACTTTAAAAATCAAAGGATTAATGACGATTGGTTTATTAGATGTTGAGAAAGAAAAAATGCGTCCATCGCTACGTTTACTGAGAGAAATAAGAGATGAAATTTACGATGCAAAAATAGATGGAATAACGAATTTAAAACTTTCTATGGGAATGTCTCAGGATTTAGAATTGGCTATTGCCGAAGGTTCCAACATGGTGAGAATTGGAACTTCTATTTTTGGAAACCGTTTTTTAGGGAAAGAAATCTGGAATGAAAATATTGCAGAATAAAGTCTAATTTTGCACCAAATAAAATCTCAAATGAATCTGTACGAACTGGTTGTAACCGATACTGAAAAAATTGCGCTGGACGATCTGCTTTTCAGCGAAGAGAATAAATCTGCTTTACTTCAAACCATAAAAGAGCATAAATACATCGAGGAATTAAAAAAATACAATCTTAAAGTTGACAATAAAATTCTGCTTCACGGACATTCGGGCTGCGGGAAAACGACAACAGCAAAAGCTATTGCAACGGCTTTAAATAAAAGCATTGTTATTATAAACCTGAGTACTTTAATCAATGCTAAAATTGGTGAAACTTCTAAAAATGTAAAAGCGATTTTTGACAAAGCAATTCGCGAAAAAGCGGTTTTGTTTCTAGATGAATTTGATCAAATTGGAAAAAGCCGTGAAAGCGACGATAAAGATGTTGCCGAAATGCGACGTTTGGTAAATACGATAATTCAGTTAATTGATTATTTACCTACGGATAGTTTATTGATTTGTGCCACGAATTTTTACAACAGTATTGATACAGCTTTGCTTCGAAGATTTCAAATTAAGCTAAAGTTTGAAATGCCAAACAAAAAAGAACTAGATATTTATTACGATAAATTACTGGCTGATTTTCCGGCTCATTTTCAGGATATTCCACGTAAATATGATATTTCTTATGCAGAAGCAAAAGATTATATTCAAACGATAATGAAAAGACAAATTATTGCTGAATTAGAATTGAAAGAACAAAAACTCAGCGAAACTATTTCATAAAAAAACGCCTCAATATTGAGGCGTTTTTTAAACAAATTAAATTCTGATAATTAAGCTTTTGCTTTTCTTTTTACTGTACAGCCAATTTCTTTAGTCTGTGTTACAGCTGGTTTTTGACCGCTTTTTAAAGATGCAATTACATCTTCGGCATATTTTACTTTTTCTGCTTTTGTTCCTTCCGGATCGTTGTCAATTGCTCCAACATATTCTACTACGTTTCCTTTTGCAGTTTTAGAAACAATAAAAATGTGAGGTGTACGTTTTGCTCCGTATTCGTCAGTAATTTTTTGTCCTGCATCAAATAAATATGGGAAAGGGTATTTTTTCTCTTTTGCCAAATCTTGCATTTTGTTGAAAGTATCTGCTGTTGAAGCTTCCGGATCGTTTGGATTAATGGCAATTACCGGATATCCTTGTGATTTGAATTTTTTATCTAAATCAATGATTCTTTGCTCGTAACCTACAGCGTAAGGACATGTATTACAAGTAAAAACAACGATATAACCTTTTGCATTTGGAAAACTTCCAAAAGAAACTTCTTTATTGTCTACATTTTTCAGCTTAAAATCCGGTGCAGTATCTCCGGCTTTAAGAGTTGTTCCAGTTTGTGCCTGCGATAGAAAGGCAGAAAGTGCCAATGCGAATAATAGAATTATTTTTTTCATGGTTTACGGGTTTACAGTTTTTTATATTCAGTTAATAATTGTTCATAGGTAAATTCACTTTCAACAAATTTTCGTTTATCATCTTTGATAAAAAGTGTTGCGGGAATGCTTCCAGACCAGCTTGGATCGATTCGGTCAATAAATTCCTGCGGACTGCTTTCGTTTAAAAGAAACACTTCATTTTTCAGGTTTTTTCTTTTTACAAACGGAACGACGCTCGAGCTTAATTTTGATTTAAAATCAAGGCTTACTAATAAAACGGCCAATTTTTCTGATTTGTGTTCTGCGCTGAGTTTTTCGAAGTGCGGCAGTTCTTTAATGCAGGGTGCGCACCAGGTTGCCCAAAAATTGACTACATAAGTACTGTCTTTTCCGTTTTTGATTCTTTCATTAAGCTGATTGATGTTTAGCAGCTTCACGTTCTGGCTATAAGCTGAAATTGAAAAAATACTAAATAGAAATATATAGAAAAAAAACTTGATTTTCATGAGGTACAACGCTTTAGGGTTAATTTGTGCCTTACAAATATAAACTAATGAAATCTTACTTTTTGTTAATGAAAATTTAATGCGGAAAAAAATTGCAGCAAAGGCACAAAGACGCAAAGTTTTATTTCTTAGAAGCAAAAAAAAATGTTCTATGCGAACATTTTTTTTGGTAGAAAAAATAGATATTTTTTTATATCGATCCGTACGAACGTTTGGAATTACATTCCGCTTTTAATATTTACATTATTGACAAAACGAAGGGGCTGCATTGTATCCATTTTAATTAAGGATAAAATCCCATTTTTATTCTCATTTATGGCAATTATTTTAAAACAAAATTCATTTCCGTCTTTATCCATTAAAGTTATAAATTCGGTATTATCATCTGAATTATTTTGACAGCTATGTGAAATAGTATAGCGAAACATAACTTTGAAAACATCTTTATCGTAATTATAAAGCTTTCCATCTGAACCAAATATCCATTTTGCATTTCGGTTAGCATCATTATACCATGTTCCGATAATTTTTTTTGATGAAGGTTCAACAACCTGATTCTGTGCAAAGACTGCAGAGATTTGCAATAAAAACAGTAAAATTAAAAATAGCTTTTTCATATTCTTTTATTCTTTAATTATATAGTAATCCTAAGTAAATTTAGGATTGTCAATAGTATTTTATTTCCTTCAAAAAGTTTTAATGTGTTACAATAGGTCAAATTTAATGAAATAAAAAAAACGCAAAGAGAAAAACTATATACATAAATTATAACCAACTGTTAATTATGCAACTATAATTTATTTTCCTGTAAAACATTCCGTCTACACGCTTGCTAACTTTGTAAAACACAACTTTTAAAACGTAGAGCCATGGAAAAGCAAAACAACTATGACTACGGTCATACTGATCCCGATTTTATAGATCAAAATACGCTTGTAGATGGGACGTATTCTAATGAAGATCAATACAAACAGGGTTTAAAGAAAGAAGATAATTGGGAATTTGGCGAAAGCGATCCCGATGTTATAGAGCAAAATACACTGGTTGATAATGACAATTATGCCAGAGATGAAGATCCGTATCAATATCAGGAAGAATTTATTGAAGATTTGAAACAACACGAACAGGATTTCGAAAAAAATCCGAATGTAAATTCTGAAAATATTCCGAATGAGGAAAGAATTATAAATGAAGATGATGCCGTTACAAATGATGACGAAGAAAATGATTTTGATGATGAGTATGATCCGGAATCAAATTATGAAGATGATTTAGACAAAGATGAAGAGTTAGATGATTTTGACGCTGAACATTATCCTGAAAATCATCCGAGAGAATAAAAACTAGTTAAAGCATTATCACTTTATGACTATAGCAACTCAAGTTTTCTGGCTGTTTATTCTGGCTGTTCCAATAGCCTGCATCAGCTGGACTGTAACGCACGAAGAAATTTTTAGAGAACCTCACGAATGGTGTGTAAAACGTTCTCTAAATGAGAAGTTTTTACTCACTAGAAAGTTCTTTTATCTTTTTACCTGCGAATATTGCTTTAGTCATTACGTTACAATTGGGTTTTTATTTTTTACAGATTATAAACTTTTGTTAAACGACTGGCGCGGCTACATTTTGGCCGGATTTTCGCTGGTGTTTATAGCAAATATCTATATGAGCCTTTTTGCCCTTCTTCGACAAGCTATAAAAAAAGAAAAAGTGGAAATTGAAAAAATTGAGACTGAAACTGATATCGAAAAAAATAGTAACAAATAGAAACACGTATAATTAAATAAATAAAAATCATGGAAAATTTACAATTCATTGACCCATTATTGCACGGAATAAAACCTATCGAAAATAATACTGCTAATCTTTCTGTAAAACAGCTGGCTGCTGCCGGAATTGGTTCTATTTTGATTGGAGCCGTTTTAAAGAAAACAGGACACAATAAAGCTGCCGCAATTGTTGGAAGTCTTGCACTGCCATTATTGTCTGCAGCGGTTTATAAAAAAGTAGCAAAGTAATAAAAGAAAAACGTTTGCTAATTGCGAAAATGCCCGTTAAGATTTTATACCTAACGGGCATTTTCTATTAATGTCATGTTTTTATTTTTATTTGCTGAAGCTATAATTGACAATTAATTAGCCGGCAAATTTATATTTCCTTCAACCCAATTTAAGGCTTTGTTGAAAGCTTCTTTTTTAAATCCGTGGAACTCTCCCGGAACTACATAACTAAATCCGTTTGTGAAAGAGATTATGTCTTCAGAATCTGTTACGATGGCTGCTCTATTCCATTTTCCTAAATGTTTTAATCCTAAAAGTGCATCCTGAAGCCACGCTCCTGCTGTAAAATTTTTAATATCAGTATCGAGTACTAATAAAAAATTGATTTCGTTAGTTTGCTTTACCAAATGTTCTACTGCTGGAACCACAGCTGTTAAAAAATCTTCTTTTGTTACTTCTGCCAATGCTCTAAAGGCAACAATGTTATCGGTAGTGTCAATTTGATGTATCATGATTTTTTACACTTTTTTGAGTTATTTAAATAGTTGTTTTATGATTTTGATGTATAACACCAAATGCTCCTCAAATTTACTCATTTTCAAACAGTTAAATCTTACATTTTTCTTAATTGTTTATTATATATTTTAAAGGTTTTTTTGAAGGGACAAAGGTTCAGAGGTGCAAAGTGACAAAGGTTTTTCTGTAGAGACGCACAGCAGTGCGTCTAACGTCCAATATTCCATTCCAATAAACATGTGTTGTCTCACGCGATGTTAGACGCACTGCTGTGCGTCTCTACGGAAAATCTTTGTCGATTTAATATAACCCGTTGCAATAAAAAACCTTTGTCACTTTGCACCTCTGAACCTTTGTCCCTTAAAAAGAAAAAACCTGCTTCTTTCGAAGGCAGGCTTTTTTCAAAAAAAATAAAAAATAAACTAACACAAACTCTTAATTGTATCCTTGGTTTTGTTTAAACAGTTTTTGGTCGATAACTGTTTGTGGAATTGGAAAATATCTTCTGAAGGGCTGAGTAGCTGCTTTTGCAGTTCCGGCTAAATCAAATTTTCCAAAACGGATGCTTTCTGGTCTTCTTTGTAATTCCCAGTATAATTCGAAACCTAATTCTTTATATAATTGTGCTGCATCTACAGTAGCAGTAAGCAATTTTCCAGGAGCATTTGCATATAATGATTCTCTTTTTCTGCTGGTACGCAATTTATTTAAATCATCTGTTGCTAAACCTGCAGCTCCTTTTCTAAAATATGCTTCAGCTCTCATAGCATACATTCCTCCTAAACGGAATAAAGGGATATCAACATTACTGTTTCCGTTTCCTCCTTCCGGGTCAAATTCATATTTAAATACACGAGCTCCCTGATTGATTTCATTTTGAGCAAAAACAGATTTAGTAGGATCTGCAAACGTTAATGAAGGTGTAAAATCCATTCTCGTAGTAGTACTTTTTTCCATAACTAATGGAGAAACTTTAATACGGTTACCTATCATTTGGAAAGATGCAGAAGTCAATAATACAGGACCATATTGAGGCCCCGCCTGAATACCTCTGTTAAAATGGAACCACGGAGTAGCAGGACTGCTTTTAGGAACAATATCTGTTGCAGGAACACTTACATCTGTACCATCATTCATAAACCATGTACCATCAGCATATTGGTAATGCTGCTCAAATCTTGGATCATCGTGGTTTCCATCCCAGCTAGCGTAAAATTCTGGAGTTGTACATGCTGCATTTGTACCTCTGTTTAAAGCAGATGTTCTCTGGTTACGCTCCATACATACATAAGCAAAACTGTTAGATCCGTTACGGATATAATCTATCTTTTGAGAAATCGCGAAAATAAGCTCTTTACCATTATCGTTATCTCTAGCAAAGTTTTTGAAAAAGTCGCTTTCTAAACTAAATTTCCCTGAATCAATCAATAATGAAGTGTAATAAATAACGCGGTCCATGTCTGTTCCTGTACCTGATACTGCCGGCTCATTAAAATTGAAATTTGATGAAGCATTGTAACGATCTTTAAACGTCGCACGATTTAAATACATTGTTGCTAAAAAAGCATAACCCGCTTGTTTAGTAAATCTTCCGTGGTAAGTTCTTTGAGTTCCAATATCAGCCAAATCAGGTAATATCGCCTCAACATCTTTGATTAATTGGTCAATTTGAGTATCTGCTTTTAAGATTTGTATCGGTGCATCTACATTCAACGGATCTCTAAATGGAGCTTGTCCATAAAGATCTAATGTAGTATAGGTATAATACGCTAAAAGAGCTTTTGATTCTGCTAAAAATAATTTCTTTTCAGGAAAAGTATTTTCTTCAGATGATTTAATTGCAGTTAAAGAACGTGTAATTCCATTTGTCAATAAATTCCAGTTATCCACTATAATAGCATTACTTGAACTCCATGTAAATTCATGCATATCTCTCCATTTTCCACCATCTCCCCAGTCACTTCCACGAGTTGGTAAAATAGCCTCATCTGTAGTATATTCCTGCATTGCAAAAACGGCTCCATGATCTGTAAAAGTTCCGTCTCCAAGTCTGTCATATGCTGCAGCAAGTGAACCTGCAGGGTCTGTAGCATCTGTTCCTAATTTTTCATCTAATACAGCTTCATTAAGATCTGTACAGCTGTTTAATAGAAAAATAAAAGAGAATATTGTTATAATTTTTATGCTAAAAAATGTCTTTGTTTTCATGTTTATAGTTTTAAAGTTGCTCCAAAACTGAATGTTCTCGAAGTTGGGTAAGCAGCGTAATCAATACCTATAGATTGATTTCCTCCGTTTGATTTTGGACTGTTGATTAACGGATCATATCCTGTATAGTTTGTAATTGTGATCAGGTTATTTCCTGTTACATAAAGTGTTAATCCGTTGATCCAGTTTTGACCTTTTAAATCAAAATTGTAACCAATACGAGCTGTATTCAATCTAATAAAATCAGACTTTTCTAAGAAAAGTGTAGATAAAATTGGTGAGTTTGTTGGATTTGCACCAGACTCATAATAACCTGTAGCAACGTTTCTGTCAGAAGCAAGGTTGTTAATATTTAATGCGTTCAATCCTGTATTATTCAACAAGTAACCTCCTGTCTGCCCAATGATTGAGAATGAAAAACTAAAGTTTTTATATCTCATGTCACTATTAAATCCATAGTAAAAAGTTGGTAAAGCTCCTTCGATAATAATTCTGTCGCTGTTATCAATTTTACCGTCTCCGTTTTGATCTTTAAAGATGTTTCCGCCTTTATCATCAAAACCAACATGTTGTAACAAATAAAATGAACCTGCTGCATAACCACTTTTGTAAATGTTTGCATTTACCCCAGATTGTCCAGGTCCTGAAATAGTTCCTGTTAAGATTTCTGAAACCGGTAAGTCCTCAATTTTATTATTTAATGTTGCTCCGTTTGCATCAACATTCCAGCTAAAATCTTTAGTATCAATAATTTTTGAACCTAACATGATTTCAAAACCTTTGTTCACAATTTTCCCGTCAATATTTGTCCATACCGTTGTTGTTGGTTTTAAAGGGCTTGAAGGAACGTTTAAGATCGCATCGGTAGTTGTTTTGTTGAAATAGTCAAGAGTTCCGTACAATTTATCATTCCATAAGCTGAAATCTAAACCTAAATTGTATTGTGTAACAACTTCCCATTTCAAATCAGGATTTGCAGTTCTGGTTACAGAAACTCCGTTAACCAAATTTAAATCATCATATAAATAATATCCGTCTGGACCAGATAATGAATAACTTGCTTTAGTCAATTTGTTTTGAACTTCCTGGTTTCCTGTTTGTCCCCAGCTCGCTCTAAGTTTCAAATTATTTATAGCAGTTGCATCTTCTAAGAAACTTTCTTTAGAAATATTCCATCCTAAAGCAAATGACGGGAAGTAACCGTATTTATTATTATCACCAAAACGAGTCGAACCGTCAGCTCTCATCGAAGCTGTTAAAAGGTATTTTTCATTAAAAGAATAATTTAATCTACCAAAATACGATTGTAATTCATTTTCCTGAGCATAACCTGTAGTTCCTGATTGAATTCCAGCAAATCCAGGATTAATTGATGGTTTTATACCAACTCCCTGAGCAGCAATTCCGTCAATACTGAAACTTGTTCCTGATCTTTCAAATTTTTGGTATGAGAAACCACCTAAAGCTTCAATTTTATGTTTGTTTAATGCAAGATTATAAGTCAAATAATGCTCTACTAAAGAGTTTTTAGAATCTAAATTATTTTGAACATATTTCCCTTTTGGGTTCAAATCTGTAACGTTTGGATAAATAGTAGTATTTCTTTCGGCTGTAGAACGATCGATACCAACGTTTAATTTATATTCTAATCCGTCAATAATTCTTAAAGACGCTTCAAAATTTCCTAAAACTCTCAGTGTACGCGTTTGATCCTCATAAATGCTCAATAAATAAGCAGGATTATAATGTGCGTTCATGTTAAAGTTTGTGTAGTTTCCGTTTTCATCAAAAACTGATCTTGTTGGGTTTGCCATTAAAGTATGAACAATAAGCTGACCGTTTGAACCACCATCATCACTTGTAGGAACACCATCATCTTTAGTTTCACTTGCAGTAAGATTCATTTTTACTTTTAAACGTTTGTTGTCTAAAAATGATTCTGCAGCATTGATTCTACCAGAAAGACGTTTGAAATTACTGTTACGAATAACCCCTTCCTGATCCATTTGTGCAACAGATGCATAATAATTTCCTGATTCTGTTTGTTTTGCAAAAGACAACGCATTGTTTTTAGTAACAGCACTTCTGTAAATTACATCTTGCCAGTCTGTGTTTCCACCATGGTCAAATGCTTTATCTTTAATAGCTCCTCTATATTGACTTGCACTTAAAACATCTAATTTGTTAGCAACAGTCGAAACTCCCATATAAGAGTCAACAGTCAAGGTTCCTTCGCCTTTTGAACCTTTTTTAGTTGTAACCAATACAACTCCGTTAGATCCTCTTGCGCCATAAATTGCTGCAGCCGAAGCATCTTTAAGAACCGTAATCGATTCGATATCACTTGTATTCAAAAAGTTTAATGGATTTTTTGCAGATGAGTTACCAAATCCAACATTACTTCCAGAAGGGCTCACATCATCATTAGTCAATGGCATTCCGTCAACAACAAATAAAGGTGTACTACCGCTTCTGATAGATCCAACTCCACGAATCGTAACATTTACTCCTGCTCCAGGCTCACCGCTTGTGTTTACCACACGTACACCCGCAACTTTTCCCTGAATTAAATTATCTACAGAAACATTAACTCCTTGTTTGAAATTAGCAGCTTCTAATTGTGTTACCGCTCCGGTAACGTCTTTTTTAGATTGTTTTCCGTAACCTACCACTAAAACTTCGCTTAGTTCAGAAGTGTTTGGCTCTAATTGAATAGTCATGAAACCTTTTTGAGCTGTAACTGTTTTAGTTTTATATCCTAAATAAGCAATTTCCAGCGTTTTTCCTTCTTCAACAGAAAGTTCAAATTCTCCGTCAAAATTACTAACTGCTGCATTTTTAGTTGTAGCTTCTAAAATCGTTACACCCGGCATTGGAACATTGTTTTCGTCAACAATTTTTCCTTTTACTTTAATTTTCTCAGCATCTACTGACTTAGAAACTTTTGCCGCCGCTGTTTTCTGAATTAAAACTAATTTTCCGTTGATGTTATAATTAAAATTAGCTTTTTTTGAAAGATCACTCAAAATTGATGTAACCGATTCTTTACTATAATCTACAACATACGATGTGTTATCAGCGATTACAGCTTGTCCGTAACTGAACTTATAGTCAGTCTTCTGACTTAATTTTGAAAAAATAGAAACAAGTGTAGCTTTTTCTATTTTATTTTCTACTTTTGATTTTTTTAAAATAGTTTTACTAAAACCACTCTGAATGGTTAGTAACGCTAGTACTAAAAAGATGAAACTCTTTAGATTTAAATAAGAAGGTTTAAAATACATGATTTAAGTTATTGGTTTTTTTACGATACTTAATTATTAATGGCAGTTGTTCTCAGCAACTGCTTTTTTGTTTTTAATCCACTTTTACTATTTCGCCATAAACTTTGAATTTTAGGTTTGTGATATAATTTATTTGTTCTAAAACATTCTCTAATGCTGCGTCTTTTTTAATGAATACCGTTAACGGTGTTGCTAATACTTGTTCATTATCATATTGAAATGAAACTCCGTATTTATATTGTAAAATGGTGATTACGTGTTTAAGTGTAGTCTGATCCAGAGTAACATCTGTATTATACCAATTGACCAAAAATGATTTATCAGCCAGTTGTTTGGTCAGTTTTTGTGATTCGAATAATGCTTCTTCATTTGGAACTAAATCAACGCTCTGCCCTTTTGAAGTCACATTTACTTTTCCGGTTACAACAATGACTTCACATTTAGATTTTGACATTTGAATGTGAAATGAAGTTCCCACAACTCTCGTTTTAAGCTCGCCCGAAGTGATTATAAAAGGATGTTTTTTGTCTTTAGCAATTTCAAAAAATGCATTTCCTTTTAACAAAACGACTTTTCTTTCGTCGCCTTCGAATTTTTCAGGATACTGAAATGATGAGTTTGCTGCCAGATAAATTTTCGAGCCGTCACTTAATTTGATAGATTTGGGATTCGATGACGTTTTAAATGATAATTGTTTTTCTTTTGCAAAATCAGGCTTAAAGAAAAAACCTAAACCAGCAAGAAAAAGAATACTGGCAGCCGCCATATATTTTAGGTACGGATTAAAATTGAATGCTTTTTTATGTACAATTCGAAGTTGAATTCCGTCGTATATATTTTTAGAAACTTCAACAGAATTTCCCATTGAAGATTCATCCCATTTAGAATTTTGGTATTCGCTTAAAGCAAAATTATTCAGCAGATTTTCTTCTGCCTCTGAAGTTTTATTTCGAGAACTTTTATCTATAAGATATTCTAAACTATGTTTAATTCTTTTTATCATAATACTTATTGTTACCTATAAGTACCGAAAGTTTAAAATCGTACTATCCGGAAATATTATGAAACCATTAACAGAAAGTTATCTTAAAAATTTTGTTTAAAAAAGATAATTGGAGCTATCCAGGCCAGATCTTTCAAGCCTTCGCGTAATTGTTTTAATGCCGATGAAATTTGGTTTTTCACCGTTTGTTTTGAAATTCCAAGTTCTTCTGCAATTTGATCAATTGACATATCCTGAAATTTATACATTAATAAAACCTCTTTTCTTTTCTCCGGAAGCTGGTCTAATAAGGAATAAAGTAAATCCATTACTTCGGGATCAATTGACTGAAAGTTGTCGATAATGTAATCTTCAAATTTATCTTCCATAATCGTCTTATCGAAACGATTATTTTGATAATGTTTAAAGATCTGATTTTTTACCGCTCTAAATAAATAAGGTTCGATCGCATTGATATTTAAATCGTCTTTTCGTTCCCATAAATCAATAAAAACATCCTGAACAATATTCTGCGCCAAGTCTTTATCCTGAGTCATCGTATAGGAGAAGGCATTGAGTTTCTGCCAGTAATCAGTATACGTTTTTTCAAAAATTTCAGGATTCTTCATTGGTAATTTTAATCACATTAAGTGATGTAAAATAAGGAAATGTTATACCAATAGTTTTTGCCTTAAAGTTATCTTTAAATTAAATTTTGAATTGTTTTGTTTTATTAATACTACGGTTTTCGGGCAAAAATGACAATCGATTTGCGATTTCTTTTCGTTTAGCTAACACAAAAATTAAATTGCGGCACTACATTAGTAATCTCTAAAATGCAATTCTCTTTTGCTGCGTCTCCATACTTTTTAATCCTAATTTCATCTAAAAATCATGAAACAAATTTTGTTTGCATTGCTTTTTGCCGGGACAGTACAATTGAGTCAAGCGCAAAATGAGAATTTAAAAATCAACCAGATACAAGTTATCGGTTCGCACAACAGTTACCGCCATAATATCGAACCTGACTTATTCAATTTCATTCAGGCAAAAGATACTACACGTTCACTAAAAGGTTTGCAATACACACACATCAGTCTTACAGATCAGTTAAATAAAGGTTTACGCCAATTAGAAATTGATGTTCAGGGCGATCCTCAAGGCGGAAAATTTGTACACCCAAAAGGTCTTGACCTTGTAAAATCACAAGAGGCTTACGACCCAAATGGAGAAATGAAAAAACCGGGTTTTAAAGTTTTTCATATGATTGATATCGATTTTAGAACTTCTTGCTACACGCTTCAGAGCTGTCTTGCTGAACTAAAAAAATGGTCTGACGCAAATCCTGATCACGTTCCGGTTTTTATTACTTTAGAACCAAAAGACGATGACAGCTATTTGGGAACAAAAGCTGAGAAATTTACATCTGAACTTTTTGATGCTTTAGACAAAGAACTTCGCAAAGGTTTAGGAAATAAACTGATTACGCCAGACATGGTTCGTGGAAAATACAAAACGCTTGAAGAAGCGGTTTTAAACAACAACTGGCCAACGCTGAAAAAAGCAAAAGGTAAATTCTTGTTTATTTTGGATAATAACGGAGCAAAAAGAGATTTATATGCTTTAAATCATCCGTCATTAAAAGGACGCGCGGTTTTCATCAACGCCGAGCCCGGAAAACCAGAAACCGCAACAATATTCAGAAATAATCCTGAAGATGCTACAATAGCCGATTTAGTTAAAAAAGGCTACATTATAAGAACGAGAGCCGATGCTGACACTAAAGAAGCAAGAGCAAATGATTATACGGATTTCAACGCTGCAAAAACGTCAGGAGCACAAATCATCACTACCGATTATTATCTGCCGAGTACTTTCTTTAATTCTCCTTATCAAATTAAATATGATGATGGGACTTATGTGAGAGTTGATCCGGTTAATGGTAATTAGGTTTTAGTTTACAGTCGCAGTCACAGTTTTCAAGATTGTGACTGTGATTTTTTTTAACGCAAAGAGCGCAAAGGTTTTTCGCAAAGTATGCAAAGGATTCTTTAAGTGTTTATTAATAAACGTAAAGTTCACAAAGCTGTTATTGATAAAGCTTTGTGAACTTTGATTTTTATAAAATCTTCTTAAAAAAACTCTGTGTTCTTTGCGAAAAAAACTTTGTGCTCTTTGCGTTAAAAATATACATCTAACACTAAAATTACTTCAAGCTTTTAACTTCACCTGTTTTCAAATCAACTGTAAAATGATCTGCAGGAACTTCGTGCATGAATTTATTGAAGATGACAAGAAATAACTTCATCTGTTTTTTCAGAGGCTTAGCAACTTCTTCTTTAGAATTCTCTAAATACAACTTCGATAAAACTTTATAAGCTGCCACCCGCTTTTCTCCAACATCAACTAGAGCCAATTCATCAGCGCTTCTAAAACGGTAAAAATCAATTAAAAGATCATTTCCTGTCCAGTTAAAATCTTCTTTTTTGAGATTATTTTGAGCTAAAATTTGTTCCGATTTCAATTCAGCTTCACTCCCTTCTTTTTGAAACTGTGATTTATTTTTCAGAATAAAATCAAAATCTTTATCCGATTGAATATTAGCTAAAACCAATAAATCATTGGCAGAAACATTCAGAATAAAATCCTTAAAAGCAGAAGGCCAGTCATCAGATAAAAATCTCAAACGAACTAATTCCTTCAAATGGAAATCGGTGAAATCGTGGTAATTTTTAGTTTTCAGAATATCGATATTCCAAATGTCTTTTACGTTCTGACTTTGTAAAAACTGATATTCCATTTTATACAAATCAAAAAGTTCATCAAATCCTTTAACCTCATCAATAGTAATCGTTTGAATATCGACCAGATTATCTTTTTTAATCGTCAATAATTTATAAGCTGGAATATAAGCTGCAAGCGACGGCGTTTGAATATTAACCAAAGTATTTCCTTTTGCAGTCGTACGCAATCCTGTATCGTTGATATGCATGTGTCCGCCAAAATGAATTTTCAATCCTGCATCGGCAAAAACCTGCGCTACTTCTTCAACCGGAACTCGATTCAACTGCCATTTATTCGGTCCTAATAGTCCTTTTATTTCCGCAGAAGCGTCATCATTAAAATCAATCATTGGAAAATGACTGAAAGCTACAAGAGTTTTTCCGCGAAGTTTGGCTTCCGCCGAAATATCCTGAACCCATTTAATAAGATGTTTTTTGTTTGAAAGTACATTATTATAACCTGTACTGGCTTCTGAATAACTTTTAGAATCTTTTGGATCACTATCGGTTTTCTTTGGAATATAAACGTTTCCGTCAATTGCCATTAACCAAAGTCCGTCGATTGGTTCAACGACATAACTCACATCCGGAACTTCAAATCCAGGCGCAACATTGTAAACTCTTTTGTTTAATTGAGAAGCTTCAACTGCTTTTTTGTAATTGTAGTTTTGGGAATTATAACTGGCAAAAGGAGTCGACCAGAATTTGTATTTTTTATTCGGATAAAAACCGAAGTTTTGCAGATCATTGGTTATGCCTAAATAACCCATTTTAGCAATATCGGCTGTTATGACAACTGGCTGTTCGATATTCATGTTTGGCTTATACATGCCGTCTTTGCTAAAAATGGGTTGGCTTTTTCCTTCTTTTCCTAAAAAATCTTCTTTTCCCGATTCCTGAGCAAATGGTCCAACCGGATCATGATTTCCGGTCGTTATAAAAAATTCAATCCCATATTTTTTTTGGTACTGATCTAAAATCTTCTTCAATCCGCGCACGTGTATCGGCTGTCCGTCATCGGTGTAATCGCCCGGAAGTGCAACATATTTTATTTTTCGTTTTGCAATATCTTCAAGAGCGGCGATGAAGGCAAAATAATTTTCATTGAAAATTCTCGTCGAATGTAACTGCGAGGCCATCGTTCTTATTAACGCATATTTTCCGGTTTTGGTATTCAAAACACCTTTAAAATCATTATCAGAGAAGCTTCCAAACAAATCCTGAAGATGAACATCAGATAAAAATGCCACCTGAACGCCATCTAAATTCTTTTGATTTTGGGCTGAAATGGTATGATTGAAGATTATTATAAAGAGTATAATTATTGGCGAAGTAAATTTTAAATTCATAGGTTGTAAGCTTTTGCAAAATGGGGAATTTATTAAAAGTAATAAGCAGCAATTTTATCGATTTAAAGATGAAATGAGTTTATGTTATTGTTATCGAATGATAATGTTTTTATTGAGGTTGTTTTTTAACGCAAAGTTCGCAAAGGTTTTTTGCAAAGTTCACGAAGATTTTTCAAGTAAGTTTTTAATAAAAACTAAGATCACAAAGCTTTGCGAACTTTATGATAGCTGCGTTCAAAATATTATAAAATCTTAGCGTGCTTTGCGGTAAAATTTTTAACGCAAAGTCCACAAAGGTTTTTCGCAAAGTTCGCGAAGTTTTTCAAAGTAAGTTTTAAATAAACTAAAGTCCACAAAGCTTTGCGAACTTTATACAGCCCCGTTCAAAATATTATAAAATCTTAGCGCACTTTGTGGTAAAATTTTAATCAAAAAAAAAGGCTGTCATTTCTGACAGCCTTTACATTAAAACCTAAAATTTAATGTATAAAACCATTATGGCGAAATGGATTATTTCTTTATAAAACGTTTTATTGTTTTTTCTCCATCTTTTTCAAAAACAACAAAATAAATTCCCTGTCTTAAATTCGAGACATTCAGACTATTGTCATTGCTTTTTTGTGATGAAACTATTGAACCTTGAGAATCTATTACTTTAACATTTCCTCCTGAAACATCTTTTGTAAAGAAAAGCGTTTCTGAAACCGGATTTGGATAAACATTAAATGTAACATCTTTTACTTCATCGTCTATAACTGCCGACGGTGCTCCTGCTCCAACTTTTGTAATTCTAATCCAGTTGATGTTCATTCCCGTATTTTGAATGTAGATTCCGAAGTTATATGTTCCGGCATTTACATTTACCGTTTGTGTTACCGTCTGCCAGTTTTGCCATCCTCCGGTATTTGGAACATCAACATTTCCTAAAAGAATAGTTCCTCCGTTTAAATCAGATGATAATCTGCCGCCAGTAACGGCACTTGCTACTCTGTATTCAATTAAATAAGAACCAGTTGTTGGGAAATTAATATTGTTATACGCCAACCAGTCGCCCGTTTCTGTGTAACCTACGTTTGAACCTCCGCCAGTATCTGTTGTAGCTTCAACCTGAATGCCGCTCATTGCTGAGTAATCTTCTGCCTGAATCAAACTAGAAGTCTGAGAAGTAGTTGTTGCAATTAATTTCCATTGTCCGCACGTTTGGTTGTTATTGTCCCATTGCTGAACATTGGCACCATTTGCAGTACTTGCTCCGGCAACCTCAACGATTCTTCCGCTATGTCTGGCAACGATTTTATAAAAGCCATCGCCTGTAGAAACCAGAATGAATTGCTGATTTGTAGTTCCGTTATACGGATATTGCTCTACACTTACACCATTTGCTGTATTGAAACCATTTACGTCTAATGATTGTCCGCTGTGATTTACAATGATTTTGTATAAACCGTCACCTAAATGCGTAAACGTAAATTTTTGATTGTTTCCAGTATTTGCAGTTCCTTGTTTGATACCTGCTCCGTTTGTTAAACTTGCATTCCAAACGTCCATATTTAGGTTACTATTTCTATTTTGAAGGAAGAAAGTTTGATTTCCTAAAGTTGTAACTCCGTTCGCCAGAATTCGAATCGAACTTACTTTATCATTCCAAGTTGCATTCAAACATGAATTATCAGAATTAATTACCGTTGAAGCTCCGGTAAAATTATCATCCTGATATAAAATTGCCTGAAATCCCTGCGTAACTCTAAGTGACGAAATATCATCATTTAAAATGCCTAAGGAATTTAAACGGGCCAGATTATAATCTCCAATAGTTAATCCGCCTGAGAAACCAGTATAATTACAATCTTTATAAGCGGTAATTACACCAGTTGTTGGATTGATATTTCCTCCCGGTGGAATTGTTCCTGTAACTGAATAACTTCCGATAGAACCGTAAGCCGAATATCCACCGCTTCCGGCATTTCCTGCTCCGTTTCCATCAACGCCGACAAAATATTTACCAGCCGGAAGATTTACATTCATAGAAGCATTTAAAGCAAACGGATCAGAATTCCAATACGTTCCCATTTCTGTTCCGGCAGAATTATATAATCTTAGTAAAAGATGCAGGTTTCCGTCTCTTGAAACAGTGTTGGCATTTATAGAAACATTTCCGCCGCCAGTTGTAAATGTGAAGAAATCATAATCAGCTGCACTTGAAATAATTCCATTTTTTTGATTGATTGCTCCACTTGCATTATAATCTAAAGTGGCTGCAGAAGCAGTATTATCTCCGTAATCGTCTCCTCGATATCCTACTCCAAATTTAGAACCTGCAATTGTCGCTACGTCATCTTGCAAATTATTAGCAAAATTGTATTCGCCTTTACTCCATTGTACCACAGGTCTGTAATATCCAGCACCCATAATTGGAGCCCACGAAGTTCCGTCTAAACCTACGAAATAATCTTCGGCAGGATTGGTACGTCCGTCGTGACCCAAATCAAAAGTATGTCCAATTTCGTGAGAAGAAGCATCACCACCCGATTTTCCGGAAGTAATAAATACCCAGCAAGGTACATCATTATCCCAGTTAAACGAACCAATGTAAGCTACGCCACCCGCGCCCGGAGCTGCCGTATTTGTTGGCGTTACTACAACACGCATTCTTCTGTTTCTTGGGTAAGAATTAAAAACAGCTTCGCTTGTGGTTACATTTAGATTAAAAGGTCTGTAATCTTCTGAAACTACTTCCCAATGCTGCTGAACAGCTGCATCGCTCATTCCTGAAGCTGCAGCGTTTATAGCATTACCATTGTTCCAAAGATTTCCTGCAGGCATATAATAACCATCAAAATCTAATAAAACGCAGCCTGCTGCACCCGGTAAACTTTGAAGATTTAGCAATGCCGGAGCAATTTCTGCCGCCGCTGTTGTTTTATTTGCTGCTTTTGATGGAAGATTTTTATAATCGATACAAACCAAAGTATTGATATCTACTTTAGAAACAAAAGCATTTCCTTGTGCATCAGAGTAATATTTGTAGGCTTCTCTGGTTTTCTTTAAAATAATATGACCTTCAAGAGATTGGTCTTTAACTTTAATATAAAAAGAAGATTCTGCAACATTTTTAATTTCTCCAATTAAAAATTCACTTGACTGATCTGATTCTTTATAGTTTATTTTTCCGTTAAAGCTTTTGGAATCGGCTGCCTGAAGCAGAATTGTTTTTTCTGGCCCTTTTGCAGTTGTTGAAGAAACTAATCCATTTTTTATTTTATTCAAGAATGTTTTGCTCGAACCTAAGGAAGTCTGCGCCGTGGCAAAATATCCAAAGGAAATTATCAAGAGTAAACTTAACCGAAATCTGTAAATATTTTTCATATAATTGGGGTTAAAGGGGGTTACAATACTGATAAAAAATTAACCGCAAAGAGCGCTAAGTTTTACGCAAAGTCCGTCAGGTGTTTATTGCCTTTGCGAACCTTGCGTTTTTTCTTTGCGAACTTTGCGGTTAAAAAAACTTATTTTTTAATAAAACGTCTTACCGTTTTGATTCCATCTTTTTCTAATGAAATCAGGTAAATTCCTTTTTTCAAATCAGCAACGTTGATGCTGTTGTTGTTTACTGTTTGTGATGAAACTGTAGCACCGCCTTCAGAATTGATAACGCTTACATTTGCTCCGGAAACTTCTGAACTAAAGAAAAGTGTATCTTCTGTTGGGTTTGGATAAATGGTAACGCTTGCAATATCTGCAGGAGTTTCAGCAGCCGGAGCAACCGATTTTGCAGCTAAACCAGAAGCCGATTTTGTAATTCTAAACCAGTTTAAATTTACTCCCGAAGCTTGAATATAGATTCCGAAATTATACGTTCCGGCATTTACATTTACAGTTTGCGTAATAGTCTGCCAGTTTTGCCATCCTCCAGTATTTGGTACATTAACGGCACCAAGCTGAATTGTTCCGGCATTTAAATCAGATGATAATCTTGCTCCATTAACGGCACTTGCTACTCTGTATTCAATTACATAATTACCAGATGTTGGAAAGTTAATATTGTAATACGCCATCCAGTCTCCTGTATCAGCATAACCTACATTTAAACCTCCGCCAGTATCTGTTGTAGCTTCTGTTTGAACACCGCTCATTGTATTATAACTTTCGGCTTGTATTAAAGTTCCTGTTCCAGGAGGATTACTTCCTGTAATTACCTGATTGATGGCTGTTAATAATGATTTAGAACCAGTTGCATCCTGAGATAATTCCCAAATCATAACTCCGCCTGCGTTTTGAATCGCAAAAGTTGTTTTTGCTTTGATTGTTGGAATTCCGTTATAATAAATCGTATTTCCAACCTGATCTAAATTTTCTGCTCCCGGATATTGAGCTACAATGTTAGCATAAGAAATTCCCTGATTTGCAGAAGCTCCAAAACCGTATCCGTAAAATGGTAATCCAATGATAGCTTTACTTGCAGGTAAACCTCTTCCTGTCCAGTAATTAAATTGGTTTACAGCCATGCTGTATGGGGAATGTTGTCCCGGATTTCCTGGCTGCCATGGCCCAGTTGCATCGTATGCCATGATATTAATCCAGTCATAAGCCGCAAAAGTAGATGCAGGTACATTTGCACCACCATATCCTTCTGAAAGCGCTGACGAAATCAATTTACCATTGGCATGCAGTTTATTCGCCAAGGCAATAACAAATCCGCCGTAATCGCCGTTAATTGCCGGACCTTCTAAATCTACGTCGATTCCGTCAAAATTGTGAGCGACCACATAGTCGTACAGTTTTTGAATAAAAGCGGTACGGTTTCCCGGAGTAATTAAATTAAAATAATTGTCACGAATGGCACCGCCTTCAGAAATAGCACCTCCTCCAAGAGAAACAAAAACTTTAACATTTTGAGCATGTGCAGTATTAATAATGGCATTATTTCCAGAATTAAAACTTAAATATCCGTTTGCATCAGGATTTTCAAACGCAATATTAATGTGCGTTAATTTACTGTACTGGATAGTTCCTGCTAAAGCATTTAGATCAACCCAGTTCGGGACATAAGCGATTACTTTTTTCTGCTGGGCCGTAGCTAAGTTAAAAACTCCCAACACTAAGATAATAATGCATTTCTGCAGCATTCTTCGGTAATTGTTTTTCATAATAAATTGTTTAATAGATTAATAAAAATTTGTAAATTTTGGGGGAAATGAAAAATTTTGGATTTCAAACTTCAGATTTTAGATTTGATCGCTATGCAATCTAATTGGGTTAAACTAACTAACTCTCCCAAATTATTATCTAAAATCTAAAGCCTAAAATCGTTTTTAAAACTATTTTTTTATGAAACGTTTGATCGTCTGTTTGCCTTCTTTTTCAAAAACAATAAAATAGATTCCTTGTTTCAAATGTGAAACGTCAAAACTGTTATTATTGATTTTTTGAGATGCAACAGTAGACCCCGTTTGTGAATCGACTATTTTTACGCTTCCGCCAGAAAGATCTGTGGTTACATACAATGTATTTTCAACCGGACTTGGATAAACATTTAAAGCAATTTCTGCCGGTTCTTCTGCTGGTTGAACCGAAGCCGTTTTAGCAGCTGCACCCGCACCAACTTTAGTAATTTTAATCCAGTTGATGTTCATTCCTGTATTTTGAATATAAATTCCGAAATTGTACGTTCCTGCATTTACATTTACCGTTTGCGAAACCGTCTGCCAGTTTTGCCATCCTCCTGTATTTGGAATATCAACATTTCCTAAAACAATGGTTCCTCCGTTTAAATCAGATGATAATCTTCCGCCTGTAACAGCACTTGCCACTCTGTATTCAATTAAATAAGAACCTGTTGTTGGGAAATTAATGCTGTTATACGCTAACCAATCACCAGTTTCTGTGTAACCAACATTTGATCCTCCGCCTGTATCTGTAGTTGCTTCAACTTGGATTCCGCTCATTGCTGAATAATCTTCGGCCTGAATTAAAACAGAAGTCTGTGAACTTGTTGCCGGAACTAATTTCCATTGCCCGCAAGTTTGGTTGTTATTATCCCATTGTTGTACAATTGCGCCAGAAGCTGTACTTGCTCCTGCAACCTCAACAATTCTACCGCTGTGTCTTGCTACAATTTTATAGAAACCGTCGCCTGTAGAAACCAATACAAACTGCTGGTTTGTAGTTGCATTGTATGGATATTGCTCTAAACGCGCACCATTTGCTTTATTGAAATTGTTGATATCTAAAGACTGGCTGCTATGATTGGCAATAATTTTATACAATCCGTCGCCTAAATGTGTAAATGTGAATTTTTGGTTGTTTCCTGAATTCAGCGCACCTTGATTAATTCCTGCTCCGTTAGATAAACTTGCATTCCAAACATCCATATACAAACCGCTGTTTCTGTTTTGTAAAAAGAAAGTCTGGTTTCCTAAAGTTGTAGTTCCGTTTGCAAGGATTCTGATAGAAGTTACTTTATCATTCCAGGTTGCGTTTAAACAAGAATTATCAGAATTAATCACTGTTGAAGCTCCTGTAAAATTATCATCCTGATATAAAATCGCCTGATATCCTTGTGTGATTTTTAATGACGAAATATCATCATTTAAAACACCTAAAGTATTTAAACGTGCTAAGTTATAATCTCCAATTGTTAATCCGCCAGAGAAACCTGTGTAATTACAATCTTTATAAACTGTAATAACATCTGTCGTAGCCGGAACAGAAGGAACCGTTCCTGCATAACCTCCAAAAACGGCAATTACTTTTGTTGGCTGCGGCGAATGTAATGATGGTGACTGATCTGCAACATCATCATAAGCAAATCCATACGATAAATTATCAATGCTGATTCCCGGTAAATGCCAGAATTTAGAATAATGATTGGTTGGGTTTACCTGATAATATTTTGAGGCATCGTACCAGTTTTGCTGACCCGGATTTGCTGTTGTAGTATTTACAACGTGTCTGTTAATAGCAGCTGTTAATTGCGCCTGAATCACAAGATCTAAATCTCCGTCAACCAATCTTCTGTCCAGAACACCTTTTCCTTCAAGAGCTTCCTGAGTACTTGGTCTGTATTGAACTCTTCCTGTACGGCCAACAAATCCTCCAGATTGTCCAACCATTTCAAGCTGCTCGCCAATAACTCTTCCTTTAAAAACTCCGGCATCTCCGGCATAAAAAATTAAATCTTCATTCTTGTATTTATTCCAGATCGCATCGATATAGGATTTTAAATAATTGGCTTGTGGTCCAACTGTCGTTCCTCCTGTTCCATCTGCGAAAGCGGGAGTTTTTGACGGAGCTGTAATTTCACCTGTTGTATTGTTTACACAACCTTGAAATTCTGATGGAACATTGGCTTTAAAAGCAGCCACGATATCAGCGTGTTTTTTTAGTTCACCAACTTTCTTTTGATATCCGTTTGCGCCAAATAATTCCAATCCCATTGGATATTTATACGAATCTACTCTCGAAGGATTTCCGAAGAAACCATATTGATTGTTCGTTAATTCGATTATTTCATATAAAATTCCCTGATTTGGATCTGTTGCATTCAACGGATTTGGCGATGTATATCCCGAAGGAGCTCCATTGGCACCAAAAAAGTAAAAATACAACTGAGAACCTTTAGAAATAAAAACTCGGCAGCCTGCAATTAAAGGCAGCGTAAAAGTTTTGTTTGGAATTTCACTCAACTTGGTAAAACAAGCTGCGTATTTTGAATTTTGTCCCGGTCCGGTATTTCCTCCAATTGTTGGCCCCGTAACGGTATTATAAGAAGAACTCATTGGTAAAACCTGACTTGTTTTGGCATTTACCCAAACATGGTTTCCGGTGGTATAATCGATACCAACAATAGCTACATACAATTCATTATCATTAAATGTAGAAGTATTACTAATCGTAAAAGGAATCGCTCCCTGCCCGAACATAAAATTTGAAAACACCAGAAACAGTGCTGTCAGTAGTGAAAATCTTTGAAGTTTATTTTTTTTCATATCTAAATAATTGTGGGGTTTATGTAAATAGATTCTAAACTGAAATCATCTTTTAAATCATGACTTTTTAATCATCCGTCAGGTGCAATTATTTGGTGCTATCCATTTAAATTTAATTCCAGCTTACAATTGAATGAGAGGGTTTATTTTAAAACAAACTACACCCAACGGATTTTTAATTATTTCTTAATTAGCTTTTTTGTCCAGCTTTTTTGATCTGATTTGAAATTCAGTATATAAATTCCTTTTGTCAGTCTGCTCAAATCAATTACGCTTTCACTTGCTTCTTTCTCCGGTTTATTCTGAAGAACCAGCGTTCCTGAATTGTCATAAATCGTGATGATTTTGTTGTCTAAATTTTCAGGAATTGCAACTTGAATATAGTTATTTGCCGGATTTGGATAGATGGCAAAAACAACACTTTCCGGAGCACTTTCTTCAACTATAACATTCGCTTTTTTAGCTGCCGAAGCTGATCCATACGCTTCGATTTCATATAATGAATATCCGTAAGGAGCCAAAGCTTTTGTTGTACATAAAATACGCAGGTATCTTCCTGTTCCACTTACGGTTAAATCATCTGTTCCTCCATCGCTGGCAGTTTGTGTGTTGATAGTTTCGTTTTCGGTAAAAACGTTATCTGTAGAAAGCTGAACTTTGTATTGCGTTGCAAAAGCTGCTTCCCATTTCAATACTACACGATTAAGGTTATAATTGCTTCCTAAATCAACATAAATCCATTCGGTAGCATTCGCAAAAGAACTTGCCCATCTTGAAACCGTTCCGTCTCCGTCAGTTGCTTTACTGGCTGACAATGTTGCATTTTCTTCTGTAGAAGCTGTAGCCGTTTTTGACAAAGCTAAATTTACATTCGGGTTTGCCGTAATATTTCTAACAATAACATCGCTGAAAACTCCAGTTCCTAAAGTTCCGTTTGCGTGAGAAGTAACCGCCATTCCAACATAAATGGTATTCGCCATTGTAATTGTTTTTGGAGTTCCAAGTTGCGTCCACGTTGTACCGTTATCAGATGTGTAAGAAGTAAATACATTTCCTGCACGCACTACACGAACCCATTTTGGAGCTGTTCCCGCGGCAACATCTGCAACCGTTACTCCCGAAGTAGCATTTCTTGATAAAAACTCAACGCCTGCAGCTGGTGTAACATCTGTCATAGCATGTTTAGAAGTTGCTGTAAGTGTTTCTCTAAACATTACTCCCGCTTTTGCGTATGTATTGGTATTTGTTAACGAATTTACTTTGGCAATAATTTCGGCATCACCAGTAATAGATTGATTTACAAATTGAAATTGATCGCTGGTTTCCCAAATATCAGTTCCAGAACCTTTTATAGTGAAAGTTCCGCTAGAATGTGTTGCTTCTCCCGCTGGTGTTACCGCACCTAAATCTGTACTAACCCACGGTGCAGGTAATCCAACTGGAGTTTCTGTCGAAACTAAATTTAAAGCTCTTAAATTATCAAAATAATATGTGTTTCCAGAATTTGTTCCCGGCTCATATAAGAAAACAAAACGGTTTACTTCGCTGTCTAAAGTCGAAGCGTCTGGCGTACTTACATACGTAAATGTTACCGTATGCCAAGTATTAGTTTGTTTTACAACTCCCTGATAAATACTGTGTCTTCCTACCGGATAATTTGACGGAACCGAAGCACTGCTTTCTGCCTGCCATGAAATAACAGATCCAACCGGAGCAGAGGTATATACATCCATAGCGAATTTTTTAGTTCCCGCTTTGAAATCTCCAATATTGGTTAAAGTCGTATTGAAGGAGAAGTTATCATATAATTCTGTTGACTTACGAACATATCTTCCAACGTTTGAAGATGTATTAATTCCTGTCGCACTCGGGTTTGCTACGTTTGCTGTATAAGTTCCGATAGCATCTCTAAATGTAATATTGTGAACCGTTTGATAATCTTCATAAACAACTCCAGGCGTAAATGTATCCGGAAGTTTTGTTGCTCCAATTCTGATATTATCAAAATAATACGTATCGCTTGTAAAAGAACCTGAGTTAAACAATAAAACCATTTGGTTTACTGCCAAATTCGAAGTTCCTGCATCTGGACTTGAATTGAAATAAAAAGTCAAGGTTTCCCATTGGTTTTGTTTCGTTGTAATCGCAACGTAATTACTGTTTCTTCCCGTTGGGTAATTCGCAGGAAGTGAAGTTGCACTGTTTTCTAAATTCAAACTTACAACCGTACCAATTGGCGCCGATGTATACACATCGATCATGATTTTATTCGTCTGATTTTTTAGTAAACCAGCATCTTCTATCGTGCTTTGTGTGTTAAAGAAAAGTACATCGTATTGTTCCGTTACATTTCTAACATATCTCGCCACATTTGCAGACGAGTTAACAGCATTTGAACCCGGATTTGCCACAACTGAATAAGTTCCTGTTGTAGTTCCTTTTATAATTTTGTTGATGCCGTCGTAATTCTGCAATACGTCTGTGGCAACAATTGGTTTTTCTGGTGTAGCTCTTGTCAACAGGTTATCAAAATAATATGTTGCGCCAGAATTTGAATTCGATTCAAAAAGTAAAGCCACATTATTAATCGTTAAAGCGCTTGTATTTGCATCGATAATTTTTTCGAATTCAAACTCAATCGTTTCCCATTTATTCTGAACTGTTGTAGTTGCTTTGTAACCGCTGTGTCTTCCTAACGGATAATTTATCGCAGTTGTTACATTGCTATTTTCTAACTGCAATGAAACTTTAGTTCCAACCGGAGCCGAAGTATACAAATCAAAAGAAATTCTTTTTCTTCCGTATACATAATCATTTGCATTGCTGATTACTACATTTTTGATATTGAAAACATCGTACAATTCAGATGAGTTACGAACATATCTTCCAACCAAAGCCGAAGTATTAATTCCGGTTGCAGAAGGATTTGCTACGGCTTCAGTCAAAACTCCCGTTTTGTTTCCGTAAACAACATTTCTGTTCGTTTGAAAATCTTCCTGAATTTTCTCTACCGGAATAGCAGGTTCAGTTTTTACAGCCAATTTATATGTATTTGCCGTACAGCCAGAAGTTGTTGCTGTTACCGAAACATCTCCGCCTGCAGTTCCCCAATTTACAGTTACGGCATTTGTTCCCTGCCCAGCCGTAATTGTTGCTCCCGCAGGAACTGTCCAATTGTAGGTTGCGCCAGTAATAGCATTTATAGAATACGTTTTACCTGTTTCGTTTTGATACACTTTTGCATCTCCGGCAACGCCATATTTATAACTTCCGTCATAAACACGAACATAATCTACCTGCAATTTTGCAGGGAAATCAGCCGGAACTGGAGCTACTCCTGCCCCATTTACACTTGTATAAGGCGTTCCTGCACTACCAACAGCCAGATTTAAAATGATATAAAACTGATTATCGTTAAAAGGCCATCCGCCGTTTACTGTAGTATTGGGAGTTGCGGTGTGAAATAAAACATCATCAACATACCATTTAATAAAATTTGGTCCCCATTCTACCGCATACACGTGAAAGTCTGTAGATAAATCCGTTGGAGAGCTATAACTTCTTCCCGTAAAATGATATCCGTTTCCATCATAATGAATCGTTCCATCTACAGATTGTGGGTTTCTGTGTTTGGCTTCCATGATATCAATTTCACCTGTATACGGCCAGTTTCCTCCTACCGGAAGCATCCAGAACGCAGGCCATGCACCTTGTCCGTTTGATAACTTCATGCGGGCTTCAACTCTTCCGTATTTAAGGGAATACTTTCCTTCTGTAGTTAATTTTGAAGAAGCGTAAGGCTGATCAGGAAATGCGCCATTCGGCTCGTATTTTGCCTGAATGTTCAAATAACTGTTTGCTCCTTCTTTTACAATTGTCGCCTGATTTGGATCGTAACGCTGAGCCTCAGCATTTCCGAATCCGCAAAGTGCCGGACAACCGTTTCCTGAAATACTCTGCCACTTGGTTAGGTCGACAGTAGTACCGTTAAATTCATCTGACCAAACCAATGTTTTACATTGTGCCTGGACATTCAAAATTGGCAGCAGCACAAATATCGCCGCAGCCAAAAATCGCTTAAAATAATAGAAATTGTCTTTCGGTGGTCGGCCGAAAAAAGAGTCATTTTGATTCATTTTTTTAGTTTTTTGTTAGTAAAGTTTATTACCGCTACAAAAACCTATTTTGCAGAAATGGGTTCTTATTTTAATAATAATCCGACAATATTAACAAATAAATCAGGCTACACTTACATTTTCGAGTACGGTTTGACTACGGTGATTTAAAAAAAATGAAGAAAAAAGGCGTAAAACTACTTAGGATATTACTTACGAGATGAAATCCCGTTTTTTAGAAGTTATTCTTAATCGTAAAGTTTGTAAAAAGCTGCAAGAGATTTTAAAGGCGTGAAAATTTTAAACACATAGAAACATAGATTTTCTTCTTGCTTATTATTTGAGATTATAAAAAAAGCTCGCTTTTACACATAGCTATGTTTGCTTAAACTAGTGAAACGCCTTTTTTATAGATAAAGCAAAACTATGTTCCTATGTGTTTAAATAATCTTCTAAAAATTTAGAATGAATTCTGTGATATTTGCATCAGATGGAAGCTGTAATTTTTTTCGAATTCTGTATCGGGTATCTTCCACTCCGCGAACAGAAATTCCTAAAAGCGGGGCAATTTCTTTTGTATTAAAGTTCATTCTCAGATACGCACACAATCTCATATCGCGTGGAGTCAATTCCGGATAAGTTGTTTTCATCCTCTGCATAAAATTATCATGCAATTGATTGAAGATTTCCTCAAATTCGTTCCAATGTTTGTCGCCCTGCAATTCGTGATCGATTAATTTGTTTATTTTGGTCAATAAACTAAAGTTCACATTCTGATCATTTTTCTTATCCATCTGCCCTATCAATTCTTTTATTGAAAGCAGGATTTCATTTAAATGAATAAGGTTCACGGTATTCGAAGCAACTTTAGCATTTTTAAGATTTATCGTAGTTTGAAGGTTTTCGCGAACAATGGCCATATTTTCTTGTTCCAATGTCAATCTTTGTTCGTTAAGTTCTGCACGGCTGCGAAGCAATTCTTTTTCCTGATTCAGGATCAATTGCTGGCGATCACGCTCAGCCAGAGATTTTTGATATCTTATAATGAAATAAATGACAACACTATAAAGTATTAAATACAAAATATAAGCCCAGATCGTTCTGTACCAAGGCGGTAAAACTTCAAAGCGAAAAACCGCTTCTTCACTTACCACATCATAAATGTTTTTTGCCCTTACATGAAAAACATATTCATTTTCAGGTAAGTTCGTATATTCCTTTTCCGTCTGAAGGCTATATTCTGACCATTTTGGTTCAAAACCTTCCAGCCAATATTCGTATTTTGTCGCATCGGCTTCATCATAAAAAAGTGATGAAAAAGAAAAATGAAGTGCATTGTGGGAATGCGATAAAACATTTGAAATTTCTTCGCACGCTTCTTTTGTTTTATTTGGAAGCACATCAAATCGGCTTGAAAATAGCAGACTGTCTTTCGGAAAAATACATTTAACCTCTGAAATTACCGCTTTATATTTTGTTTGATACTGCTTGTTTTTAATGGTGTTATAATGAATTAAACCGTCTTGTGTACCAAAAAACACATCGCCGCTGGCTGTCGTTTGAATATTCTCAAAACCCGGAACGTATAGATAACGAAGTTTTCTAAAAGGCAGTTCTTCAACCTCAAAACTTCCATTTGGATTTTTAGTTATTTTTCCTGTGTTTTCTCCAGATACGTACCAGATATTATCCAGATTATCCGATTTTAATAAACGAATATGATTTTCCATTCCAAGATATTTCTTAAAAACGGGTTCGGGAATCATTTTCTTCGAATGCGAATCTTGTTTGTAAACTCCTTTTGTTGTTCCAAAAAGAATTTGATCATCAATTTTAAAAGTATTCAGAAACAAACTCGACGGGAAACCATTCTTTTGATTGTAAAATTCCACTTTTGAAACCGCATCAAATGTTTTATTAAACTGAATTTTATAAATTCCCTTGTATCCGTGAGCAATCCAGAAATCACCGTTTTTATCGGTTTCGATAACACGGCTGCTTTCTTCAAAACCTTTGATTTTATTTTGATAAACCCACGTATTATTTATTTTTTTAAGAAGATACATTCCGTTATAACCGCCAACGATCAATAAATCCGGATGATTAGGAACTAATATTCCTTTCCAAGCTCCATCTGTTTTTGCCAATAATTTTGCCGAATTACCGGAAACTTCAAAGATTCCGTTTTTTTCGAAAGCCAAAAGAGAGTTTCCAAAAACACCAATATTCCAAACATTTTCAGACATTCCCGAAACGTGCTGAAAGTTGGCATTTTCATGTTTTCCGTTTTTGTAAGAAAGCCAATCCATCCAAAACAAACCATTGTCTGTCGCGATATATAATTTGTCCTGATAAATCTGGCTGCAGTATATTTTAGTTTCTGAATTTGAAGTATCTAAAACTCTGGATAAAGGCGAAGAAATTTGAATCAGCGAAATTCCTTCCTTAAGCGTAACCCATAAATTACCTTCTTTATCAACCTTTAAATTAGTTACATAATCATTTTGCAAACCCATTTGTTTGTTGATATGCTGAATCAAATGTCCCGAACCATCTATGACTATCAACCCCGATTGTCGGGTTCCAATTCCGAAATATCCATCAGAAAGCTGAATCCCTGTAGAAATTTGATTTTGTTTTAAAACATTATCGGCTTCTGTTACAAATGGCTTTAGCTGATTATCTTTAAAAGTAAAAAGTCCATTTTTTTGTGACAGTACTAAAAGTCCGTTTTTAGTTTGAAAGATTTTTCTAATCTTCATTCCGGCAAATTGATCACTGTTTGTAATCGCCGTTAATGCATTGTTTTTTAACTGCAATAAACCTTTTGCATTATCCAAAACATAGATTTCCTTATTGACTTCAAAGAAATCATCAAATTTTACATTAGACTTTACAACCTTGATTTTATTGTTTTTGTAGATAAATATTTCTTCATAAGAGAAAAAAATCACTTCGTTATTTCGGATAACGGTATGCACCACGTCACCAAAATTTCGCGCCGATTCCGGAAGTAATTTTACTAAAGAGGTGTATTGGTACTGCCCGTTTGGCAATTGAATGACATAACCAAAATCGCCCTGAGCGCCAACATACATTTTGTCTTTTTTGTCGATGGCGAGCGAACGAACCATACTCTTGTTTTCAGGCTGCGTTACAATGCTCCAGCGAACACCGTCAAACTGCATAATCCCGAAGTGATTGGCAAAAAACATCATTCCCTTAGAATCCTGTAAAACATCCCAGTTTTCTGAAGCGGCTTTGTACGTTTTCGGATTATAATTGGTTATAAAAGGAACTCCAATTTTTTTAATCTGCGCCTTTACAATTGGAGGAACGAGTATTATCGATAAAACTAAAATTCTAATTATACATTTCGTCATTTTGTTTCTGTCTGTAGGTTATTGTGTGATTTTTGGGAATCACATTTTAGGAAATTGACTCTTGGGGAAAGCCATTTTCCAGGCAAAAAACATTCATTTTTTAAATGTATCAATAACAATTATTCATTATTATCAAACCAAAATAGAGAATGTCGAAATTCAAATATATAAAAATTTATTTTAATGCAACAAATTACAATTTAATCAAACAAATTAGTAATTGTAAGAGGAAAATTTCAAAAACTTTGTGCGTCACAGTATTGTCATTGCGAGGAACGAAGCAACCACACTAACAAAGAACACCAATTGATTTAGCACGTGAGATTGCTTCGTTCCTCGCAAAGACCAATCTTTGTCGATCTACTTTGTGTGCCTTCGACTTCGCTCAGGCTGACAACTTAAATAACTTAATCTCTCGCCATGTCAGGCTGAGCGAAGTCGAAGCCCCGCCCTGCAAAAACCTGAAACTTGAAACCTGAAACAACTAAACTCCAAGTAAAGCACTCAACTCTTCATAACTATGAAATAGAATCGCGCCTTCTTCCTCTAAATCATCATTATTATAACCATTGGCAAAACCGTACACTTTAAAGCCGCCGCTTACGCCAGCTTTTACACCCGCTTTACTATCTTCTAAAACAACACATTCTTTTACATCAAAACCCATTTCTTTTGCAGCAAATAAAAAGATTCCCGGATCTGGTTTCCAACTGCTGATTTGGTAGGAACTGAATATTTTATTTTCGAATTTATCCAGTAAACCAGCAACCTCAAGATTTAATCTGATTTTATCAACTGGCCCGCTTGAAGCTACACAATACGGAATCTTTAATTTCTCGATAAACGAAACTACACCTTCCATTGGTTTCACCTGCGTTTTAAAAGCCTCGAAACTTTTCTGGCGGTAATCTGATTCAAAAGATTCGGGAAGTTTTTGATCGATAGCTTCTTCGATATGTCGGAAACAGTCTTTTAAATTGCGGCCGTTAAAATTGCGGTAAGCATCTTCAAGTTCCATTTCAAAACCATGTTCTGCTGCCATTTCGAGCAGAATTCCGTTACCAATTTTTTCTGTATCGACTAAAACTCCATCACAATCGAAAATAATACCTTTAACTTCCATATCTTATTTTAAACTTTTAATTAATCTGATAAATTCATCAGATGACCAAAATGGAAATTACAAAAAATTAATTCAAAAACTACTTTTGATTTATAACGTAGCCGAAATTTTAGAAACCATCTGAATTATAAAATCGGCTTGTGCGGGATTTATTTTCTTTAAAGCTTCGGCAGTTTGAAACCATTCGCCTCTGTCAACTTCGGGAAAACTTTCTAATTTTCCGGATTTCGGCGGCCATTCCATTTCAAAATCGTTGCTTTTTATTAAAGTTTCATCCACGTCAAATTCAACCGCCCAGGCATGAACAATTTTACCCGATTTTAGTTTTACGTATTCCAGTTTAATAAAATCACCATCGACTTCAAAACTCGTTTCTTCCTTAAATTCGCGTATAGCAGCGTCAAGCGGATCTTCATCATCTGTGAACTCCCCTTTTGGAATCGACCAGCTTTCTAAATCTTTGTTTTTCCAGAGCGGCCCGCCCGGATGCACCAGAAAGAAAAAAATAGTCTTGTCTACAAATTTATACAGTAATATGCCGGCACTTTGTTTCTTCATGAGGCTGTTATTTATTTTTTCAAAAATCTAGTCTATAAATATCGTTATACTTTTTGGAATATCAGAGATTAATTATGGTTAACCATTTGACGGTAAAGCATTAGTATTCCGTTTTCATCCCTTTTCCAGAGATTAATGCTTTTTCCGGTTACAATTGCCCTTCCCTTTTTATTGTCCCACGAAACATCGACATAATAATAACCGTACTCAATAACAAAATTCTTTACAGGAATAATTCTGCTTGCTTTAATAGATATGGAATCAATTGAAACTCCATTTGGTTTTTCGTGTTCAACGAAATATGGTTTTATATTTTCAAATCCAATAAACATTGATGAATCGTATGTTAGGTAAATAGCATCTTTTGTAAAGAATTCAACCGCGTGTTTTTCGCCTTCTCTTTTCGTTACAAGTTCGGCAATACGCTGATTTCGTTTATTGACTTCATCCTCTAAAGACTTTTTTACAACAGGTTTTGGCGTATCGCTTTCTTTTGTTTTTATGGAAGCGAAATTAGTTCCGTCAATTGCTTTGTTTGCTCCCCAAATTTCTGATATTAAAGTCAGTTTACCGTCTTTTCCTATTTTCCAAACATTCATATATTTTCCGTCATAAACCAGTGCGCCGCCTTTATCGTTTACTGCATCAATATTGAAAGTTCCAATTTCAATTCCGTAATTATCAATCAGCTGAACTTCAAAAATATCTCGTTTATATGCTTTTATTTTAAAATTAGAAAGCCATTGCTGATAATAGGATTTTATATCTTCTTTTGTATATAAGGCTTTATGATATTCGGGCATGCAAACAGGCGCTGCATCATCATAATACTTTATAATAATAGTACTGTCATTATGCAAAAAAGAATCTGCTATCTGGCTGTTAACCGTTTTTAGTTTTTCTTTTAACTGCTCCATATTCTTAATGGTTTGTCCTTCTAAATTCATAAAAAACAAAAAGAAGAACATAATCGATAAATATCTATTTTTCATGCTTTTAGAATATTTAAATTGATCTCTTAAAAGTAGAAAAAAAATGCATATATAAAATTCATTATCAACGATTTGTACATTATTACTCCTTTTATGTATTCGTAGTGCCGTTTAGATTTGTATTTTTATGAAATAAAAAAAGCAAAAAATTAAAAACTATTATATTTTGAAAAAACATTTTTTATTCACCGCAATTCTGGCTGGAAGTTTCACCATTCAGGCTCAAAATAAAATCATAACGGTCAGCAATAATCTAAAAGTTGACAGAGAATTTGAAACCGTTGAACTCACAAAAAAATCACTCGGATTAGCAGCAGATTCTAAACTTGAAAATTATGCTGTAAAAGACATCAGTAATAATTCCTTTTTAGAAACCCAAACCGTAGACAATGACGGCGACGGAACAGCGGATGTACTTTTATTTCAACCCAAAGTAAAAGCTTCATCAAAACAGGATTTTGAAATTTTTGTTGGAACTAATCCTTCGGCATCGAAAATTGTGAGTTGTTATTCAAGATTTGTTCCGGAACGAACAGATGATTATGCGTGGGAAAACAATAAAGTGGCGTTTAGAACTTACGGGCCTGTGGCTCAAAAAATGGTTGAAGATAATATCGCAGGCGGAACTTTAACCAGCGGAATTGACGCCTGGCTAAAAAGAGTCGATTATCCTATTATCAATAAATGGTACGAAAAAGCAACAAACGGAACGGGAACGTATCATAAAGATACTGGCGAAGGTTTGGATAACTTTCACGTTGGTGACAGCCGTGGAATTGGCGGAATTGCTGTAAAAGTGGATGGCAAATATTATTTTTCTAAGAATTTCGTAAGCTGGAAAACCATTACAACCGGGCCAATCAGAACGAGTTTTATTTTAACATATGCTGATTGGGATGCAAAAGGAAACAAAATAACAGAATCAAAATTAATCAGTTTAGATTATGGAAGTCAGTTTTCTCGTTTTGAAATTAATATTACGGGAACTAAAACTATTTCTGCCGGAATAACGCTTCATGAGAAAAAAGGAACTATTGGAACTAATTTAAAAAATGGCTGGCTGAGTTACTGGGAACCAATCGACGATTCTGAAATTGGTTTAGGTTTAGTCGCTCCAAAAGGCACATTGACGAGTTTTGATAATCATGTTACCGATGAAAAAGATTTGAGTAACCTATATGGAGATATCTCGGTTAAAAACAACAAAGCAATTTATTATGTTGGTTTTGGATGGAAAAAAGGAAGTCCGTTTCAAACCAAACAAGAATGGGAAACCTATTTGACTTCTTTTGCTGAAAAAGTAAATAATCCTTTGATTGTGAAGGTTAAGAAATAAGATATAGCCCACAGGTTTTACGGATTAAACGGGTTTACACTGGTTTATTTTAAAATAATCTGCGTCAATCAGTTTAATCCGTAAAACCCGTGGGCAATTAAAATTATCGTCTAGCAGGAAAATAATTCTCCTTTAAGATAATTTCTAAGGGAATATAATGTGTGCGTTCTGCATCTTCCTGAAGAACCAGTTTTTTATATAGATAATTGATTCCCATATAGCCCTGACTTTCGGGTCTTTGGTTGATTAAAAAATCAATTACGCCTTTGTTTAGGTATTCGATATTCTCCTTTAATAAATCGTAACCAATAATTCGGATGCCTTTTATATTGTTTTGTTCTAAAAATCTGGCAACAATATAAGCCCTTGAATTCGGTACAAAAATACTGCTGATTCCTGAAAACATCTCCAAATTCATTTGATCGATTCCCGAATCTTTAATGGTAACTTCTGAAAACTTAAAATTCGTAAGTTCTTCATTTCCTTTAAAGAAAGAATAAAATCCGTCAATTCGCTGTAAGTAAACCGATGTACTTTCTATTTCACGGGTAATCTTAAAAATCAAAACATGTCTTTCGTTTTTTACCGCAAAACTGATTAATCTTCCGGCCAGATAACCGCTCTGAAAAGCATCCTGACCTACATAAGCATGATCATCTTCATTCGAAATATTCGAATCGATCATCACAACCGGAATATTTTTCTTTTTGTATTCATTTAAAAACTGAACGGAATCTTCATAAAATATTGGCGCGAATAATAATCCGTCACAATCGAACTCCAACACTTTTTTGACTGATTCCTTAAAAGAAGCGGCATTAAAATCGTAAAAGAAATAATCCAGAACGATTCCGAATTTGCTAAATTCCAAAGCAGCTTTCTCTATACCTTCAACCTGGCTTCTCCAATATTCTAATTTTTCATATTTAGGAAGAAAAACCGCAAAATGAAACTTCTTATTTAAGGCCAGATTACTGGCGAGAATATTTCGTTTATAGCCAAATTCTTCAATTATAGCATTGACTTTATCTACAGTTTCCTGTGCAGCCTGACCGCGATTATGTATAATCCTGTCAACAGTTCCGGGCGAAACATTGGCTAATTCGGCAATTTTTTTAATTGTTATGATATTGATTCTTTTTTAGTTAAAATAATAAAAGCTCTTTGGTATAAATTATTTTTTTTAGCAAAAATAAGTTGTTTTACATTACAATTTACATACATTTGTAAAATACCGTGTGCGTACACGTAAAAATACACATAATATAAAAACGGCAAACAATTTTTATATTATTATTTCGAAAACCAAAACAAAACTTTACCCAATGATTGTAGATTCATTACATAATGCAGCTAAATATTATAGTCTGCATCCTAATTTTCAAAAAGCTTTTGAGTATGTAAATCAAACTGATATTGCAAATCTTGAAGCGGGAACTATAGAAATTAATGAAGGCTTAAAACTAATCGTAATTCACGGCGACGGAAGTACGAGAGAAGAAAGTATTAAAGGCTTTGAATGCCACGATAAAAACATTGACATTCAGATTTCAATACAAGGCCCTGAAACTTTTGCATGGAAACCAAGAGAAAAATGTGTCAGCCCAAACGGTGATTACAGCGACGAAAGAGATGTTCGTTTTTTTCATGATAAACCGGATATGTTTTTTGAACTTCAGGAAAAACAATTTGCTATTTTATTTCCCGAAGATGTCCATGCCGCGATGATTGGCGAAGGTTTTTTGAAAAAACTGGTATTTAAAGTTAAGATATAAAAATTTCAAGTTTCAGGTTTCAAGTTTCAGGTTCAAAAAAATTATAAATCATAAAAATAAGAATGGATTCAATATTTAATCTAAAAGGAAAAATTGCACTTATAACAGGCGGTGCCGGAGTATTAGGAAGCAACTTTGCAAATGTTTTGGCAAAACAAGGCGTAATTGTGGGGATTGTTTCTCAATCGATTGAAAAAGCAAACAAAACTGTAAAGGATATAGAAGCAAATGGCGGACAAGGATTTGCGATTCAGGCAAATGTTTTAAGCAAAGAAGAATTAGAAAAAGCAAAAGACTTTATCGTTGATAAATACGGTCGTTTAGATATCCTTATTAATGCAGCAGGCGGAAATATGCCGGGCGCAACGATTCAGCCGGATCAGGCCATATATGATATGAAAACAGATGATTTACAAAAAGTTGTCGATTTGAATATCATTGGAACTATGCTTCCAACTCAGGTTTTTGCGGAGCTTTTTGCGAAACAGAAATCAGGAAACATTATCAATATTTCATCGGCATCGGCACAAAGACCTTTAACCAGAGTTGTAGGTTATTCGGCTTCAAAAGCGGCAATCGACAACTTTACACAATGGATGGCAGTTGAATTAGCACAAAAATACGGCGAAGGAATTCGTGTAAATGCCATTTCACCAGGATTTTTTATTGGAGAACAAAACCGTGCTTTATTATTAACTCCAGAAGGAAAATTGACTCCAAGAGGCGAAAAAATTATCGATCATACGCCAATGGGAAGATTTGGAACTCCGGAAGATATTGATGGTGCACTTTTATTTTTATGCAGCGACATGTCAAAATTTGTAACGGGAACAATCTTAAAAGTTGACGGAGGTTTTGCCGCAACAAGCATTTAAAAAATAATTCTAAAAAAACATAAATTAAAATGGAACAAACATTAAGATGGTTCGGACCAAATGATCCTGTTTCTTTACAAGATATTGCACAAACCGGAGCAACCGGAATCGTAACGGCTTTACACCATATTCCAAACGGAGAAGTTTGGAGCATTGAAGAAATTATTAAACGAAAAGTAGAGATTGAACACGAAAACGGAGATCCTAAAAAAGGGGCTTCGGGTTTGACTTGGTCGGTTGTAGAAAGTATTCCGGTACACGAAGACATTAAAAAACAAACGGGAAATTATCTTCAATACATTGAAAATTATAAGGAAAGCATTCGCAATCTGGCTTTATGCGGCATCAAATGTGTGTGTTATAATTTCATGCCGGTTTTAGACTGGTCAAGAACGGATTTGTCTTATACAGTTGAAGATGGCTCGAAAGCTTTACGTTTTGATATAAATGCTTTTGCGGCTTTTGAATTATTCATTTTGAAAAGACCGGGTGCAGAAAAAGAATATACTGCAGAACAGACCCAAAAAGCCAAAAGCTATTTTCAGGCTATGACGGATGAAGATAAAGTAAAACTGCAACAAAATATTCTGGCTGGACTTCCGGGTGCTGAAGAAGCTTATTCTGTTGAAGATTTTCTAATTACATTAAGTGGTTACCATCATATTGACAGACAAGCTTTAAAAGATAATTTATTCTTCTTTTTACAACAGATTATTCCGGTTGCAGAAAGTAAAGGTGTTTTGATGGCAATTCATCCAGACGATCCGCCCTACCCGATTTTAGGTTTACCAAGAGTTGTTAGTACGGAGGAAGATTTGATTGAATTAATGAATGCTGCGCCTTCTAAATCAAACGGATTTACTATGTGTACGGGTTCGTACGGCGTAAGAGCAGATAATGATTTACCGGGAATTGTGAGACGTCACGGTGATAAAATGAATTTTATTCATTTAAGAAGTACACAGCGAGATGAAGAAGGAAGTTTCTACGAAGCAAATCATCTTGAAGGTGATGTTGATATGTACGAAGTTGTAAAAGCAATTTTGGAAGTAGAGAAAAGAAATAAAACCAAATTGCCAATGCGACCTGATCACGGACATCAAATGCTGGATGATTTAAAGAAAAAAACAAATCCGGGCTATTCTGCAATTGGGCGTTTACGAGGTCTTGCAGAGTTACGAGGACTTGAATTAGGGATTAAGCGATCTATATAATGGGTTTGCCACGAAGGCACTAAGGCGCGAAGGTTTTTTAAAACTTTATGTTTTTAGTCTCGCAAAGTCGCAGAGACGCAAAGTTTTAAAGGTAGAATTGTCATTCCGAGGAACAAGGAATCTTCGCAAGAAGCTCCGTAATGAAAATAGTCAATCTTTGTAGAGCTGCTTGCGAAGATCCTTCCTTCGTCAGGATGACAAAAATGAGAGTAAATCTGCGTGAAAGAAAAAAGAAAAAAACTTTGTGCCTTAGCGCCTTCGTGGCAAATCCCACAATAAAACTAACTAACCACAAAAACCACAAAACCATGATTCGCCAAACTATCCTTATATCCTGCAGCCTTTTTATGAACGCTGTATTGGCTCAGGAAATACCTAAAATTATTACTTCAAAAACAGATTATCTTCCTGATTTTAGTTTTGCGGGATATCATTTCGGCGAAAGCCAAATTCCTGAAGCTAACGGAAAAATTATAAATGCTGTTGATTTTGGCGTAAAAGCAAATGATAATTTAGACGATTCAAAAGCTTTATTGAAGGCTTTAAAAGCAGCCAATGCTGTTGACGGAAATGTTATTTTACAATTACCTCAAGGCAAAATTATTCTGAGTGAAATTGTCTATATCGAAAGAAGTAATTTTGTTCTTCGCGGTGCAGGTTCAGGCGAAAATGGAACTGAAATTTACTGCCCAAGACCAATGATGTATCTTAAAGATCCTGAATCTCTGGCGGAACTTCGTGAATACTTAACCACTTTTGACAAAAGACAACGTGAACCTGAAAATAATGTTGATTTGCCTTTCTCGCAATATGCGTGGTCTGGCGGTTTTATCTGGACACAAATTCCGGGTGAACGTGTGAAATCTTATTTGGATAAATATGAACCGGATTCTAATGTTTTGGCGAAAGTGAGTTCTGGAAAAATGGGAGAATTTACAATCAATGTTTCTGATGTAAAAAATCTAAAAGTTGGTGATATCGTCGAATTACAATTGTTTAATAAAGATGGTGAAAATGGCGAAATTATTAAAGATTTATATCAGGGTGCAAAAGTAAAACCGGGTTCGCATCACTGGCAGTTTCCAAAACTTCCTATTGTGAGACAACAGGTTGAAATTGTGAAGATTTCAAATTCAAAAATTACGATTAAAACACCTTTGACAATTTCGATAAAACCTAGTTATCAGGCGCAATTGGTAGAATGGAAACATTTAAACGAAGTAGGAATTGAACATCTTCGTTTTACTTTTCCTGATATTCCGAGAGTGGCGCATCATGTTGAACCGGGAAATAATGCTATTTTCCTGACCCGTCTTTTTAACAGCTGGGTGAATGATGTAAAAATCACAAATGCCGACAGCGGTATTTTAGGCGAAGAAATCTCAAATGTTACGGTTCAGAATATTATTACCGATGGACCGCATTTGTCGCATTATACGGTAACTTTAGGTGGCGTTCATAATGTTTTGGTGAAGAATCTTAAAATCTACAATAAAGCGGTTCATCCGTTGAGTTTCAATACTTTTTCTACTAAAAATGTATATCAGGATTGTGAAATATTTGCCGATGCGCTTTTAGATCAGCATTCGGGAGCGAATCATCAAAATCTATTTGATAATATCACGGTTCATATTACGGCTGATAAAAACAATAGTTATTTTTTATTTGGCGGCGGCGGCGCTGATTATTGGAAACCTTCGCATGGGCCTTTCAGTACGTTTTGGAATTTAAATGTTCAGGTCGAAAATCCAGATCAGTCAAAACCGGTTTTATTATACGGAATGAAAGACGGTGCTTTTGCCAGAATCATTGGCGTACACGGAAATACAAAATTTGAAATCAAATACGACGTCGATCCCTATATTGAATTTTTAAACACGCCGATAGAAAAAATCCCGTCGCTGTATGATTATCAATTAAACAAACGCTTAAAAAAATAATTTAAACACATAGAAACATAGTTTTTTGGAACGTAAAAAAGGCGTTTCACTTGCATTAACAATCATAGCTTTTGCGGTAAGCTATGTGTGAAAAACAAGTTTTTTTGATTGCCTTTTATAAAAAGAAAAATCTATGTTTCTATGTGTTTAAATATCTAGCCACAGATTTCACAGATTAAAAGGATTATTTCTGTACGCAAAGATTAGCCACGAATTCACGAATTTTTTGAATTAAATTCTTTTTAATAATTCGTGAATTCGTGGCTATAAAAAAATCATTTTAATCTGTAAAATCTGTGGCAAAAAAACAATTCTTCACTAAAACTTAAATGCTATGAAGTATAAAGTAGCTTTTCTCGTAACTGTACTTATTTTCGGAAATATGTTTTCCCAAAATAAATACCGCCTTAAAAATATTTCTACCACCGACGGACTTTCGCAGAGTTCTGTTATTGCCATACATCAGGATAAACTTGGGCAGATGTGGTTTGGTACGCGCGACGGACTGAATAAATACGACGGCAGCCGATTTACGATTTTCAGGAATGATGTCAACGATAAATCTTCCATCAGCAACAATGATATTTTGGCAATTGTTGAAGACAATTTGGGAAAAATCTGGGTTGGAACTTACAATGGTTTAAATTGTTATGATCCTGTTTCTGGCAAATTTACCCGATATCTGCATACCAAAGCCAATCATACGATAAGCAATAATGCGGTTTGGACGATTAAAGAAATTGGCAGCGAAATGTGGTTTGGAACTTCAAAAGGGCTGACAATTTTGAATAAAAGTACTGGGAATTTTACTTCGGTTTTTCATTCAGATACAGATACTTCAACACTTCCCAGCAATAATATTTTAAGTATTGTAAAAACTAAAAAAGGTGAAATCTGGATTGGAACTACAAAAGGTTTATGCCAGTTGACAAGCAGAAAAGGCAGTAAATTTTCGTTTAAAAACTATCCGTTAAACCCTTTTGATTTATTAACGGTACAATCGGTTATTGAAGATAAAACGGGTAATTTATGGGTTGGAACAAAAAACAAAGGACTTTTAAAATTCGATAAAAAACAAAAAACTTATGTTCCTTTTTTAGATGCCGCGAAATTCAGCGAAATCAATAGTGATATTCGATCTTTAATAATTGACAAACAAGGTTCTTTATGGATTGGCGCTTATGACGGAATTTATATTTTAGGACAAGATAAGAATCTGCAAAAAATAAACAACAGCAATAACAGCAACGGAATCGACAAAGTAAAATCTGTTTATATGGATAAAAAAGGTTCGATCTGGATTGGCTGTTATTACAAAGGTGTGAATCTTTGGGACGTTTCAAATGTCAATTTTTCTAATTACAATCAAAATTCGAAAAAGATTCCGATGAGTTTTGATGTAGTAAGTTCGATTATTGCCGATAAAAATCATAATATTTATTTTGGAACAGAAGGCGGCGGAATTACTATTTACAACAATAAAACCGAAGCTGTAAGTTACATCAACAGTAAAACGGGTCAGGCCAATAAAAACGACATTAAATCGATGTGCCTTTCTGACGATCATATTTTGTGGATTGGAACTTTTAGCAAAGGTTTATCAGCTTACAACACGATTTCAAAAAGAATTGAAGACAATCGAATTACTTCAGATTTATTGACATTATTGAAAGAAAGCGGTGTTTATTCGCTTAAAACAGAAGGTCCTGTTTTATGGATTGGAACTTTCGGAAAAGGCTTAATTCGTTACGATACAGCAAATAAGAACTTTCAAATTATTGGAAATGACAATACAAAACCTGTTTTTTTAACCAATAATATTGTTCGAACTATTTTAGTTGACAAACAAAATTACGTTTGGGTTGGAACTCAAAATGGTTTAAACCGAATTCCGCTTAAAAATTTCAATCCGCAGCAATATAAAATTCAGCATTTCTTTTATGATCATGCTGCTTTATCCGGCGACGATATTTTGACTTTGTTTCAGGATTCTCAACATAAAATCTGGGTGGGAACAAAAGCTAAAGGACTTCATTATTTTGATGGAAAAAAATTCATTCACATTAATCTTAAAGTAGGAAATACGGTTATTACCTCTATTCATTCTATTTTAGAAGATGATGATAAAAACCTATGGATCAGCACTAATTTGGGAATTATCAAATACAATACAACGAAAAAAAATATTGTAATTTATGATCAAAAAGACGGTTTGGCGAGCAATGAATTCAATGATAATTCGGCTTTAAAATTAGATTCCAATCAATTTTATTTCGGAAGTCCGTCTGGAGCAACTTATTTTGATGCTGCAAAAATTTCCCTAAATCAATATGCGCCTCAGGTTTTAATTACAGATTTAAAAATCAAAAACGAAACCGTAAGTCCAAGTGATGAAGACGGGATTTTAGAAAAAAGCATTGGTTTTACACAAACCATAACGCTGGATTATGATAAAGCTAATTTCTCGATAAACTTTGCGATTCCAAATTACATTCGATCAAAAAACAATCAATACAGTTATCGATTAATTGGATTGGAAAATAACTGGACAACGACTAAAAATGCCGAAGCTAATTTTGCGATTCAAAATCCCGGAACTTATGTTTTTGAAGTCCGCGGTGCAAACAACGATGGCGTTTGGAACAAAACTCCGGCAACGCTTACGGTTGTTGTAAATCCGGCTCCGTGGCGCAGTATCTGGGCGTTTTTATTGTACGGAATTATTATTGGTTTAGGTTTATACGGTTTGATCTGGATCATGAAATCGAAAGCGAGATTGAAACAGAAATTAGAACTGGAATATCTTGAAACGAAACGTATTGAAGAAAATAACCGTGCAAAACTAGATTTCTTCACTAATATTTCGCATGAATTTAGAACGCCTTTAACGTTGATTTTAGGGCCTTTGCAGCAAATTCTGGCGGATTATAACGGAACGAACGAAATGTACAAAAAGCTTTTGGTAATTGAAGGAAGCGGGAATCATCTTTTAAGCTTAATTAATCGTTTAATGGATTTCAGAAAATTGGAGAATGATCAGGTTACATTAGAATCTGCTAACGGAAATATTGTGAAATTTACCAAAGAAATCTTTTTATCGTTTATAGAATATGCCAAAGACGGCGGTTACGATTATACTTTTGAAACTTCGGATGAAGAAATATCGGTTTATTTTGATCGATATAAATTAGAGCGTGTATTTTATAATTTGATTTCGAATGCGTTTCGATATACGCCAAAAGGCGGAACTATCAATATTAAAATAAATCACGATCACGAAAATCTTTTTATTGCTGTGGAAGATTCGGGAGTAGGAATTTCAGAAGAACATATTGATAAAATTTTTGATTTGTTTTTTGAAGTGCCAACGCATAATCAGGTTCAGAAAAATTACAATAAAGGAACCGGAATTGGGCTTTCTATTGTAAAAAATATTGTCAAACTGCATAAAGGAACAATCGATGTTACCAATAAAACTTCGGGCGGTGTTATTTTTAAAGTGACGCTTCCGCTTGGGCGTGAACATCTTTTAGACAGCGAGATTATTCCTGATTTTAAAATCAGCGATGATATTGCGCAATACACGGCGCAGCTTGAACCTTCGGAAACTATAGAAAATGAAGACATTGAGGATTTAATTGTTAATGAAGAAAAGCAAACCATTCTGCTTGTTGAAGATCATAAGGTTTTGAGAAAGTTCATGAAAAACCTGCTCAAAAAAGATTATAATATTATTGAAGCCGAAAATGGAAAAATTGCTTTTGAAAAGGCTTTAAAATTTGTTCCGAATTTGATTATCAGCGATGTTATTATGCCTGAAATGGTGGGAACTGAACTTTGTTCTAAAATAAAAGAAAACTTAAAAACGAGTCATATTCCGGTTATTTTGCTGACTTCGAGATCTTCATTAGTATATAAATTTGAAGGTTTAGAAAGCGGTGCCGATGATTATATCAGTAAACCATTTAATTTAATGGAATTCAGGCTACGTGTTAAAAATCTTTTAAACTCAACCGAGCGTTTAAAACTTAAGTTCTCAAGTGAAGACAGTTTTATTCCTTCAGAAATTACGGTTTCTTCTCTGGATGAAGAATTATTGAAAAAGGCTTTTAAAATTGTAGAAGATAATATTTCGAACGAACAATTTGATATTCCGTTTTTCTGTTCAGAATTAGGTGTAAGCCGCACCATGTTATTCTTAAAAGTAAAAGCGTGGACGAATTTTACGCCAAACGAATTCATTCATGAAATCAGGTTAAAACGCGCCGCTCAGTTATTGGAACAAAACAAATTAAACGTTTCAGAAATTAGTTATAAAGTAGGCTTTAACAATCCGAAATACTTTAGCAAATGCTTTCAAAAAAGATACGGAGAAACTCCGTCGCAATATTCCGACAAATTTTATAAATCTACTGTCGTATTTTAAAAATCCCACTGTTTTTAGGGCTTAAAAAAGGGTATCTGTATTTTTAGATACCCTTTTTTGTATTTCTATATCGTTTTCGGCCTATACATTTGCGATATGAAAATCAAAAAAACAAGCTTTTTATTGCTGCAAATTTTTTTTGTCATTGTGATAATCGGAATGAGTTTATTGCTTTTCTACTTTCTCTAACATTAACCTTAAAACCAAAAAATGAATGTTTACAGACGAACAAATTAAATCGTTTAGATGGTATTTACTAGTATCTTTTTTACTGGCAAGTATCATGATGACTGCACAGGAACGAAAAGTTACAGGAAAAGTGACTTCGAGCGAAGATTTACTTGGTCTTCCTGGTGCTAATGTCTATATCAAGAATTCCTCTGTTGGAGCTACTACAGATATGGATGGAAATTATACCGTTTTTGTTTCTGAGAAAAATGCTGTTTTAGTATTCAATTTCGTAGGATATCAAAGCGTTGAAATTCCGGTTGGAAACAAAACTGCAATTAATGTAAGTTTAAAACCAGATACTAAAAATCTTGAAGAAGTAATTGTTGTAGGTTATGGAACTCGTAAAAAGAGCGACATTACAGGTTCAGTTTCTTCTGTAACGGCAAAAGAATTGACTGCTTATCCGGTTCTAAGTGCAGAGCAGGCTTTACAAGGTCGTGCAGCGGGGGTTTCGGTACAAAGTAATAATGGTGGTGAACCAGGTGCGCCTGTAAAAATCAGGGTTCGTGGAGGAACTTCTATTAATGCGAGTGGAGATGCCCTTATAGTTGTTGACGGTTTTGCAGGAGTTTCTATGCCTGCGCCTCAGGATATTGCTTCGATTGAGGTTTTAAAAGATGCTTCGGCAACGGCAATTTACGGATCAAGAGGTTCAAACGGGGTTATTATGGTTACAACTAAAAAAGGAAAACCAGGAAAACCGGTAATTGAATTCAGCAACTCTACTTCTATTCAAACTGTAAACAATAAACTGGATTTATTAGATGCAGATCAGTTTGCAGCGTACAGAAAAAGTTTCACAACACATACACAAGGTCCTGCAAACACAGATTGGCAAGATGTTATTTATCGTGACGGAATGATTTCGAATACACAATTATCATTTTCAGGTGGATCTGATACTGTGAAATATTATGTTTCCGGAACTTATTTCAACCAAAATGGTGTTGTAATTAATTCAGGAATTGACAGATATACGATTGTTGCCAATCTTGAAGCTGATTTATCCCCTAAATTCAAAGTAGGTTTAAACACTTTTACAAGTAAACAAAACAAGGACGGAATTGTGAGCCAGACTGGAGCCGGAGGAACTGGAGCTGCGGGTGTAATTGCATCGGCTTACCGTTTTATGCCAGACAAAGGAATTTATAATGAAGACGGAACGTATACAACAACAGCACCAATTGGTGATGACATTGACAACCCGTATGCAACGGCAATGGAAAATATTCTGGAAACAGTTTCTATTGTAAACAGAAACAATTTCTTTGCACAATACAAAATCACTAAGGATTTAGATTTTAAAACGACTTTAGGTTTAACAGATAATAATTCTCAAACAGGAAGATTTATTCCTTCAACTTTAATTGCTGGAAAAAATATTAAAGGAGAAGCTTCTGTAAACAACACTAGATTTTCTTCTTTCTTAACAGAGAATTATTTGACTTTTAAACGTGAAATTATCGAAAAAGGGGTTTTAACGGTTCTTGGAGGTTATTCATACCAAAAGAACAAAAACGAAAGTTCATTCGCAGCTTCAAGAGGATTTTTAACAAATACGAATTCATATAGAAATCTTGGTGCAGGAACTGTATTCTTAAAACCGGATTCTAATTTATCTGAAACTGAATTAATTTCTGCTTTCGGAAGGTTGAATTTTGATTATGATGATAAGTATTTACTAACGTTTACGGCCAGACGAGATGGTTCTTCAAGCTTTAGTAAAAACTACAAATACGGAACTTTCCCTTCTGGAGCAATTGGATGGAATATCGGAAAAGAAAATTTCTTAAAAGACAGCAAAACTATTTCTAATCTTAAATTGAGAGCGAGTTACGGAGCAACAGGAAATCCATCTATTGGTGCCTACTCTACTCTTTCAAGATTCTCAGAAATTTATGATGTGAGTGGTGACGTTATTGTAAATGCGGTTCAATTGACATCTTTGGATAATCCGAATTTGAAATGGGAAACTTCATACCAGCAAGATTACGGAATTGATTTAGGTTTATTTGATAACAGAATCAGTATTACGGCAGATTACTATAAAACGATCACAAAAGATTTATTATTCAACAGACCGCTTCCGGGAGTTTCCGGAATTGCTTCTCAGCTTCAAAACGTTGGAGAATTAGAAAACAAAGGATGGGAATTGGGTATTAATTCTAAAAACTTTATTGGTCAGGATTTTACATGGAATACAAGTTTTAATATTTCTTCAAACAAAAACAAAGTATTAAAATTAGCTGATAACAAAGATTTATTGATCAACTCAACTCCAGGTCATTTCTTGGCTACAGAATCTCAAATTTTGAGAGTTGGTGAGCCGGTTGGTTCTTTCTTCGGGTTTATTTATGATGGTGTAATTCAACAGGGAGAAACTGTTTTACCTGGGAACTTTGAAACGACTGCAGGAGGTGAAAAATTCAGAGATTACAATGGTGACGGAAAATTAGATTCGCAAGATAAAACGATTATTGGAAATCCAAATCCTGATTTCATCTTTGGTTTAAACAATGATTTCACGTATAAAAATCTTGATTTGAATATTTTCTTCCAAGGTTCAGAAGGCGGACAAATCCTAAACTATACTTTAATGGAATTAGCGTCTGGAAACAACAATGCTACAACAGAAGTTTTAGATGCATGGACCCCAACAAATACAGATACAAATGTTCCTAAAAATGCAGCAAGAACAAAAAGAGTTACGTCTAGATTTGTTTATGACGGAAGTTACATCCGTTTAAAAAACATCTCTTTAGGATATAGTTTAAGTGAGAATGTTGTTTCTAAATTCGGATTAAGCAAAGTTCGTTTTTACATCAGTGCACAAAACCTTTGGACGATTACTGATTATCCGGGAACTGACCCAGAAACAAGTTACTTAAACGACAACAACTCAAGAAGTAATACCAACTTAGGATTGGATTATGGAGGTTATCCAAACGTGAGAACGTTTACAATGGGTCTAAACGTAAAATTCTAACAACAAAAATATCATGAAAAAATATATAGCTTTTCTTTTCTTGGGAACACTTACCTTTTTTGCATGTTCTGATTTAGAAGAACATCCGGTGGGAGTAATTCGTCCAGAAAACTTTTTCAATAATACCGACGATTTACAGGCAGCTGTAAACGGAGCTTTTGCAAACATTGCACATAACAATTATTGGGGAAGAGAATTTACAATTGCCTTAATGCTTCGCGACGATATGTCTGACATTGGTGATAGAACTACACAAGCCGCACGTATCGATGTAAACGATATGAGTATGAACGATACAAATGCACTTGTAGCTAACTTTTGGCCACAGTCGTATGTAATCATTACAGCAGCAAATCAGGCTATTGAAGGCGCTAAAAAAACGCCCGGAGATCCTGCAAAAGTAAACGCAATTGTAGCTCAGGCTTATTTTGCAAGAGCTTTTACTTACTATCATTTAGTACGTCTTTTTGGAGATATTCCGTACATTGATTTTGTAGTAAACGATGTTTCTCAGGTAAACTCTATCAGTAAAACAAAAGAAGCTGATGTTTATCCTAAAATTATTGCCGATTTAGAATTTGCAAAACAATGGCTGGATGATAAACCAAAAGTAAAAGCCGTTCCTGGAAAAGGTACTGCAGCAGGATATTTAGCTTCTGTTTATTTAACTTTGGGTCAATATCAAAAAGCATATGATGAAGCGAAATATGTTATCACAAACGAAACAAAATTTGGTTTAGGTCTTGATGCAGATTTTCAGGATTTATTTAACGCCACAAAAGCTGCTTCGTTAAAAGAACCATTATTTACAGTAGATTTTAATAACTTAACATCTGGAAATTACGGTCAGGATTATACAGCGTTTTTTACAGGTTCATTAAAAGATGACAGTTACAGCTACGGACAAGGATTTTCTGTTGCCGTTCCTTCATTAAAAGTATTTAATACTTGGGATCAAAGAGATTACAGAAGAGCTGTAAGTTTTGATACCATTATTAGAAAGAAAACCGGTCCGGGCGGATCATTGCAGGTTTATCCTTCAAGCGATAACGAAAAAGCGCCTCGTCCGCATATTGCAAAATATTTCCGTTTTCCGGGAAAAGCAGGTGCAAACGGAAGAACTTCTCAGCACAATTATATTACAATGCGTTATGCCGAAGTTTTATTGACAGCAGCCGAAGCTTTAAACGAAATTAATCCGGGAACTGCAGAAGCTGATGGTTATGTAAACCGAGTTCGTGCAAGAGCAAGAAATAAAGGAGGAAGACAAGTTTCTTTCCCTGCAAATGTAACACCAGGTTTGTCAAAAGCTGATTTCAAAAAAATGGTTATTGACGAAAGAAGATTAGAATTAGCTTTTGAATACATCAGATGGTATGATATCAAAAGATTGAAAAATGGCCCTGAAGTATTTGGTCCTGCTGGTTTAGAACCACATGCTAATTTTAATCCTGATAAAGATTATTTATGGCCATTGCCGGGAACAGAATTGGCAATAAATCCAAATTTAAAACCAAATAATCCTGGTTACTAAAAAATTAGATTAGTTAGTAAAGGAGCTGGATGTAATTATTTAACACATAGAAGCATAGGTTTTTTATTTACGTGAGCCAATAAAATAAATGACATATCATTTACACATGATAACTATGTTTCTATGTGTTAAATCATCCGGTGTTTAATTAGTAAAAATTATTATTGAACGCAGATGAAACGGATTCGCTATCGCGAAGACACAGAAAAAAACGGATTTTTAAAATCTAGTTTAAAAAAATCGGCGAAAATCAGCGTTTTCGCGATTGCGAATCCGTTTCATCCGCGTTCAAAAACTTAGTATAGAAACTAAAAATAAAGATTAATTAGTAGTATGAATAGAGTTAGTTTCATTTTATTCCTTGGGTTTGCATCGCTGGTAACAGCGTGCAAGTCCGGGATTAATTCTCAAACAAAAAATACCCCTGCGGTAACAAATAATCTTCTGGAAACGCGTTACAAAATGTTACTCGATTATCCGGTTGATTCTCTGTCGATGCCAAGAAGTATGAATATCAAAACCAATGAGATTCGCAAAGTCCCTTCGAGAGACTGGACAAGCGGTTTTTTTGCCGGAAATCTTTGGCAGTTATACCGATTGACTGGCGATTCAAAATATAAAGAACAAGCTCAAAAATGGACTCCTTTCAGCAAAAAGGAAAGTGTTAACAGTAATTCGCATGACGTAGGTTTTAAAGTGTTTTGCAGTTTCGGAGAAGCGCTGAAAGTGGAAAACAAGAAAGAGTACGAAGCGGTAATTATTAAAGGCGCTGAAACTTTATGCACAAGGTTTAATCCAAAAGTAGGTTCAATCCGTTCTTGGGATTTCAACAAAGAAATTTGGGATTACCCAGTTATCATTGATAATATGATGAATCTGGAATTGCTTTTTGAAGCATCTAAATTATCAGGAAATCCAAAATACCGTGATGTAGCCATTCAACACGCTAATACCACTTTAAAAAATCAATTTAGGGAAGACAACAGCTGTTATCACGTAATTGATTATAATCCGAATACAGGTGAAGTTAGAAAGAAAACTACTTTACAAGGTTTCAACGACGATTCAGTTTGGGCACGCGGACAAGGCTGGGCAGTTTACGGATTTACAATGTCGTACAGATATACAAAAGATCCGGCTTATTTAAAACAAGCCGAAGCAACAGCAAAGTTTTTTATGACCAATAAAAACCTGCCGGAAGACGGAATTCCGTATTGGGATTTAAAAGATCCGAGTATTCCAAATTCACCGCGAGATGTTTCAGCCGCAATGGTTATGGCATCAGGATTATACGAATTGTACAGTTATACACAAAATAAAAGTTATCTGGCTTTCGCCGATAAACTAATGGCTTCGGTTCAAACTGATAAATATATTTTAGATTCTAAAATTAAGGCTCCTTTTCTATTCGATCACAGTACAGGAAACTGGCCAAAACACGACGAAATTGACGAACCAATAATCTACGCCGACTATTATTTTCTGGAAGCGTTACTTAGAAAAAAGTAAGTTAAGGGACTGAGGTGCTAAGATACTGAGGGACTAAGGTTTTTTTAGCCTCAGCACCTCAGTATCTTAGAACCTTAGAACCTTAGAACCTAAAAAAACTTATGAAGAACTCATTATATCAAAACAATACATTTTCAATTTTTGCGCTTTTTGTTTTTTTTCAGATTTGTCTGAGCAGCAGTTTTGCTCAGACAAAGATGAATTTAAACGACAACTGGCTGTATCTTGAAAATCATACTTCAAATCTTACCGAAGCTCAAAAGGCTTCAAACTGGACTTCCATAAATTTACCACATACTTGGAACGCCGAAGATGCAACCGACTTATATCCGGGTTACAGACGTGACGCAAGCTGGTATCAAAAGAAATTAAATATTCCGCAAATTGATAAAAACAAAGTGTATTCGCTATACTTTGAAGGTTCAAATATTACAACAAAAGTGTATGTAAACGGAAAAGAAGCCGGCGGACACATTGGTGGTTATATTGGCTTTTCTATAGATATTACTAACTTTATTAAAGAAGGAAACAACGATATTTTTGTTCGCGTTGATAATAGTTACGACATCGAAATTATTCCATCTCAAAAAAGTGATTTCTTTATTTATGGCGGAATCACGCGTGATGTTTGGTTCGTTTCGAAATACAAAAATCATATTGATAATTTGAAGATTACAACGCCGGAAGTTTCGGCTAAAAATGCTTCGGTACAAGTTGTTTCTTCTTTTGTAAATGTTGATAATTCAAAAGATTTATCGTTAACCGTAACACTTAAAAATCCGAAAGGAAAAAAAGTAGCCAGTAAAACTATTCCTGTTTCTGATAAAACTTCGACAATCACTTTTGAAAACATCAAAAACCCGGAACTTTGGGATACCGAAAAACCGAATTTATATTCCTTAACGGCTGTTTTATCTGAAAAAAATCAAATTAAAGACAGCGTTTCTGAGAAAGTAGGTTTTAGATGGTTTGAGTTTAAAGATCACGGTCCTTTCTATTTAAACGGAAAACGTTTATTGATTCGCGGAACACATCGTCATGAAGAACAAGCCGGAGTTGGTGCTGCAATGAGCAACGCACAACATTGGGCCGATATGAAATCGATAAAAGATATGGGTGCAAATTTTGTTCGTTTAGCACATTATCCGCAAGATCCTGAAATTTACAAAGCTTGTGATGAACTTGGGCTTTTAGTTTGGGATGAATTGCCGTGGTGCCGCGGCGGAATTGGTGATGAACTTTGGCAGACAAATACTAAAAATATGCTCAAAGAAATCATCAACCAAAATTATAATCATCCAAGTATTATAATCTGGTCGCTTGGAAATGAAATGAACTGGCTTCCTGATTTCCCTAATGGTGACAATACCGAAAAAACAAATGTCTTTTTAACGGAACTAAACGACATTGCGCATAAACTGGACCCAACCAGAAAAACGGCAATTAGAAAATATTATGAAGGTTCACATATTGTGGATGTATTCTCCCCTTCTATCTGGTCTGGCTGGTATTCTGGAAGTTACAAAAGCTACCAAAAAGCAATTGATGTTTATAAAAAAGAATATAAACATTTCATCCACGCTGAATATGGCGGAGACAGCCATGTAGGCCGTCACAGCGAAAACCCAGTAACAGGCGAAAATGTTATTAAAGCGGAAGGCTGGGAAGAAGCAATTGTACAAACTAAAGTTGCGAATATTGCCCAAATTGGAGATTGGAGCGAAAATTATATCGTTGATTTATTTGACTGGCACTTGCATATATCCGAGAATGACCCAAATTTTGTGGGAAATGTACAATGGGCATTTAAGGATTTTGCAACGCCTTTACGTCCGGAAGATGATATTCCGTATATGAACCAAAAAGGTTTGGTGGACCGAAACGGAAACCCGAAAGATGCATATTATGTTTTTAAAAGTTATTGGGGCAAAGAGCCTTTCGCTTACATAGAATCGCATACCTGGACAGAACGTCAAGGTCCTGAAAATACACCAAGAACAATCAATGTTTTTAGTAATTGCGAAAAAGTTACCTTATTTCATGACGGAAAATCTCTTGGCGAAAAACTAAGAAATCTTGCTCTTTATCCTGCAAATGGGTTAACTTGGGATGTCAACTTTAAAAAAGGAGAAAATGTTTTAGTTGCTATTGGTAAAAATAAAGACGGTAAAATGGTTTCTGATACGATTAAGGTTAATTATCGTTTCAATAAAAATGATACAGCTTCGTCTTTACAATTGTCTTCAGAGAAACTAAAAAACGGTAATTATCTGGTTACGGCAATTGCGATTGATAATAACAATTTACGTTGCTTAGATTATGAAGAAAGTGTTTATTTCCAATGTTTAAAAGGTGGAAAAACTTTGAAGAATCAAGGAACACCAACTGGAAGTGAATCAATTAGAATGGCGAATGGAAAAGCTTCTATTGAAGTTATTTCTGATGGTTCTGGTGATCCTATTGAAATGACGGCGTTGAACCAGAGTTTTAAAGGAGAATATTTGAAGATTCCAGTGAATTAAAAAAGTTGTTTCACGCAGATTTTGCAGATTGAGCAGATTTTTTAGATATAGTTTTGTCATTTCGAGGAACGAGAAATCGCACACGAAACTCCGCACAGAATGTTGCCAATCTTTGTCGATCCCCGCGTGTGATTTCTCGTTCCTCGAAATGACAAAAATGAGAATAAATTAAAAACATCAATTAAACTAAAAACTTATGAAAAATACCTCTTTTTATAGTATCGTTTTAGTATTGACAAGTTTTGCTGGCAATGCACAAGTAGTAACATTAAATGCCGATGGTCCTGACGGAGTTGGCACTTATGAATTAATTACAAACGCATTAGCTCCAGGAACGGCAAACGGGGCTATTGAAGCTCCAGATGCGATTCATCCAGGTTTTGGACGTCATATTGCCGAGGTTTTTGATACGGAACTAAACAAAAATGTTTTTGAGTTTTATTCTCATGTGAGTAATACACCTCCGGATAATGAACCTGTAGCAGGAAAAACGGACAGACAGCGTGTTGAGATTAAATCATACAACCCTTCTCCAGATAATTTAAAAGGAATTATTGGCGAAACGGTACAGTATAAATGGCGTTTTAAAGTGCCCGCAGGATTTAAACCTACAACAAGTTTTACACACATACATCAGGTAAAAGCGGTAGACGGCGACGATGACGATCCTCTTTTTACTTTGACATTGAGAAAATTATCTAATGGAGGAACTCGATTGGAATTAATTTATGATAAAGATGCCGCTGCTTCAACCATAAAATATCAAAATCTAAACATGTCATTGTTTGAAGGTGTTTGGGTTGAAGCTGTAGAAACCATAAAAGTCGGATTACAGGGAACCTTTTCCATCATAATAAAAAAAGTAAGCGATGGAACTGTTTTAATGGATTACAGCAATGCTAATATTCAAACTATTCGTCCTGCTTATACATCGACAGCTGGTGTTACCTATGCAGCAAATTCTTTTATTCGTCCTAAATGGGGAATTTATCGCAGTCTTGCTGATATTGCAAATATGAGAGACGAAGCTATGCGTTTTTCTGATTTTAGTATCGAAGAATTGACTACTTTATCTTCAAAAGAACATGCGGCAGAAAATATATCTTTACAATTTCCGAATCCTGTTGGAGATAAACTACAGCTGTCAGAAGTTATCTTAAATCAATATACCGGATTAAGCATTTACGACAGCAGCGGAAAACAAGTTATTACCCACGATAGCCTATCTGAAAATGTAAATGTATCGTCTTTAAAATCGGGGCTTTACATTATCAAATTCAAAAAAGAGAATACCTTTTCGAAAGGTATAAAAATGATTAAAAAATAAATATTGCAAAATGAAAAAACTAATTACCCTTTTACTGCTGACTTCAGCCTTTATTGGACAATCACAAGGTTTAATTTCAAACGTTCCAAACCGAAACACAACTTCTTTAAACGGCGTTTGGAATTACATTGTTGATCCTTATCAAACAGGATTTTACAGCTTTCACCTTGACCAATACGACAAACAGGAAAAACCGGCAAAAGGCGCATTTTTTACTAATTATCATGCGCAAAACAAACAGGAATTAGTAGAATATGATTTTGATAAATCACCAACAATAAATATTCCGGGCGACTGGAATTCACAAGTTACAGAACTAAAATATTACGAAGGAAATGTTTGGTTCAAAAAATCTTTCGACTACAATTTGGCCGCTAATAAGCGCCTTTTCGTGTATTTGGGAGCCATCAATTACAAAGCAGATGTTTACTTAAACGGAAAAAAACTGGGAACTCACGAAGGCGGTTTTACACCATTTAATTATGAAGTTACCGGGATTGTACAACCAAAAGACAATTATTTGGTTATTAAAGTAGATAATACGCGCCATAAAGAAGACGTTCCAACAGTTAATACTGATTGGTGGAATTATGGCGGAATTACGCGTGATGTTACTTTAATCGAAGAAGAATCTGCATTTATTGAAGATTACACCATTCAGCTTAAAAAGAATAATGCCAATGTTATTTCTGGTTTTATCAAAATCAATAATTTGAATCCGGCACAAAATCAGGCTTCGATTTCTATTCCAGAATTAAGGATTAATTACAAAGGAAAAATTGGTGCTGATGGAATTTTAAATTTTGAAATTCCAGCGAAAAAAATCTCTTATTGGTCACCGGAAAATCCGAAATTATATGATGTTACAATCGATTTTAACGGAAAGAAATTAAATGATAAAATTGGTTTTAGAACAATTGAAACACAGGAAGACAAAATTTTATTGAATGGAAAACAAGTCTTTTTAAGAGGAATTTCGATTCACGAAGAAAATGCAAAAGGTGGACGCGCAAATTCTCAGGAAGATGCTTTACGTTTATTAAACTGGGCAAAAGAATTAGGCTGTAATTATGTTCGTTTGGCGCATTATCCGCATAACGAAAACATTATTAGAGAAGCTGATAAAATGGGATTAATGGTTTGGGAAGAAATTCCGGTTTACTGGACGGTAGAATTTAAAAATGAAAATACCTATAAAAATGCCCAAGATCAGTTAACCGCTGCCATTACAAGAGATAAAAACAGAGCGAGTATCGTGATTTGGTCTATGGCAAATGAAACTCCAATTTCTGATGCCAGAAACACTTTTATCACGAATTTAGTAACGCATACAAAATCTCTGGATAATACAAGATTAATCAGTGCGGCTTTATTAACGCGTAACGGAAAAATTGACGATGAAATTGGTAAATCACTTGACATTATTGCTTTTAACCAATATTTAGGATGGTATGGCGGTAACTTAGAAAATGCTGAAAAAACATTCTGGACTACACCATATAACAAACCGGTTTTTGTTTCTGAATTTGGAGGAGACGCAAAAGCAGGATTTCACGGAGATAAAACCGAACGCTGGACGGAAGAATATCAGGAATATTTATACATTCAGAATTTGAAGATGATTGAAAAAATACCTCACTTAAGCGGATTAAGTCCGTGGATTTTGGTTGATTTCAGATCTCCAAAAAGACTTCTTCCGGGTATTCAGGACGGTTACAATCGTAAAGGTCTAATTTCAAATGATGGTGAAAAGAAAAAGGCTTTTTACATTATGCAGAATTGGTACGACAAAAAGAAAAAAGAAGAAAAGTAAATTAAGAACCATTACCAATTCATTAACAAAAAACAGACTGTATTTATATGATTTTTCTTCATTATTAACTTACTTTGTAGTTATTCTAAAAATTGTAACCTTATGAAAAAATTTTATTTAATGGCAGTTACTTTATTTGCTGCCTTTACAGTTCAAGCTCAAGATGTAGTAAAATTTGCTCCGCTTGATGCAAGTCCGGTTGATATTTCTTATTTCCCAAACAAAGCTGTTAAATTCAAAAAAACAGATAATCCTAGTCCGATTGTAAAAGTTATTTACGCAAGACCTTCTGTAAAAGGAAGAACTGTTTTTGGCGATATCGTGAAATTTGGTGAAGTTTGGAGAGTTGGTGCTAATGAAAATACAGAAATCAAATTTTACAAAGCAGTAACAATTGGTGGAAAAAATATTCCAGCAGGAACTTACAGTTTATTTGCTATTCCTGAAAAAGATAAATGGACTATCATTATCAATAAAGAAATTGATTTATGGGGTGCTTATGCTTATGACGAGAGTAAAGATGTTGTTAGGGTTTCTGTTCCTGTAAAACCAGTAAATGAAGTAATCGAAGCTTTATCAATTGCTTTTACAACTCAAGGTAATGTAGCTAATTTGGTTATTGGATGGGATAAAACAACTGCTGAATTGCCTATTACGGTTAAATAATTGTTTACGATTATAAAGTTATATACAAAGAGACACTAATTAAATTAAGTGTCTCTTTTTTTATGCTTTTATAAGAGTCAATTATACCATAACTAACTATTAACTAACCATAAACCAAAAAGAATGAAAAAAACCACTTTACTTTTATTTTTTTTATTGTCCGTTTTCTACGGCTATTCTCAGCAAAAATTTAAAATTACATACGAACAATTAAAAGAGTATGAAGGTATTTATGAATATGAAAATAATACCACACTGCAAATTGCCGCGTCACCAAAAGATACTATTTTATATGCTATCATCAATGAAAGTAAGTATTCATTAAAACCTCAGGAGAAAGATATTTTCCTGAATATGTCAAAAGAAAAAGTAACTTTTGTCAGAAATAATACTGCTGCGATTACAGGTTATACTTCTGATGGAAAAACCTTCAAATTAATTAGTAAAAAAGTCGTTTTCCCGAAAGAAATGTGGTATCCAAGACTTAATGCTTCTAAAGATTATAAATATGTATATCAGCAGCCTAAGAAAGATCTTGATGGTTTAGTAACCGGGAATCTTGATCAGTCTGGTCTGGACAAAGCATTATTACACGAAATGATGCAAAAAATTGTTAACGGAACTTATCCTAACGTTCACAGCGTTTTGATTATTAAAGATGGAAAACTGGTTTTTGAAGAATACTTTTATGAATACAACAAAACCAAACTTCATGAAATTCGTTCGGCTACCAAAAGCTTTGTCTCGGCACTTACAGGAATTGCTATAGATAAAGGATTTATCAAAAATAAAAATGAAACGGTACTTTCTTATTTTCCTGATTATACGTTTAAAAACCTTACTTCTGACAAAAGGCAGATTACCATTGAAAATCTTTTAACGAATCAAAGCGGACTTGATTGTGATGTGAGCAATCCAAAGTCAGTTGGGAATGAAACTACTATGAACTATTCTGATGACTGGATACAATTTACCTTAGATCTTCCGATGATAGATGTTCCGGGCGGCAAAGGAATGTATTGTTCGGGAAATCCTATAACATTGGGAAAAATCATTGAAAGAGCAACAAAAATGCCTTTACCTGAATTTGCCAAACAGACTCTTTTTAAAGATTTGGGCATTAAAAATTTTAAATGGAATTTTAAACCCGATGCATCAAGTGCCGAAACTTTCTGTCAGGTTTATTTGAATTCAAGAGATATGGCAAAATTAGGAATGCTGTATCTTAATAAAGGAGTTTGGAACGGGAAACAAGTAATCTCTAAAGACTGGGTTGAGGAATCCTTAACAAAACATTCTGTTGTGCAAGGTGTGAATTATGGTTATTTATGGTGGCTAAAATACCTGAATGTTGATGGTGTTCGATATGATGGAAAAGCTGCCCAAGGTAACGGTGGTCAGAAAATTTATATTTGGGAAGATCAAAATATGATAACCGTTATTACTGGCGGAAATTATAACTCACAATCACCAAGCGATGAATTGATTCAAAAATATATCCTGCCATCTTTCAATAAAAAAAAGTAGGGAATGATTAGTTATTAATGGTTAATTGTAAATGGTAATTACCAACTAAAATTTACAATTAACCATTTACAATTAACCATTTACAATTAACAATTAAGCAATTATTTTATCCAATGTAATTGGCAAGTCTCGTACACGTTTTCCGGTTGCGTTAAAAACAGCATTTGCAATTGCAGGCGCCATTCCAACCAAAGCCGTTTCGCCAAGACCTTTTGTTCCCATTGGGTTACTGATTGGGTCTTTTTTATTGACGAAGAAAACTTCCTGTTTTTCAATATCCGCATTTACGGGAACATGATAATCGGCGAAATTATTGTTGATTGGACGACCGAAACGATGATCGATTTCCAATGCTTCCATTAATCCCATTCCGATACCTCCTACTGCACCGCCGTACATTTGTCCTGCAGAAGTTTTTTGGTTGATAACCGTTCCGATATCAGCACATGAAACAACATGCGCCAAACGTATTTTACCCAAATTCGGATTCACTAATACTTTTACAAAGTGAACTGAAAACGAATAAATAGAATATTTCTTAGCTTCTTCTGTAGCTTTTGATTGATTTTCAACTTCTAATCCATCTAATTTATTAGCACTAAGTAAAGAAGTCAAAGCAACAGTTTTAGCAGTATCTTTTGTTGAAGAAACGATTCCATTTGCAAAAGTTAAATCTGTAATTGGAGTTCCTTTTAAAGCCGGGTTTTCAGTCGCTAATCCCAACACTTTACTTACCAATAAATTACAGGCATCATGAACTGCAGAACCAACAGATGAAGTCGTTGCCGAACCTCCTTGCGTTGGACCTTTTGGCAATCCGCTTTTTCCCATTTCGATAATTATATTCTCAGCAGGTAAACCAGTTATTTCAGCACCAATTGCCGTCATCATGGTTGCCGTTCCCGGCCCCATATCGTTTACACTGCACTGGAGCACTAAATTTCCATCGGGCAAAAATTTTGCTTTTACAGAAGTTGGACTTCTGTAGCAACCAAAAGTTCCGGTTCCCATTCCGTAACCTACAAGCCAGTCTCCTTCTTTCACAGAACCCGGTTCGTTTTTACGGTTTTTCCAGCCAATGCGTTCCATTCCGCCTTCGTAACATTCTAAAAGATATTTACTACTCCACGGTTTATTTTGTTCCAAATCTTTCTCAGCATAATTCAGCTTTCGAAATTCAATTGGATCTAAGTTTAATTTATAGGCCAGTTCGTCCATTGCACATTCTAATGCAAAAGAACCTGTTGCCTCACCCGGACCACGCATCCAGATTGGCGTACAAGTGTCTAACGGAACAATTCTGTAACGTGTCGAAACATTTTCACAATCATAAATAAATCGGGACATGTTTACCGTTCCTTCCATGAAATCTTCATAACTGGAAGTCATCGCAACAGCTTCATGAGTTAAACCAGTTAGTTTTCCTGCTTTTGTTGCGCCTAAACCCATTTTCTGAATGGTATAAGGTCTGAAACCAACATTCGTAAACATTTGCTCGCGGTGCAAAACTAATTTTACAGGGCGATTTAATTTCTTTGCACCAATTAATGCTGCGATTTCATAAGGCCATGTGTGTAATCCCATTCCAAATGCACCTCCAAGATATTCAGAGTGTACTTCTACATCTTCAGCTGGCACATCAAAAACTCCGGCAACACTTCTGCGCGTTCCTTCAACACCTTGACTTTTGGTGTATAAAATTGGTTTGTTTCCATCCCATTTTGCGATAATATTCGCCAGCTCCATTGGGTTATGAACTTCAGTTGGAATCGTATAATCAGCTTCTAAAATTACTTCTGCATTTTTATAACCGTCATGAACTCCTCTGTGGTAATCATTCCCTTTATCTGTTTCTACTTTTTTCTCTTTATCCGCAGCTTTTTGAAGTTCAGTCGAATGTTCTTCTTTAAAATAATCGGCTTTAATTAAACTCGCTGCATATTGCATACGCTCAAAAGTATCGGCAATTACCAACGCAATTGGCTGATCATAATACAAAACCGAATCATCTTTGAAAATCTGCAGGGGCTGGCCAAAATTATGTTTGTCTTTTGCTTTTTGATATCCGGCAGGTTTGTCTACATTTAAATGCGTAATGACAGCCAGAACTCCCGGCGCCCATTCTGCTTTTTTAGTATCGATGGTTTTGATTCTTCCTTTTGCAATCGTGCTTCCAACTAAACAGGCATACACTACTCCGGGCGTTTTATATTCGGCAGAATAAGTTGCTGATCCCGTTACTTTAGCAAATCCGTCAACTCTATTAATATTACTTGTCTTGCTCATAATTCTAATTATTTTGATGCTGCTATTGTAAGTGCTTCTGTTATTGCATTTGGACCAAGCGTTAATTTAAAATCATTGCCTCCGTATGCTTTTGCACCTTTCATAGACAAATCTGCCGCTTTTTTAAATATCTCTTCTGAAACTGTTTTTCCTTTCAGGAATTCTTCTGCTTCAGTTAATCTCCATGGTTTATGTGCTACACCGCCCATTGCCAGTCGAACATCATTTATTACATTATTTTTTATATCTAAAGCCGCAGCAACAGACACTAATGCAAAAGCATAACTCGTCCTGTCACGAACTTTTAAATAATGCACATTTTTGGTGAAATTATTATCTGGAATTTCAACCGAAGTTATCAATTCTTTATTTTCTAAAGTATTGTCTTTCTCCGGTGTATTTCCCGGTAAACGATGAAAATCTGTAAATTTTATTTGTCGTTTTCCTTTTGGTCCTTCGACTAAAACAGTTGCATCTAATGCCGCTAATGCCACACACATATCACTCGGATGAACCGCAATACAACTGTCCGAAGCTCCAAAAATAGCGTGCATTCTGTTAGAACCTCCAATGGCACCGCAGCCACTTTTGGGAGTTCGCTTATTGCATGGCATATCCGTATTATAAAAATACGAGCAACGTGTTTTTTGCAGCATATTACCGCCAACAGTTGCCATATGCCTGATTTGCTGAGATGCCCCGGCTGCTAAAGCCAAAGCCAGCAAAGGATGCTTCTCTTTTATCGATGCGTCTTCGGCAACCTGACTGTTTTTAGCCAAGGCTCCTATTGAAACTTTTCCGCTTAGGAATTCTATTTTCTTTAAATCTAATCCTGTAATGTCTACCAGTTTGTCTGGAGCCACCACATTCTTTTTCATTAAATCTACCAAATTTGTTCCGCCGGCAATAAACATAGCTTCTTTTTCTTTGCTGATGTTCGATACTGCTGAACTCGAAGATAATGCCTTAATTATTTGAAAATTTTTCATAATTCCTTTCCTCCTTCCTTCACTTCAGTTATTGCATCAACGATATTATGATAAGCTCCGCATCGGCAGATGTTTCCGCTCATATATTCTCTAATTTCTTCTCGGCTGTTGGCATGGCCTTCTTTGATACAGGCAATTCCCGACATGATTTGTCCGGGTGTACAGTAACCACATTGAAATCCGTCGTGTTTAATGAAAGCTTCCTGCATTGGATGCAGTTTTTTTCCTTTTGAAAGTCCTTCGATTGTGGTAACCTGAGCATTTTGTTGCATAGTTGCCAAAGTCAGGCACGACAAAATTCGGGTTCCGTTTACGTGAACCGTACACGCACCGCATTGTCCGTGGTCACAACCTTTTTTTGTTCCGGTCAGCAATAATTGTTCTCTTAATAAATCAAGTAAAGTGGTTCTCGGCTCGATATTAAGATTATGTTTTTTGCCATTTACTTCAATAGAAAGCGGTACTGTTTCTAAATACTCCGCTATTTTTTCATCCCACTTATTCTCTGAAGCCATAACCAGCGAAGGCGGCGCCAGAGCAAGGGCGGTAAAAAGTCCTGATTTTTTTATAAAGTCACGACGAGAATTTGAGTCATTCTCTGTTACTTTATCTGGATTTGTTTTTTTAGAAGCCATTCCATCTCTCTTTTAAATTAGCAAAAACTCTTGGGTATTCTAACAAATTTAACAATCTTAATCCACAAAAAGTTATGAAATTCAAACATTGTGCTTATTTAGAATAATTACAATTTCGGTGTGGGTTTTAACGCAAAGAACGCTAAGGTTTATTATCTCAGTTTGTGGTAAATGAAGGCAAAGTTCGCAAAGCTGGAATTGATACTCGGCGGGTGTTTTTTAACGCAAAGCGCGCAAAGATTTTTTATCTCACTTTATGTTAAGCGAAGGCAAAGTTTGCAAAGCTGGATTGTGGTGTGTTTTTTTTAACGCAAAGTGCGCAAAGTTTTTTTATCTCACTTTATGTAAGCGAAGGCAAAGTTCGCAAAGCTGGGATTGATAAAGCTTTGCGAACTTTGCAATTATCTAGATAATTAACTTTAAAAAAACCTCTGCGCGCTTTGCGATAAAAACCTTTGCGCCCTTTGCGTTAAAAAAACTAGCCCCAGAAACAGATTTATTATTTACATCGAAAATTGTATTTTTACAAGATTAAGCTTTTAATTATGCCGCATCAACAAAATATTTACCTTGACAATAATGCTACAACCCGCGTTGATGAACGGGTTTTAAAAGCTATGCTTCCTTATTTTACTGATTTTTATGCCAATTCTACAAGTCAGCATATTGCAGGATTATCGGTAAACGAAGCTGTTGAAAATGCTGCATGGCAAACCGCTGATTTGATTAATGCCGATGCTGATGAAATTGTTTTTACTTCGGGTGCTACAGAAGCTATAAATCTGGCGATAAAAGGTCTTGCCGATCAGGAACGAAAACATATTGTAACGGTAGCTTCAGAACACAAAGCTGTTCTTGAAACTTGTCGTTTTATGGAAAGTATTGGCTTTGAAGTCAGCTACTTACCTGTTAATCGTGAAGGGATTTTAGATCTTAATCTTTTAAATGAAATTATCACAGATAAAACACTGGTTTTCATAGGAATGCTTTCTAATAATGAAACAGGTGTCATACAAAATGTCAACGAAATTTCTACGATTCTTAAAAGCAAAAATGTATTGTTTTTGTGTGATGCAACTCAGGCGGCGGGGAGAATTTCTATTGACGTAAAAACTTTAGGGATTGATCTTTTGACATTGTCGGCACATAAATTTTATGGACCAAAAGGTATTGGTGCTTTGTATATTTCGGCGAAAGCCAAAATAAAATTACTCCCTCAAATTCTTGGCGGCGGACATCAGCGCAAATTACGCAGCGGTACGCTTAACGTTCCCGGAATTATCGGTTTAGGTAAAGCTGCTGAAATAGCTGTAAATGAATTAGAAAGAGATAAAAACAGAATCGAAATATTACGTAATAAACTAGAAAAGGGTTTATTACAATTTAAAGGTTCTTTTGTAAATGCAAATATTCAAAACCGAGTTTATAATACTTCTAATATTTGTTTTCCGGGTGTAAATTCAGAAAAGCTTATTATGGCTTTGGGTAATATTTCGGTTTCAAATGGAGCTTCTTGTTCTGCTGTTACGTCTGAACCTTCGCATGTTTTAAAAGCAATGGGATTATCTGATGAAGAGGCTTTGAGTTCGATTCGATTTAGTTTGGGAAGATTTACTAATTCTGAAGAAATTGATATTGCTGTTGAGCGGGTTTTGAGCTTGGCTCGGCAATTGGTTTTGCCACTAAGGCACTAAGACACGAAGTTTTTTTGCCCACAGGTTTTACAGATTTATACTGATAAACGCAGATTAAATAATTTCAAATTGAAAAAATAAATCTGCTTAAACCTGTTTTAATCCGCAAAACCTGTGGGCAAAAAAACTTTGCGAGATTAAAACATATAACTACTCAGAAATTAACTTGTTGTAATCTTCTTCTGTATCAATATCAATATTGCCTTTTTCGAAAGGAATTGAAAAAACGTCATTTTGATGCTTTTTAATTATTTTTTTTGCTCCTTCCTGCCCACTCAATTCAAGCAATTCATTGAAATATTTTCTATGAAATAAAACCGGAGTTCCTAAGGTTTCAGAATAAGCCGAAGCTATAATTCCTTTTTCGGTTTTATAATATTCGAAAATTAAATGTTCAAAAATTAAATTGGTCACAAAAGGCTGATCACAAACGGCAAAAATACATTCATCGCAATCGGGTTTTAAAAGCAATAATTCATTTAATCCTTTTACAATTGAAGATGCCATTCCGGTTTCCCATTCGGGATTAAAACAAATGTTTATTTCTTCAGTATTAAGTTGTTTTTCTATTTCTTTATGATTGGCGCCTGTTACAACTATTGTAAATAAATTGGGTACTTTTAGAGCTTCAGAAATCGTGTTTTTTAAAAGCGTTGAGTCTTTGTATTCTAATAGCTGCTTTGGCCTTCCTAATCTTGAGGAATTACCTGCGGCTAAAATTATAATAGCGGTTTTATTTTGAAATTGATCTTTCATAATGAATTTCGTCATGAATTTTACCTGCTTTATATTTTAAAGAAGTTCCGGTTTTTCCTGCCGAAAAAGCTTTAATTTCTGATACAATTGAAAGTGCAATTTCTTCGGATGTTTCGGCTCCAATATCTAAGCCAACCGGACTGTAAATTCGTTCTAATTGTTCTTCGCTTACATTAATTCCTTCATTTTGAAGATCGTCCAGCATTCGGTTTAATTTTGTTTTTGGGCCGAGAATTCCAATGTATTGACAATCTGTTTTTAAAAGTGATTTTAAAACTGCTAAATCGTATTTATAATTGTGCGTCATCAAAACGAAATACGTTTGATGATCGATGGTAATATTTTCCAGAAATTCTTCTGATTTTACGGCATTTACTTTGTCTGCTTTTGGAAAACGTTTTTCTATTGTATGTGTCGCGCGTCCGTCTCTAACAGTAATTTTCCAACCTAAAATGGATGCTATTTTAACCAAAGGCTGAACATCGTTTCCTGCTCCGGCAATTACAAGTGAAATTGGCGGATTTATATATTCTATTAAAGCTTCGTTTTCGTTTTCTGCTTGAAGTTTTTTTACAATCGATGTTTTGGTTTTCAAGACTTGATTTATATCTGAAATTAAGTCTAAAACCTCATCATTATGATTTAGAATTTGATTTTCTTCTCTGTAAAAAAGTGTTGTTCCTTGCTGAATGGCATTTCTTTTTAAAGAGAAAATAGTCACAACTACGGCTTCTTTTCTTTCTAATTCTAATTGCTGTAAAAGCTGTATGGGATTTTTTGATGCTTCTTCATCAATATATTCAAATAGAATATGAACAATTCCGTTGCAGCCAAGCTGTAAACCTACTTCAATATCGTCTTCATTATTCGTATTATAAGTAATAAGTTTGTTTTGTTTTTGATGAATGGACAGCAGTGCTTTTCGTAATGCATCGCCTTCCAGACAGCCACCGCTTATGGCACCTGTTAGTTCTCCATCTTCTGTAACAAGCATGCGTGCTCCGGGCTGGCGATATGACGATCCTTCAACTTTAATGACTGTTGCCAGAGCTGTTTTTTTTCCTGCCGATTTTGCTTCTGTGTATGCTTTAAGAATTTCGCTGATTTCTTTCATAAAAATAAATGTCCATCAACAGAAATTGGTATTGATGTTCTTTCATCCTCTAAAAATAAAAAATATTATAAACTTAAAGGCAGTAAAGCGATTTAAGTTTATAATATTCTTAATTAAAATCGGTTTGATTTATTTTTTTAGATCTAAAGAATAATTCAGTTTTGATTTTATTATTTTTCTGTCGCGGTCCAGCATATAGATTTTCTTGGTGTCTGAACTTAAATAGCCATAATAGGATTGTTTTTCGACTGGTTTATCCCAATTCAAAACAAAAATGGTTCCATCGGGATCGTTTTCTAACCCTCGTTCTGTATTAAAATTTCCTTTTTCAACAAACTCTTTTTCAGGTGATTTTCCTTTGTAAATACTTGATAATTCAAACTTTTGCCCTTCCATTGTCCCGTTTCCCTGATAAATTTTAAGAACGGTTTGAATACCGCTGCAATCTGCACAAGGCAGTAATCCTTCGTAAACCAAAACATTTTCGGCTGTGCTCTTTTCGATCTTTGTACTTGTTGAATCTGATACTGAAGTATTCGTTTTTTCCTCATTTTTCTTGCTGTTGCAAGATAAAAACTGAACTGCAGTGATTAGCAAAATCAATACATTTTTCATATTCTTTAATTTTAATATTATTTCAAATTTACCGAATTTTCTTATATTAAAAAATCAATTAACTTAACAAATTATAAATGATTATTTTTTCTTGCAATATCATTTGTATTATGAAGTTTTGTATTTTTATCAATAGCAAAATATTTTAGTTAACTTAAATAAAAAACTACATGGGAAAATTTGTAATTACTAAAAGAACCAATGGTGAATTTCAATTCAATTTAAAAGCTGGTAATGGCCAGACAATCTTGACCAGCGAAGGTTATTCGACAAAAGCAGCGGCCTTAAACGGAATTGAATCTGTTAAAACAAACTCTCAGGACGATAATCGTTATGACAGAAAAGAATCTAGTAATGGCAAACCGTATTTTAATTTAAAAGCCAGCAACGGACAAAATATTGGTGCTAGTGAAATGTATGAAAGCACTGCTGCCAGAGAAAACGGAATCGAGTCAGTAAAAAAGAATGCTCCTGATGCAGATACAGATGATCAGACTGCATAATTAATTGCAAAATGATATCAAAAAAACGAGGCTCTACAGCCTCGTTTTTAGTTTATATGTCACCAAACTTCATTTTATAACGGTCTAGTTCTTCTTCTGTTTTGTTTAAAAGTTTTTCGAGAAGTTTTATTTTATCTTCATACAGTTCTTTTAATGCTTCGTCATTGCTGGAATTAATTAATATGCTTCCGTTGTTACTGTTTCCTTTTACTGTATTGTAGTTATTGAAATATCTTTGACTGTCAAAACTTATAATATCTTCTACACTTACTTCTAAAATCCTTGCTATTTCTACTAATTTAACATAGGATAATATTGTTCTTCCTTTTTCTATTTTACTATAACCTGCCTGAGTGACACCAAGTTGATCTGCCATATATTCCTGAGTGTAATTTTTTAACTCTCTAATGCTTTTTATTTTGTTTTTTATTGAAGTTGCCATAAGTTTGATTTGGAGGGAGGGCGTTTGTAACTTAAACAGCCGCAACTGAACTTAGGGGGGTATTGCAGCTTTATTTTGGGGTAATTACAATTGCTGTTTCTGTAGGTCGATGAAACAGGATTTGCTTATTTTTTTCTGATTATAATTATGAAACCATATACGAGAGCAATAACTATAAAAGCCAGATCGTAACTGGAAATCTCAGTTAATAGTTGGTTCATTTCTATATTTAGTTGGTTGTTTTTAAAATCCGTTCGAATTCAAAGTTTAAGTATTGGTCGATTTGTTTTCCAATTGCAGGCCGGTCTAAGGCGCTTATTTTTACTTTAGTTTCTTTTTTGTAAATGTCTTTTACAATCACAAAATAGTCGAATTCTGATTTGTTATTGAATCGCATAACAATCAAAAAAGAATAGCACAGTAAAGTTGGAATTAAATAATACAGCTCCATTACATTGGTGAAAATCATGCAGTAATAGGCTAAAACTGTTACGGCTGTAAAAGCGCCGTTTTCAAAAAGATAGGTTTTCTTTTTTTTGAGCAGTCCAAGTTCTACAATTTCGTTAAAATTGTACTGCCATTGTTTTGATCCGTACTGAAATTGTACCTGATCATGAGTGAGAGAAATGAACATAATGATAAATAATTAAATCTCTTTAAAGAAAACTTGGTGAGAAAGTTTTCTAAAAAATTGTTTTCGGCTTAAATGAATACATTTGAAAATACTGCAGTGGTAAACAGCACATCATTTCGCAATATTACGCATAATCAGCTTTTTTTTCTTACAAGTCAGCTTATAGAATATAACCAGAGGTTGTAATTAAATCTAATTATAAATTTTACCTTATGATTTAAAAGTTCAGTATGGCGTTTTACTTATATAAGTAATACATAAAAAAAGCCACTCCTTTGTGAGGAATGGCTTTTAGAAAGGATAAAGTTACAAAATTTATTTTAAACTGTCGACTCCGGCATGAGTTGGGATTACTTCTTTTATACTTCCGTCTGGATTAAACTCTAATTTATCGATGCAGACTTCACGATGAAATCCTCCTGCATCTCCCATTTTAATTCCGGTTGGATAAGAAAATCTATGGTAAACAAGATACCATTCGTCTTTATTTGGAATTTGCAAAACAGAATTATGTCCCGTTGCGTGAATTCCGATATCTGGTTTTCCCTGAATGACAATATTATTTTTTGGAATTTCAATTGGGCCCAAAGACGATTTTGAAGTTCCGTACCTTACTTTATAATTCGGACTTCTGGTATCGTCTTCGCTCCACAGGAAATAATATGTTCCTTTTCTGTAAATTATATAAGTTCCTTCGCGAAAAGTGTCATCAACTGTAATTACTTTTGTTGTTCCCTCTTTTATCGAAACCATATCAGCATTTAATTCGGCGACAGCCATATATCCATTTCCCCAGTACAAATAACTTTTTCCAGTTTTAGGATCTGTAAAAACATCAGGATCGATTTCCTGACCTCCTTTTACGCCTTCGGGTCTTGTGTTTACTAATGCTTTTCCGCTGTCTTTAAAAGGTCCTGCAGGATTATCAGAAACTGCTACGCCTATTTTTTGCGCCGCTGTGAAATAATAGAAATATTGGTATTTACCTTTTATCTTTTTCTCTACAATACAAGGCGCCCACGCATTGCGGTTTGCCCAGCTTACATCTTTTCTAAGATCGAGAATAATTCCTTCGTCTTTCCAGTCTTTTAAATTATCTGAAGAAAAAGTCTTGAAATAATTTCCAGACCAGCCGTCAAAACCATCGCTTGTTGGGTAGATATAATATTTTTTTGTTTTGTTGGAGTACAGAATTTCCGGATCGGCGTAATAACCTTCTAAAGCTGGGTTATTGTTTACTTTGGGATATTTTGCGGGCATTCCCCATTTGTCTGTAATTCTCTTTAATTCAGAACGCGTAATAGGTAAAATCGTTCCGTGACGCGGATTAAAATCCATTGAAATATCATTATCAATTACAGTAAAATTTTCTAAGTCTTTGGTTTTAGTAAACTGATATCTTCCTTTTGTATAAACATCATACATTAGAATATATTCGTCTGAATTGTTTAGTTTGAAAACGCTTGAACCTTCAACTCCGTCTTTTGTCTGCTGTAAATAATTATCATTTTCAGTCCAATTTCCCGAAGTTAAATCTGTTGTTGTAGCAACTTTTATTCCTGCGGTTTCTGTTTCTGTTTTATAAAAAAGATGATAAACTCCGTCTTTTTCAATTATATCGCCATCAATACAGGCTCTTTCTGATTTTGGAACAAACAATAATTTTGGTGCACTTTCCAGAGCTGTGAAATCCTTATTCGCGTAAGCGTAATAAATTTTATCTGGCCCTCCTGCATATTGCAGACTGAAATAGATTAAATATTTTCCTATTTTAGCATCATAAATAGTCTGCGCTGCCCAAACTCGTTTTAAATTTTCGTTTCCTGAAAAAGTGGTTTGAATATTTACAACACTGCTTTTCCAGTTTACTAAATCGGTACTTTTTAATAAAACCATCGCGCGGTTGCTGTTCCAGCCTTTTGAAGAAGTCATATCGGTCAAAACCATATAAAAGGTTTTCCCATCGTCGCCTCTTAAAATATGCGGATCTCGAACACCTCCGGTTGAACTGATTGTTTTGCTGTCTAAAACGGGTTTATTATCGTTAAGATGATAATAATGATAACCATCTGCACTTACGGCAAAACGAACTGCCTCTTCTTCAACAGAATTCCCTGTGAAATAAACGAATAAATAGGCTGTTAAATCTTTCTCTGCAATTACGGGCGGAATTCCTTTTGTATTCTGGGCTTGTAAAAAATTAAAAATCGATAAAAATAATACAAGGCTAAAATGTGCTTTCTTCATTATTTTTTACTTTTTATTTGATATAAAACGGAACTGTGCGGTTTTAAATCGGCGGCAATTGTTGTTGACGTTGTTTTGGATTTTTCGTTTGTCCACATATTTAAAATATCCGCTTCTCCTGAAATACCAAGATCAGAAAGATTTACCGAAACATTCTGCATTGCCGAATCTGAAATATTAAATAAAGCCAGATAAATACTTCCGTCTTTTGCATTTTTTGAAGTTATGGCAATTTTACCATCTTTTTGGAAAAGCTGCTTTACGGCTGTGCTTTCATTATGCATTTTTACCACATTTTTGTTGGTTAATAATGATAAAGTAAAAGCGTCGTTACTTGGTAAATCTCCGCCAAAAAACAATGGTGATTTGAAGATATTGAAAAACGTAATCAACGTGTATTGTTCGTCTTTTGTTAAACGCGTCATTCTGTCTTCGCCTCTTTCTCCTCTTACCGAAATACGACCAAGCGGAATCATATCACAATCCGGCCATGTTCCCGGCGCAATGTATGGATACCATTTTTGTGCCACGTCCATTAAATGTGTGATGTGCGGCCAAGTATCCCAAACATCATCAACCATACGCCACATATTGGCGTGCGTGGTTACGTGCGGTGCGGCTTCGATTGGCGTTTCTCCAGGTGAAGTGCTTAATACGATTTTGCGTCCGCATTTGTCGATTGCATTTCTTATTAAGTTAATTTCGCCTTCGTGATACGGTCTTGATAAATCATCAATTTTAATAAAATCTACGCCCCATTGTGCGTACAATTCGAATATTGAATTGTAATATTCCTGCGCTCCCGGTTTGTCTGCAACAATTGTATAATTGTCTTTTAACCATTCGCATTGTAAAGCTGTGGTATAAATTTGGTCTGCCGTAATTCCGTTTGCGTCTTTTATTGGCAGTTTGTCTTCAACGGCTTTTTTCGGGATTCCGCGCATGATATGGATTCCGAATTTTAAACCTTTTTTATGGATATAATCGGCTAAAGGTTTGAATCCCTGTCCGTCTTTTGCTGATGGAAAACGGTTTACTGCCGGCAAATATCTTCCGTATTGATCAATTACATAACGCGGATCTGTTTGGTTGTAACCTCCTGCTTTATCATTTTCTACAAACCATCGAATGTCTACAACGACATATTCCCAGCCAAATTTCTTTAGGTTCTTTGCCATATAATCGGCGTTGGCTTTTACTTCGTGTTCTTCAACGGTTGGTCCGTAACAATCCCAGCTGTTCCAGCCCATTGGCGGGGTTTGTGCCCATTGTTTGAATTCGTCTTTTTGGAAGGCTTTGTTTTGTGAATTGGCTGAAACCGATATCAAAACAACTCCTGCAAACAGCGTAACAATATTTTTTATTTTCATTTGAATTTAAATAAATGTGAATATTACATTTTAAATGTAATAAATTAAATTTTATTACACGCAATTAACCTGCCTGATATACCAAATAATACAGACAGGTTAATTGTTTTACACACATAGAAACATAGATTTTTCTTTTTTGCAAAAGATGATCAAAAAAAACTAGTTTTTCACACATAGTTTCACGCAAAACCTATGATTGTTAATGCAAGTGAAACGCCTTTTATATGCTCCCAAAATCTATGTTCCTATGTGTTTAAATTTTTCTACTTTACATTAATCGTAACCTCAACTGGTTTTAACCATTGGCTTGTGAAGGTTACTTTAATTGGCTGTGCTTCTCCTGTTGCCTGAATATATGCCGCAATATGTCCGTGAAATACACGCTGTACATTATCTGTGTAATCTGTCATGTCGCTGTTATTTCCTGCTTCAAGTCCTAATAAAATTCCAGGGCCGTTTATTGTGCAAGTCACTTCGTTATCTGAAAGCATTACAGGCAAACCGTTTTGATCTTTTACCTGAACCATTATTTTGGCAACACCTTTATCTTTAGAAATCGTGATATTTTTATCGGCAATGGTTAATTCAACTGGTTGCTGCGTTGTTGTAATGGCGTATCTGCTTACTTCTTTGTCATTTTTATCTAAACCAATTACTTCTAATTTTCCTGAAGCAAAAGGAATATCCCAATAAATAATTCCGGTTTTTTCGTCGTAAAGTTTAGTTTCGCCCACTACTTTTCCGTTTAATTCTAAACGTGCTTTTACGGCATTTGTATAACAAACTACACGAATTTTTTCTCCGTCTTTATAATTCCAAATTGCCCATGCATCTTTAGAAATCTCTTTTTCATTTGTTAGCGGATAAGTTCCAATATACGCCATTGGTTTGTCTGACCATAATGACTGACGGAAATATCCCCTAGGTTTGATAACGCCTGCAAAATCAACTAAACCAGAGTAAAATCCTCTTGAAGGCCATCTTCCTGATTCTCCTAAATAATCAATTCCTGTCCATAAAAACTGTCCGAAAATGTGTTTGTTGTTTTTTACGGCAAGCCAAGGTTCCATATCATGCACATTTTCACTTCCGAAAATAACTCTGTTTGGATATTTTTCGTGATCTGATTGATATTTGCTTTCTGTGTAATTGTATCCTGTAATGTCTAAAGCTCCCGGATATTCTGTTTCGTTAGACATAGCAACTCCAGCTAATCCGGCAGTTGTTGGGCGCGATTTATCGTATTTTTTTACTGCTGCGACTAAACGTTTTGCAATGGCTCCAAGGCGCATAGCATCTGGTGCATCTTTTTTGTAACCTCCGTAAGCTGCCTGTCCAAAACCGTCTTTTCCTTTATCTAAAACCGGATGCGAATACGGATCGTTTGGATAATCTACTTCGTTACCAATACTCCATCCAAAAACTGATAAATGATTTCTGTCACGGCGAACAAAGTCTTCTAAATCTTTTTCTGCGTATTCTGCAAAAATATCAAACGAACCTTCAAATCCCGGAGTTCCGTAATTCCAGCCTTCTAACCATTTACGTTTTGGGAATTCCCATTCATCATAAGCTTCGTTTAAAACTAAAATTCCTAATGCATCACAAAGTTCGTAGAAGACGGGAGCTTGCGGATTATGGCTTGTACGGATGGCATTTACACCAATTTCTTTTAGTGTTTTCAATCTTGTTTCCCAAACTTCACGAGGAACTGCCGAACCTAAAACTCCGGCATCGTGATGCAGACAAACGCCTTTCATTTTCATCCATTTTCCGTTTAAGGCAAAACCATTGTTTGGATCGAAAGTGAAGGTTCTAAAACCTGTTTTAGTAACGGTTTGATCGATTTGTTTTCCATCTTTTAAAACGGTTGTTTTTAGCTGATATAAATTCGGGTTTTCTAAATCCCATATTTGAGGATTTTTTACGCTTAATTTAGTTGAAATTTTTCCGTTTTGATTGGCTGCAACTTCCACTTTTGAAGAAGATTTTGCAACCGATTTTCCATCTTTTGAAATCAATTCGTTTACAATAGTAAGACTTGATTTTGCTTTTGAATCATTTTCTACATCAACCTCAACATTTAAAGTTCCTGTTCCGTTTTTTACTTCCGGATAAGCGTATACGCCCCATTGTCCAATATGAACGGGATTTGCATATACCAACCAAACATCCCTGTAAATTCCTGAACCGGTATACCAGCGTGAATCGGCACTTTGGCTGTGGTCAACGCGAACCGAAATGGTATTTTCTCCTCCAAATTTTACATATTGCGTGGCATCATAAGCAAAAGAAATATACCCGTTTGGACGTTTGCCTAACGAATGTCCGTTAATGAAAACTTCGCTCCTGTTGTATACGCCTTCAAAGTATAAATAGACTTTTTCGCCGCTTTTGCTTTGCGGAATAGTTACTGATTTTCTGTACCAGCCAATTCCGCCTGGCAAATATCCTGTACAGCTTGCCAATGTTGGGCTCAATTGTCCTTTTACGCTCCAGTCATGCGGAACGTTTACTGATTGCCATTTGCTGTCATCAAAACTTGTATTTTTTGCATCCGGAGTTTCCTGAAGATTGAATTTCCAGTTGTCATTTATTTTCTGTGAATCTCCAAATGATATCTGACTAAATGCCGATATGCACGAGAAGAGAAGTACGGGTAATATGATTTTTTTTGTAAACATTTTTTTAAGGTTCTAAGGTGCTGAGATGCTAAGGTTCTAAGTTTTTGTTTCAGGTTTCAGGTTTCAGGTTCCCTGCTAACTTGAAACCTGAAACTTGAAACAAACTTTTATTTTTATTGAAATTCTCCCACAAATGTCACTACAGACCTTGCTGGGATTTCTAAATCATTAATTTTCTGAGTTGCTGTTCTTTTTAGGTTTGAATTTTCAGATGTTATGTATGGTGTGAATTCGTTGTTTTTTAGGGTTCCTTTTGATAAATTGAACTTGTATTTTTGGGGAGATTTTCCACAGTTGACTGCTACTACAATTAGTTTTTTATTTTGAACGTCTTTATACGCCGTCAACATTACATCATTTGCGGCATCTAGTTCGTTTTGGTTTGGAACGTCAATTCTCTGCATTCCGGGACGAACGAAAAGAGAATAATTTCCTAAAGCCCAAAGCAGTTTTGAATCGTGAAATTCTCCGTCGTTTCTAACATAATTGGGTTCTGTTCCTCCGTTGCTTTTTCCGTCGTCGAGATAAATTAAGCCGTCTTTGTAATCAACTCTGGTTAGGGATGTCCACCATTGCCAAGAAGCGGCGTTGGCAACCGCAATATCGTTGTGAATTAAACGTGCTACAAATAAAGCGGTCTGCATTCCTAAATCTCTTCCTCCTCCTGATCCACCCGGAATTTCTGCTTCTCCCGGATTTTCTAAAATGCAATATTCTGATTGCCAATATTTCAATCCCGGGTTTTGTTTGATATTTGCAGCGATTAGCTTTCGGCTTAAAACTTGTTTTTCAACAGGCCACGTCGTAAAATAGCTGTGTCCTAAAATGACATTTTTTACATTGGAAAGTTTCGAAATATTCGTTTTTGATTTTCCGAAGAAATAATCGATTTGATTGTCTCTGTTTTCGGCATTTACATTTTCATATAAATAATTGATTTGGGCGGCTTCGGCAATTACAATTTCTGTACTCATTTTATTGGCTTTGAGTTTTTCAGAAAGTGATTTCGTCAAAGCATAAATTTCGTCGTTTGTCGCCGGAGTTCCTTCCTGACTGTTTTTGTCACCGTTATTTGGCATCCATTCCCATTGCGGTTCGTTGATTGGACTTATATAATCGAATTTGATTCCTTCTTTTTTCTCTAATCCCTGAATACTTTGAACTAAGAAATCGGCAAATTTTGGAATTGCTCCATCTTTTAGATTCAGTTTATTCTTTTGGGATGCAAAAGATAATCCGTTGTTTGTCATCGAAACTGGCGGACTATTTGTAAAAATCAGGAATTTATCGACACCTCGTTTTTTGGCTGCCTGCAAAAACCATCTCTGCCCTTCTTGTTTCGAAAAATCGTAAGTTCCGTCGGCATTTAGGAAACATTCGCTTCTTCTCCATTCGTCAGAAACTTTACTGTTTTCTCCTTGTTCTGTACTTCCGGCACCAAGGTTAAATCTCCAGATTGAAAGCCCAATTCCTTTTGGATTTCCGTCTGCATCAATTTCTTTGCTGAAAAGCAAATCAGCAATAGCGTTCTTTTTTTGTTCCGGCCAATTTTTCCCCACAAACTGAGTTCTCCAGGCATCAGAACCTCCAAAACCATCCATGGTTTGTACAACATTATCTGTGCTGATGATAGCAGTTCGCTGTGCAAATGACAGCGAACTTGTTATCAATAAAAGCGAGATATATATTTTTCTCATTTTTTAATTCTATATTTTTTCACAATGTTTGTCATTCCGACGGAGGAGGAATCTTCGCAAGTAGCTCCACAATCAAAAGCGACAATCTTTGTCGAGCTTCTTGCGAAGATTTCTCGTTCCTCGAAATGACAAGATTGTGGTTATGTCCAATCTTATCTCAACTTTTCAAAAACCTTAGTTCCTTAGAAACTTAGTATCAGAACCTTTATTTATACGTTCCTACATAAGTCACAACTGCTCTAGCCGGAATCTCAAAACTCGCCGCATCAACAGCAGTTCCTTTTTTCAAACTCAAAGTTTCAGAAGTGGTATAAGGCGTTAATTTGTTATCGACTAAAGCTCCTCCGGCAAGGTTTAATTTATAGGCTTTCGCCGATTTGCTGATGTTAACGGCAACAACAACCAACTTTTTATTTGCTGCGTCTTTGTATGCAGTTACCATTACATCATTCACGGAAGTGGCATTATCTATACTTGGAATTTGAATTCTTACCATTCCAGGTTTTACGAAGAATGAAAAGTTTCCTAGCGCCCAAAGTGTTTTTGAATCTCTGATGTAACCATCATTTTTGCAATAATCTGAGTTTCCGGCTCCATTGCTTGCGCCATCGTCTACGTGAATTAAACCGTCTTTGTAATCACCTCGGCTAATCGCTGTCCACCATTGCCATGACGTAACTCCTCCAACTGCAATATCTGTATTGATAATTCTTGCTGTCCAAAGTGCCAATGACATTCCTAAATCTCTTCCTGCTCCTGCTCCGCCCGGTAATTCTGAAGTTCCCGGACTTTCCAGAACGCAATATTCAGACGACCAAAGACTGATGTTTCCTGCTCCCTGAATTCTGGAAGCTGCTAATTGTCTTGACGAAACCATTTCGTTTAAAGGCCAAGCCTGCCAGTAACTGTGTGCTGAAATGGTTTTCTTTACGTTGCTTAATCCGCTGATTTTTTTAGCAGAATTGGCTCCAAAGAAATAATCAACTTGGTTGGATCTGCTTTCTTTACCCGAAACTGTTTTATACAAGGGTTCGTAAGCTCCAGCTTCGCCAACAACGATTTGTGCTTCAACTCCTTTTGATTGTAATTTTGGAGAAAGAACATTTACAAAATTGTAAATATTAGCGTTTGTAGCCGGAGAACCTTCCTGATTTGTTCCGTCCCATTCGTATTGCGGTTCGTTAAACGGACTTACATAATCGATTGTTAAACCTTGTTCTGTTTTTAATTTATCTAAAGCGTTTGCCCAGAAATCAGCCAAATCCGGCATTTTTCCATCTTTTAAATTGTAAAATTCTTTGATGGTGGCGTGTGCTTTTCCGTTTTGGGTTAAATAAACCGGAGCGCTATTGGCGAAAGCCAATAATTTTTCGACACCACGTTCTCTGGCTGCTTTCATAAACCAAACCTGTCCGGCTTGTTTGTTCATATTATAACTTACACCATCTGTTGTAAAACATTCTGTGCGTCTCCATTCATCTGTAATATCACTGGCATCTCCTTGTTCTGAACTTCCTGCTCCAAGATTGAAGCGCCATAATGATAATCCAATTCCTTTTGGGTTTCCATCGGCATCAAAATCTTTGCTGAATAGTAAATCGGCAATTTTGTTTCTTTTGTCTGAAGGCCAGTTTTTCCCGATAAAATTACATTGCCACGCATCAGAAGCTCCAAAGCTTTCCATTGTCTGCAAAGGCATATCCAGATTTACCTTTAATTCTGCCGTTCCGGGTTCTGAATTTGAATCTCCATTATTTTCAGAATCGCAGCTTACTAATAAAGTGCTGGCGAAAAGCAAGCCTGCACACAGCAGACTTACTTTATTGTTATTTAAAAACTTCATTTTAATACCCTGGATTTTGAGTGATTAATCCGCCGCTTAAGTCAATTTCTAATTGTGGAATTGGCCACAATAAGTTTTTAGCCGGATTAAAATTGATTCCTTTGTCTTGTGATTCTCTGGTGTTTGTAGTTTCATACGGATCTGTAGAATTCAAATTGTATTGAACGAAAGTTCCGTTTGGTCCCATTAGAGATTCGATTACCGGTTTTCCTGTTGTTGGGTCTTTTTCACGACGAATATCAAATAAACGTAATCCTTCAAAAGCTAATTCTAAACGACGCTCTTTGTAGATTTGTCTTAAAAGAGTTGGGCCGGAAATTCCAGTTTTTGACGTTAATTGTACACGCGCTCTAATGATATTAATATCTGCCAATGCATCGCCGCCTGTATGGTAATTTGCTTCTGCTCTTGTCAAATACATTTCTGCCAGACGAATCAACGGAATGTTTAATGGTAAGTGTCCGTCTTTTTTATCTAATGCACGACGTGTTGCTATTGGAATATAATATTTACGACAGATACGTCCTGATTTATTATCGTTTAAACTGAATTTATGTGTTGGGTTTAAAGTCTCATCTCCATAAGCAGGTTCTCCCCATTTTGTAATGGTGCTTTTGCGACGGATTTCATCATTTTCAGATAAATAAGCGTTTTCTAAATCGCTGGTTGGCATGCACCATCCCCATCCGTCCAAAACATCCTGGGCATCATTGCTTGGGAAATTTTTCTTGTCTTCGCCTCTTGCTCCGGCTAATGTAGGTAAAGCGGCTCCTAAACTTTTATCTTGTACAGATGATGACTGCGCTTCCAAAATTGATTCAACTCCGTTATGATTGTTTACATTCCAGATATTTAAGAAATCAGCTTCTAATTGAAAAGGCCCTTCTGTAATTACTTTGTTGGAATATAATTTAGCATCAGCCCATTTTTCCTGAAATAAAGTTACACGCGCTAATAATGCATACGCTGCCCATTTGTTTATTCTTCCGTCTTTTTTTACGGGAGCGCTTTCTAATCTTGATGCTGCTTCTTTAAGATCGGCTTCAATTTGAGCATAAACATCTGCAGCAGAACTGCGTTGTAAATTTAAATCGCCTGTTCCTAAAGATTTTGTGTATAATGGAACTCCGCCAAAAAGGTTTACCAATTCGTAGTAACAATAAGCACGAACGAATAATGATTCTCCCATATATTGATTTCTCTGTGCATCTGAAATTGGCGAGTTTGCCATTTTCTCTAAACCAATATTTGCTGATTGAATGGTGTAAAAATGAGCGGTATAAATACTGTTCATATCTCCCATATTATCCGGCGTAATGATGTATTGAGAACAAGGTCTGTGTGCACCGCTGTCCTGTCCTGTGTTTCCCATCCAGGCATCATCTGTAGACATTTCGTTGGTAACTCTCGGGGCCGTTAATGTCCACCAGTCTTTTGCTAATAACAAACGCTGTGTTAATTCATTAGCATAATTTTCGCATTCCTGCGCAGTTTGAAAATAGTTTTCTAAAGTCTGCGTTCCTCTTTCTTCTTTTTCGATAAAATCGTCACAAGAAACTGTAAATGCAGCTAAAGCTATTATGGATACTAGTATTTTTTTCATGATCGTTTTTTATTAAAATGCAACATTAAGACCCATCAGGATTGTTGGCTGTACAGGATAATTCCATCCGCCAAAACCTGATCCTTTTACTCTGTCTCCTGTATTAGGATCTCCGCCGGCTACTTCAGGATCAACTCCTGTGTAATTTGTCCATGTCCATAAATTTTGTCCGGATAACGAAATTCTCAATTTATCTAAACCAAATTTGTTGTAGAATGAATACCCTAACTGAAGGTTTTTCATGCGTACAAAAGAACCGTCTTCAACATACAGAGAGGAGAATTTTGTGTAGTTCTCATTATTATCGTCTTTTGATAAACGCGGAATGTAATTTGAAGTTCCTTCACCGTGCCAGGCCATTTGATCTAAACCGTTTACTTTGTTTGTTAAACTTGCTCCGTTGTATAAATCTGAAATGTTTTGGTTTACGATATCATTTCCAATACTTGAATAGAAATTCGCTACTAAATCAAAGTTTTTGTATCCAAAATTCAAATTCAAACCTACATTGTAATCTGCCCACGGAGAACCAATTTTAGTTCTGTCTTTGTCATCCAGTTTTCCATCGCCGTTTACATCTTTAAAACGAATATCTCCTAATTGTGCATACGGCTGTAATTTTGTTCCATGTTCGTCTGTATGAGAATTTAATTCCGTTTGGTTTTGGAATAAACCATCTGCAACATATCCGTAGAAATATCCCGGTTCTTCACCTTTTACGGTTAAAGTTCTGTTGCTTGCTCCGTATAATTTTTCTCCTTCAGATGACAGAGAAAGCATTTCGACATTTACGGTTGTAAAAGTTAAGTCTACACCGTATGAGAAATCACCTTTTTTATCTTTATAAGAAATTAATAAATCTATACCGCTTGACTGCATGGAGCCTACGTTTGTCCACATGGTAGAAAATCCAGGGAATCCGCTATAGGTTGGAAATTGTTTAAGGAACAACATATCGTGCGTTTTCTTTTGATAATATTCTAATGATCCTGAAAGTTTGTTTTTCCATAATCCGAAATCAATTCCAAAACTCATATCTTCAACCGTTTCCCATTTAATATCTTTATTCGCCATAGATGATGGGAAAGAAGTATCAACAACCTGTCCGTCGATTATATAAAATCCCTGACCAATGTTTGACTGATAAACAGCGCTTGGTAAATTTTGATTTCCGACTTTACCCCAACCTGCTCTAAATCTTAAATCGCTTAAAACATCTTTGGTTTTTTCCATAAATCCTTCGTTTAAAATTCTCCATGAAACAGAAGCCGAAGGGAAATTTGCCCATTTGTTATTCGCCATGAATTTTGAAGAACCATCTCGTCTAAAAGTTCCTGTGAAATAATATTTACCATCGTAGTTATAAGAAAAACGTGAGAGATAAGACATTATAGAACTTGACCAGCTGTTTCCGCCGCTGTTACGGTTTTTTGTTGCGGCATTTAACTCTCTCATAGAATCTGAGTTATTTGGCACACCTTCTCCGTAACCCCAAACATCGTTTCCGTTGTATTCTTCCATTGTATTACCAATCATTAAAGAAGCGTTGTGTTTTCCTCCAAATGTTTTGTTGTAGGTTACCGTATTCTGCCAAGTCCAGTCTACATTGTTTGTAGCTCTTCTTTCGATTGTATTGATTTCTGCTTTTTCGTGTGCGGCATCGATTACGAAATCCGGCGTAAATTTGCTCCAAATTTTATCTCCAACCTCAACAGAAGCCTGCGTACGAATTACCAACCCTTTTATGGGTTCGTATTGTAAATATCCGTTTGTATTTAAATTGTACTGATCTGTGTAATCATCGTAACGGTTTACGGCTGCAACCGGATTCCATACATATGATGGAGAACGTGCATAAATGCTGTATTCATTTTCTAATCCTGTTAACTGATCGGCAGGTTTGTAAATTGGCGTAATTGGATCAATTTTATCAAAATCTGCCCAGTTTCCAGGTGCGCCCCAAGTTTCGTAACGAGGGTTTAAAGTGATTCCGGCTGAGAATTTATCAGAGAATTTAAAATCATTTGCAATTCTCATGGTCACTCTTTCCCATCCGCCTATTCCGTACATAGACTCTGAGTTATAGTAATTCAGACTTATAGCATAAGTATGTTTGTCTGAACCGCCGCTTACTCCAAAAGAAGCATTCGTTACAGGAGTTCCGGTTTTAATTCCGGCTCTCCACCAGTCTGTTGTTTTGCCTTTGTATTGAGAAGGATTTGGCAGATAATCTGAATAACCTGAATTGTTATAAGCCTTATTCATTATCGTTGCATAACCTTCGGCATCAGCCATATCGTATGGGTTTTTCATAATCTGCATACCAGAACTCAAATCAAAATTGAATCTGGTTTTTCCTGCTTTACCTTTTTTAGTCGTAATCAGGATAACTCCGTTTGATGCACGAGAACCATAAATAGCACTTGCAGAAGCATCTTTTAAAACTTCCATAGATTCAATTTCGTTATTGCTTAAGAAATTGATACTGGTTCCCATTGGGATTCCGTCTACCACATAAAGCGGATCCGTACTTAAGTTTACTGTAGAAATTCCACGAATTAAAACTCTTGGCTGTGCACCCGGCCCGCCTTGTCCTGTAACCTGAACTCCGGAAACTTTTCCCTGTAATGATTCAGTTACGTTACCAACTGTCATGGTTTGTAATTCTTTTCCTTTTATAGAAGAAATTGAACTCGTTACATCGCTCTTTTTTACAGCGGCATAACCTACAACTACGATTTCGTCTAAGGCCTGGCTTGATTCCTGAAGTACAATATTGATCTCGGTTTTATCGCCAACAGCTATTAATTGAGTTGTAAAACCCACAAATGAAAACTCGATTTGAGCATTTTTGTTTGGAATATTGATTGTATAATTTCCGTCGAAATCAGTCGCTGCAGATGTTGAAGTTCCTTTTACAATTACGTTTACTCCCGGAATTGGTACATTTGCTTTATCCTTCACAGTTCCTTTTATTTTTATTTGTCCAAATGATACAGCAGTACACAAAAGGGCAATAAAAAACCATATATATTTAAATTTCATATTGAGATGTTTTATTTATTAATGTTATAAAAGCCTGATAACAAATTATTTCTTTGTTATAAAAACTCTCTCTAACTCTGTATCAAGAACTACTTTGTAAACTCCGGCCGCTGCTGGGTATTTGGCATTTCCGTTTTCGCCCGGTGACATGGTACAAATACCATTTTTAATTAATCTCCATGAAGGGCTCCACCATTGACCTGTAAAAGTTGCTTCCATTTGTCCTGTCAAAGTATATTCTCCCACTAATTGATAAGGGTTGTTTGGATTATTTGCTAAATGCAGTCCTGTTTGAACCCAAGCCGTCCATGTATCCCAATCTGCGCCCTGAATTCCTCCGCCGCAAACACTCACGAATGGTCTTCTTAAAGCTTCGTCATCATGCCATAATCCGTTCGCAATATCGGCCCAGACTTTGCTTGAAGGTGTGTATTTTGTAGCTGTATATTTTAAAGTATTTGGATTTACTTTTATACTATAATATCCTTTTGTTGGCAGAATAATTGCTGTTGAAGCAACATCGTCAACTAATTCTCCAGAAGTATTTAAACCAAAACAATGTGGTGCAAAATCGGATTCCTGACCTAAGAAATAAATTTCTTTATTGTCTTTATCAGCATAGTATTTGAATTCGAAATCCTGTCCGCTCTTTTCATGGAAATACATCGGAACTCCAACTGCATCTGTCGTTAGGTTTGCACCTTTTGGCTGGTCGCATAAATAAAGCGCCGGATATTCGTTTGTTGCTACAATATTTACGCTTAAAGTTCCTGTATTCGGAATCGCAAATTTATCTTTTGCTGTAATCGTCAATACATAATCTGCAGCCGTTACAGGCAGTGTGTAGGTTTTATTAAAAGTGTATGATTGAGGCGAACCTGCTAAAGTAACTGTTTCATCAATACCAAGCGCTTCACATTTCACCTGAACATAATCAATTCCTGAATCGTCATTTACTACAAAATTTACCGGCATTTGGTTACTTGTTGATAACAAGATAACGGCACCTTCTTTTGGCGTAACCATTGTTATGGATGGCGCTGCAAATTCGCCGTCTAAACGCAGATTAGCTTCTTCGTTTACCACATTTCCAGAAACATCTGTAATAATTAATTTTATTTTGAATGCTTCAGAAGTTCCTCTGTTTGCCGGAACTTCAAAAAAGTAACTCAAATCGTATGATTTTAAAAGAGGATCTGTTGCAAATGAGATTACTTTATCAAGCGATAATTCGGGAATTTGAATCTCTACGCTTTTTAATCCTAAATCGTCAGCCAGAGCGGCTTTGATTTCAAATTTTCTGCTTGGTGCACCATAAATTTCTTTTGTTGATACAACTACCGTAGGATTATCAGAACTTGGAAATCCTGATTCGTTATTTTGACATCCGGTAAAAAAGATGGCAAAAAGGGTAAGAAAAAATAAAAATACATTTTTTTTCATTTCTTAATTTTTAAAGTTAGGTTTAGTTAGTTTGTCGTTTTCTAAAAACGTAAGTTGGTTTAAACTTGTAGGTCATTTTTTAAGTTTGGTTTATCTGTTCCTGAGGCAAAACAGACTGCAATTGGTTATCTTGTTATTTTCATATTGGTGAGTTTGGTTAATTGTTAGTATATTTTTTTCCTTTTTTTCTTTCTTCTTTACTCTTTCATCTTTTAAGTCTTGCTGTTTGTTATTTTACCCGCAGTTTTTAAGAGCTGCGGGTATTATAAGTTATACTGTAAAACCAACTCTTACTTATTGTTTAAAAAAGGCTCAATTTTTTAAACGGCTAAAAAACTTATCGAAACAAACACTTATGATTATAACATAGTAATGTGACTAACTTCATTACTATTACTGCAAAGAAATGTTTAATTCAAACTCTCCAGCAGGGGTAAAATGGAAAAAAAAGGAGGTCAAATTTGCAATTAACCATTATTTTGAGTTAAATTTTAAGGACTATGAAAAAATATCAGCATATTTTTACACAATACGTAATTATTAAATTTCATGTTTTTTTGAGATTAAAACGTTTGCGTTTTTTGTTTTATACCGTTTGTCATTGCGAGGAACGAAGCAATCACACTAACAAAAATTACTAATTGATTCAGCACGTGAGATTGCTTCGTTTTTCGCAATGACCAATCTTTGTCGAGTTACAAGTAAATGATAATAGAACCTTATTATTTGATAATATTGAGATCTGAGTTGAAAGAACTCTTGTATTTTTTAATGTATTCTGATGGTGTCATTCCAAAGAGTTTTACAAACTGCTGTCTGAAATATTTTGGATCTTCAAAGCCAACTTCGGCACTTGCCTGAGTAATATTCATATCTTCAGTCAGCATTAACATGGCAGCTCTTCGAATACGTACTGAACGTATAAAAGCATTTAAAGTTTGTCCCGAAATGATCTTGATTTTGGTATAAAGCGTTCTGTGGCTCATTCCCATTTCGAGCGCAAAGTTTTTGATGGTAAAATCTCTTTTATGAATATTAGCTTCTACAATGTCAATACATTTTTTTAGCATTTCCTGATATTCTACCGGAACTTTTTGGGTGTTTTCCTTAAGTGTAATGCTGTCTAAGAAATAAGTTCTCAGGTTGCTTCTATTTCGCAATAAAGATTCTACACGTGCTTTAAGTATATCATCATCAAATGGTTTTGTGATATAATCATCAGCACCGTCATTTATTCCCTGCAAATGAGTTTCAGGATTTTTTGATGCCGTGAGCAGAATCACCGGAATGTGAGACAAGTCGTTGCTTTCTTTTATTTTTCGGCATAATTCTAAACCGTCCATTTCTTCCATTGTAATATCGCTGATTACAAGATCCGGCATGTGTTTTTTGGTTAGTTTTAAACCTTCTTCTCCATTTTCGGCACTGTAAACGACATAGTTTTCTGAGAATAATTTTATCAGATACGCTCTGATTTCAGCATTATCATCAATAATTAAAACGGTGCGTTTTTCAGTAAGCATGATTTTTTGGAAATCACTTTCTGAAACTATAGTGTTTGAAGTTGCATTATTTTCTTCGGAATCGTCAATTATTAATTCATCAAATAACTGGCTTCTTTGCGGAGCTTCATTTGTAATTTCGACATTTTCAAAATGACTGTTTCCTTTTAGAAAAGCTAGTTTAAATATACTTCCTTTTCCAATTTCACTTTCGCAGCTTACTTTTCCTTTATGTTTGTCTACAAAATATTTGACAATAAAAAGCCCAATTCCGAAACCGGTTCCTATTGAAACTTTTGAATTGATTTGTTTGAATTTTTCAAAAATTACCTCAATATCTTTTTTCTCGATTCCGTCGCCGTTATCCGAAATTTCAAGAAAAACCTCCTCATCACTTTCTGTTACTATAAGATTAATTTCGCCGCCAATTGGTGTGTACTTAAAAGCATTTGACATTAAGTTGAATAAGGAAATCTCAATTTTTTCATAATCGCCAATAATCACAATTTCATGATCGGGAATCGTAAAATTATAATCGATGTTTTTATCTTTTGCCTGATTTACAAAACATTGATACACTTCATTACAAAGGTTATTCACATTTATTGGCGATAAACGCAGCGAATCGGCATCATTTTCTGCTTTTCTAAAAAGTAAAAGCTGATCTACCAGACTTAAAAGTCTTCTAGCATTTCGGTGCGCAATGGCCAAATCACTTCCCGAAGAACCATTTTGGACGTCTTCTTTCTGAACTGCTTTTTTCAACGGATTTATAATCAGCGAAAGCGGTGTTCTAAATTCATGTGAAATATAAGTAAACATCGAAGATTGCTTTTCGGCAATTTCTTTTTCTTTCTTGCTTTCCAGTTCGGCAATTTTGACTTTATATTTTAGCTTTTCTTTGTTTTTATGATAATCGAGATAAACGAAAAGAAGTCCGGCAATACTCAAAATATACAATAAATAAGCCCACCAGGTTCTGTACCAAGGCGGCAGAACTTGTATCGAAACAAGGCTGACTTCTTTGTTCCAGCCTCCTTTAAAATTGGTTGTTTTTACTTTAAAAGTATATTTTCCTTCCGGAAGTCTGGAGTAATTTGCTTTTCGGGCCTGACCCACATAATTCCATTGTTCGTCCCAGTTTTCTAAAAAATAAGCATAATTTATTTTGTCGGCATTATTATAATCTAAGGCAACAAATTCTAAAGATAAAGTGGTTTGATCGTAAGCCAGTTCGACTTCTTTTATTTTTTCAGAATCAGTTCTAATTTCGGCTTTGCTTTCTTCAATTGGCTGATTGTTTACATAAAAATCAGTCAGCAAAACATTATTCTTTTGATTGAACCCTTTAATGGCTTCAGGAAAAAAGATATTAAAACCGTTTATTCCGCCAAAAAGAAATTCTCCTGTAGATAATTGAAGTCCGGCATTAAAACTAAACTGATTGCTTTGAAGTCCGTCATTTACAGAAAAATTACGGAAGGTTTTTCTCTTTTTATCAAATCGACAAATACCATTATACGTACTCATCCAAAGATTTCCTTCTTTATCTTCAAATAACCTTAAAATGGTGTTGGATGGAAGTCCGTCATCAGATGTAAATCTTTTGAATTTATTTGTTTTTCGGTCAAATAAAAGCAAACCGCCTTCCTGCGTTCCCAGCCAAAGATTTTTGTCTTTGTCTTCATGAATACATCGAACAGGATTTCCTATTGTAGTTTTGGTAATCTTTTTGGTGTTTTTTTCTATCGAAAATAATGAAGTATAATTTCCACCCCAAAGTTTCCCGTCGCTTGTTTCTATAATAGATTGCAGGTTGGTCACATTTTTATCAAAAAGAACAAAATTGTTTTGGGCTCGGTCAAAAAGGTACAAAGCACCTTCATTAGTGGCGCTTGCCCAAATATTTGCTTTTGAATCTTTGTAAACAAACCAAATGTTTTTCTCCACTTGTTTGGTGTACGGATTGTAACAAGAAAATTTTGTTACGGTATTATTTTGCTTATTGATTCGGTTTACGCCGCCAGCCCAGGTAGAAAGCCAGATATCATTATTGTTATCACGAACAATTCCGGTAATAAAGCTGCTTGAGAGTGCCTTGTTGTAGTTTATATAAGTATTGTTTTTTCGGTCCCAATATTTTAAACCTGCGCCGTCTGTCCCAACCCATAAATTCTTTTTTTCATCTTCGCAAAAAGACAAAATAAAGTTTTCGGCAGGATCTTTTCCATTGTATCTGATGCTTTTAAAATATTTTGGCGTATCGCTCAGCATACTGATTCCGCCTCGAAGGGAACCAAACCATTTGTTACCGGATTTATCTTCGTATAAACTCCAAACCGAATTGCTTTTTGCCAGTGGATTGTTTTTTACTGAATTATAAGGCACTGCTTTTTTATTGTTTCCAATAACCTGAAAAATGCCGCAGCCATCTGTCGTTACCCAGATTTCTCCTTTTTTGTCTGCGAGAATATCCGTTACACTGCATTTGTTTGAGAAATAATTATCAGAAAGTGCTCCGGTTTTGGTATTAAACAGAAAAAGTCCTTCGTCGGTTCCGAACCAAAGATTTCCATCTAAAGATAATTTCATTGCTTTTACGCCAATCGAAAGCGGAAAAACAACTTGCAATTTCTTTGAATTATAAGTGTAATTGCAAAGTCCCACATTTCGAATATAAACCCAGCTTCCCGATTTATTTTTATTTTCCTGAATGGCTATCGCATCGTAATTATTGACGTTGATTTGGTTTCCTAAAACAGTAAGCGGAATTGGTTTCCCAACAAATGAACCATTTTCGAACGCAACTAATCCTAGATTTTGAGAAGCAATTAAAAACAGTTTATCAGAAACAGACCGCATCTGATGTACAATGTCTTTTAAGTTTTTTGTTTTTTTATTGGAAGATGTATATTCAACCGAATGAAATGTAGCCGAGGTTTTATTATAAATACAAACTCCGTTGTTTCCTCCCACCCAAATGTTGTTTTTAGAATCGCCTTCGATATTGTAAATCGCATTAAACAATAATGATTTTGGATCGTTGATTCGGTTTCTAAAAACTTTGAAATTGTAGCCGTCATATCGGTTTAAACCATCGTAAGTTCCAAACCACATAAAACCTTCGCTGTCCTGAAATATCGTGGTTACGGAATTATTTGATAATCCGTCAGATATATCCAAAAACTTAACGGGATAATCTTGCGAATATCCTGAAAATGAAAAGCCTATTAGTAGAAGATATAGAACAAAATGCTTCAAAGTCTAATTTTTAAAATACTTGTAAAAAGTACAATTATAAGCTAATTTGACAGTATTTTACAAAAATTACAATATAAAAATTATATTTTGCCCTTTGTTTATAGGATTTTTATAGCGGTTGATTGTTTTTAATAAAGTTATACCTATAAAATGTTTTCACATAAAACCATCATCATTTCGCAATTTTGTCATTCCGAGGAACGAGGAATCTTCTCAAGTAGCTCCGATCCTATCTTTGTCGATCTTGCAACGAAGATTCCTCGTTCCTCGGAATGACAAACTTTGAAGATAAACAATACAAAAGTGAAATTACTTTACTCTATTTCTCCTTCATTATATTCTCAATATCAGATAAAGAAATTTTAGGATTTGCACCAGGCGAACCCGCAACCAAAGCTCCCATTGCACAGGCAAAATCTAAAGCTTGCTGCGGTTTTTTATCCGTAAGTAAAGAGGTTACTAAAGTGGCTAAAAAAGAATCTCCGGCACCAACAGTATCAGCAACCACAATTGGATAACCGTTATTTTCATAAAAAACACCTTCCCATAATAGCAAAGCGCCATCTTTTCCTCTTGTAACACATATTCCTTTTACGTCTGCCAAAGATGAGATGAAATTCATATTCTCTTTTAAATTGGTATGTGGGAAGTTTAATACCGATGCTATTTCTAAGATTTCTTCATCGTTGAACTTAACAAAATTGGCTGATTTCATTAATTGCTCAAGGATTTCATAGGTATAATGCGGCTTTCTTAAATTGACATCGAAAACTTTATAAGTATTTGTTTGTAAAAGTTCTTCTAATGATTTTCTGGAAACCTCATCTCTGCAGACCAAACTTCCGTAAATTAAAACATCAGCATCATTAGTAAGTTTTCTTGCTTCGTTATTTAATATAATTTTATCCCAAGCCGATGGATATTTTATTTCGTAAGTTGCAGATCCGGTTTTGTCTAAAGTTACGTTTACTAATCCGGTTGGGAAATCTTCTGAAGTAATTATGGAAGCGGTTTCGAGTCCTAAATCTTTTACGGTTTCTATGATGGCTTTTCCGTCTTCGTCGTTTCCTACGCAGCTAATCATAGCAACATCACATCCCAATGATCTCATTCTTAAAGCTACATTCAACGGTGCGCCTCCTATCTTTTTTTCGTTGGTAAAAACATCCCACAGCACTTCTCCGTAAGCAATCGCTTTAAGCTTTTTTTCGTTACTCATTCCTAATTTGTTTTTGTTAATCCTGAAATATAAAGTTATACTTTTAATTAAAACTGACCTAGGAATTGATTATTGTATAATAAAAAGAGGATTTTAAAAATCCTCTTTTTATTATTTCATCAACTTCATAACAGTATCATCAACTGGCAGACAATCTGTTTCTAGGGAATCTTTCCGTATATAATCTATTATTGCCTGATTCTTTTTGTTGTCCAAAATTATTGAGAGCTTATGTTCTGTTTCTTCCTGAATAAATATGAGTTTATCAACATTGCTTTTCTCTACAGTATTTATTGTATCATTTTTAATGGCACAAGCTTTCCCATAATATTCTGTTGTGCAAGGAGAAGTGTCACTGTAAAGATAAAAATCAATACAATCATTTTCTAGATATGTAATTCCTAACCATTGAGTTGTTCGTTCGTCATCATTCAATTCCTTATATTCATAAACTTTTGAAAATTTTGTCTTTATAGAATCCAGAAGTTTATCATCATTATTTTCTTTGTAATTGTTTTTATCATCTTGAATATTTTCATTAGGTTTATTTGAAATGACCGGAGTTTTTTTCGCAACTGCCTTTTCAGCATCGTTGTTTTTACAACTAATGAAAGAGGAAACAATTATAACGACCAATAAAATTTTCTTCATGTTTATAAATTACTAATTAATGTTTTTACAGGTTAAAGCTTTGTTTAGCAAATCTAGTATTAAAAAAAAGAGGATTTAAAAATCCTCTTTTTATATAATTATTATTTTTTTGTAATCATTCAAATACTCCTAACGGAGTATGCGTTATGTGCTGAAATTTTATTTTTTCTACCGACCATATACTCCTAGCGGAGTATCTCTGCTATACTTTGATTTCTTTTCTACCGATATTAAACCCCTAGCGGGGTATATTTAGCGGATAACTCTATCGTTGTTTTCTACCGATATGAAACTCCTAAGGGAGTATCTTTAATCGTCAATCCTATCGTTTTTTCTACCTATAAAACTCCTAACGGAATTAATTTGTAACGTTTTATCTATTTCAACAAAATATCTCGGAGAGATTAAATATCGGTAGCATTCCACGATTACACCTCGAAAATTTGTCCCGTAGGGACTACACTTATTTAATCCAATAAAAACACAATCAACCCTCGCGCTCCATGCGCACCTAAAACCAGCGACTGCTCAATATCAGCAGTTTTTGAAGGTCCGGCAATAAAAGTCCCGAAACCATATTCCTGATTTCCGATTCTTTCATAAGCTTGCTGCATCGTACGGACAATATCTTTTTTATGAACAATTATAGCTAAATACTGTGCAATAAAAGGCGCAATTCGCTGTCCTAAAATATCATCGGTTACCCAAAGTGCACTGTTTTCTGCAACTCCAAAATGGGCTTTTACAACCGTTAATTCAACATCCTGAAGTGAATGCGGATCAACATTATTCCAGTCTAAAGAAGCAATTTCTGAAAGTTCAGGAAGTGTTGTAATTAATCTCTTTTGAAGATTGTAATTTGATTTTATATAATTGATGATTTCACTGTAATTAGAAACCTCAACAGGATCTCCACCAATACCTTTTAAAACTGTTTTATAGGTTTCAAGTATATCAAAATCTTCTGAACCTAAAACACTTAAATCCGGCAGATCTGTCACTAAATCGGGTTGGTTTAGTTTTATTCTATTTAAAATTTCGGCTTTACTACTCATTGTCTTTTGCTTTAGATTCTCTCGAATTTTTCTTGTACCATTCTCTAAAAGATTCCTCGGGAACATCTGGCATCTCTCGCTGGTCGTACCATTTATTCAATTTATTATTGACCATTCCCGGAACATTTTTCATTACAAATCTTCCTGATTTTCCTGCGATATTAAAAATTGTTGGATTGGCTAAAACCGTTGCCATCGTTTTCATTGCAATTGTTTTACCTTTTGGTGTATAACCGTCTTTTACCAAAACCTGACGCCATTTGTACAATTGATCGTGAATATCAATCTTAACCGGACAAACATTGGTACAGGAACCGCAAAGTGTGCTTGCAAAAGGCAGATCGGCATTTTTGCTCATGTCTAAATTGGGTGCTAAAATAGAACCAATTGGTCCGGCAACTGCATTATGGTAACTGTGTCCACCGCTTCGTCTGTAAACCGGACAAGTGTTCATACAGGCACCGCAGCGAATACATTTTAGGGAATTTCTAAAATCTTCTCTTCCTAACTGCTTGCTTCTGCCGTTGTCGACAATAACTATGTGAAGTTCTTTTCCGTCTCTTGGTTTCTTGAAATGGCTTGAAAAAGTGGTTATAGGCTGCCCCGTTGCGCTTCTTGCCAATAATCTCAGGAAAACACCCAAATGTTTGCGCTGCGGGATCAGTTTTTCAAATCCCATACACGCGATATGAACATCGGCTAAATGCGCGCCCATATCCGCATTTCCTTCATTGGTGCAGACTACAAATTCTCCGGTTTCTGCAATGGCAAAATTAACTCCGGTTAAAGCTACTTTTCGGGTTAAGAAGGTGTTTCTTAAACTATGACGTGCTGATTCGGTCAAATACTGTGGATCAAAATTTCCTTTTTCTGTTCCTAAATGTTCGTGGAAAGTTTCACTTACATCTTCTTTTTTAAGATGAATCGCTGGTAAAACTATATGACTTGGCGGTTCTTTACGAAGCTGTACAATATATTCTCCTAAATCTGAGTCGATAACTTCTATGCCTTTTTCGGCTAAATAATCGTTTAAATGACATTCTTCTGTAAGCATTGATTTTGATTTCACCATTTGCTTTACATCATGTTTTGCCATGATCGAATGTACAATTTCGTTGTGTTCTTTTGCATCGGCTGCCCAGTGTACAATGATTCCGTTTCTTTGTGCATTGGCTTCAAATTCAACTAAATAATCGTGAATATTTGAGAGTACATTGGCTTTTATTTTGGATGCGGTTTCACGTAATAATTCCCAATCCTTAATTTGATGTGCCGATTTATCACGCTTTGCACGAACAAACCAAAGTGTTTCATCATGCCAGTTGACACGCTCTACATCTTTGTTGAACTTTGCTGCGGCTTCGCTGTGCTGTATTATTTTTTCTGATGACATTTTTAATTATTTAAAAGTCAATTTTGAAATGTTTATGATAGTGTTTATTTAACCGCAAAGTGCGCAAAGAAAAAAACGCAAGCTGCGCAAGGATTAAAATTAACTTTGCGAACCTTGCGTAAAACTTTGCGAACTTTGCGGTTAAATTTTATACTCAACATCTATTTTAATTTTCGAGTGAATTTAAAATTTCAGCAATATGTATCGTTTTTATTCGGCTTTTTTGTCTTTTCAAAATTCCGTCTAAATGCATTAAACACGACATATCGCCACCTGTAATATAATCTACATTGTGGCTTTCGTGATCTTTAATTCGGTCTTGTCCCATTTTTACAGAAATAGCTTCTTCGGTCACACAAAATGTTCCTCCAAAACCACAGCATTCGTCTTTTCTCGTTAAAGCAACTAAATCAAGTCCTTTTATATTATGCAGTAATTGTTCAGGTTTTGAGAAAAATGGCGCGTTTAGTTCTGACATTTGAGAAAGATGTAATCCGCGTTGTCCGTGGCAGCTTACGTGCATTCCTACTTTAAAAGGAAAACTTCCGTCTATGTGGTCAATTTTTAAAATATCAGTTATAAATTCTGTTAATTCAAAAACGGTGCTTCTAATTTTTGTTGCGGCTTCTTCATTTTTTTCGTCATGCAAATGGTCTTTTACATGCAGTACACAACTTCCTGAAGGGCATACGATATAATCGAATCCGGTAAAATTAGCGACAAAGTTGGCATCACAGCCTTTGGTTAAATGTGCATAACCGCTGTTTGCCATTGGCTGTCCGCAACAGGTTTGTCCCATCGGAAAATGAACTTCACAGCCTAATTTCTGTAAAAGTTCGTATGTCGCAATACCTACTTTTGGGTAAAACTGATCGACATAACACGGTATAAATAGTCCGATTTTCATTTTTTATTATTTTATTTTTAGCCCGCAGATTTGGCAGATTAAACAGATACATGCTGGTTTTCGAAAATTAAATCTGAATGAATCTACTCGTTCGTTTGTCATTTCGACGAAGGAGAAATCTTCGTAAGTAACTCCGTAACTAAAGTCCAATCTTTGTCGAGCTTCTCGCGAAGATTTCTCCTTCGTCGAAATGACAATACTATCTCAATTTAACGCACATTTTAATTCTTAATCTATTTATCTGCGTTATTATGTTAATGCTTATAAAACTTCAAATCAATTAAATCATTCTGGATTGGTTTAGGATTCCAGTTTTGATGAATTGCCAATGCTGCTCCTAAAGCACTTGCCTGCGCCATCGATGCAGCATAAACTTCAACATCCGGAAAAGCTTCGGCTAATAAATTCATATAAATGGAATTTTTGCTGAAACCTCCGTCTACAAAAATTTTCTTTACAGGGCTGTTATGAATGACTAAGTTAGTTGAAAAAACCTGCTGTTCTACCAAATCTAACATTAATTGATGATAAGCGATTTCGTAATTTTTGAATGTTGAAAGGTCTCTGTTTTGAAAAGGACATTCTTTCAGAATATCAAAATTATATTTTTTAGGATAAATGATTTGAAAGTTTAATGCGCGTAAATTTGAAACAACATTTTTATCAAAATAAACGTCTTTGTACGTATCAACCGGAACGTTAAAATGTTCTGCTAAACGTTTGGTCTGTACTTCGTGTTCGTTTCCTGCAAAAAGTCTTGCCGCTTTTACAGGCTTTTCTGTGTATTGTAAATAACACAAACAATCGTTTTGTAACTCTTCAAAAGTCAACGGCTTATTATTGAATGGATTTAAGGAAATACTCCAGGTTCCTGTTGATAATAAAACAAACGGTTCTGTAAAGTTTATGGTATACGGAATTATCGCCGATGAACTATCGTGAAGTCCTGCTCCTACTGCTAAACCATCTTTTGTTTTTATAACATCTTTTCCGTTATAAAACGGTGGAATTTTACCTGAAATTTTTTCACTTTTTAACCATTTGTGGTATTTCATTTTTTTGAAATTCCAAAGATTGGTATGACAGCCAACGCTTGTAATATCGGCGTAAGCTTCATTGGTTAAAAGAAAACTCAAAAATTGCGGAAGATGCAGACAATATGCTACCTTTTTAAACAAGTCCGGTTTTTCTTCTTTCAAACGGTAAATCTGCATTCCTGAATTTAGACTTCCCAAAACGGGAGAAGCTGTTTTTACAGCAAATGCTTCTTTTCCTTTGTATTTTTTATAGAAGTCGTTTTTTAAATCCTCCGGATAATCTTTTAAATAATTATACAGAGGAGTTAAAACTTTTCCTTCTTTATCAATGTAGACAAAACTAGCACCGTAAGTACTAAAATTGATGGCTTTTAAAACATAATTAGTTAAGGCTTTTATTTCTGACAAGCGCTCAAAAATCCAGTTTTTAAGCAGCTCTATATCTTCGCAGGGAAAACCGTCTTCGTCGACTGTTTCGTCAAAATTGACTGATTTCTCCCAAACAATTCTATAGTTTTCATCAAATAAAAATACCTTTTTGTTTGTTTTACCAATATCAAAAATTGCAACTACATTCATTTTTTTTTAATTGTGAATTGTGAATTATTAATTGTTAATTATGGATTATGATTTTGCTAAGTATTTTTGTTTTTACATTAAACAACCAATATAAGCAACATTGGTATCAACTTATAATTTATAATTAACAATTAATAATTTATAATTATAAGCCTGTTGCCAATGTTTTTAATCCTCTTTCTCCAATAAGATTTTTTCTAACAGAAAGACTTCTGTATAATTCTACTGGATTTAAAGCCGCTCCTGAACGTAAACGAGCTTCGGCAACTAATGCGCGAACATCTGTACGGAAAGCGTTTTGAAGAATTTCCTGTGCTTTTACTACGTCATTTTCCTGCTGTGCTTGTTCTAATGCTTTTCTATCTACAGAAAGTGCCTGCGCGTAAGCAATCATAATGGCTTCAACAGATTGTAATAAATCTTCTAATGGATCTTTAATGTTGTGCGATGCGTCGATCATCCAGCCTAAATCTTTGGCATGGTTCATTCCTCTTGCATCCATTCCTTCAACTAATTCATTGAAGATCAAGAATAATTGATATGGTTTTAAGGCTCCGGCTGTTAAATCGTCGTCTCCATATTTTGAATCGTTAAAGTGGAATCCACCCAGTTTGTTTTCCATTAATAATAATGAAACGATCTGTTCGATATTAGCGTTTGGTAAATGATGTCCTAAATCGACTAAAGTTTGTGCTTTATCGCCTAATTTTTTCACGTAAGAATAGGATTGTCCCCAGTCTGCAACTGTTGTGGAATAAAAGTTAGGTTCGGCACATTTGTATTCTAAAAATAGTTTCCAGTTTGAAGGTAATGCATCGTAGATTTCTTCTAAACTTTCTAAGGTATTTTGGTACGCTTTACGGAAGTTTAACTGTCCAGGAAAATTAGAACCATCAGCCAGCCAAACAGTTAAAGATTCTGATCCTAATTCGATTCCGTGTTTTATAACTTCAATATTGTGTGCAATTGCCTGTTTACGAACGGCTTTATTTACGTTTTGTAACGATCCGTATTTGTATGTATGTTCCGCATCTGCCTGATCCTGAAATGTATTCGAGTTCATGGCATCAAACTTTAAATTGTGCTGTGATGCTAATGTTTTGATTGCTTTATAATCTTGTGGAATATCCCACGGAATATGAAGCGAAATGGCACCTGAAGCATTGTTTAATTTATGAAGTAACCCAACATCTTCGATTTTTTCTTCGATTGAACGTGGTTCTCCTCCTCCTGCAAAACGTCCGAATCGTGTTCCTCCTGTTCCTAAAGCCCAAGATGGAATTGCGATTTGAAAATCGATTAGTTTTTTAATAATCGACTCTGTATTATCAATTTCTGATGCTGTAAAAACAAGTTTGTTTTGGTGTTTTTTTAATAATCCCTCGTTATGAGATTCGATGTGGTTTGATCCGATTAACATAGTTATTGATATTTTAATAGAGTTACAATATATGAATTTTAGACGCTGATTTTACGGATTCGCTATCGCGAAGACGCGGAAAAAGACGGATTTTTTATAATAATGAATTAAAAAATCTGTGTAGATCAGCATTTTTGCGATAGCGAATCCGTTTTATCCGCGTTCTATGTCAATATTTTCAATATTTTCAGCTTAAATTTTTTATACTGAACTCTGGTTTAACTTTACTATTTTATGGTAATTGGTCTGCTTATAAAAATGGGATGTCTAAAAAAATCTAACGTTCGAAAAAATTCGAACGCTAGACCACAAAAAACCACTTTTGCTTAAACAAACTTATAAAAAAACTTAAATAATTTTTATCTATAAAAGCCCATTGCAACGCCGCCGTCTACGTTTAAGGCATTTCCTGTTGATTTGTTCAGGAAACCTCCAACAAACGCAAAACAAGCATTTGCAATATCATCCGGCAATATGATTTCATTCAATAACGTACGTTTTGCATAGTAAGCCGGTAATTCTTCTACCGTGATTCCGTATGCTTTTGCACGACCTTCTGCCCATCCGCCAGACCAAATATTGGAGTCTGAGATTACAGCATCAGGATTTACGGTGTTTACACGAATTTTATCGGCTCCTAATTCGGCTGCCATTAAACGTGTTAAATGCGCCTGAGCGGCTTTTGCAGAACCGTAACCCGGATTATTTGGTCCGGCTACAACTGCATTTTTAGAAACGATATTTACAATATCGCCTCCAAAACCTTGTTTGCGCATTACTTCGATTCCGGCTTTAGAAACAATAAATTGTCCTTTTACCAAGATATCGTATAATCTGTCCCACTCTTCAAGTGTATGTTCTGCAATAGATTTAGAAATACTGATTCCTGCATTGTTTACAATAATATCTACACCTCCAAAAGCTAAAGAAGCTTGGTCTAAAGCTAATTCTGTGCTTTTTTCATCTGTAACATTCAATAAAGTGCTTGAAACTGCATCTTTACCAAAAGCTTTAATAAACTCAGCTGTTGCACCTTCTAAACGCTCTTCGTTGATATCATTGATTACTACACAAGCACCTTCCTGAGCAAATTTCTTCGCGATAGCTTTACCAATTCCGCCAGCAGAACCTGTAATTACAGCTACTCTGCCAGACAATGCTTTTGGTTTTGGCATACGTTGTAATTTTGCTTCTTCTAATAACCAATATTCAATATCAAATGCTTCCTGGTGCGGCAGTGAAGTATATTCTGAAACAGCTTCTGCACCTTTCATTACATTTACGGCATTGATATAATATTCTGATGCCAAACGCGCCATCGTTTTATCTTTTGCAAAAGTGAACATTCCAACTCCCGGATATAAAATTACCACCGGATTTGGGTCACGCATTGCAGGTGAATTTGATTTCTTGCAGGCATTATAATAGTCTTTGTACATGGCACGGTAAGCTTCAAAAGCCGGAGCTAATTTTGCTTTTACCGCATCAACATCTGATAAATCTTCGTTTGGATCTAATGTTAAAACCAGGGGACTGATTTTTGTTCTTAAAAAGTGATCCGGACAAGAAGTTCCTAATGGAGCTAATTTTGAAAGATCGTTTGAATTGATGAATTCCAATACTCTTGCATCATCTGTATAATGTCCAATCATTTGACGTTCTGATGAACAGAAACCTCTTAAAATTGGGGCAACTTTTGCAGCTTTTAATTTACGGTCTGCTTCCGGAAGGCTTTCGATTTTCTGGCCTCCAAAAACCGGACGTTTTTTACCGTAGTTATTTTCTAAATATTCGGCACATTTCTCGATTACTTCCAGCGTATTAATATAACTTTCGTACGCAGTATCTCCCCAGGTAAAAAGACCGTGAGAACCTAACATGATGCCGCGTAGTTTTTTTCCTTTTTTTGCAGCTTCTTCTAAACAGCTTCTTAACTGAAGTCCTAAGTCAAAGCCCGGACGCTGCCAGCCTACCCAGCCAATTTCTCCGTCAAATAATTCTTCGGTGATTTTTGCTCCGTCTTTTGCAGCAGCGATTGCAATTGCTGCATCCGGATGAAGGTGGTCAATATGTTTGAATGGTAAAAAACCATGTAAAGGCGTATCGATAGATGGTGCTTTTGAAGCCAGATCGAAAATACAATGATTGAATAATTCTACCATTTCATCTTCAAACTCGATTCCTCTGTAAACGTTTTCAAGATTACGTAATCTGTCTAAATACAATGCTGCACAGCCAGATTTTGTCAATGTACCAATATCTCCTCCAGAACCTTTAATCCACATAACTTCTGAACTTGCTCCTGTTAAGGGATCTTTGTCTGTAATTTTTACAGAAGTATTTCCTCCTCCATAGTTAGTCAATCTTAAATCGGCTCCTAAAAGGTTCGAACGATAAATGAAAAGCGCTACTTCATCTCCTGCTAATGCTGCTGCTTTAGCTTCATCCCAAAGATAGCTCACATGCTTAAAATTCATATTTTTTGTATTTGTATTTGACATTGTTATCATATATTTTTTCAAGTATTTACAAAGAATTCCCAATTCCGACTAAAACGATCGAAAGCATTATCAATCCGATTCCCCAAATAAAAGTTCTGAATGTTTTTTGCGAAACACCCTGCCACTCTTTCAAATAGAATCCCCAAAAATTTGCTGTTAAAATAATGGTTGCCATATGCAGAATCCATGAACTGGCACCGTTTCCTAATTTGCTTTCGCCCATTCCGTAGAAGAAAAACTGCAAGAACCACATTGTTCCGGCAAGAGCAGAATACAAAACGTTTTTAGTAATTGGCGTTGCTACATTGAAGTAATCTCCAATTGATTTGTTTTTGAAATTAAGATACAAACACCAGATAAAATTGGTGGTTAAACCTCCCCAAAGTAAAACAATATAGGTTACGTTATTTTGAAATAACGGGTTACAGCCATTTATTACGGCCTGTTCTGCCATTGGTTTTCCGGCTTCGATTCCGTAATTAAAAAAAGAACTTAAAATTCCTGAAATTACCGCTACAGTTAAACCTTTTGCTAAACTGAAATCTTTGTCTTTATCTTCATGACCTGTCGCAAAATCTTTTTCTTTTAGCATTCCTGCTTTTCCAGAAATCGCTATTCCCAACAAGCATACTGCTACTCCCAATAAAACCAGCTGTCCGCCAGAATTAGAAAGCATATGAGAAAATGAAATTTTGCCTTCTGCCGGATTAAAATCGTAATATATTGAAGGGACTAAAGCTCCAAAAGCAGAACAAAATCCCAATGTAATTGAATTTCCCAAAGACATTCCTAAATAACGAACGCCAAGACCGTATGTTAATCCGCCTATTCCCCAGATCAGTCCCATTGAAAAAGTAAAGGTTTTGATGGCTGGCGACGCTGATATAATAATTTCAGTAAAATTTGGAATCGTTAAATAAGCAGCAATTGGCGGTACAATTAACCAGGAAAAAAAACCACCTACGAGCCAGTAGCTTTCCCAAGCCCAATCTTTAACTTTTTTAAAAGGCATATAAAAACTACCCGAAGAAAATCCTCCGATAGAATGAAAAATGATTCCTAATAATGATCCCATTTAATAATTTTGTTTGTGGTTAATTGCGATAGTTAATTTCGTTTTGTAAAATAATATAATGTAGAAAAGAAAACTGTCCTGTACTATCCTTTATGATTCGTGTATTTTTTGTTAAAAGTGCGCATTAATTGCAAAGATCAATGCAATTGTATTCGAAAAATAAATTTAAAAGTGCTACTTTAGCAATCGATTTCGTAATTATTATATCCACTATTTAGTATAACTGCCTGAAAATAAAGAGTACTTTTATTTTATCGCTGTTGTTTGTAAGGAAAGTAGTAAAATCAGTATATAAAGCCGTTTTTAGGATTGCTTTTTATAAAATTATAATTAAAAAAATTTTGTTTCATGCCCCCTAACCTGAAACAGATTGCAAAATACCAGCATGATTAAATTAATTAAAATAGACGAAGATTCGAGGATTCCCAAATACAAACAAATTGTTGACTCGATTTTGCAGAATATTTCTAACGGAAATTTAAAAATCAACCAAAAAATCCCTTCTATAAACAGTTTCAGCGAAGAGTTTTATATGTCGCGCGATACGGTTGAAAAAGCTTATAATATTTTAAAGGAAAGAAAAATCATATCTTCGATTAGAGGAAAAGGCTATTATATTACCCGAACAAAACTGGAGTCGAAAGTAAATATCTTGTTCTTATTTAATAAACTGAGCGCTTATAAAATGAAAACCTACAGCTCGTTTATTGATACTCTTGGTGCCAACGCGCATACTGATCTTCATATTTATCATTGCGACGAAACGCTGTTTTTAAATTTACTGGATAAGTTTGAAGGCGCTTATGATTATTATGTTATTACGACGCATTTTAAAACAGATGAATTAAAACATTTGAGTTTTACGGATGAAGTTGCCAAAGCGATTCAGAGAATTCCGGAAGAGAAACTGGTTTTAATGGATAATATCAAACTTTCGCATGAAGGTGAAATCATTAAAATTTATCAGGATTTTGAAAATGATATTTACAACGCACTGAAAGAGGGTTTAACGAAAATCACTAAATACAAAAAATTAATTTTAGTTTATCCTGATAAAGCGGTTTACCCATATCCGAGAAGAATTCTGCATGGTTTTAGAAAATTTTGTGTTGAACATGAAATCAACTTTGAAATTCTTAGTGAAGTTTATGATGATATGATTCTTAAAAAGGGGGACTTATTTATTACTATTGAAGAATCTGATTTGGTTAATTTAATGAAACAGATTCGCGATGAGGAATATGTTTTAGGAAAAGACATCGGAGTTATTTCTTATAATGATACGCCTTTAAAAGAATTACTGGGCATCACCGTAATGTCTACTGATTTTAATATTATGGGAGAAACTGCTGCGAGAATGATTTTGAATAAAGAAAAAGGTCAGTTTAAAGTGCCTTTTAATTTTATTGATCGGAATTCGATTTAAGATGCTGAGATACTATCCCGATAGCTATCGGGACTAAGTTTTTTACATACTATAAACAAAACCTCCAAATGCTTTATCTGGAGGTTTTGTTTTTTCAAATAAAAACGTACCAATCCCAACCTTTTTACAATTTATTATATCATTATAATAAAAGTAAGTCTATGAAAAATATACTTTATGTATTGCTGATTTTATCTTGCATTCTTTTTAATTCGTGCAAGGCAAAATTAAAATATTACCCTTTTTCAGATACGCCCTATTCTATATTTATGAAAGGTTCTAATAGCGGCGTAATGGTTACAGAAACTAAACAAGTTCTTATTCCTGCAAAGTATGCCGCAATAGATCGATATTTAGTTGGCAAACCTTATCCTTCTACATCAAAGCAGATTTTTTATATTGGATATTCTCTAATAGACAGCATTAGTATGTCCTATAAAGATTTTTTGTTTAATGTAAATGGTAAGCTGATATATACTTTTGAGGAAGGCGAAAGTCTAAAATCACTTTTTAACCACAATAAACAGCTTTATCTTATAACAAAAAAACAATTTTTAGGTGAGCAAACAATTCCTGAGCAGACCAATCTTGCAAAATATAATGACAAATTATTTCGCTTAGATGATAATAAAGCGATTGAAATTTGTAGTTATCCTGTAATAACTCATCTTGATAAAAATATGATTTATCTTAATAGTGATAATCAATTTGGGTATTTTGATCTCAATACAGATAAAAAGATTCTATTAAAATTGTATAAAGATTTTCAAAGCTATTTATATGTAAAAAAGAAAAATGAAATTTGGGCACAGAAAAGTAATGTAGAAATCGGAAAACCCAATCCATATTATGATACCGTTATTGACAGCACATTAAACGTAAAACCTAATACTGCCAAAAATGTACTAATGGCTTATGATAAATATTATTTTTCTGAAACTGAAAAAGGAATTCAAATTGTTGATTTTGATGGAACAGTTTCTCCTTTTGCCTATCCTTTTCTCGAGCCTGTAAAACATAGGGTAGCTCATGATGGTAATATTCACATAGATCATGATTTCATTACAGATAAACTTTTTGCTTTTTCACCTGAAAAAAAAGGAGATATAATGGGTATTATAGATCAAAGTGGAAAGATTATCCTGCCTGCCGAATTTAATCTAATCGGGATGCAGGAGATACATTATTATTATCAGCCAAGTGAGGAGTTACGAAATTTTTTTAAGGATAATAAATTATCAAACTTTTACTATTTTACGGTTAAAAACGAAGATGACCATGATATATATGCTTTATACAATCAAGATGGTCAGGAAATCATAAAATTAAAAGAAGACAAAAAAGATCGTTGGACGTATCAGTTTGATTTAATGGAACAAAACCGACTACAAATTAAGTTTCAATGCAGTAATAAAACTAAAATATATGATTTAAAAACCAAAGAATTAATCGCTGTTGGACCAAGGCAATGGTAAGCTTTTTTAGAGGTGCTAAGGTGCTAAGATTCTGAGATACTAAGGTTTTAAAACCTAGATATTGGAGCAAAAAAAACCTCGCCAGTTGACGAGGTTTTAGTTGTATTATTTTTTTGATTCTTCGATAGAAACTTTTCTGAACTCTTTTAAAAGTTTTTCGATTTCTAAAGTAGCTTTACGTGCTCTTGGTCCTGCAGCTTTGATACCTTTTTCAGTTAAAGATTCAGCTTCTGCTTTGAATGTGTCAATTTCGGCGTTGATTTTTACTAATAGATCTTTCATGCTTATAATTATTAAATTAAGGCGCAAAAATAGAAGTTTGATTGATAGTTACAACATATTTGCTGTTAAAATTATCATTGTTTTTTACTCTTTAAATTAACCTTAAATTTACGAATCACATTTTTCTAAATCTTCTTTTTGCAATAAACTATTAATCAGACAATTATTATCAAAACAAAATTTCAGAGCTTATTTAGACGTGTTTTAAAATAGGTTTATAAAAAAACAAAACGTTTTTAAAGTATAAGATTTTCGCTTAAATTTTTATTTCGCCACTGAGAATGTGTGGAATTTTTCCCCAATTGATTGTCTATTTACACGCAGAACTTCTAAATACAAGTCAAATATTAAGATTTTGTTATTAGCTATCTTAAATGAAGTTAATATAAAACTCACTTAATGCTTACCTTAATTTTAGCTGAAAGCTGCTTTGCCAAATTGGTTACATAATTGGTAAAATAAACAGAATCCTTAAAGTTTGTATCTGCGCTTAATTCCCATCCCGCTATCGGATAATAACTTATTTGTTCGTTGTTCTTTGTTTTCAGTTTTATGAGATAAGAATCTGTCAGCTGTCCCGTTTTTGGTGCTTCCATATATCCTTTATAAACATTTTTAGGAACAATAACTGCTGTTCCTAAAATCCATTGACGTTCATAGGTTAATTTATCATGTTGAATAAAACACACAAAATCCCCAGCTTCAATTACCTGCAGCGGATTTTGGTTGTTAAGGTTAGAAAGCGTTACAAGCAGCATTTCGTTTCCTTTTAAACCATTTAGCGAAACTGTATTTTTATAGCCATACATTCCCGGCCAGATCGAAGTTGTTTCCTGTGCCTGATATTTATTTCCTGAGGCTTTCCAATTTTGATAGTTGTAACTTAAAACCGAATTAACCGGACCTTCGCTTACGATTTTAAAAGTTGTTTTTTCAATAGTATTTAAAGTATCAGCCGCAAGTATTCCTAGTCTTTTGATTTTATTGTCATTAGTCAATAAGGCAAAACCTCCTAAACCAGCCGAATTTCCAACAGGAAAAATATCTCTTCCCCAATCGTACATTACATGATAATTGTCTTCAACGGCACCTTTGCTGTTAATTCCAACATCCTCCGGCGTTATTCCCGGTAATTTTTTTCCAAATACATCTTTTGAGTTTCTTCCGTCTAAATAATGCCTGAAACCTACTTTATCATTTTCCCAGGTTGGGCCGTCAGTTTGGTACTTTTGGTATCCTAATTTTTTATGCACTTGGTCTGCCATTAAAACTTCCTGCGTATCAGGATGAACAGGAAGGTTCTTTCCTTCTCTTTTTCCAAATCGTACACTTGTTTTTATTGGGTATTTAGGATCTTTATTTGACCAATTCAGCACTATTGTTTTTTCTTCATTTGGAGAAAAATCGGTTACAAAAAAAAGTTCATCCCATTTTCCGTCACTGTTTAAATCATTAACCTGTACAGGAATTGTATCGTTCTTAAAAAGTAAAACCGGATAATTTCCTGAATCTTTATTTATAGTAAGCTGACTTCTTTTTACAGCAATCGCTTTTTGAAATAATTCAATATTAGAAGTGTTTTTTAAAACGATCTTATTTTCTTTAGAAAGTTTTTGCTGCGCCTGGCACGACGCGAAAATTAGTACAGAGAATGCGGTTGATGCGTAAAGTTTAATGGTACTTTTCATTCTTTTTATTTTAAACCAATTTAAGTATTTAAATGAAATCAATTATAATTTCATTCTAAATTTACAGCACAAAAACATTTTCTGTATCCTGCGCTTCCCTGTATGGTTGAAATAAAATCAGGAAAAAAAATAGGCAGTTTTAAAACTGTGCCATAAAAAACAACGCTTTTTGAAGGCTGTCAAGCTGAGTTTGATTAAGTGCCGGAGTTAAAAATTTAATTTCAGGGATTTTTGAGATAAAATCAGAAGTGTCTTTAAAATAAGAATTCAACTCTTTTAAAAGCTCATTTCTTGATTTTGATGCATCTATAAGTTTTAGGTTTTTAATCTCATTAAAATAAAGCAGACTATTGTGCAAATGTTTATTAAAGAAACAAACCATTACATTAGTTCCCTTTTTCTCTAATTTTAAAAAATCTATTAATTCTGATTTGTCGTATACAACAAATATAGAACGTTCAAAATCTTTTGGTTTGCTTCCGTTTTCTAACAGGAAAGAATCTTCAGAAAATTCAAACTCTTCTTTAAATTTTCTTTTGAACATTTTTAAAAAAACGCCCTGATTATCTCGATGTAATTGGTGTTTTTGTTCCAATACCAACCTGCGAACGGGCCGAAAATGTAGCCAAAACAACAAATAAAGGGAGTAATCTATTTTTCATAACCTTTTAATTATTATGTGTTTAATTATTTTCTTAAGTCTTTAAAATTCAATCATCTAGATTTGAAGGTGCAAAGTTCTCCTGAAAATCAATTTATTTTTGCCCGTAAAAGTTTTTAAACTTATAGATTAAGGTATATATGAAAATAGAGGTTAAATTATAGGGAATAATTCCTATATTGCGGAAGGCAAATATCAATAATGGCGTTAAACAAAAACAAACTAAGTGCTTAATAAACAGCTAATTGATTTATAAAAATACAAAAAAAAAGAGAGAAAACTTACATTTTCTCTCTTCCTGCTGTTTTAGTCTATATACTTACGCAGCATGAGTAAGTATATAGACTAAATATTGATACACTTTTGTGAATGATAATTGTGCTACCTTATTCCTTTTTTGAGTTTGTCTAAAGATTTATCATTCAAAACTTTAATTTGATTGATTACTATTTGGGCAATTGTTTTGGCCCCCAATAAAGAAAGATGTGTATCATCTGCTTTATCTTTATCATAATAGGCATTTTCGCCTGCTTTAAAATGCAAATGCAGTTGTTTTGATTTTTCCGGCCCGTAAAATTGTTCCAGTGTTTCAGTAAAATATTCTAAATCAATAAAAGGTACTTTATATTCCTGTGCCACTAAACGAGTTTCTAAAGGATAATCGCCGTGGGTGGGTACTAATACTCCTTTTTCATTAAAGTTACGTCTCGCAATTGAAGTTAATAAAATTGGAATAGCTCCTTTTTCCCTGCTTTCTTTTACAAAACGAATTAAATTATATCTATAGGCCGTATGCGGGTTTGTATAACGGGAAGAATCTTCTATTTTTTCATCATTATGGCCAAATTGTATAAAGACATAATCTCCTTTTTTTAGTTCTTTATAAATGGAATCCCAGCGCTTTTCGTTGATAAAACTTTTTGTACTTCTTCCGTTTACCGCTTTGTTTACCACTACTATATCTTCTGTAAAAAATGGCTGTAAAACTTGTGCCCAGCCATGCTCAGGATTTCGTTCAGGATCTTTTTTGTTTGCCATTGTTGAATCGCCTATAGTATATAAGGTCGTTTTTTGTGCAAAACAAGCCGATGAGATTAGCAATAATATTATGATGTATTTTTTCATTTTCTTTTATTTTTTATTACAGTTGTCAGTCTGAGCGAAGTCGATGACCTTTTACGTTATGAAGATCCTTCAAATTAGCTCAAGGACATATCTTTATGGATTTTCTTTGTGTAGACGCACTGCTGTGCGTCTCTACGGAAAACCTTTGTATCTTCGTACCTTTGAAACTCAAAAAATCAGAAGAACAAATTTGACATTACTCTTTACACCTATCAATTCTAAATAGACGCACTGCTGTGCGTCCCTACAGAAAAAACCTTTGTCCCTTTGAACCTCTGCCCCTTTGAACCTAAAAAATTACGGTTTCGAAACCGCCGTTGGTACTGTTGCCCTTTGTCCTATAAAAACATCTGTCATCAAAACATTTTCGGCATTTTCGTTGGAGAGGGCATTTTTTGCTTCTTTGATTTCTATATTTTTCAGTGAGATGTTTTTGATTTTTTTATCGGGGAAACCCTGAATTACAATTCCGGACTCTGATGCTTTATTACAAGTAATATTCGAGAATGAAATATTGGATATATCCGATTGAAATCCTTTCCCTTCACCATGATAATTGGCTGTAATATAAATACAGTCTTCAACCTGATCCAATTGAATATTTCGAACAAATATATTTTTGATAAAACCGCCTCTATCGGCATTGGTTTTTAGATAAATGCCTCTTTTTAAGTATCCGATAGTTTTGCAGTTTTCCACAAAAACATTTTGAACTCCGGCAGACATTTCGCTGCCAATTACTACGCCGTGAAGTCCTTTAAAATTACAGTTTCTAATGATTATATTTTCACTTGGAGTCGCTGTATTGGCTCTTCCTTCGTGATCTCGTCCTGCTTTTATGGCAACGTTGTCATCGCCATTATTAAAGGTTACATTTTCGATTAAAACATCTTTAGCATATTCAGGGTCGATTCCGTCGTTATTGTGATTTAAAGATTTATAACTGATACCGCGAATGGTTATACTTTGCGATTTTAAAAGATGCAGACACCAAAACGGCGAATTTTCGATTCTCACATTTTCGACCAATATAGTTGCACAATTCAAAAACTGAATCATCTGCGGGCGCAGGAAATAACTTTCGCCAAACTTTCTGTCTTTCAACGGAATATTATTGTGATTCATTTCACGGCTTAAATCCTTGCCCGGACCTTCTTTTGCTTTAAAACTTTTCCATATTTTTCCTCCTTCTCCATCAATTGTTCCTTCTCCCGTTATGGCAATATTAGTACATTCATTTGCGTATATAAGCGGACTATAATTATACAACATGGTTCCTTCCCAGCTTGTTAAAACCATTGGAAGATAGTCCTGTGGATTGTCGCTAAATTTGATCTTTGCTCCTTTTTCGATTTTCAGGTTTACATGGCTAACAAAATGGATTGGTCCGTTTATTTTATAGATTCCTTTTGGGACAATAATAGTTCCGCCATTATTTTTTTTGCATAAAGCCATCGCTTTATCAAAAACAGTTTTGTTGTTTGTAATTGAATCTTCTTTTGCTCCTAATTTTAAGATATTTACCTGATAAGCAGGAAAAACAGGAAGCTGGATTCTGTTCACGATCGAATCGATTTTCGCCGTTGGAAAATCATTGTTCTGAGCAAAAGAACTGAAACTGATTAGTAATAGGATAAGATATTTCATTTTTTTTAGGTTCTAAGGTGCTGAGTTTTTGAGATACTGAGGTTCTAAGATGCTAAGATTCTAAGCTTTGTGTAATTCTTAGTTTCTTAGAATCTAAGCGCCTTAGTAACTTTTGTACCAATCTTGTACCGTATCTTTTAGAATATTTTCTATCGAATATTGATCTGCTTCTGATTTAATAAGCTGATGTGACCATGGTACTCTTTTGGATGGCTGAAATCCTTCTCCGCTGTTATTGTATTCGGCATAAAAGGCATTTTTCTCCGCATCTGGTTTTGACCAGTTTTCCCAGCCTTCGGGTTTTATATGCTTTCCTAATTCGCAGTTTATGTAAACTGTTTTGGCATAAATACGCCAAGGTCTTCCTAAATAAACGGCATTGGCAGAAGGTTCTGCTGTTAGTTTACAATTTTTAAAAACAAAACCGTACGCTGTTCCTTCGGGAGTTGAAGCGGCTGTTACATAGGAACTTTTAATACTGTGAATCACACAGTTTTCAAATAATGCTGTTGCACCTCCAAAAATAAAATCGGTTGTTCCTTCTATATAACAGTCTTTAAAATATTGCTTGGCATTTTTTCCAGATAAATAAAGGGTGTCCTGATTCCCTAAAATAATACAATTTGAAATTTTAATCCGATTGCTTACCACTGATAATGCAATTGCCTGACCTTTATCTCCGGAAGCATTTTGAATCGTTAAATTTGATGCCGAAAAATCGTCTGCTTCTACTAAAAGGGTTGAAGTATAAAAGGTGCTGTTGCGTCCTAAATTGATCTTCGAAAAATTATCATCAAAAGTAATAATGGTGTTTTGTTTACTTTCTCCCAATAAAATCAAATTGGTGTTCCATTCCGGGATTCTAACTTTTTCTTTATAGGTTCCGTTTTTTATAAAGATGGTCACTTTTTCATATGGAAATGAAGGACTTGCATAAATGGCATCTTGTATTTTTGTAAAGTCGCCGGAACCGTCCTGAGCAACAGTTAAAAAGTTAGTTTTTTTTTTCTCTGATGCTGTTTCCGAAACTTTTATTCCATTTTTAACTGCCCACGAATCGTATTTTTTCAAAACTTCTTTTGGTTCGTCTGTGTACCAGGCGTAACCATTTCTTCGTTCTGCGCCTATTTCATCTAATGATTTCTTTTTGATTCCGTCACGATCGCTAAAGAAAGGTTCGTTATTGTCCAGTTCCATAAATCTCGCCCAGATTGGTGATGCATTTTGAACCGGAATCATTTTTTTGTCGATAATTTTTCCAGCGTCATTTAAAACACGTTTCTCTTCCAGATTCGTGATTTTCGTTTTTTCAAACCAGATATTGGCACTTTTTACAGCAGTAATTATTTCTGAAGAAGGTTTTTGAATTGACATTAAAAGCAAAACAATTTTAGCCGATTCTTTTCCGCTAAGCGAAGGAAGTTCATACGCTCTGGCCTTTGCCGGAAGTAAAGTAACCTCATCATGCTGTGCGCACCAGGCCGTTAAAACTCCGTTTTGTTTGTATTGTGTTTTGATAATGCAGTCGATACCTTTATTAAAAGCTGTTTTAGTTTTGGCAACAATTTCTTTTGATGGTTTAATACTGTAAAAATCAGTTTCTTCAGCCACTTCTTTCATCACATTTAAAATGCGCACCATCGAATCGTCATTGTACGTTATATGTGTGTAATATCCTTTTTTTAAGGGATAAAACTGAGGCCAGCCGCCGTTTGCATATTGTGCTTCTAATAAATAATTTAAACCTTTTAAAAAGGATTCTTTATAACGTTCGTCTTTTACCTGCGCATACATTTTCGACATAAAAAGCATTTCCTGAGTAGTTGCTCCATTATCTGTCGTGGTTTCTTTTGTGGTTTTCTTTATCTCCAATAAATCTTTTTTCTGTGAAGTAGTCAGCTCATTCTGCATTTGAATGTTCTTTGGCCAGCCGCCAATATCTCTTTGATAAAGCAAAACATTTTCGGCAATCTTTTTTGCTTCTTCTGTTCCAAACCAGGACGCATCATTTTTACGAATAATATCCGGCCAGTTTTTATTTGTATTTTGAGCCTTAACTGCAAAACTAAAACCAACAATAAAAAGCAGTATTATTTTTTTTAACTGAATCATTTTATTTTCTTTTACAATAATCATCTGTATTTTTTTATTTGCATCAACGGAATGAAAACTTAATTTTTTACACCAAAAAAATTTAAAACTTATTTTTTTGTAAGAAAAAACATTTAAACACTATTTTTAGCTGTTAATTTATATTCAAATGTGTTGTGATATTATTTTTTTAAATTCTTTCATTATATCTCATTTATTGAGCCCATTTTTTCTTCTGAAAAATTATTTTTTTTAGAATTTGATGCTTTTTCATTTTGTAATTCTAAACCAATCGACAGCTGCATTTCCTGAATCGTTTGTTATTTTTTCGCCTAAAGCAAAAAGTCCAATCTTGGCTCCAATCCATTTTCCTTCTTTCGAAATAAAATCAGTTCCTATTGCCTGATAGTTTTTATCGTCTAAACTGTAAAAGAAACTGCATACTCCGCCTTTCTTAATTTTAACATTTAAATAAATAGTATGGTTAGCAATTAAAATAGGTTTTGTTTCTGTTTCTGAAACAGTTTTATTGAATGTCCCTGTTTTTTGGTTTAGATATAATTTTCCTTCTACATTTTTAAAATTCAAATAACTGTAATCCAATCCCATGATAATTAGTCCGGTCGATTCTCCATTTAATCGTGTATTGAAAGTTATTTTGGCTGTAGCCGAAAATTCTTCTGCAGGAAACTTTTGAAGAAGCAAATTCGGAGCATCAAATATTTTATTATCCTTGATTGTTGTTACGCAAAATAAATTCAGATATCCCATACTAGTAGGGAAACCCCAATTGATCTGCGAATTGGCTTGCCACTGCCATTGTAAACCTAATTTTGGTTCGTTAAATTCATCTGAAGTCGCCGGATTTTCAATTGGATATTTTTTGCCGACATTTGGTTTTTTAAATGTTGTAACCGGTTCGCCTATTCCGTTTTTATCAAAATCCTGCCCCATAACCGGCCAGTCGTTTTCCCATTTCATAGGCTGCAAATGCACAATTCTCCCGTACGCGCCTTTGTCCTGAAAATGAATAAACCAATCTTCACCCGTTTGTGTCTGCACCCACGCGCCCTGATGCGGGCCGTTTATTTGGGTTGATCCCTGTTCTAAAACTTTTTTCTTTTCATAAGGGCCAAAAACATTTTTAGATCTTAAAATAGTCTGCCAGCCAGTAGGAACGCCGCCTGCCGGAGCAAAAATGTAATAGTAATTATTTCGTTTGTAGAATTTTGGACCTTCAATTGTACCTTCACTTTCATGTCCATCAATCACCATAACCTCATCATTATTAGCGATTGTTCCTTCTGCATTCATGGTGCAGACAACTAATAAACTTTTAATCTGCGCACGGCTTCCTGCAAACGCATGTGCTAAATATACTTTTCCGTCATCATCCCAAAGCGGACTCGGATCAATCAATCCTTTTCCTGCTTTTACCAAAAGTGGTTCTGACCAAGGCCCTTCGGCTTTTTTAGCTTTTATCATGTAAATCCCGAAATCAGGATCTGGATAATAAATATAAAATTCGTTGTTATGAAAAGTAATACTTGGTGCCCAAACTCCATTTCCGTGCTGTACTTTATCATACGTTTCAAAAGGCGGTTGTTTTGGCAGCGCGTAACTTAAAATTTTCCAGTTTACCAAATCCTTAGAATGCAGAATCGGAAGCCCTGGAATACAGTTAAAAGACGATGCCGTCATATAAAAATCATCTCCAACCCTTACAACATCAGGGTCTGAATAATCAGCATGAATGATAGGATTGGTATACGTTCCGTCCCCATTATCCGGTGTCCAGACTTGTGCCGAATTTTTCTCAATAGAGAAAACGGAAAGGAGAAGGAAAATGATTTTTATTTTTTTCATTTTTGTTTTGTTTTGCTTTTTTGTCATTTCGACGAAAGGAGAAATCGCACAAGAAAATCCATTCCTATTGTCGTCAATCTTTGTCGAATTCCGAGTGCGATTTCTCGTTCCTCGAAATGACAAACTATGTGTTTTAAACCCGACAGGTTTTAAAAACCTGTCGGGTTTCTATCGTGATTTGCAATTGGAGTTTCTTTGAGGAATTACTTTGCGATGCTTCGACTTCGCTCAGCAAGACAAAGCGAGCCTTCACTCATAATTCACAATTAACAATTAACAATTAATTCCTATCTATTCAGCTCCAAAGCAGCCAAAATAAAAGGCCCTGTCGCTTTAGGATCGTTATCTTTTTTCTTTTCGTTTACGTAATATTCATAAGAACCATCACGATATGGAGTTCCGCCTAAACCTGCAACCTGACAACAGTTTGTTAAAGTAATTCCGCCGTCTTCGTCAACTTTTTTGATTAAGATTTTAGTCAATCCATCGAAAGCTTTGTTTGCTAATTTTTTATACTTTGCCGGTAAATATCCTTTGTTTGCCCCTTTTGCGAAAGCATAAGTAAACATTGCAGATCCCGAAGCTTCTAAATAATTTCCTTTTTCTCCGCCTTTATCTGTAACCTGATACCACAATCCAGATTTATCCTGATATTTAGCCAAAGCCGCAGAAGCATTGTTTAAATATTTAATTAATTCTGCTCTTTTTGGATGGTCTTTTGGCATATAATCCAGAACATCAACCAATGCCATTACGTACCAGCCTAAAGCTCTGGACCAAAAGTTTGGTGAATTTCCTGTTTCTTTATTTGCCCAAGGCATTGCTTTGCTTTCGTCCCAGCCGTGATACAATAATCCTGTTTTTGGATCGGTTGCATGAAGCTGAATCAACTCAAATTGTTTTGCGATATCATCAAAACTTTTTCCGTTTTCAAATGTTGCTGTGTATTGTGCGTAGAAAGGTTCTCCCATATATAAACCGTCTAACCACATTTGGTTTGGATAAATTTGTTTGTGCCAGAAACCACCGCTTGCCGTACGTGGCTGTTCTGCTAATTGCTTGCGAACTAATTGCATTGCTTTTAAGTATTTATCCTGTTTTGATTCTGCATAAATATCAAAAAGCAAACGTCCTGGAACAACTAAGTCAATGTTGTATTTATCAAATTCATAGGTTTTAATACTTCCGTCTTCTTGTACCAATTCATCAACATAACCTCTTACATAAGCTTTGTAACGCGGATCTGGATTTTTCTTGTACAATTCTTCTATCGAATGTAAAACTAAGGCATGAACATAATCCCATTTTGGTTTTTTAGAATCGTCAAGCATATAACTTTCCGGATGACGTTTCATTAAGGTTAAAGCCATTTTATCTGACCATTTCATGTCTTTAGAAATCACAATTTCTTTTTTTGCAGGTTCTTGCGAAATTGCTTTACAGCCTGTTAAAGCGATAGCACAAACTAATAAAACCGACATAAAACTTTGTTTCCTAGTATTTTTCATTTCAAAATATATTTTAATTCTATTATTTTTCTAATTCAATTGAAGCCAGTAAAAATGCTCCTAAGCCTATTGCCCCATTCTCTTTTGTTTTGGCAATAAGATAATAATCATTAGTGCCGTCCCTAAAAGGTTTTCCTCCTAAACCTACATTTGCCGACACATTCAAAATATTTACTTCTCCTTTTTTATCAACCTTAACAAACTCTTTTACAAAACTGTCAAATGATTTCTTTGCTGTTTTTTTATAACTCGAAGACAGATATCCTTTGCGTGCTCCTTTTGCAAAAGCATAAATAATCATTCCTGAACCAGATGGTTCTGTATAATTGGCATATAACTGCGTTTTATCTGCCACTTGGTACCATAATCCTGTATCACTTTTGTATTGATCAACAGCCGCTGCAATTTCATTTAAATACTGAACTAGAACTTTATATTTTGGATGAGATTTTGGAAAATAATCCAGCGTTTCTACCAATGCTGTCACATACCAGCCAATTCCGCGTCCCCAAACCGTTGGCGAAGTTCCGGTTTGTTTGTCAGCCCAGGCAATTTCTTTACTTTCGTCCCAAGCCTGATAAACCAGTCCGCTTTTTTTATCGATCATATGATCGTGAACTAATTCAAATTGTTTTGCAATATCATCTAAGCTTCTTCCTTTTTCATATTTCATAGTAAATTGAGCATAAAAAGGTTCAGCCATATACAAGCCGTCAATCCACATTTGATTCGGATAAATCTGTTTGTGCCAAAATCCACCGCTCGCCGTTCTTGGCTGATTTTCTAACTGATTTCTCAATTTTCCAATAATTTCAAAATAGCGCGAATCCTTTGTTACATCATATAAATTGAACAGCAGTTTCCCCGGATTCAAACAATCAATGTTGTATTCTTTTGTTTCGTATTTTTTAAGATTTCCATCACTGTCAATCATACCGTCAACATAGTTTTTGATATAGTCGAGGTATTTTTTATCCTTTTTTTCCTGATATAATCTCTCAAAACCAGACAATACAAAACCCATTTTGTAATCCCATTTCGGGCTGTCATTTCCGTCTAGTTTCCATGCTTCAGGATATTTGTCCAAAATAGAAAGTGCAGTTCTCTCAGACCATTTTAAATTATCTGGGAGCACATCTTCAGGATTGTTTTGTGCAATTGCAAAAACATGGAGAAGCAGAAATAATAGTACGGCTGTTTTTTTATACTTCATTTTTATATATTTTTTTTTGCCACAGATTTCACAGATTAAATGGATTATTCTATATGTTTAAAATTTGATTCTTACCCTTGCACACAGTTTTGTCATTCCGAGGAACGAGGAATCTCCATAAGAAGCTCCTTCTGCAAATTCGCCAATCTTTGTAGAGTTTCTCGCGGAGATTCCTCGTTCCTCGGAATGACAAAATACGGTGTAAACCTTTTTAGATAAACACATAAAAACAATCTACATCTTCCCTTTTTTATTCAAAACCTCTAATTGTGCGTCTAAATATTTAACGAAATCTTCCTGCGATTTAATACCGTTTTGTTCTTGTTCCCAGGCACCTAAAAGATAAAAAGAATTTGCTTTTGTTGTTGGTTTAAAAACCAATAAATAATCTAAATCCGTATCAGCGATGTTTTCGATTGTGTTTACTTCATAAAAAATACCCAGTCCTAATTTATCTGGAACCAAAGACTGTGTACCATATGTTGCTATATAAGCCCATTTTTTGTTTTTGCTTTCTTTTTTAAGCAATTCCGTATTCTTTTGTTTTACAATTCCGGTACAGATTCCTTTAATTTCTTTTGATGCCTGAATCGTATGTTTTGTATATAACTGATCTGGTTTTATGGTTAAAGTAGAAGTAAAATCAATTTTATCAGATGCTGTTTTCCATCCGTAATAATTCACTTTTACGCCAGATTCGTTGTTTTTATTTTCAACCGTAGCAATTGTAGAATCTACTTCACGAAAATGAAGTTTTTCATTGTTTAAATAACGATCGATAGAACCAATTCCTATTGCTTTTCCGGCTTTTAAAATATCGGCTCCCCAATCACTCATTTCATGATACGAATCAAAATTATCCTGCCCGACTTTTGGCAAAATTATAGCCGATGTTTTCTTTCCAAAAATATCAATTGCATTTCTCCAGTCTAAGTACAAACGGTAACCAATTCGGTTATTTTCCCAGCCCGGGCCTTCGTAACGAATATCAAAAGAATGATCTGTATGTTCTGGTGCCAATTTTAATCTGTCGACGTTTTTAAAAGTAGTTCCGCCAATGTATTTGCGTCCCTCCCAGTGTCCGTCTGTTTTTGCTGAAATTTCAGCATACGTTTTAGCCGTTTTAATATCATATTTTTGAGCATTAACTGATGTAAAACCAATTAAGAATAAAGCTGCGGCTGTAATTTTTGTTTTCATTTTATGGTAAATTATTTGAATATCTTATTTAGAAATTGGACTGTAAAATCGGCTGTTTTATAAAACCAAGGCTCAAAAAACCAAAAAGAATGCGGTGAGTTTTCTAGTGTTTGAACTTCATTATAAATTTTATACTGATTTAAAATCTTTATCATATCATCTCTCCCGGCATGAAACCTGTCAATACTGCTGTTTATAAACAATGTTGGCGGCGTGTTTTTGTCGGTATGGCTTAAAGCCGAAGCATTTTTCCAATTCTCCGGTTTTTCATCATAAGAACCTCCAAGCCAAAACGATGCCATTTCTCCTTCTGAAGATTCCGGATGCCTGAATGCCAAAACGCCGTCTATATCAATAATTGCATTTACTTTTGAAGTTGATTTACTTTGATTTGAAGCATCTTCAAAAGTTGGATTTTCATTTGTTGTACCAATCAAAGCTGCCATCTGCCCGCCCGAAGAACAGCCTAAAACCGCAATTTTGTTTGGGTCTACTTTGAATTTCTTTGCATTATCTTTTATAAATTTAATCGCATTTTTCACATCATAAACTCCGTACGGATATTTTGCTTCGAGTGATAATCTGTATTCTATCGTAAAACAGGAATAACCGTAAGAAGCGATTTCTTCTGCCAAAACGTTCATCTGAGCTTTATCTCCAGATCTCCAGCCTCCGCCATGAATTATAATAACGGCAGGATTTTGCTTTTTTGTGTTATATACAAAAGCATCAAAATGCAAAACTCTTTCGTTCTTTTTAAAATAAATTATATCCTTAATTTGAATCAGATTCTTATGCTTTTCTAAAACCGGAATTGTAATTGACGGATACTTTTTTATCAATTTAGCATACGTGCTTTTTACCGTGTACGACGTGTCGACAGGGTAAGTCTGCTGCGCATTTATCGCGCAGGAAAGCAAGAATAAAATCAATATTATTTTTCGCATTACAATCCTTTTTACTTTTTAGTCAGAAAGGAGTCCGACACTTGGGTCGAACTCCTTCTTAACTTCTTCAAAAAAACAATAGTCTCAAAAAACTAACAAATTACTAATAACCAGGATTCTGAGGAAAATCTTTATTTTGGTTTAAATCCAATGCCACTTGCGGAATTGGTCTTAAAATTTTAAGCTGTCCGCCAACACCAACAAAATTAGCGGCCTTAATTTTATAATTATGAGCCGATGCTCTCGCAACCAATGTTCCCGTACGTTTTAAGTCAAACCAACGCTTATATTCTCCTAACAATTCTCTTCCTCTTTCATCTAAAATATAATCGATATTGAATTCTGCCGCTGTAGCATTTGCAACTCCGGCTCTTCTTCTCACTTCGTTTAAACGGTCTAAACCTGTTCCCGGGTTTCCTGCTTTTAGATACGCTTCGGCAGCGATTAAATACGTTTCTCCCAATCTTGAAACAATAATATCTCTTGTGCTTACAGGCCCTGTACTTGAAGGCGTTGTAGGATCCGGATCATCAAATTTCTTAACCGGAATTGTATAACAATCTAAGTTTTTAATTAAAGTATGCGCCGCAGAATATTCCCCCCAAGGATGATAAACAAACGTTGCCGATTTTCTAGCTGCATTTGCTGTTTCCCAAGCTGTTCTGTCTGCAGGTGTAAACCATTTTGGCTCATAAAAATGTCTCACTTTTAATGAAGCCGGATTTGTACTTCTGTAATATGGATAATACAACACGTTTTTTGTAACGCCGTTTGTAGTTTCCGGGCCTTCCAAAATTTCTGTCATAAAAGTGCCTTCCCATCTTTTGTCTCCTTTTTCATAAAGACCTAAAGCATAATCTGTTGGACATAAATTATAACTTCTTAATGGCGCGCCCGTTTCTGCTCCGCCTAAATACGAACTGAAATAGTAAAACTGATTGTTACCCAATTTTGTTGGGTCTGTACTTGTTGAAGCTTTATCGTATTGAACAGAGAAAATAGTTTCGGCATTTAAGTCGTTTCCAGGTTTAAATAACTGATCAAAAGCAAGTGCTAAAGTTTGTCCGCCAATTGCTGCATCGGCGTAAGCTGCTGCTTTTGCAAAATCATCGGCTTTGCCAAACGTTTCATATCCTCTCGTTAAATACACTTTTGCCAATAAATCATTTACGGCTCTTTTGTTTACTTTTCCGGTTGTGCTGTACGAATTTGTTCCAACACTTGCTAAAGCTGCATCTAAATCTGAAATAATCTGCGTGTAAACTTCTTCAGCCGTATTTCTATGGAAAGACAAAACAGGCGTTGTAATGTTTTCATTTACAATTGGAACGCCGCCGTAAGTCTGAACTAACAAGAAATAAGCCTGCGCTCTTAAAAATTTAGCTTCGCCTACTAAAGTGTTCAAATTAGCTGTTTGTTCTGTTATTGCTGAATAATAAACCGCTTTGTTTACAGATTGAATTAATTGGTAACAAGGTGTATACAAATCTGCAACGTTGTCTGAAGAAGGTATTAAAAGTGCATACTGGCTTAAACCTGCTGGTTCCGGCGTTCTTCCTTCAGCATACATATCGGTTCCTGCTTCAAATAACCACGGATTTCCTCCGTAAATACTTTTAAGCCATGCATAATTTGTATTGATCAATAATTGATATCCTGCTGCGGTTTTATAAGTAGCATCGGCAGGAACATTCGAAAGACTTTCTTCTTCTATATAATTGCTGCATGAATTTAAAGCCATGACAGCAATTCCTAATATTATTATTATTTTTTTCATTTGATATCTTTATTAAAATTTAACACTTAATCCCAATTGCGTTGTTACAGATGCCGGACGGTTTACCCCAAAAGGAGAAGCGGCCCATTCTGGATCATATCCATCAAAATCTGTAAATACAAATGGATCTAAAACATTTACATAAATTCTCAAATTACTGATTTTAAGTCTTTTCAATAATTCTGAATTTAGTGTATAACCTAAAGATATATTTTTGATTTTTACATAAGAAACATCTCTGTAGTACCCAAATAAAGAAGTCCAGTAAGCTCCCGCACCCGTTGCAACCGGACCTGGTCTTGGGTTTGTGTTATTTGCATTGGCTTCGATACCTGTACCGTTTGTTGGAATAAAATAATCCATTGCCAGTTTTTGACGTCCTCTGTCACTTACATCGGCAAAGTTTTGGTGAAATGTACTCAGAACGGTTTGTCCCTGACTTGTCAAAACTGAAAAATTGAAATCAAAATTACCAACAGTCAATTTAGAATATAAACTTCCCTGCCAATCCGGATTTGCGTTTCCAATTACTGTTCTGTCATCCTGATTAAATTTTCCGTCGCCATTTAAATCTTTCGGTCTTGCCTGCCCCGGAGCTTGTCCGTAAGATGCTGCACGTGCTGCTTCGCTTTCCTGCCAAACACCATCGTAAACGTAGTTGTAATTTGGGTTTAGTTCTGAGCCAAGAATTAATTTATTTCCAATATCACTAACTTTGTCCTGATTGTAAATTGACTCTAATTTGTTTACGTTTTTAGTGAAGGTGAAAGTGGTTTCCCAATTTACATTTTCGCTTTTGATATTCTTTGTGGTTAATAAAACCTCGACACCTTTATTGCTTACAGAACCAACGTTTGCAAAAGTATTTTTCCAACCGCTTTCTGCAGGCAATTGCTGTTTGTAGATTAATTTATCTGATAATCTATCGTAAATATCTACACTTCCTGAAATTCTGTTTTTTAAGAAACCGAAATCAAGACCAAAGTTTAGTTCTCGTGTTTTTTCCCAAGTTAAATCCTGATTTGCCAGATTTTCTGACTGCCAGCCCGAAACTACATTGGCTCCGTTTGCATAAAAAGTCTGCTGATTTAATAAAGCCTGAGAAGTGTAAGGCGCTACGTTGTCGTTTCCTGTATAACCTAAACTCGCACGAAGTTTTAAGTCTGAAATTACATTACTGTTTGCCAGAAAAGATTCTTTGCTGATTTTCCATCCTAAAGCTACAGAAGGGAAACTCTGCCATTTATTGCCTTCTGATAAAACAGAGGAACCGTCCCATCTTGAAGAAGCCGTCAATAAATATTTATCTTTAAACGTATAGTTTAAACGAACGGCGTAAGAGCTTAATGTATTTTTTTGATATCCTGAACTGATATTATAACTGGTTTGAACTCCAGATCCCATATTGTTTGATCCTGTATCAAAAGGCTGATTATTAGAATACAAATAAGAAGTTTCATCAACATTTGAGTACAAACTCTGCAATAATAAAACGCTGAAATCGTGAACTTCGGCAAAAGTATGTTTCAAATCAACTTGATTGTCCCAAGTGTAATTGAAGTTGTTGAAGTTTTTTATTGAGGCCGAATTTTTTCCGTTTAAAGTAACTCCGGCATTTGACTGTGCACCATACGCGGCACTTGTAACAGTATTTTCTATTCCGGCAGAAAAAGTGGTTTTAAACGAAAGCCATTTTAAAGCCTGATATTGAAAGAAAACATTTCCAACAGTCTGCCATGTTTTTTCTGTCTGCGAAGAATTAGCAATTTCCATTAACGGATTTACCGCGCTGGTTTTATTAATTGCCCAGGAACCATCAGGATAAGTTAGTTTTCCCGGAAGGAAAAATAACGTTCCAACTTTTTCATTTCCATCGGCATCAACTGCCCACGGCGACATTAATGGACTAAGTCTAAAAGCGTCCTGCATCGCTAAATCACTTCCTAATTGCGTGTCAACACGGGCAATTGTAACGTTTGCACCTGTTGTAAATTTGTCGTTTATTTTATGATTTAATCCTAATTTAAAAGAATATTTATCTGTTCCGTCATTATCGATAAGTCCTTCATCGCTTTGAATTCCGAATCCTAAATTGTAGCTCAACCCAGAATCTGAACGGCCTGTAACATTCAAGTAATTGTTTTGCGTCATTCCGGTTTTTAGAACCGCATCTGCCCAGTCAAAATTGTAACCGTTGTTGGCTCTTGAAACCAATAACGGACTTTGATTTCCGGCCAAAGCTGCAAGCTGTGCAGGAGTCTGAGTTGCCGGAGTTGCGCTCATATAAGCAACCTGGTGAAATTTCCACCATTCTTCTCCGCTCATCATTTTTGGTAATCTCGCCGCTGTTTTTGTTCCGTAAGAAGAATCAAAAGTTACATTGATTCCTGATTTTACGTTGGCACCGCTTTTTGTTGTAACAATAATAACACCGCTGGCTCCTCTTGAACCGTAAATTGCTGCTGATGAAGCATCTTTTAAAACGTCCATTCTGGCAATATCCTGCGGATTTAAAAAGTCAATATTATCAACCGGAACTCCGTCTACAACATATAATGGAGACGATCCTACTAAAGAGTTATTTCCTCTAATAACAACTTTAAATCCGTCGCCGGAACGTCCAGAAGTTGACGAAATCGTAACTCCGGGCGTACTTCCCTGAATGGCTTCAAGCGCACTTGTTGTATTTCGTTCCGTAATCGTTGCCGCACTGATGGTACTTACAGATCCTGTAAGATCTGTTTTCTTAACAGAACCGTACCCAACAACTACAACTTCATTTAATGAATTTGATTGCTCTGCAAGACTTACATTAATTGTTGTTTTTCCGGCTACGCTTACTTCCTGTGTTTGAAAACCTAAATAGCTGATTATTAAAACAGCTTTGCTATTGGTTACATTTATTTTAAAACTTCCTTCAAAATCTGTCGAAGTTCCGTTTTTAGTTCCTTTTTCCTGGATATTAACGCCTGGCAGCGATAATCCTGTTGCATCTGTAATTTTCCCTTCTATTGTTGTAGACTGTGCGTTTATCGTATTGCACAGCAGGAAATTCAGGAAAAATAAAAATACGAGATTGTATTTTGTTTTTTTCTTTAATGGTTGTTTAATTTTCATAAGTGGTTTCGTGGTTTGGTTAAATGTTATAGTTACTAGTTTTTTATTTGTTTACTTTTTTTCCATTTATATAAGTGTTTATAAAATTGATATTCTTCACGTTTTTTAATGAATAAACTGAGTCAGCTTTTTCGATTTTTACATTTTTCAGCGTAATATTTTCTATCGGAGATTCTGGATAACCTTCTGCCAAAACCCCAAATTTTCCGCTGTTTTCTACTGTAATATTTTCAAGATTTATATTTCGTACTGTTGGTATAAAATTTCCGGTTTGCGAGCCATAAACGTTATAAAACATGGTTACGAGCAAAACGCATTCTTTTACTGTTCCTACTTCGAGGTTTCGAACAAAAATATTTTCAATTACGCCTCCTCTTTTTGAATTGGTTTTAATGCGAATGGCACGATCTAAGTTGGGACTGTCCATTACACAATTCTCTACAAAAACATTATTTACTCCGGCTGAAATCTCGCTCCCAATTACCACTCCGCCATGACCGTCAATCATTTTACAGTTTTGAACAATGATGTTTTTACTCGGGATCGCTACTCTACGTCCGTCGGCGTCACGTCCGGCTTTAATGGCAATGCAGTCATCGCCCGTATTAAAAGTGCAGTTTTTGATTATTACATTTTGAGAATATTCAGGATCGCAGCCGTCATTGTTTGGTCCGTGGCTATTTATCGTTACACCGTCAATAATAATATTGTTGGTTTTTATAGGATGAAGAATCCAAAACGGAGAATTGATAACGGTTATGTCTTTTACCAAAACAGTATTACATTCAAAAAACTCAATAAAGTTGGGACGTAAATATCTTCCTTCTCCAAAAATTCTTTCTGAAACTGGAATATTCTTCTCAGCCATATCAACTAAAACTTCACGGTTTGCCGGATCATTTTGAGAAGGAATTCCTTTTTTCCAGCCGTATCCTTTTCCGCCAGACCAAATCCACCAGTTGGTACTGTCTGCCTGACCGTTTAAAGTACCTTTTCCTGTAATAGCAACATTGGTTTTATTTTTAGCGTAAATAAGCGGAGAATAGTTCATTACTTCTGTTCCTTCCCAAGAAGTATGAACGATTGGATAATCTTTTGGATTTAAGCTGAAAAGAATTTCGGCATGATCTTCTAAATGCAGATTTACATTGCTTTCTAAATGAATCGCTCCGGTTAGGTATTTTCCATTTGGAACCAGCACTTTTCCGCCGCCATTTTCTGCACAGGTTTTAATGGCTTTTTCGAAGGCTGAAGTGTTTAAAGTTTTGCCATCTGCAACAGCTCCAAAATCGTTTATATTATAGGTTTTATTCTGAAATTTTGTTTCAGGAAGACTTTTTATGGTCAATTCCATGTTTTTCCACGGATCAGATTCAGAAACAGCTGTAACTTTTTTAGCGCAGGATATGGTCAAAACAACCATTATACTGGCAAAAACAATTGATTTATACGCTATAATCCTGTTTATAATCATTTTTGTGGAGTTTCAGGTAAACATTAAGAAAACATAAATAATCATGTAATCGATTACACGAAAGTAGAAAATATGTTCCACCCAACCAAATTTATTTAGAAATTTATTGTATTTTTAATTTTTATTAAGAATTATAATTACATTTAATGCAAAAATAATTGTAATTTATTATCATTGTAAAATAAAAAACGTTGTAGTAATCTATTATGGTAATCGATAACATTAAATATTAGGTTAACTAAAAAAAATGTATTTTTGTCTAAGAATTTAACTTGTAAAAACCCTTTTTAATGAGCGAAAAAGTAACCATTTATGATATTGCCGAAAAATTAAATATCACTGCAGCTACTGTTTCCAGAGCGTTGAATAACAACCCGAAGATTAAAGAAAGCACTCGTGAGTTGGTTATTAAAACCGCTGCCTCAATGAACTACAAGCAAAACAAACTTGCTTTAGCATTAAAAAGCGGCCGAAGTAACAATATTGGCGTGATTGTACCGCGTATAGACAGTAACTTTTTTGCCTCTGTAATTAGAGGAATTGAAGAAGAACTGCACCCTCATGGTTATCAGGTAATTATTTGCCAGACGCATGAAAGCAAAAAGAGAGAAAACGAAAATTTATATACTTTAATTGATGCTCAGGTTGACGGAATTTTAATGTCTGTAACTGATGTAACTGACGAAAATGATGCTGCATTTCAGTACGTACTTCAAAAAAACGTTCCGCTGATTTTCTTTGACAGAAGCAAACATATTGAAGGTGTTAGTTCTGTAACGATAAACGACTTTAGAGGCGGTTATTTAACGACCAAGCATTTAATTAATGAAGGTTGTAGAAAAATTGCACATTTCTCCGGAGATCAGTCGCTGGAAATATTTAAAAACAGGTTTTTAGGCTACAAACAAGCTTTGTTAGATCACGGAATTGATTTTAAGGAAGAATATGTGATTTATACTAAAAGTGCCGTTGAAGCAGGAAAAGAAGCAGTTGATAAGCTTTTGCAGTTAGAAACGCCGCCGGATGCTATATTTTCTTCAAGTGATTTTGCTGCTTTAGGTGCGATTCAGGAATTAAAAGAACGAAATATCAGTATTCCGAAAGAGTTTTGTGTGGCTGGTTTCAGTAACGAACCTTTCACAAAATTCATGGAATTATCTATAACGTCTGTAGATCAGTCACCGCTTGAAATGGGAAAAATGTCTGCACGCGTTTTCTTAGAACAAGTTGACAAAACAGAAACCATCAAAATCGAAAAAAAGGTAGTCCTCGCACCAGAATTACACATCCGTAAATCATCTTCAAGAAGCACCTTTTAGTTTTTTTTTAAACCATATAAGTTATATAAGTTCATTTTAGAGTATACTTAGAATAAAAAAGCAGCTCCATAAAGAGCTGCTTTTTTATTGCTATGTTTTAAGAATCAAACTTAAATTTACTTATATAACTTATATGGTTAAAAAATAAAAAAAAGACGCACTGCTGTGCGTCTCTACATATAAACCTTTGTCACTTTGTATCTCTGTACCTTTGTAACTAAAAACTAAAGCGATACTCCTCTTTTCCAAGGGATGAAGTCGTTTTGGTTTAATAGTGCTGCTTTTGTTTTGATTGTTCCGCTGGCAACATCAATAATAAACTCTAACATTTCATCTGCCATTTCATCGATTGATTTTTCTCCTGTGATGATTCCTCCGGTATCAATATCGATAATATCCGACATTTTGTTTGCTAATTGTGTGTTAGAAGAAATCTTAACAACCGGCGCAATTGGATTTCCAGTTGGCGTTCCTAAACCTGTTGTAAACAATACCATGTTTGCTCCAGAACCAACCATTGCTGTTGTACATTCAACGTCGTTTCCTGGCGTACAAAGCAAAGTTAAACCTGGTTTAGTGATATATTCCCCGTAATCAAAAACTCCTGTAATAGGCGAAGTTCCACCTTTTTTAGCTGCTCCTGCAGATTTCATTGCATCGGTAATTAGACCGTCTTTAATGTTACCCGGAGAAGGATTCATATCAAATCCTGAACCAGCATCAACAACTGTTTTTTCATACCATTGCATTAAATCTAAGAAACGTTTTCCGCCTTCGTCTTCCACACATCTGTTTACTAATTCCTGTTCTACTCCGCATAATTCAGGGAATTCAGAAAGAATGGTAGTTCCGCCTAAAGCAGCCAATAAATCTGAAGTTACACCTAAAGTTGGGTTTGCAGAAATTCCAGAGAATCCGTCAGATCCACCGCACTCTAAACCAATTCTTAGTTTAGACAATGGAGCTGGTTCTCTTTTTATTTCGTTTGCTTTTTTAATCGCTTCAAAAGTGTCTTTTACTACACTGCTCAACATCGTTTCAATTGTTCCGATAGCTTGTTGATCGTAAATTAAAACAGGTTTTTTGCTGTCTGGATTTATCGCATCAAGAGCATCTTTGAAAATCTGAATTTGAAGATTTTGACATCCTAAACTCAAAACAGTTGCTCCGGCAACGTTTGGATTGTTTACATAACCTGCCAATAATTTAGCCAAACTATGAGAATCCTGACGAATTCCGCCGCAGCCGCCTTGATGCGTAATGAATTTAACTTCGATATTGTTGAATAAGTTAGCATCGTTTGATGCTTCCTGATTTCCGGCACCACCAGTTTCAGATTTTACTAAAGAACGCAATAACAATTGATAATCGTTTTCTTTAGGTTTCATTAATTCTTTCTCAAAAATATCTTTTAAGATTTCGATATTTCTGTTTTCACAAAATACTAACGGAAAGAATAACCAAACGTTTTCAGTACCAACTTGTCCGTCTTCTCTGTGATAACCCTGCCAGGTTCTGTCTTTCCATTTGTCAATGTTTGGAGCAGTCCAGCCAATCGTTTCTGTTTTACCAGTAACTTTATCACTTTCGTGTTTTACATTTTCAGTAGAAAGCAATCCTCCTCTTTCGATTCTTGCACTAGCTTTCCCTACTAAAACTCCGTACATAATGATTCTGTCCCCTACATTAAAAGGAACCATTGCAATCTTATGTTTCATTTTTACATCTGTCTCAACCGTAACTGATTCTCCTTCGAAATCAATTACTTCGCCAGCTGTAAGATTCACCAAAGCAACCGCAACATTGTCGGTTGGGTGAACTTTTATCAATTTTTTCTGCGCTGCCATAATCCTTATTCTTTTTGCTTTTTGCTTTTTGTTTTTTTTTGCTTTTTTTTATTTTATTCTTTCCTGAAACTTGGCAAAACCAGCTTCAATTCCATTTGCATCAATTTCTTCTAAGGCAATTGTAATCGCTTTTATTAAGCCCGAAATTTCAGTTAAATCTTCATCCCAAAAACTTTTGTTTTGCAAAGTAAGTCTCGCTATTTTTTCATAATCATCTGATTTCCATAAACCATCAAAAAACGAAACGATATCTTCACTATCATTTACCGGCAAACTTTGTCCGTTCCAGGTTCCTTTGTAGAAACGAATTAAAGCCGCAAATGCAAAAGTTAAATGAACCGGAAGTGTTTTATGAATATCAACATATCCTGTTAAACTTGGTAAAACACGAACTTTAAATTTCGAAATTGAATTTAAGGCAATTGATGACAATAAATGCTTGATAAACGGGTTTCTGAAACGGTCTAAAATCTCTTCAGAGAAACTTGCCAGTTCTTGTTTATCCATGTTTAAAGTTTCGTTGATTTCTTCAAAAACAGCTTTATTAATGAATTCTCCTGTAAAAGCATTATCAACAGTTTCTTTTACAGTTTCGTTTCCGTAAAGTAATGAAAACGGCACCATTGCAGTGTGCGCTCCATTTAAAATTCTCACCTTACGAGTTCTGTAAGACTGCATATCTTCTACAATTTTTACATCAAGATCTGTTTTTTCAAACGGAAGTTTTGCTTTCAATTCATCATCTCCTTCAATAACCCATAAAAAGAAACTTTCTGCACTTACAATCAAATCGTCTTTGTAATCTAACTGACTGTTGTATTCTTCGATTTGATCTTTTGGATATCCCGGAACGATTCTGTCAACTAATGTATTGTGGAATGAACAGTTGTTTAAAAGCCAGGAAACAAAATCCTGACCTAATTTCCAGTCTGTACAATATTTTAAAATAACTTCTTTTAAAGTATCTGAATTATAATTGATTAACTCACAAGGAATGATTGTTAATCCTTTATCAGCTGCACCATTAAAATGTTTAAATCTTTCATGCAAAAGTACGGTTAATTTTGCAGGGAAAGATACAGGAGGCTGCATTGTAGGCAAGTCTGAAGCAATGTATTCGATACCAGCTTCTGTTGTGTTTGATATAATAAAAGCCAGTTCTTCTTCTTTTGCTAAAGATAAATATTCATCAAAAGAAGCATAAGGATCAACTGCTTTTACAATATTAGTAATCAATTCTTTTTCCTGAATTTCCTCGCCTTTTTTTACACCTTTCATAAACAAAGTGTATAAACCATCCTGTGCATTGATCATATTCACCAACCCTTTATCAATAGGCTGAACAACAGCGATTCCGGCATTAAAATCAGCATTTTGGTTTAATTTCTGAATAGCATATTCTACAAAAGCTCTTAAGAAATTACCTTCTCCAAATTGAACTATTTTAATAGGAAGTCTGTTTGAAAACTCTGAATTTGATCTGTTAATTTTTTCCATTTTAATTTTTGCTTTAAAGTGTTTTAAATAACCACTTAATACCTTATTGACATTTTAATACATTGTAAATGAAACATTACACTCGTAATTAAAATAGATCTTGCTGTGAGGAGTGACAAGATTTATTTTTCAAGCGTAATGCTCAATTACAATCTCTAAAATCTAAAAAAAACGCATAAATAAGGATTGGCATGATTACTCCTTATTTATTTTCTAATATCTTTTATAATGTCAAGAACCTGTTTAACCTTAGTAGTTAAACCATCGAAATCTTTATTGTCTAATATATCTTTTGAAATCAATTGTGATCCTAAACCAACACACGTTGCACCTGCATTCAACCATGAACTCAAACTTTCAACTGTTGGGTAAACTCCTCCTGTAGGCATAATGTTTGTCCATGGGCAAGGACCTTTTATGGCTTTGATAAACTCTGGCCCGTAAATGTCAGCAGGAAATAATTTTACAATTTCACAGCCTAATTCTTCTGCTCTTGCAATTTCAGTAAGTGTTCCGCAGCCTGGCGACCATAATACTTTTCTGCGGTTACAGGCAATTGCAATATCTTCTCTAAATACCGGAGTTACAATAAAATTAGCTCCTAAACTCATATACAATGAAGCCGCAGCAGCATCTGTAATAGATCCAACACCTAAGATCATTCCCGGTAATTCTGCTAAAGCGTATTTATTTAAAGCTCCAAAAACTTCATGTGCAAAGTCACCTCTGCTCGTAAATTCCATTAATCTGGAACCTCCGTCATAACAAGCTTTTAAAACTTTTTTACTTAATTCAATATCCGAATGAAAAAACAGCGGTACCATTCCGTTATCTTTCATTGTCTGCGCAACCTCTATTCTTGAATATTTTGCCATATCTTTAATTAATTATCTTGATACTAATGCAGAACCATCACCATCAATCATATTTTCAACTTCTTTTAAAGTAACCAAATTGTAATCGCCGGCAATTGTGTGTTTTAAACAACAAGCTGCCACGGCAAAATCTAATGCTCTCTGGTTATTATTTTGATATTCTAACAATCCGTAAATCAATCCGCCCATAAAAGCGTCACCGCTTCCTACTCGGTCTACAACTGGCGTAACTTCTTTTACAGCTGCCTGATGAATTGTTTTTCCATCAAATAAAATACCCCCAATTCTTTGGTGTGATGCACTTACAGAATAACGAAGTGTTGTTGCTGCAATTTTTAAATTCGGAATTAACTCAAACAACTTTGAGTATAAAACCGGAAGTGATTCCTGATCCTGATAATTAGGATTTTCCTTTGGAATTCCTAACATGAAATAAGCCGTATCAATGTCTCCTAAAATAACATTGCAATATTTTAGCATTTCCGGCATAACTTCGCTTGGCGTTTTACCGTATTGCCACAATTTTGATCTGTAATTTAAATCGCAGGAAATTTTGATTCCCAATTTGTTAGCCGTTTTAATAGCTTCTAAACAAGCTTCTGCTGCAGTTTGAGAAATAGCTGGTGTAATTCCGCTCCAATGGAACCACTCTGCTCCTTCTAAAACTTTTTCCCAGTTTACCTGACCTTTTTCAATAGTGGCCATGGCGCTGTGTGCACGATCGTAAACAACATTGCTGCCACGTGTTCCGGCTCCTGTCTCCAGAAAATAGATTCCTAAACGATCTCCTCCGTAAACTATGTTTTTGGTTTCGACATTCATTTTTCGCATTTCTTTCAATGCTGATGAACCAATTTCATTTTCAGGTAATCTTGTAACAAATTCGGCATTTACACCATAATTAGCCAAAGAAACACACACATTAAATTCTCCGCCTCCGTACGTAGCACCAAATGCTGTAGATTGCGAAAAACGTAAATGTCTTTCTGTTGATAAACGCAGCATGATTTCTCCAAATGCAACTACTCTACTCATTGATTTTATATTTTTTTTGCCACTCCCGATAGCTATCGGGATTGCGAACTTTGCGGTTAATTTTAATTAGAATTTGAAATATTCTTTTGCGTTGTTGTATGAAATGTCAGCAACTAATTTTCCAATCCATTCCATATCGTTTGGAAGTTCTCCGCGTTTGATTTCATCTCCGAGAAGATTACATAAAATACGTCTGAAATATTCGTGTCTTGGGAATGATAAGAAACTTCTTGAATCTGTCAGCATTCCAACAAAACAGCTGATTAATCCCATATTTGAAAGCGCATTTAACTGCTTTGTCATTCCGTCTTTTTGGTCTAAAAACCACCATCCAGAACCAAATTGTACTTTTCCACGAACGCTTCCGTCGTTAAAATTTCCAATCATCGTTGCCATAACTTCGTTATCAGCCGGATTTAGGTTATAAATAATAGTTTTAGACAATTTATCTTTACTGTCTAAAGCATTTAAAAAGCTTGATAATTTTTGTGCCTGCGGATAATCTCCAATAGAATCCCAACCTGTATCCGGGCCTAAAATCCTGTGCATACGTGCATTATTATTACGCAACGCACCTAAGTGAAACTGCTGCACCCATCCAAATTCATGATAGGTTTCAGATAAAAATAATAAAACGGCACTTTGGAATTTTAAAGCTTCTTCTGAAGATAGAATTCTGTTTTCTCTTTTCTTTTTGAAGATTGAATTTATTTCAGATTCTGTAAATTCTTCAAAATAAATCTGATCTAAACCGTGGTCGCTTAATTTACAGCCGTTTGCATTAAAAAATTCAATTCTGTTTCTTAATGCAGTTTGTAAATCAGCATAAGTATTAATTGCAACTCCGGACACATCCCCTAATGTGTCCAGATATGCATTATAACCATCGTTTGAAATCAAGATGGCTTTATCAGGTCTGAAAGCCGTACTCATTTTAGTTCCAATTGGATTTTTTGCCAGTTTTTGGTGAAACTCTAAACTGTCAATTGGATCTTCTGTAGTACAAACTAATTCAGCGTTTACTTTTTTAAGAAGGTTTTGTGTGCTATAAGCCTGAGAATTTATTTTCTCAGTTGTTTCGATATAGATTTTCTCTGCATTTTTTTCATTCAGCAAATCATAAATATCAAAATAGCGCGCTAATTCTAAATGTGTCCAGTGGTACAAAGGATTACGCATCGTATACGGAACTGTTTTTGCCCAGTTTAAGAACTTATCTTTATCTGAACCATTCCCTGTTACAAACTGCTCGTTAATCCCTAATGTACGCATTGCACGCCATTTATAGTGATCTCCATTAATCCATACATTTGTAATGTTATCAAAAATCTTGTCTTCGGCAATAAACTGCGGATTTAGGTGATTATGATAATCAATAATTGGCTGGTTTTTAGAGTAATTGTGATACAACTCTTCAGCATATTTATTTTCTAACAGAAAATTATCGTGTATGAATGTCTGATTCGCGCTCATGTCTTTTTAAAATATATTTTGAAAATTATTCTTCGTTTGAAGGTTTTCCTATTGTAGCCAGGATTCCGCCGTCAACATATAAAATGTGACCGTTTACAAAATCACTCGCTTTTGAGGATAAAAATATCGCTGCTCCGGCTAAATCACCTGGATCTCCCCATTTTGCAGCAGGCGTTCTGCTAATGATAAAATCGTTAAACGGATGCCCGTCAACTCTAATAGGTTTTGTTTGTTCTGTAGCAAAATAACCCGGCCCGATTCCGTTGATCTGAACATTGTATTTTGCCCATTCTGTTGCCATGTTTTTAGTCAGCATTTTTAAACCGCCTTTTGCAGCAGCATATGCCGAAACTGTATTACGGCCCAATTCGCTCATCATTGAGCAAATGTTGATGATTTTCCCTTGTCTTCTTTCAATCATTCCTTTTGCAACGTGCTTAGAAACAATAAACGGACTTACTAAATCAATATCAATTACTTCTCTAAAATCAGCAACTTCCATTTCAAGAAGCGGAATTCTTTTAATAATTCCTGCGTTGTTAATTAAAATATCGATTGGTCCAACTTCGCTTTCAATTTTGGCAACTGCAGCTTTTACTTCCTGCTCTTCGGTTACATTAAATTTATAACCAACCGCATTGATTCCTTCACTTTTAAGTGCCGCTACAGCATCGTCAATTTTTTGTTGAGATGAATTTCCGTTTACCACAATTGTTGCTCCGGCTTCTCCAAGTCCTTTTGCCATTGCCATTCCCAGTCCGTGTGTACTTCCTGTAATAAGGGCAACTTTTCCATTTATATCAAATAAGTTTGTCATTTTTTATCTTAAATCAGTGATTTTACAAACATCCATATCTCCGTAATCTAAGTTTTCACCCGCCATTCCCCAGATAAAAGTATAATTGCTGGTTCCTGAACCTGAGTGAATTGACCAAGGCGGAGAAATTACTGCCTGATGATTGTTCATCCAAATATGTCTTGTTTCCTGCGGCTGCCCCATAAAGTGACAAACAGCTTGATTTTCCGGAATATCTAAATAAAAATAAACTTCCATTCTACGATCGTGAACGTGTGCTGGCATAGTGTTCCAAACACTTCCCGGTCTTAATTCTGTCATTCCCATTTGCAATTGGCAGGTTGTTACAACGCTTCCAATAATCATTTGGTTTACCGTACGGTGATTCGCCGTTTCCATCGTACCCAATTCTAGTTTATTTGCTTCTGCCAAACTTACTTTTACCGTTGGGTAAGTTGTGTGAGCCGGTGCAGAGTTGATATAAAATTTAGCTGGGTTTTTACTGTCGGCACTTTTAAAGATTACTTCTTTATTACCGCTTCCAATGTATAAGGCATCTTTAAAACCCAATTCATAAGATGTTCCTTCGACTACTACAGAACCGCTTCCTCCAACATTAATAATTCCTATTTCTCTTCTTTCTAAAAAGTACGGCGCTTTAAGCGGATCGATTGTTTCCAAAGTTAAATCACCTTTTACAGGAACTGCAGAACCTGCAATGTATCTGTCATAATGCGAATAAACCAATACAACTTCATCTTCCTGCATTAAGCCATCGATTAAGAATTCTTCTCTTAACTGCTGTGTGTCGTATTTTTTAACTGCTTCTGGGCTTGACGCGTATCTTGAGCTATATTTTGTCATAATTTTATTTTAATGTAATCGATTGCACAAATTTAATTTTTTATATTGAAAAAGCATAATTCAAATAGAAAAATATTTCAATAGAGCTAAATTAAAGATTTGTAATTGGACTATACTTTGGAACTAATGATTTCATTACTAACCAGCCTGCCAAATAACAAACAGCACAGATTGAAAAAATAATCATATATCCTGTATTTATTCCGTTTACCACATTTTCACCCGCAGTTGTAAGCGACTTTAAAAAATCTTCTAAATTCCCTACTCCTCTTTGAGACAGAAAAGCCTTTTCTGTTACTGCATTTTGAAGTTGTGGATATTTTTCTAATAATGGCTGACCATTTACAGTACTCCAATTTCTTTGTGTAAAATCAAATAATACTCCAGAGCCTTTGTTTATTAGTGTCGAACCAATTCCTCCAGCTAATCCTCCAATGCCTGTAATTGTTGCGATTGCTTTTTTTGGAAACATATCTCCAACTGTAGTAAAAATATTTGCTGACCAAGACTGATGCGCTGCACCTGCAATTCCGATAATGATAACTGGTACCCAATAACTAATATATCCTAAAGGCTGAGCTGCTAAAGCTAATAAAGGGAAAAAGGCGAAAATAAGCATTGCTCTCATTCTCCCTTCATAAGGATTCATGCCTTTTTTTTCTACAAAATAAGTAGGCAACCACCCTCCAATAATTGACAACAATGTAATAGCGTAAAGAACAAACAATGGCCAAGCTGCCTGAGCTGAATCCATTCCGTAAACCGAACTTAAATAAGCCGGAGTCCAGAATAAAAAGAACCACCAAACACCATCAGTCATAAATTTACCAAATGCAAAAGCCCATGTCTGTTTATATTTAAAGCATTCTTTAAAAGATACTTTTGAAGAAGTTTCTGGAACAAAACCTTCTAATTTACTTTCTGCAATATCATCTTGCTGAATATAAGCCAATTCCTCAGCAGATACATTTTTATGCTTTTCTGGTTTATCATACATAAATATCCAGAATCCCATCCAGATAAATCCTAAAGCTCCAATGATAATAAAAGCCATTTCCCAACCAAAAGCTTTAGCTATAAAAGGAATTGTAACTGGCGCCGCCAAAGCTCCAACTGTTGCGCCGGCATTAAAAATACTTGTTGCAAAAGCCCTGTCTTTTTTAGGAAAATATTCTGCCGTAGTTTTAATAGCAGCAGGAAAGTTTCCTGCTTCTCCAACGGCCAGAACAAAACGTGCAAAAATAAACAAAGTAACACTTACATTAATTACCAAGGCAGTATCCTGAACGGAGCTTATTATTTCTTTTGACCCATGAAAGCCTACGAACCAATCTCCAGTAATTATTCCAGAAGTAGCAATACCACAAAAAGCATGAAGACAAGCTCCTATAGACCAAATTCCAATTGCCCATAGAAATCCTTTTTTTGTATCTAACCAATCTACAAAGCGACCAGCAAATAATAATGAAACAGCATAAAATATCGAAAACAAGGCAGTTATATCTCCATAATCACTATTTGTCCAGTGAAATTCTGGAGCAATAGAATCTTTCCAAGTCAACGAAAGAACTTGTCTGTCAAGGTAATTAATTGTGGTTGCAAAAAACAAAAGCGCACATATACTCCAACGATATTTTCCTGCAGATTTAATAGTTTGATTTACTGTAACAGCATCGGTTTGACTCATGATTGTGGTTATTATAGTTAGATTATTTAATTTTAAGATCTGTATACAAATGCATAATTTAAACACATTAGGATCAAGAGATTAAAATTATAGGATTGCAATAATGTAATCGATTGCACAAATATAGTTTTTAATCTTTATATTCCAAATAAATTATATATAAAATTATTTTCAGTATCAAATTTAAGACATTGCATAAAAAAAAGAACTCAAAATTACACATTAACCAATATATTTGTTAAAAGCCAATAGGTGAAATTTATCCGTATTTAGGGGTAAAATTGTCCCGGGATTTAATACTCATGAAATTGTTTTTAATTACCTTTCATTTATTCAAATCCAAATTTATAAATCAACTTGATCAAATAAGTAAACAATTGTAAAACAACTAATTAAATTTAACATTGAAAAATTCAAAAAAACAATATTTTAGAAAAACTGTATTTAGTTTTATTCTTTTTACAGGAGTATTATTCAATATAAAGGCGCAAAATCAGGTAATTCCGCTTTGGAATAAAATTCCGGATGAAATTAAAGCACCCGATTATAAAGAAAAAGAAATCATAACTGACGGAAAAGTTCAAAGTACCAGTTTAGTTTCAATTCCCACTTTAACGGCATTTTTTCCGAATGTAACAAAACCAAATCAGCCCGCAGTAATTATTCTTCCCGGCGGAGGATATCAGCATTTAGCTATTGATAAAGAAGGAACAAAAGTGGCGCAATGGTTTAATAGTTTAGGAATTCCGGCTTTTGTATTGAAATACCGACTTCCGAGCGATTTAATAATGAAAAATAAAAATGTAGGCCCGCTGCAAGACGCACAGGAAGCGATTCGCTACGTAAGACAAAATGCTGCAAAATGGAATATTGATCCAAATAAAATTGGAATTTTAGGCTTTTCTGCGGGCGGACATTTGGCAGCTACTCTATCTACTCATTATGATGATAAAGTTTATGAATCTGCTTATAAAGTAAGCGCCCGTCCCGATTTTTCTCTTTTAATTTATCCTGTAATTTCAATGCAAAATGACATTACACACAAAGGTTCACAGATTAATTTACTGGCAAATAATCCTTCACAAGATTTAATTGATTCATTTTCAAACGAAAAGAAAGTTACCGCAAAAACACCTCCTGCTTTTTTAATTCATGCTACAGATGATACGGTCGTTTTACCAGAAAATAGTATTGATTATTATTTAGCACTTAAAAAAAATGGAGTTACAGCGGAGTTACATTTATATGAAAAAGGTGGTCACGGTTTTGGTTTAGGCGTAAACGACACCAGCAAATATTGGACAAGAGATTGCCAGGAATGGCTAAAAGTAAACGGCTATAACTAAAACCAAAAAGTAGTAAACAAAAAAAGGCTTTTAGAAGAGGCCAACCAATTAACCAAATCTAAAAGCCCATAAAAAATAGACATCTGTTGTATTATTTGCAAATTTCTACAAGTTACCCATGATAAAGTGAATATGTCAAATTTTTAAAAAATTAAAAAAATTGTTTCTCCAAAAACAGTTTAACCGCTAAGATCTTTAAGGAATAATTTAAAAGGTAGTAAATCATTATCTCAATCTCAACAAGACAAATCTAATACAGCCTTTTGAGATTCCATTACGGGTTTCCCGTATATTTTTCTTTTTAAGGTTCTGAGGTTCTAAGACGCTAAGGTTCTAAGTTTTTTTTAGGCTTAGAACCTTTCTTATTCTAGGTTAAGTTGAAACCGTAATGAAAGAAATAAATTTGCATAGTAAATTACAAGTTCTGTCAAAAACTGAAACCAAATAGAAAAAACTTAGAATCTTAGTACCTCAGTATCTTAGAAACTTTAAAAAAATCTTTCTTGTTCTAGATTAAGTTGAAGCCATGATAAAACAAATAAATTTGCATAGTAGATTACAAGTTCTGTCAAAAACTGAAACCAAATAGAAAAAGAAAAAACTTAGAATCTTAGTACCTCAGCATCTTAGAAACTAAAAAAAACTTTCTTATTCTAGATTAAGTTGAAGCAAAAACAAAACAAATAAATTTGCTAAATAAATTACAAATTCTGTTTAACTGAAATTCTAAAAAAACTTAGAACCTCAGAATCTTAGAACCTTAGTAACTTTAAAAAAGAAAAAAATGAAAACTCTTGAATTCTTATTACTCGGAAAAAACGAAGCGATATTGGCCATTTTACTTCGCCTTGTAAACGCATATGAAGATTGGAACGCAGTTTCTTTCAACAATGAAAAAGAAGCTCAGGAATATTTTCAGAATCACAAAATCGATGTTGTTCTTTTGAGTTCCGGAATCGAAGATCACGTCGAAAAAGAGTTTACTTCATTTTGCTTAAAACAGCAGCCGGAAGTTGAAGTAATTGAACATTTTGGCGGAGGAAGCGGATTATTAAAATCAGAAATTCTCCACCGATTACATCTAAAAGGAAAAATTTAGGTACCAGCATTTTTCTCTTTTAAAATTCATTAAAAGCTTTACGATAATACATTAACGAATATCCAATTTTTATTGACGATATATCGCTAGGATCACTATTGCCTTTTCTGAAAAACCTTTTAAAATCAACACATTACAAACAAGGCATTTTATTTGAATGCAAAACATTGAAAATCAAATACAAAATATTTTTTAAACCTTTTAATTAACAACAAAATCACATTATCATGAAAAAATTAATCCTTACCGCAGCTTTATTATTTGTAACATTTATTGGATTTGCTCAAAAACCAAGTCCGGCATTGTTAGACCCAACAAATCATACTTTAGTCCTAATCGATTACGAAAGCCAAATGGCATTTGCAGTGACTAATATTCCAATTGATCAGCTTAGAAACAACACAGCCCTTGTAGCCGGAGCTTCAAAAATATTCAAAGTTCCAACTATTGTAACAACCGTTGCTGAGAAATCATTCAGCGGACCTGTTTTTAGAGAAATTGAAGAATTCTATCCACAAAAAACTTCAAACTATATCGATCGTACTACAATGAACACTTGGGAAGATGCTCCTGCACGCAAAGCCATTATTGCAACTGGTAAAAAGAAAATCGTTTTTGGTGGTTTATGGACAAGTGTTTGTATTGTTGGGCCAGTTTTATCAGCAATCAACGAAGGTTATGATGTTTACGTAATTACAGATGCAAGCGGCGACGTTTCTAAAGAAGCACACGAAATGGCTGTAACACGTATGGTACAAGCGGGTGCACATCCTGTAACTTCATTACAATATTTATTAGAATTACAACGCGACTGGGCTCGTCAGGAAACTTATGTACCTGTAACCGATTTAGTTAAAAAATACGGTGGTGCTTATGGTGTAGGTGTTCAATATGCTCACGAAATGTTGAAACATTAAATGTTTAATGGCACACGGATGAAACGGATTCGCTTCGCAAAGACGCGGATAAAAACGGATTTTTAATCATCTGTTATCAATAAAAAAATCTGTGTAAATCCTCGTCTTTGCGAAGCAAATCTCTAAAATCTGCGTCTAATATTTAATCCATCAAAAAAGACTGTATAAAACGTACAGTCTTTTCTTCTACTAAACCAAACAAATACCACAACCATGAAACTCTCTTTCAAAATATTAGCTTTTCTATTATTGCTTTCTGTTTCAGTTTTCGCTCAAGACAAAAAAACTACACTTATCGTTCATCATGCCGTAATTCACACTTTAGACGATAAAAATACAATTGCCGAAGCTATGGCTGTCGCCGATGGAAAAATCCTTAAAACAGGAAAAAACAGCGAAATTTTAAAATTAAAAGACAAAAAAACAACGGTAATCGATGCCAAAGGAAAAACTATTATTCCCGGGATATTCGATTCTCACATGCACATTATCCGCGGCGGAAGATTCTTTAATACCGAATTACGCTGGGATGGCGTTCGCTCCCTTAAAAAAGCTTTGGCAATGCTGAAAGAACAAGCGCAAAGAACTCCAAAAGGACAATGGGTTCGTGTTGTAGGCGGATGGAATGCGTATCAATTTGAAGAAAAAAGACTCCCAACTTTAGCAGAAATCAACGAAGTAACAGGCGATGTCCCAACATTTATTCTTCATTTATACGGACACGCTTATTTAAACAAAGCTGGATTACAAGCTTTAAAAATTGATGCCAATACTCCAAACCCAAATGCAGGATTAATTGAAAAAGATCCAGAAGGAAATCCAACCGGATTATTAGTTGCCGAGCCAAATGCTTTTATTTTATACTCAACACTTTCTAAACTTCCGGAATTATCTCCAGAAGAAAAAATAAACTCTACAAAACAATTTATGACCGAAATGAACCGTCTTGGCGTAACAGCAATTATGGATGCAGGAGGCGGATTTCAAAACTTTCCAGACGATTATGGTGTAACGAATGGTTTGTGCAAAGACAGCGATTTAACGATTAGAATGCCGTATTATTTGTTTGCTCAAAAAGCAGGAAGTGAACTAAACGACTACACCAAATGGATTAATACAGTCGAAATTGGCGAAGGCTGTGACGATGATCATCATTCAGACAAAGTAGAATATCATGTTCAGGGTGCAGGAGAAAATTTAGTAATGAGTGCGGGAGATTTTGAAAACTTCGATAAACCAAGACCAGAATTAAGCCCTGCAATGGAAGGACAATTAAAAGAAGTTTTGTCTTTATTAATTAAAAACAGATGGCCGTTTAGAATTCATGCCACTTATAACGAAAGCATTACAAGATTTTTAAATGTAATTGAAGACATTAATAAAGAAATACCTTTAAATGGGCTTTTATGGTTCTTTGATCACGGAGAAACGGTTTCTACAGAAAATTTAAAACGAATAAAAGCTTTAAACGGCGGATTAGCGATTCAGCATAGAATGGCGTATCAAGGTGAAAGTTTTATTAAAAGATATGGAAAAACGGCAGCTGCGAATACAGTTCCGCTAAAGAAAATACTAGAATTAGGAATTAAAGTAGGAATGGGAACTGATGGAACCCGTGTTGCAAGTTACAATCCGTGGGTTGGTTTATATTGGTTAACAACTGGGAAAACTTTAGGCGGTTTAAAATATATGAATGATGAAAATATTCTGGACAGAACAACCGCTCTAAAATTATTCACTTACGGAAGCGCACAATTAATCAATATTGAAAAAGACCGCGGCATGCTGACAGCAGATAAACTGGCCGATTTCTCTATCCTTTCTGATGATTATTTCGCGACTCCTGAAGAAAAAATCTTAAATATAGAATCAAAACTAACAGTCGTAAACGGAAAAGTAGTTTATGCTGATAATGAATTTAGAACCTTTGCCAAAGAAACACCAAAAGCGATTCCGGATTGGAGTCCTGTAAATTACTTTGGAGGTTACCAAAAAAACTAATATGAAAAATACATTCCGATTATTGTTGCTTTTGGGAATCATTTTTTCTGCAAATGCACAACAAAAACCAGTTTTCCAAAAGCTGCGATATGACGATGATTTCCAATATCTAAAAGCCGATTCGACGAAAACTTGGTACGAGAAAATTAAACATATTCCGTTAGGAAAAAACGACAAATACTACGCTTCAATTGGCGGCGAAATCAGAGAACAATATTTTTATACCGTAAATGATAAATGGGGCGATGAAACCACAGGCGGCGACGGCTATTTATTGTCCAGATATTTACTAAATGCCGATGTTCATTTGGGAAGGTTCAGAACTTTTATTGAATTTCAAAGCAGTCTGGCCAACAGCAAAATTGATCCGAGTCCGGTTGATGAAAACGAACTCGATTTTCATCAGGCATTTTTAGATGTTGATTTCATTCAAAATAAAAATCAGCAGTTAACTTTTAGAGTTGGAAGACAAGAAATCGCATACGGTTCTCAGCGTTTGGTCAGCGTTCGCGAACGTCCAAATAATAGAATTGCTTTTGACGGAATGAAACTGTTCTACAAAAATAACAATTGGCAGACGGATGCTTTTTATTCGCATCCTGTTGCCAATAAACCTGGAGTTTTCAACGATGATTTTAATGACAATGCCAAACTTTGGGGAAGTTATACCGTATTTCACAAAGTGCCTTTTATTCAAAACATCGATTTGTATTATTTAGGTTTATGGAAAAATCGAGCCGTTTTTGATAACGCTATTGGCGAAGAAACCAGACATTCCATAGGAACAAGAATTTGGAAAACAAAAGGAAACTGGAAATATGATTTTGAAGGTTTGTACCAATTCGGAAAAATCGAATCGCAAAATATTTCCGCATGGACACTTTCATCTAATACTTCGTATACTTTTGAAAATGTAAAATTCAATCCCGAAATTGGTTTAAAAACCGAATTCATTTCCGGAGATAAAAACAGTAATGACAATCAATTGCAGACTTTTAATCCGTTGTATCCAAAAGGCGCTTATTTTGGTTTAGTCGGTTTAATTGGTCCATCAAACTTAATTGACATTCACCCGTCAATTGCTTTAGATTTAACCGAAAAATTAGGCTTCGGAATCGATTATGATATTTTCTGGAGAAGTTCCATTCACGACGGATTATACGCCCCAAACATGCAGCTTTTATATTCTGGAGATAACACAACCGAACGTTTTATAGGAACTCAATTGATCACAAATTTTGATTATTCTGTAAATCCTTTTTTAACCGTTTCAGTTGAAGGCGCCTGGTTTGATGCAGGAGCATTTTTAAAAGAAGCTGGTTCTGGAAAAGATTATTTTTATACGGCTTTGACAGCACAATTTAAATTCTAAATTTGTGTAACACAATCTGTTCAAATGAGAAAAAAATACTCCAAAATAATTATTGTTCTATTCGTCTCACTACTTTTAACGCAATGTCTTTATAAAGATTATACTTTTAAAGAAAGCCTGTCTCGTAATTTTTATTTAATGGAAAGTGATATCCTTCCATCAAAATATATCGAAATACAACATCAAGATTCTGGTTTAGTGCTAATTTATGATTTAATTGAAGTAATAGGGAATGATGATATTATATTGGTTAAGAATAAAAATGAAAAAGGCAAAATTCAATATAATTTGATTAAAACTGCCATAGTTGAATATCCCGAAGACATAAAGATTATTTCTTCTGAAGAATTTTCAAAACGCAAAAAATTAATTGACTATGAATATTCATACGATCAAAATAATGGGTTTTCAAGAAAATTTTGGTCTAAATAAATCGCTCTGATTTACTAACAGCTTAAATTTGTATAATTCAAAATCCAAATAATGGAGAAAAAGTATTCTGTTGCCATTTATCCTTCGCAAGATGTTATTGATTCCGTCAAAACAATGAAGGATTATTTAAAAAGCAAAATTGATTGGTATAACAGTTGTAATTCTGTTGGACATATTACGATTTGTGAATTCACAATTACCGAATCCGAAATTGATAAATACAAACAAAAGCTTTTTAAAATTTGCGACACTTTTACTCCTTTTCAGGTTCATTTTGATCATTTTGGTTCTTATGACAATGCCGGAGCGTTTTATATAGCTCCTAACGAAGAATCAAAAAATAACCTGAAACCTATTATGAAAAAGGTTCAGGAATCTTTAAAACCTTTAAAACTCAAAAAAAGCGACGATCCGCATATGTCAATCGGAAGGAAATTAACTCCTGAAAACCTTAAAATTGCCTCGCAGCTTTTTACTACAATAGATATTGATTTTTCGTGCAAGGAAATTGTACTTCGAGAACTTGACGCTATTAAAAAACAGTTTTTTGTAATTGATACTTTTTCTTTTAATGGAAATGCACAAGCTGAGTTTGTTCAGGGCAGTTTATTTTGATTTTTTAACATAAAGTATTGTCATTTCGAGGAACGAGAAATCGCACGCGATAATCTACAAAGATTGGCGACTCACATTGCGGAGTTTCTAGTGCGATTTCTCGTTCCTCGAAATGACATAAAATGCGAATAATACTTTGCGTTTAAATAAACACACAGCATGTCATTGCGAGGCACGAAGCAACCGCACTCACAAAAATCACCAATTGATTCAGCAAGTAAGATTGCTTCGTTCCTCGCAATGACTGTGCAAATCTGTTTTATCCGTAAAATCCGCGGGCCAAAAAAATTCGTATATTTGAATTTTACAATTCATACATATGAAATCCCTAGATTCATTTTACAAAGATATTAGCGAAGATACAACCGCTGAATCCAATTCATTACTGCCAAATGACATTCAAAAAGAGATTGGTCATTTTAATGTATTTGATATCAAAGAGCTTTTAGAACGTCTTCAGGGAAAACCAACAATGCCTTATGACAGAAGAGCTTATTATAAAATAAGTTTGATTCGAGGTCATAATAAAGCAGAGTATGCCGACAAAGTAATTGAAATAGAAAAACAGGGACTTTTATTTGCAACACCAAAAATTCCATATAATTACGTTCCGCAAGACACTAATCAATCTGGGCAGTTTTGCGTTTTTACAAGCGAGTTTTTATCAAAAAACAAAAGCGGAATTGATTTAGACGAACTTCCTATTTTTGCTTCAGACGGTTATCCTATTTTTCAATTATCAGATGAAGAAGTAGAAGAAGTTGCATTGATTTTCAACAAAATACAAAAAGAAATTAATTCTGATTATATCTATAAATATGATTTAATTAGAAATTATGTCGCTGAATTAATTCACTTTGGACAAAAATTACAGCCTATAACTGCTCTATATTCTAAACACAATTCTGCAGCAAGAGTTTCTTCTTTATTTGCAGAATTATTAGAAAGACAATTCCCAATAGAATCTCCGCATCAGCGATTAGAACTAAGAACTGCAAAGGATTTTGCAGCAAGATTATCGGTTCACGTTAATCATTTAAATAAAGTTTTAAAAGAAAATACCGGAAAAACCACAACCGAATTAATCAGTTCAAGATTAACAAACGAAGCGAAAATCCTTTTAAAACAAACGGATTGGAATATTTCTGAAATCGCTTATTCTCTTGGTTTTGAAGAATTAGCGCATTTTTCTAACTTTTTTAAAAAACAAACTACTTTTACGCCGTTGGCTTTTAGGAGCTAGATTATTTTAGATTTTAGATTATTGACAATAGTTAACTCAGACTATGCTTTGAGTACAGCTGTGCGTGTCCTTCGACTTCGCTCAGGATGACATAAAATGAGAATTGGAATTTTTAATTATCAATTTTTAATTTTTAATTGCTAAACCTGATTTGAATTTTGCAAACATCGGTTTGATATTTACAATTCCCCAACACGACTTCACTCCTACCTTTGTCTTATCAATTTAAAAGATCGAAAAGATGAATTTATCAAACAACAAAATTTTAATAACAGGCGGTGCAAGCGGAATTGGACTTGGACTTACTGAAAGATTTATTCAGGAAAATAATACTGTAATTATCTGCGGCAGAAGAGAATCTGTTTTAAACGAAGTGAAAGCAAAATTTCCTTCTGTAATTACAAAAGTATGCGACTTATCTTTAGAAGAAGAAAGAGTTGCCCTTTACAAATGGATTCAAGAAAATCATCCTGATTTAAACGTATTAATCAACAATGCCGGAATCCAAAAATGGGTTTCTGTTACAGATGCTGATTTCTACGAAAGCATGAAAGCAGAAATCAGTACGAATATTGAAGCGCCGCTGCATTTAACTTCTTTATTTATTGAGTTGAAATCTTTAACAACGGTAATGAATGTAACTTCTGGATTGGCATTTTCGCCTTTTGCAAAAGTTCCGGTTTATTCGGCTACAAAAGCATTTTTCCGTTCGTTTACACTTTCACTTCGTCATTTATTAAAAGCTAAAAATATTGAAGTAATCGAAATTATTCCGCCCGCATTGAATACAGATCTTGGTGGAGTTGGTTTACACGACGCACATCCAAGCGTAAGCAGTTTTATCGAATCTATTTTTGAACAATTAAAAGACGGAAAACCAGAACTTACTTTTGGAACCAGCGAAACGAGATTAAACGCAAGCGCAGAAGAGTTGAGAAATCATTTTAATGCAATGCATGCTAATTAATTTTATTTAAACACAATCATTTGTCCTCCTGAGCGAAGTCGAAGGACATTCGTACCATAAAGGTCTTCGACTTCGCTCAGACTGACAGAACAACAAACAATTCACAATTAATAATTCATAATTAACAATTATAAAAATGGCAGTAAATACAAAAATAGCTCTGGTTACAGGAGGAAGCAGAGGTTTAGGAAAAAACATGGCAATCGCTATTGCTAAAAAAGGACTTGACGTTATCATTACTTACAACAGTAAAAAAGACGAAGCAGACGCTGTTGTAAAAGAAATCGAAAGTTTAGGTCAAAAAGCGGCGTCTCTTCAATTGAATGTGGGAGATTCAAATACATTTGATGGCTTTTTTGAAGGTATTTCTTCAACTTTAAAAAGCACTTTCAATACGGATAAATTTGATTTTTTAGTAAACAATGCCGGAATTGGAATTCATAATTCATTCGTTGGAACTACTGAAGCAGAGTTTGACCAATTGACTAATATTCAATTTAAAGGTCCGTTTTTCTTAACTCAAAAAGCTTTGAACGTAATGAACGACGGCGGCGGAATTGTAAATATTTCAACAGGTTTAGCAAGGTTTTCATTTCCTGGTTATTCGGCTTATGCTTCTATGAAAGGCGCAATCGAGACTTTAACAAAATATCAGGCAAAAGAATTAGGCGAAAGAAAAATCAGAGCTAATGTTGTAGCTCCGGGTGCTATTGAAACTGATTTTGGCGGAGGCGCAGTTCGTGATAATGAACAATTAAATCAACACATAGCTTCAATTACAGCTTTAGGAAGAGTCGGTTTGCCAGATGATATTGGCGGTGTTGTTGCTTTTTTATGTACTGAAGATGCAAAATGGGTAAATGCACAACGTATTGAAGCTTCTGGTGGAATGAATTTGTAATTCTTATTTACGTTGAGAATTAAACCCGACAGTTTTTTTTAACCTGTCGGGTTTCTTTTTAAAACAAGAAAATAAACTTAATATCATGGTTGGTAACAATTTAGTGAGACAAACGTCTTATCTTAAACTAACCAAAATATGAAACCAAAAAATTTTGAAACTTCTCCCCAATTTTACGCGAGAATAGCCGGATTATTATACCTGGTTATTATTGTAACAGGTTTATTTGCTGAAATCTTCGTAAGAAGCAAATTAATTGTTTACGAAGATGCAGCTGCTACAGCAAACAATATTATGAATTCTGATCTTTTATGGCGAATAGGAATCAGCGCAGATTTGATTATGCAAATTTGTGATCTGCCTGTAATGATTATACTTTATTATCTGCTGAGACCTGTAAACAAAAAACTTGCACTGCTCAATTTATCTTTTAACCTGATTCAAACTGCTGTTTTGGCAGCCAACAAATTAAATCTGCTTGCTGCTTTATTTTTCCTTGGAGATTCAGATTACTTAAAATCTTTCAATCCAGATCAATTACATGCATTATCTTATCTTTCCATAAAATTACACGGCTATGGATTTGGTGTAGGTTTGATCTTTTTTGGATTTGTGTGTCTTATTGAAGGATATTTAATCTATAAATCTCAATATTTACCAAAAGTATTAGGTATTTTAATGGCAATTGCTGGTCTTTGCTACTTAATAAACAGTTTTCTATCCATTCTGGCACCGCAGCTTTCTAATTTTGCATTATTGTTTCCTTGCATCATTGCAGAATTAGGCCTTACATTATGGCTTATTTTTAAAGGCGTAAATCTTACCAAGTGGAGAGAAAAATTGGCGATTGCGTAATTTATTTGGCAAAAAGATAAAAAATAAAACCCGACAAGTTTTAAAAATCTGTCGGGTTTGCTTTTTTAAATATCTTTGAATAAATATTTTTTATCCTATTTGAATTGTTTTAATTAAGTTTCCTTCTTCATCAAAAATAAGATTATAATTTTTTCCGTCTTTTGCCGCTTTCACTTCATAAGTCGTTTTACTATTAGCATCAACAACAGAATAAGCCTCTCTTACAGCCACTGCCATCTTATTTTTTGATTTACTTTTTGATTTCGAGCTCGATTTAACCGGATAATTGGTGTCAAGATAAGTCTGTCCATTTTTTGGCAGTTTAGCACTTGAGATTTGCTCTTTATACTTTTTAAAATTTCCATCACTGTCATAAACAGCATAAGCCTGAGTTTTGGCTGCTATGGTAAATTTTGCGGCAAAATTAATATCATTCTCATTCTTACCATATTCCATAGACCAAATTGGCTTTTTCTGTGGATATTGTTTTTCAAAAGCCTTCACTGTCTTTTCTGACGGAAGCAAAATGCTCTGCTGCCCAATTAAAAAATTGAAACATAAAAAGGCGGTAAATAAATAAAAAAATTTCATAATAATACTTTAATAAATTAAACAATCTGCATATAAAGTAATAAAATTACTACATTTTTAATTATGAAAAAAATTAAAACTTATAGTATTTCCTAGATATCAACAAAAACAAAACCCGACAAGTATAAAACTTGTCGGGTTTGCCGTTTTAAATATAATTGAATTAGTAAGTGTGCTTGTTAATTTTTTTCGATGATCACATCAAAACCTCCATTTTGATCAAAAACAACATCATAAAATCTGGAGTCTTTTTCTACACCAACTTCATAAGTGGTTTTGTTTTTATCATTTACTATTACAGCGATTTCCCTAATCGCTTTTGGTGCGTAATTTTTCTTTAAATAAGTCTGCGCTTTTTGAGGTAATTGAGTTAATGGAATTTGTAATTCATATGCTTTTAAAATTCCCAAATTATCATAAACGGCCAGCGCTTTGGTATTCTTATCGGTATTAAATTTTGCTTCGTATCTAATCTCATCATTATCATCGCCAACGTAATCTATAGACCAGACCGCAACTTTATTTGGGTATTCTTTTTCAAAAGTAAACCTAACTTTTTCGGGCGGTGTTACTACTTCATTTTGAGCGCTTAAAAAACCTCCATAAAGTAAAACCAGCAATAAGAATACTTTTTTCATGATCTTGACTATTAAAATATAAAACCAAAATAACGTACTAAAATTATTACTTTTAAAATGAAATCCAAATATTTTTTAATAAAAAAAATGTTACTTTTTTAATCTATCCGTCAATTCCCTTTTGTAGGTTATTCCAACGGGTAATTTTTCATTTTTGATTATTACAAAATCTTTTTCAGTTGTATCAATTTTGTCCAATGCGACAATATAAGATTTATGGATTCGGATAAAATTCTTCTCCGGCAAGCATTTTTCAAGCTCTGTTGTGGTTATTGAGGCCAGATAAGTTCGTTTTGTTGTGTGCAGTTTTACATAATTTCCAAAACTCTGTGCATATAAAAGCTGGTCTAATTCAATATCAATAAAATAACCATCAACTTTTACGCTTACTTTATTTACAACAACTTCTTCTTCTTTTGTTTTTACATTTTCTGTAGAGAAAAAACGATCTACAGCTTTTAAAAACCTCGGAAAATAAATAGGTTTCAGTAAATAATCAATTACACCGTAATCGTAGCTTTCGAGTGCAAATTCAGAATAAGCTGTCGTTAAAATGGTTTTAGGATGATTGGGAATAATCTTTAATAATTCCATTCCTGAAATCTCAGGCATATTGATATCCAAAAACATTAAATCGACTTTATTTTCCCTAAGATAATCCATTGCTTCAATGCCATTATATCCCTGAAAAACCAATTCTAACTGCGGATTCTGTTTTATATAATTAGCTAAAACATAATGCGCTGCCGGCTCATCATCAACAATAATGCATTTTTTTGGATCTCTCATTATGCAAATCTTTTCAACTGCAGTTTTAAATCAACTATATACGTTTTTTTATTCTCCTGGATATCGAGTGTATAGTTTTTCCCGAAAATCAAATTCAGTCTTTCAATCGTATTTTTTAAACCAATTTTGGTCGAAACAACATCGGTTTGCTTCGTTGGAATTGAGTTTACTACATGAAGATGCAGTTGTCCGTCTTCCACAGTAATAAAAATTTGGACAAAACATTTTTCAATCGCGCAGGTTCCGTGTTTAAAAGCATTTTCAATAAAAGCAATTAAAAGCATCGGCGAAATTTTATACGCATTTTCATTATCAACTTTAGAATCAAAAGTAATATCACAACGATATCCTACGCGTTCTTTTTCTAGCTGCACGTAACTGTTTATAAACTCTAATTCGTCTTCTAAAGATACGCATTGTTTGCTGTTACTTTCTAATTGATAACGCATTAACTGCGAAACCTTCATAATTAAATCCGGCGTTCTGTCCGGAAATTCTAGACTGATTCCGTAAAGCGTATTAAAAGTATTGAATAAAAAATGCGGGTTCAATTGTCCTTTTAACGAATTCAACTGCATTTGGTTGAATAGCAAAGCTTCTTCGGTACGTTTTCTGTGGATTCTGTAGAATTTAAAAACAATAATTGGGCTCAAAATACAAACCAAAGTTCCCAAAACGCTGGCCAATTGGTACAAATAACTTCTTTGATGCGAGTTTTGATAAAAATAAAGATTTCTAAACATATCCAGCATCGTAAGCTCATACAAAACGACAGAGAAAACAAGAACCCCAAAAAGCGTTAATACCAGGTAAGTAAAAGGACGACGGGTTTTAAATAATATGGGAAAAAGGAAGAAACGATTGAACTGGGCGTGCATGTACAAAATGCAATAAAAGAAAATGCCCATTAAAACAGATGTTATGGAACTAAATAACATCCAGTCATTTTTTAAAGTATATATAGTAAAGGAAAACGCGACGACGGCAATTTCCTGCCACCATTTGTTATCCAGAATATTATCAAATTTTATGCTCATTTTTTAAACTTAAATAGTTCACAAAGTACGGACAAATATTTAATTATCATTTCTAAAAAATGACCAATTGAATTGGTCATTTACTATCGCAGTACATCACTTAACATGACTTTTATCAGTACAAGAGAAATAAATTTGTGCTATAATTTCACACTTGAGTTTATGTATTTCAAAAAAATTACCTTATTATTTTTCTTGATTTTTGCATCAATCGGTTACTCTCAAACCCTTTCTTTAAAAGAAGCAGTAAAAACTGGGCTTGAAAATTACGGTTCGATCAGGGCAAAAAACAATTACACCAATGCATCAAAAGAGACTCTAAAACAATCTCGACGTGATTACCTGCCTAACCTAAATTTATCGGCACAGCAGGATTACGGAACTGTAAATGGTCAAAACGGGCCGCTTTATGGATTTGGAGGTCTTGGAGTTGCTTCATCAGGATTACCACTGCCGGAACAAAACTGGAATTCGGCTTTTGGCGCACTTTATCTGGTCAACATGAACTGGGATTTTTTCACTTTTGGAAAAACACAGGAAAAAATCAATTTGTCTAAAATTGATGTTCAGGCCAAAGAAAAAGATTTACAACAGGAAAAATTCCAGCAGGAAATCAAAATTTCTGCCGCTTATTTAAATTTACTGGCAAGCCAAAGATTGTTGATCTCGCAGCAAAAAAATCTGGATCGTGCAGAAGTTTTCAAAAAGACAGCTGTTGCGAGAGTTAAAAACGGATTATTGGCCGGAGTAGATTCTACATTGGCTACAGCCGAAGTTTCTAAAGCTAAAATTGCTTTAAATCTGGCGAAGAATTTCGTTAAAGAGCAAAACAATAAATTAGTCGATTTAATGGGCGTTGCGCCTCAGGATTTTGCTACGGATACTCTTTTTGTAACTCAGATTCCAAAAGAATTAATTAAAACAAATGCAGCTACAGATAGTCTGCATCCTTTATTACAATTCTATAAAACAAAAATCGATTACAGCAATCAGCAGGTTAAATTATACAAACGTTTTTATTACCCAACCATGAGTGCTTTTGGAGTTTTACAAACCAGGGCTTCGGGGTTTGAAAATAGTTATGCCACAGATCAGCATGCGTTTAGCAGAAATTACTGGGATGGTGTAAATCCGGATCGTACCAATTATTTGGTTGGAGTTGGAATTACATGGAATTTAACCACGCCTTTTAGATCAAGCAAACAAGTAAGTGCTCAGAAATTTGTTTCTCAGGCTTTACAGGAAGAGTATAATCAGGCAGACAGAGAATTAAAATCACAATTGACTTTTGCCGAAGATAAGATCAAAATTACACTTGATAATTATGCCGAAGCGCCTATTCAGGTTGATGCGGCAAAAAGAGCTTACATTCAAAAATCGACTTTATACAAAAATGGTTTAACAGATCTAACCGATTTGACCCAAACGATTTATACTTTAAACCGTGCCGAAATCGATCGTGATATTGTGAACAATAATGTATGGCAGTCGTTTTTACTGAAAGTTGCTGCAACGGGCAATTTTGACTTATTTATAAATGAATTTTAATTATAACGTCTAATGAATTTAATACGTTTTGCACTCCGCAAACCCATTTCCATATTAGTATTGGTTGCGGGTCTATTTTTCTTCGGAATTGGTGCCATCAAAGACATTAAGGTAGATATTCTGCCAAAAATGAATTTGCCGGTTATTTATATTGCGCATCCGTTTGGAGGTTATACGCCAGACCAGATGGAAGCTTATTTTGCTAAAAACTACGTGAATGTTTTACCTTTTTCTAATGGTATCAAATCGGTAGAAACCAAAAATATTCAGGGGTTAATGATCATGAAATTAACCTATTATGAAGGTACAAATATGGCTCAGGCTGCTGCCGAGTTAAGTGCGCTTTCCAACAGGATTCAAGCGGCTTTTCCTCCGGGAACTCAGCCTCCGTTTATCATTCGTTTTGATGCTTCTTCTCTTCCAATTGGTCAATTGGTTTTAAGCAGTAAAATTAGATCAAACAATGAATTACAGGATTTAGCTAACGTTTACGTTCGTGCTTCGTTTACGGCAATTCCCGGTTTATTATCGCCGGCTCCCTTTGGCGGAAGCCCAAGAACAATTGAGGTAAATGTTGATCCGGATTTATTGCGTTCGCATAATATGACGCCGGATCAAATTGTGGAAGCGATTCGTTTAAACAACCAAACGGCTCCTTCCGGAAACGTTCGTATGGGCGACAAAAACTATATTACGCCAACTAATAATACCATTAAAGAAGTTAAGGATTTTGAGCAGATTCCGTTATTTAAAGGCGGTGTTCAAAATCTAAAATTAGGCGATGTTGCTTCTGTAAAAGATGGTGCCGATATTACGGCAGGTTATGCTTTGGTAAACGGAAAACGTTCGGTTTATATTAGTATTGCAAAAGCGGGTGACGCTTCAACTTGGGACGTGGTTCAGAAATTAAAAGCCGAACTTCCTAAAATTCAAAGTACACTTCCTGAAGATGTAAACATTACGTATGAATTTGACCAGTCGGTTTATGTAATCAACTCCGTTAAAAGTTTAATTACTGAGGGAATTATTGGTGCGGTTTTAACGGGATTAATGGTTTTATTATTCCTTGGAGATAAACGTGCGGCATTAATCGTAATCTTAACGATTCCTATTTCGATTATTTCTGGAGTTTTATTCCTGAAATTATTCGGGCAAACGATCAACTTAATGTCTTTATCAGGATTGGCTCTTGCCATTGGTATTTTGGTGGATGAAAGTACGGTTACGATCGAAAATATTCACCAGCATCTTGATATGGGTAAACCCAAGGCGCTCGCCATTTGGGATGCGTGTCAGGAAATTGCCTTACCTAAATTATTGATCTTACTTTGTATTCTGGCTGTATTTGCGCCAGCGTTTACCATGGTTGGTATTCCGGGAGCTTTGTTCTTGCCTTTGGCTTTAGCGATTGGATTTTCGATGGTTATTTCGTTTTTATTATCGCAGACTTTTGTGCCTGTAATGGCAAACTGGATTATGAAAGGACATGAAAAACACGAACATGGCCCGGAAATTACAGATGATGAAGCAGAATTTAGAGACTGTGGTTTAACTCCGGAATCTGAAAAAGATTTGATTACACAGAAAAAAGGTTATGTTGAAAGATTAGATACAGATAATAACGGAAAAATAAGTCTTTTTGAAAGATTTAAAATCCGTTTTATGAGAACTTTAGATCGTTTGTTTCCATACAAAAAAGCGACAAGTATTATATATCTGGTTTCGGCTACAGCTTTAGCGATTGTATTTATTGGTTTTATTGGAAAAGATGTATTCCCAAAAACCAATTCAAGCCAGTTTCAATTGAGAATGCGTGCTGTTGACGGAACTCGTTTAGAAAGAACTGAAGAACAAGCCAGAATTGTTTTAAAAGAATTGGAGAAAATGGTTGGAAAAGAGCATATCGGAATCACTTCTGTTTATGTGGGTCAGCACCCTTCTCTATTCTCGATTAACCCAATTTATTTGTTCATGGCGGGTTCACATGAAGCTGTTTTCCAAGTAAGTTTAAAAGAATATCATGTTGATATGGATGAATTTAAAGATGACTTTAGAGCAAGACTTAAAAAAGTACTGCCAAATACTAAAGTTTCTTTTGAACCAATCGAATTGACGGATAAAGTTTTAAGCCAGGGTTCCCCTACTCCAATCGAAATTCGTATTGCAGGAAAAGACAAAAAACGAAATGAATTATACGCCAATCAAATTGTTGATAAACTAAAAGCCATTTCTTATTTCAGAGATGTGCAAATTGGTCAGCCAATTCACTATCCGGCAATGAATATTGATATTGACAGAACTCGTGCTGCAGAATTAGGCGTTGATATGAATGATATTTCACGTTCATTGGTTGCTTCGACTTCATCATCAAGATATACAGAAAAAAATACCTGGGTTGATGAAAGAGCAGGATTATCATACAACGTTCAGGTTCAGGTTCCTTTGAATAAGATGAAAAGCAAAACTGATATTGGAGAAATTCCGGTATTAAGAAATTCGATTCGTCCGGTTTTAAGTGACGTTGCTAAAATTACACCAACTTATGTAAGTGGTGAAAATGACAATTTAGGGGCTATGCCTTACATTACCGTTACGGCAAACATCAACCAAACCGATTTAGGTACGGCTACAAAAGATGTGAGCAAAACAATTAGTTCTTTAGGCGAATTACCTCGTGGTTTGTTCATTTCGCCAATTGGGTTAAGTACTGTATTGAGCGAAACATTAAGTAGTTTACAAACAGGATTATTGGTTGCCGTTTTTGTAATCTTCTTAATGTTAGCCGCTAATTTCCAGTCGTTCAAAGTTTCATTGGTAATTTTAACGACAGTTCCTGCGGTAGTTTTAGGAGCTTTATTAATGCTTACGCTTACAGGTTCAACGCTAAATTTACAATCGTATATGGGGATCATTATGTCGGTTGGGGTTTCGATTGCCAATGCCGTTTTACTGGTCACAAATGCCGAACAATTGCGTAAACGAAACGGAAACGCATTAGAATCTGCGCGAGAAGCTGCGGCGCTGCGTCTTCGTCCTATTATTATGACCTCTGTGGCGATGATAGCGGGAATGTTACCAATGGCAATTGGACACGGTGAAGGAGGCGATCAGGTTTCTCCATTAGGAAGAGCGGTTATTGGCGGATTATTATTTTCTACTTTTGCCGTATTATTAATTCTTCCTCAGATTTTTGCCTGGGCACAAGAAAAAACATCGACACAATCTGTTTCTTTAGATCCTGAAGACGAAGAAAGCATCCATTATATCTCATCATTAAAATCAAAATAATGAATAATAAAATTATAAAATATAGCGCGCTGTTTTTTGCAGCATTATTTTTCCTTAACAGCTGTAATTCAAAGAAAGAAGAACCTGTTGTGGCAGAAATCGAACCTAAAACTGAAACGTTTCTTTTAGAAAAAGAAAAACTAACTACAGAATTGCGTTTACCAGCCGAATTAACTGGTTTTCAACAAGTAGATTTATACGCTAAAGTGAGCAGTTTCGTAAAATTATTGAAAGTTGATATTGGTACGAAAGTAAAAAAAGGACAACTTTTAATTGTTTTAGAAGCTCCTGAAATCAGTTCGCAGCTGGCTGCAGCCGAATCAAGATTAAAATCGATGGAAGCGATTTATACAACGAGCAAAAGTACTTACAACCGTTTGTATGAAACAAGCAAGGTTGAAGGAACGATTTCTAAAAACGATTTAGAAATGGCAAGCGGGAAAAAGAATTCTGATTACGCGCAATACCAAGCTGCAATTGCAGCGCATAAAGAAGTTTCGATTATGAGAGGTTATCTTGAAATTCGCGCTCCGTTTGATGGCGTTGTGGCGGCAAGAAACGTGAATTTAGGAACATTTGTTGGTCCGGCAGGAAAAGGTTCAGATTTGCCTTTATTAACCATTCAACAGCAGGATAAATTACGTTTGGCAGTTTCTATTCCTGAATTGTATACAGGATATTTACACGAAGGCGACGAAATGAGTTTTAATGTAAAATCATTACCTGAAACTTTTAAAGCTAAAATTACCAGAATGTCTGGTGCTTTAGATTTAAAATTACGTTCTGAGCGTGTTGAAATGGATGTTGTAAATACAAAGAAAGATTTATTACCAGGAATGGTTGCCGAGGTTTTATTACCGCTTAATGCGAAAGACAGCACATTTGTGGTTCCGAAATCGGCAGTGGTGAATTCTGCTGAAGGTTTGTTTGTAATTAGAGTTGTAAATCATAAAGCAAACAGAGTTGATATTAAAAAAGGAAGAGAAATCGACGATAAAATCGAAATTTTCGGAGATTTAAGCCTTAAAGATAAACTGGTAAAAATTGCCAGCGAAGAAACTAAGGAAGGCGATATCATAAACGAATAACCTGCGTTTAGTCTTCTTTTTAGTAGATTACCAATTACTGTACGCATTCTTGAATGCGGCATTTTAAAATCATAATGGTTTTAAAATGCAAATCTAAAATTTGCCTTAAAGGACGGTACTTAATATAGTGCCGTCCTTTTTTTATGCTTTCCTGCAAGGTTTTTAAAACCTTGTAGGTATTTTGATTAACCGTGAAAATTTCTCGCAAAGACGCAGAGTTGCTACGTTTTTTTAAACCATATAAGTGGTTTAAGAAAATTTAGATTGTGTTTATGAGGAAGATAATCGCAATCTAGTGGGAATTTTAACAAAATTACAAATCTAACTCAAATTGATTACTAATATTTAAATCTATCTCAACTCCATTATATTTTCCAGATAAATAATCTTTTTCAAATGAAGCATCTTTCCTTATTTTCAAATCAAATAAGCTTTTCATTTTAGTAACACCATATTTATTTTTACGTGCTATTATAATTTGATCTCTTCTAAACAGCTTATTATTTGAGTTTATAAATGTAGAATTATGAGATGCAATAATTAATTGAGCATTTCTAGGATTATTGCGAGATGAATTAAAAAGTTTAATAATCGCTTTACATAATTCTGGGTGAAGTCTTGAATCGAATTCATCAATTATTAAAACTTTACCATCAATTAAAGCATCTACTAAAGGTCCGGCTAAAGCAAAAAATTTCCTTGTACCTAGAGATTCATCTGAATTTAAATCAAAAAATTCTTCCCTTACTATTTCTCCTTTTTCATTATAAACATCATGTTTTGTGCTTATAATATTATTCTCAGGATTATTTTTTACTATAATTTTATAAAGTTCTTTAGGTATTTCTGATTTCAATAGTAAATCTTCTGTAGATACTCTCTCTACTTTAATTTCTTTAAAGCCTAAATTAGCACTTTTCAAAAGATCATTGATAAAAACATTAGACTTATTATCACTCAACATCCTTGCAGTATATTCACTAGAACTAAAATCATCGAGACCAGTAATAAAATTTATCTTTCTAATTTCTTTTATTATAGATGTTGCCAAAGGATCATTAAATTGAGCGCAAACAGATAAAAAGAGAGCATTTTCTCTAGTAATATCAAAAAGTTTTTCATTTGCCTTGTCAATTTTTTTTCCTCTAATGATTTCTTGAAAATCACGTTCAAAAAGTACGTATTCTTTTGTTTTTATTTGATAATATAAATATTCCGAGTGAACTCTATCTGAATCAACTTTAAAACCATATCTATATTTAGTACTTTCAATAATAAATTCTAATTCAAAAAAACTTGGTTTCTTAATTGTTTCTGTTGACAATCTAAATCTTTCTACACCAATTTCTTCACCTGAAATTGAATCCTTTGAAGAATTTAAGACAAACCGCTTCATAAAACCTAAAGCACTGAAAAGATTACTTTTTCCACTAGAATTTGCACCATAAACTATTAAGCTTTTTAAAAGGCTTATATCATTTATTGGTGATTGAAATATATTTTCTTCTCTATGTTCAGTCAGAGAAGTTGCAGAAAAGCTTATTGATGTATTTTCTTTAAATGATAAAAAATTACATACCGAAAATTTTACGAGCATTACTAATGTAAATAAAGTTGTTTTAAAGCAAAAATACTAAAATATGAGAGATTTACGTAAAAAAGATTAAAAAAAATAAAACAGCTAATATTTTTTTTTATATATTTGCACGTATTAATCTCATACATTATGAAAAAAATATACAATAAAGTATATTTTAGCAAAATATAATCGATTAAATCACATAAAACACGATTAAATGCACTTTTAAAAATAAAATTATCTAATGAAAAATTATAGATATAACATATTAAAATCGTCAAATCCTTTATGTCGTGAAGTTAAAGGAATATTGTTTAACTCTAAATTGAAAAAAGATGGCAACAAATCCACCTAAAGACAATTCAAGAAAAGGAGCTGTGAAAGACAGAACTCAATTTCAAAATCCGAAAACGGGTTTATGGACTAAAAGAGATTCTGAAACTGGACAGTTTATGGATGTAAAAACTTCAAGTCCTGCTCCTTTTAAAGGCGTTACCAAAGAAAAATAACACCAACAAAATCAATGAAGAAGGCTAAAGCCTTCTTCATTAGCTCAAAATTAAACAACTAACCAAAAAAGAAATAAATTATACAAATTTTAAAAATTATAAACTTATCAAAATTATATATAATATGTCAAGATGTACAGCACCAGTTCATGGTCATCGCACAGCAAGTGCAAGAGAAAATTGCCCAGCATGCGGAGGCAGAAGTAGTTATCGTAGTTATAATTCTTATCCGTCTTATCCGTCTTATTCTTCATCCTCAAACAGCTCGTTTGGTCGTAACACTAACAGTAGTAACGGACAATATAAAACTAAAGCCCGTTGGTCTTCAGCTGGATCTACGATCTTATATACACCAGCAGAGATCCGTACACTTACACCTGTACGTGAAAACATTGAGAAACGTTCTGATTTACCAGACTTGCGAGATGTTTTTCTTTGTCACGCTTGGGATGATCGAAAAGACGCTGCTAAAGAATTACACGATTTACTAGAATTAAAAGGCGTTTCTGTTTGGTTTAGCGAAAAAGATGTTTTGTTAGGCTCATCCTTACTCCGTGAAATCGATAAAGGATTGGCAAAATCTCGAGTTGGTATTGTATTAGTTACTCCTTCGTTTCTTAAACGTATTAAAGGAGAAGGAATTGCTGACAAGGAACTTTCCGCTCTCTTGGCTCGTGATTTACTTGTTCCTATAGTTCATAACACAACGTTTGATGATTTACGTGAAGTAAGTCCTTTACTTGGCTCACGAAGTGGTTTAAATACTATAGATGATTCAATGATAGAAGTTGCTGCTAAGTTAGCCGAATTAGTAACCCCTGAAATTATATTAAATTAGAAAAGGCTGAATTCATACCAATCCTCTTCTAAAATATATTATACTTGTGTCAAAAAAATTTAAATCTGTAATTATCTCAAATTTCTTTTTAGAGAGAGTATCTTGCCCGCTAGCAAAAGTAACAAGAGAAAAATAAAAACCTCGATCTTAAAAAATCGAGGTTTTTTTATAAACTTTATTCCTTCTCCAAATAAGGATTCAAAACTTCAGCCAATTCATTCAGCCAAAAAAAGCTATTTTCTAAGTTATCTATTCCGTTTTGAAGAGTTTCATGTTCTCGCATAACGCCTAAAGCAAGAATATAATTTACCTGCCTTATTGCTTTGGCCATGTCTTGCGGATCAATTTTAGTGTTGAAGAAATTTAGAAGTCTTGTTTCAGCTTCTTTTGAAAATGTGTTTGTACTCATAAACTCTGTAATTTAGGAAAATATAAAACCCGCATAGCTAAGGTGTCCTACACTACAGAAGTGTTACGGTTGTTTCCAATACCGTCACCATACCACACGGGCAAATTTTTTTTAAATGTCATTATTCTGTAATTTAGGAAAAACAAATATAAGAAAAACCTTTCTATTTTATATTCTTTTTCTTACAATTACAGATTCTTTTTTTATAATAAAAGAGAAAATCAAATTACTTCAAATGTATTAAATCATAATCAAAAATTAATACATTTGAAAAAAGCCTATTGAAACCAAATTCTATATGAAGATAAAGCCATTTAAAATTATTCTGCCTCTTTTAACTTTCTTTTCGTTGGGTTGCAAAAATCCTGAAAAAAAGAAAATTGACAATCAAGAATCTAACGAAATGACAGAAGCTGATTTACTTCATCATGTCAGACTTGCTATAAATCCAAAATTTCAAGATTGGGTTTTATTCGAAAACGGAACTTATATAATTTTTGACAATGCAGACACCATTCCGGATTTAGAAAGCGAGGCAATAAAATTAATGAAAGAATTTGGTCCAGTACATGCCGGAGGACCCGCCGGAGACTTTAGCGTTATTCATTTAAAGGAAACTGAAGGCTGGATTGTTTCAGGACATGGATACGGAATGTATACTTATGTAAATCCGAACGAGTTAGGTTCTGAAAAACCAGATGATGTTAAAATTGGTCTGGAAGGCAGAAGTAAAAGAAATGCAGATGGCCAAAATCCTGTAATAATACATATAAATCGAAAAGGGATTAATAATGATTAAAATTGAATTTGAAGAGCCTACCATCGAAATTTGTAAATGCTGTAACAACGAAATTGTTAAGCTTACTCGTTTTGTTTATAAAGACGAAGATGCATTTGCTATTTACTATTTAAAATTCACAAAAGGACATGAAGACAAACTTGTTACCGGAATAATTAGTATTGGTGATTGGGGAACGGATGATGAACCTAAAAATAGATTTGCTTTTCCATTTAGAATTTGGGTTGATGAAACTGATTATCAAGTTGGCTTAATGGACAAAGAAGAATCTCCCTGGAAACAAGATTTACTAGGTTCTATTTTAGATAGAAAAGAAGCATTAGAACATCCGTGGATTGATGAAGTTTTTCATATTACAGACCATATTGTGACAGAAGACAAAATAGTAATTGAATATTTTTTCGATTAATAAAACCATCCCTAAAAAATAAATAATGAGAGAAAACATTCTATTTCTTCTTCAAATAATAACGATAGACTTTTTTACAGCCTTTGGTTTATATTCAATTTTATATCTAATTGTTTTGATTTTTGTAAAGAAACCTATTCTGTACAAAATAGATGAAGAAGCTGTTAAATTTATTTCTTTGGCTGGCGTAATTTATTTTACTGCCTGGATAATTGGAATTTTTGTTTTTTATGCAGAAAGTAATCCCGAAGAACAAAACGATTTGATCAACAGATTGTTCGGGAAATATTGGTTTGGGATTTGGTTTCAGCCTATTCTATGGTTCGCTCTTACACAATTACTGCGATTTAAAAAAGTTAGTAAAAATGCTTTATTGAGAATTGTATTCAGCTTTTTGCTTATTGTTTCAATAGAACAATTTATAATATTTATTACTAGTTTCCATCGCGATTATTTACCAAGCTCATGGACAATGTATCGTGATTTAGATATTTATCCTTCTAATTTTTTTCTTGCATTATTGATTAAAATTATGGTGTTTTTGCTTTTTGTTGGAATATATTATCTGGTAAAAAGTCAAATGAAAAAATTTGCAATAAATAGAATAATTGAAAATTGAAAATATTCCTTTTTGATAAGTTGTAAAAAACCTTATTTTAATATAATAAAAACTTTTAAGGGTATAGTGGACGAAAATTGCTGTCTTACATTTACAATACTACACCAAAATTTAAAAGATTTTTATATGCACAATACCCAAAAAATAACCAAATTATTATCTCAAAAATTCAATTCAAACATCTGTATTCATGGCAGTTTCCTAAAAAGTAAATACACTTCTATACTTGATGTCAATAACGGAACTAATTTTATTACTTCAGATAATCTAATATATTCTTTTAAAGATCACGAGCGCCATCGGTGGTTTACCGTTATACATTCATTTCACGCAAATGGAAAAGAATATTTTCCAAATATTGGTGATCAATATACTTTAGAAAACGGGGTACAATATAGTTTTACTACCAAAGACGAAATTGTAGAAATGGCGGTTGCGTATTTTAGTAAACATGTGTCGGTAAGTTGATTGCGGGCTTCTCCCGAAGCCTCGAGATCGCTCAGCCTGACAAGGTTGTGACTTTTTTAGCGTGCTGTTTGTCATTTCGAGGAACGAGACTCGAGCGATAGCGAACAGACGAAGTAAATCGCACTCGTAAATCGACAAAGATTGGCGATTTAGATTGTGAAATTTATGTATTTTTAAACTGGACTGAAGTCCAGCTCTACAATATGGATCATTCCTTCGGAATTTTTGTTTTTCATTACTTGAAAAAGAAATCTTTTTCTTTTTTGTATCTATTGTTCTGTTATCGACAGTCGCAAGAAAAATGACAAATATATCAAAATGAAAGAAATCTAAGATAAGAGCCAAAGGCTCGGCCTATATTGTAGGGCTGGACTTCAGTCCAGTTCAAAGGCATAATTTGTAGCGCCGGATTTTAATCCGGTTCAAGACATATAATCTAATTTAACATGAAACAATCTTTTAAAATATTATGAAAAAAAATAAAATCAGTAGAAATGAAAATAGAAATAAATTATAGAGATTAACATGGAAATTAGACTTTTGTTTTAACTTTGTTGGACAACTTTAGTAAATTAATATCATGCAAGCAATTAATATCACAGCATATACAGAAGACGCTTCTCAAATAGAAGCTGTAAAAGCTTTTATGAAAGCACTAAAGATTAAATTTGAGATAGCTAATGTGAAACCTTACGAGTTATCTACAGAACAGCAGCAAATTTTAGATAGTCAAATTAATTCAGACAAAAGCCAATATACAGATGCTGAATCACTATATACTGATTTAAAAAAGAAGTATGAATTATAAGATTATTGTTTCTCCAAATGCATTAAAAAACATTGAAGAAGCTGTTGAATACTATAATCAAAAGTTAGTAAGAAAGTCGCCTTAGGCTTTCTTAATGATTATAAGAAGGTTTACAAAGCCTTACAAATAAATCCTTTTTGTCAATTTCACGATAATAATTACCGTTATATTCCATTTAAAAAATTCCCTTACATTGCATTTTTTATGGTTGATGAGTTATCAAAAACGATATTTTTAAATGCTATTGTTCATACATCTCAAAATCCAGAAAAATTTCCTTTAAGATAAAGAGCCAAAGGCTAGACCAATATTATAGAGCTTGACTTCTAATGCAAATTCCTATTGGTTCTTAAAAATCCTTCAGCAAAGGATATACTTTTTTAAACTTGTTGAACGCAGCTTCATATACACTTTTATTTTCCGTATTAGGAAAATAGGTTTGTCCCGTTTTGTTATCATTTGTGATCTCCTCGCCGAGTGATTTTAAACCTATAAGAACAGCGCCCCAAGAAGATCCTTCGATAGTTTGCGAGGTTTCAACCTGCATCTGGAAAATATCAGCAACCATTTGGAGCCACAGTTCGCTTTTACCAAATCCGCCGCTGGCCATAACTTTTGTTTCTTTTCTATGTTCGGGATCCGGAATTAAAATTTCTGTGATTTGGAACAATCCAAATAAAATTCCTTCTAAAGTGGCTCTTACCAAGTGTGCTTGTGAGTGCGTAATCTGCATTCCTAAAAGGGTTCCCTGAGCCGAGGCATCCCAGATTGGCGCTCGTTCTCCCAATAAATAAGGTACAAAAAGCAGTCCATCAGAACCTGCAGGAATTTTTGCGGCTTCTTCAATAAGAACTTCTAAAGATTGTTCTGTTTTTAGTAAAGTTTCTTTCAGCCATTGTAAAATTATCGCACCATTATTAACAGCGCCTAAAGTAAGATATTGATTGTCCATCAAATGATAACACTGCGTGCGCATTTGGTCGTCAAGATACGGTTTGTCAATGGGCAGTCGAACTGCTCCGCTCGTGCCAATAGTTAAAGCAATACAACTTTTGTTCATGGCGCCTGTTCCGAGATTCGCCAACGCACCGTCCCCACCGCCAATTATATAAAGAAAATCATCTGAAATTCCCTTGCATTGGTGTGTGACTTCGCAAACTTTAGAGAGTTGGTGTGGCTTTATGTTCAAGAAATCCAAAACTTCCTCATCCCAATCTAAAGTATGAATGTTTAACAATCCAGTTCCGGACGCCATAGAGGTGTCTGTATAATATTCATTGGTCAAATGATGCCAGACATATTCTTTAATACTGATGAATTTATAAGTTTTGGAAAATAATTCAGAGTCAAATTCTTTCCACCAGGCAATTTTTGTCAAAGGAGAAAAAGGATGAATTGGTATTCCGGTTTTTTGATAAAAGTGTTTTCCCTGATCTGAATTTTTAAGTTTTTCGGCAATTCCCGCAGCTCTGTTATCTGCCCATAAAATAGCATCTGTCAGTGGTTTTCCATTTTCATCAATTGCAATGACACTTTGCATCGCCGAGCTAAAACTGATAAACTGAGGCTGAATTCCGTTTGTAATCTCGTTAATACATTCCTTTACGGTTTGCAAAATTTCGTGCGGCTTTTGAACACTCCATTCCGGCTTGGGATGATACATGCTGTACGACTTAACAATTTGTCGAAGCACATTTCCCTGTTTATCAAAACAAACAGCTTTTGTTGCTGTTGTTCCAATGTCAATGCCAATATACAATGCTTCCATACTATTTATTTGATCCATAAATTTAAAAGTAATACACCAATTAATCCCATTACTCCTATAATGGTTTCCATAACCGTCCAGGTTTTAAAAGTGTCCGAGACGCTGATGCCAAAATATTCTTTAAACATCCAAAATCCGGTATCATTTACATGCGAACACATTAAACTTCCAGCGCCAATGGACAAAACCATTAATTCAGGACTCACACCAGATGCAATCACTAAAGGCTGTACAATTCCGGCTGCGGTTAATCCGGCGACTGTTGCAGATCCTAAAGCAATGCGAATAATAGTCGCAATCAGCCAGCCTAACAATAAAGGGGAAAGAGAGGATTGTTCAAAAAAAGTACTTAAATCTGTCCCTATTCCGCTGTCAATTAATACTTGTTTAAAAGCACCGCCGGCAGCAATTATTAAAATGATCATGGTAGCCGAACTTAAAGCACTACCCGATTTATCCATAATATCCTGCATTTTTCTTCCGCGTAAAATGCCTAAGCTAAATACTGCAAAAAGTATTGCAATCAACATTGAAGTCAGCGGATTTCCAATAAAAAGCAATACGGCACATAACGTACTTTCTTTGGGCAAAAATAATTCACTGAACGTCGCAGTGGCCATTAAAAAAACTGGAACTAATGCCGTTACAATACTAATTGCAAAAGAAGGCATTTCTGATTCTGTGAAAGTTTTGCTGTCGAATAATCCTTTTGGAGGAAAGGCGTTTATTTTTTTTATAAATTCAGGAAAAACGATTCCCGCCATGAAAAGTGCCGGAAGCGCAACTATAAGTCCGTAAAGAAGTGTTTTACCGATATTAGCTTTAAAAATAACTGCAATTGCTGTTGGTCCCGGATGTGGTGGTAAAAAACCATGCGTAATAGAAAGTGCCGATGCCATGGCAATTCCCAAATAAATGATAGGTTGTTTAGTGCTTTTGGCCACAGCAAAAACCATTGGAATCAAAATTATAAACCCTGCATTGTAGAACATAGAAATTCCAACAGAGAATCCGGTTATGACCATTGCCCATTTAATATACTGAATACCAAAAGACTGAATCATGACAGAGCTGATTCGCTGTGCAGCGCCACTATCAGAAAGTAAATTTCCTAAAATAACGCCAAAAGCAATAATTAAAATTAAAGAACCTAACGTACTTCCTATTCCCTCCTGTATCGAATTAATTAAATCCGGAAAAGGCATTTGCTTAAAAATGCCAACAAAGAAAGCGGCAACTATTAAGGAAATAAAGGCATTGAGTTTTACAACGGAAATTAGAATCAATAATAAGATAATCCCGGCAATAAGAATCAGTAGCGACATAATTAAATTATTGAATGAGTGTTTTTTGAATTTGTCTCGTAAAAATATTACTTTCTACACGTAAAGCCGCCATTTAAAATTTAATATGTAAAATAAATTCCTTTAAAGCTGCTTAGGGAAATTATAAAAAAGATACTTTCTCGCCTAGCCCCTCCCGATAGCTATCGGGAGAAACGGCATCTCCCGATTTAGAAAAACAAGGCTTTTTAGCCGTAGTTTTTGTTTATCGGGAATATAGTGGAGAGCGGGACTAAACGTTCTTTTGAAAACGGAATTTCTGCTCCTCAAAAGAATCTTAACCCAACTTTGCAGAATATCAGAAATAAAAACTACTTTTAAAAACGCTTCAAAAGCAACTTTTAAACCTTTTTATAATGCTCCAACTTAAAATAAAATCACAACTTATATTTGTTATTACTTTAGCTCTTACAAATTTTATTTACGCTCAGCCATCAAAAGAAAAAAGCTATAACTTAATAGCAAAAGGCGCAGTTCTCACAAAACTATCAGACCAATTCAGTTTTACAGAAGGCCCTGCAGTGGATAAAAAAGGAAATATTTATTTTACAGATCAGCCTAATAATAGAATCATGAAATGGTCGGTTAATGGCGAACTTTCTGTTTTTATGGAAAATGCAGGAAGGGCGAACGGTTTGTATTTTGATCACGCAGGCAATCTTTTGGCTTGCGCCGATGAAAAAAATGAGCTTTGGAAAATAGACAAAAACAAAAATTATACTGTACTATTAAACAACTTTGAAGGAAAAAGGCTGAATGGCCCCAATGATCTTTGGGTTGACCCAAAAGGCGGTATTTATTTTACAGATCCTTTTTACCAAAGGGATTATTGGAAACATACTTCCAAAGAAATAGAGAAAGAATGTGTTTACTATTTATCTCCGGATAAATCCAAAATTATAAACGTTGGGAATGACCTTGTAAAACCTAATGGCATTATTGGAACTTCGAATGGAAAAACCTTATACGTAGCGGATATAGGAGCAAATAAAACGTACTCTTATACAATCGAAAGTAATGGTTCTTTAGGCAAAAAAACGCTGTTTACTGAATCAGGTTCAGATGGAATGACAATAGACGAGTCCGGAAACATTTACTTATGCGGAAAAGGAGTTACCATATTCAATCCACAAGGAGAAAAAATAGCCCATATTGATGTTCCTGAACCATGGACAGCTAATGTTTGTTTTGGAGGAAAAAAATTTAAAACATTATTCATTACTGCCAGTAAAAGTGTTTATACGATAGAAATGAGTGTTCGGGGAATGAAATAATCAAAATTTTATGCGTCAATGAGAAAATTAGGCTTTTTTCAGAATCAAAAAACTTCAAAATCATCTTAATTTGATTCGAATTTGGGTTGAATTTTGCTTAAAATTAAATTTCACAAAAACAGAAAACCTTTCGGAACACCTTATTTTTCTAGTATTTTAATTCTCTCTATGGTTGAATAAGAAAATATTATGATAAATTTATTTCATTATTAGAAAATCCGCCATACATTTGCCTAACAGTGTTAAACAATTTAATACTCGAATATAATGGCTAGCAAAGATCGAATTTTAAGACAAAAAGAAGAGACAAGGAATAATATCCTTGGGGCTGCTTATGATATCGTAAAAGATGAAGGCTGGAATGGTTTGAGTATGCGTAAAATTGCCGACAGAATCGAATATACTGCTCCTATTATTTATGAATACTTTTCAAATAAGGAAGCAATACTTGAAGAATTGACAGGTAAAGGTTTTATTAAACTGACTAAAGAACTACAAGTTGCAATAGATAAGTTTGAAAAACCGGAAGATCAATTAGAAGCCATGTGGATGACTTACTGGGACTTCGCTTTTACAAATACTGAGATGTATCAGTTAATGTTTGGTGTTCAAATGACCTGCTGCGCACAGCGATGTTCGGCTCAGGAGGGACCTTACAAATTATTCACCGGAGTTATTGCTGATGTAATGAAAGACAGCAATCCGAGTGAAGATATCATTAAACAAAAATATTTTACTTTCTTTTCTGTTATTCATGGTTTAATCGCCATCAACATCATTAACAAAAGTGATATTTTAGAAACAATAAATGCTCAAATTTTGAAAGATGCCATTGGTGGTATCATCAAATCAATACAATAGATTTTTTTTCAATTTTTACTTAACAGTGTAAAATAATTTAATTGGATAATATAAAATCCTTTTTTTTATAACCTTAACTTAACACTGTTAGAAAATTTAATAGAGTAATAAAAGCTCTTTTTTTAGACTTTTACTTAACGCCGTTAAATATTTTAATAATGATTGAAAATAGATTGAAAAAACATAAAGTAGGAAAGTTTGCGCACATTTACTTAACAACGTTAGATAATTTAATTTAATTAGATATGAATCCCGAGAATGCCAGAATACCTAAGAATTTAATCCGAGAAAATGTTCAACCAATTAAAACCAATATGAAAATGAAAAATGTAATAATTATAACCAGTTTTGTTCTGGCTTTAGTATTAAGCAGCTGTGGCGACAAAAATCAGGCGCCTACTGCTCCACCACCGCCGGTTTTACCTGTGTTGGCTATAACAAGTGCAAATACAACTACTGATGCTGAATATCCAGCTGCTATACAAGGAACTGTAGATGTTGAAATTCGCCCGCAAGTAAGTGGAAACCTTGACAGAATTTTTGTTGATGAAGGTGCTTACGTAAGCAAAGGACAAACTTTATTTAAAATAAACGAACGTCCTTACCGTGAACAGTTAAACAATGCATTGGCAAGTTTACACGCTGCAGAAGCGGCTTTAATCAACGCTAATTTAGAAGTAGATAAATTGACTCCTTTAGTACAAAACAAAGTAGTTTCTGATTATCAATTAAAAACGGCTAAAGCTTCTCAAAAAATTGCTGCTGCAAATATCGAGCAGGCAAAAGCCTTGGTAGGTTCTGCTAAAATTAATTTAGGATATACAAATGTTACGGCTCCAGTTAGCGGTTACATTGGAAGATTACCTAAAAAACAAGGAAGTTTAGTTTCTGCTTCTGATGTTGAAGCTCTTACAACTTTATCAGATGTTCATGAAGTATTTGCTTATTTCTCTTTAGGAGAAACAGATTTCATCAACTTTAAAGCACAATACGCTGGAAGCTCTCTTGGTGATAAAATCAAAAAATTACCTCCGGTTACTTTGATTTTGGCTGATAACAACGCTTATCCTCAAACCGGAAAAATTGATATGGTTGACGGTCAGTTTGATAAAACTACAGGAGCAATCACAATTAGAGCAACTTTCCCAAATGCAAACGGAACATTACGTTCTGGAAACACAGGAAGAATCCGTTTAGGATTAAACCACGACGATGCAATTTTAGTTCCACAGTCGGCTACAGTTGAAATGCAGGATAAAGTATTTGTTTTCAGTGTAGGTAAAGACAACAAAGTAACTAAAACGCCTATTACTATTGTGGGTAAAAGCGGTACCAATTATTTAATTAAAGAAGGTGTAAAAACTGGTGACCAAATCGTGTTAAGCGGTATTGACAAACTTCAGGATGGACAAGCGATTCAGCCAGAAAAATCAATTAAAGTTGCCGAAGTAACTAATAAAAAATAATTCTAAAAGACAATGTTCAAAATATTTATACAAAGACCTGTACTGGCAACCGTAATCTCCATTTTATTGGTGATTCTTGGAGTACTTGGTTTAACTAAATTGCCTTTACAACAGTTTCCTGATATTGCGCCACCATCGGTTTTGGTAACGGCGGTATATCCGGGAGCCAACGCAGAAACGGTTTTACGTTCTGTGGCACCTTCTATCGAAGAATCTATAAATGGTGTAGAAAACATGACTTACATGAGTTCTACAGCGAGTAACGACGGTACTTTGGCAATTACTGTTTTCTTTAAACTAGGAACAGATGCTGACCAGGCTGCGGTAAACGTTCAAAACAGAGTTGCTCAGGCAACAAGCCAGCTTCCTGCAGAGGTTGTACAACAAGGTATTGTTACGGCGAAACAACAAAACAGTTTCATCATGGCGATTGGTATGTACACAGATGATGAAGCAAAATACGATCAGACTTTTGTTGCCAACTATGCACAAATCAATATTATTCCGGAACTAAAACGTATTCCGGGTGTAGGTTCTGCCAGTATTTTTGGTGGTGTAAAAGATTACTCTATGCGTGTTTGGTTAAATCCAACGCAAATGTCAACTTATAAAGTGACTCCAAACGAAGTTATGGGAGCTATCCAGGACAAAAGTTTGGAAGCTGCTCCGGGTAAATTTGGAGAGCGAAGCAAAGAGGTTTTTGAATACGTTATTAAATACAAAGGGAAATTAACTAAACCGGAAGATTATGAAAATATTGCTATACGTTCTAATGCAGATGGTTCAGTACTTCGCTTAAAAGATGTTGCGAGAGTTGAACTTGGAGCCTATTCTTATAACAGTTTAACACGTTTAAATGGTAAAAAAGGAATTGTAATTGGGGTTATTCAGTTAGCTGGATCTAACTCAAATGATATTCAGATTGCTATTAACAAAATGATGGAAAAGGCTTCTAAAGATTTTCCTAAAGGCATAAAACACAATATTTTCTATAGTACAAAAGTATCTCTTGACCAATCTATTGAGCAAGTTGAGCATACTTTATTAGAAGCTTTTATACTTGTATTTATTGTGGTATTTATCTTCTTGCAAGATTTTAGATCAACATTAATCCCGGCTATTGCTGTACCTGTAGCAATTTTAGGAACGTTCTTCTTCATGCAGTTATTCGGATTTTCGATCAACCTTTTAACACTTTTCGCATTAATTCTGGCGATTGGTATTGTGGTCGATGATGCCATTGTGGTAGTCGAAGCGGTGCATGCGAAAATGGAGCACAAACGCTTGTCTCCAAAAATCGCAACCCATGAAGCAATGCACGAAATAACGGGTGCTATTATCTCGATTACGCTGGTAATGGCTGCTGTATTCCTGCCGGTTGGTTTTATGGAAGGCTCTACGGGAGTTTTCTATCGTCAGTTTGCCTTTACTATGGCAATTGCAATTGTAATTTCGGCAGTAAATGCCTTAACATTGAGTCCGGCGCTTGCGGCATTATTCTTAAAAGATAATCACGGAGCACACGATCACGACTCAGCTTATGTAAAAAAAGGATTTAAAGAGAAATTCTTTACCGCTTTCAACAGCAGTTTTGAATCTTTAACGAATCGTTACGTAGGCGGACTTAAATTCTTAATCAGAAGAAAATGGTTGAGTTTAGGCGGATTAGCTTTAATTGTTGTGGCTACGATTGTAATGGTAAAAACAACTCCTGCAGGATTTATTCCAACAGAGGATCAAGGATTTATTGCAATTGCAGTAAATACACCATCTGGAACATCATTAGACGGAACTCAAAAAGTAATGACCGAAGCTGAGAATACTTTAAAAGCATTAGACGCTTCAAGATTCGTAACCGCGATTTCAGGTTTCAACTTATTGACGAATTCTACAAGTCCATCTTCTGCAGTTGTATTCGTATTGCTTAAACCAAACGAAGAACGAGGCGAAGTAAAAAACATTGACGAAATCATGAATCAGGTTCGTGGAAAACTGGGCGCTATTTCTGGCGGAAGTTTCTTCGTATTCAGTTTCCCAACTGTTCCAGGATTTAGTAACGTTGAGGCTTTAGATTTAGTTCTACAAGATAAAACAGGAGGAAAACTGGATAAATTCAGTGGAATTTCTCAAAACTTTATCGGTGAATTAATGAAACGTCCGGAGATTGCAGTTGCCTTTACTTCTTTCAAAGCAGATTATCCGCAATTACAATTGGAAGTTAATGATGAAAAAGCAAATCAATTAGGCGTAAATGTAAAAGACATTCTGCAGACAATGCAGGCTTATTTTGGTAGTGCACAGGCATCTGATTTCAACAGATTTGGTAAATACTACCGTGTTGTAGTTCAGGCCGATATCGAAGACAGAGCTGATCCAACAGCAATTGACCGTGTATTTGTGAAAAACAGAACAGGCGAAATGGTTCCAATAAATACTTTAGTAAAACTAACCCGTATTTATGGTTCAGAAACCGCATCACGATACAATTTATTTAACTCAATTTCTATTAATGCCATTCCAAAACCAGGATTTAGTTCAGGAGATGCCATTAAAGCAATTGAAGAAGTAGCAGCACAACAATTACCTGCAGGTTACGGGTTTGAATTCTCGGGCCAAACTCGTGAGGAGATATCATCCGGAGGACAATCCGCAACAATATTCTTACTGTGTTTGATATTCGTTTATTTCTTACTTGCTGCACAGTACGAAAGTTACATTTTGCCTTTGGCAGTAATCTTATCAATCCCTGCAGGTATTTTTGGAGTATTCGTAGCTATTGGTTTAACTGGAATTGAGAACAACATTTATGTACAAGTTGCCCTTGTCATGCTGATTGGACTTCTCGCCAAAAATGCCATTCTGATTGTCGAATTTGCCGTACAGAAAAGAAAATCGGGACAAGCGTTAATTAGAGCTTCAATAGATGCTGCAAAATTACGTTTACGACCAATTATCATGACATCTCTTGCCTTTATTGTTGGTTTAGTACCAATGATGAGCGCAAAAGGACCATCAGCTCAAGGTAACCACTCTATTAGTATTGGTGCTGCCGGAGGTATGATTTCTGGAGTAATTCTAGGATTGTTTATCATTCCTGTTTTATTCATCATCTTCCAGCATTTACAAGAAAAGGTTTCTGGAAAACCAGTTGCCGTAATCCATAATGAAGAAAAAGAATAAATGGAAAACTATATAACCACAGCTTTAGTAGCCATCATAATTGGCATCGCTTATATATCGTACAGAATCTCAAAAGATCTTGAAACTAAAGATACTTGTACAGAAATTTAATAAAAGAAAGAATGAAAAATCATATAACCAAAATCGTGACCTTCGCCATTCTGATCACGACATTAATATCCTGTAAAGTTTCGAAGGATATTGAAACTCCAAAAGATGCATTTCCTGAGAATTTCAGGAATGCATCAACTTCGAGTGATACAACAAGTATTGCTGATGTGGAGTGGAAAAACTTCTTTACCGAAAAAGATATTATCAAATTGATCGACAGCGCCGTTGCAAGAAACAACGATTTGCAGATTGCCGAAAAGAACATTGAAATTGCACAATACAGATTTACACAATCAAAATGGGGAAATGTACCTCAGGTTAATTTATTTGTAAATGCAAGTACAAGCAATCCGTCAGACAATAGTTTTACAGGATTGAACTTAAACCAGGCAATTGGTGCTAAACATATCGATGATTATTCTGCCGGAGCTTCACTTTCATGGGAAGCTGATATCTGGGGGAAAATCAGAAATCAGAAAAAAGGCGCTTATGCAGGATATTTACAATCTGCAGAAGTTAAAAAAGCATTACAGACAAATATTGTTGCCAATGTTTCAAGAGGATATTACAACCTTTTAATGCTGGACGCACAATTAGAAATTGCCAGACAAAATCTAAAATTAAACGATAGTACAACTAATATTATCAAATTAAAATACGATGCTGGTCAGGTAACTACATTGGCAATTCAACAATCTGAAGCACAAAAATTAAACTCAGCACAATTGATTCCGTTATTGGAACAAAACATTGCGATACAGGAAAATGCTTTAAGTGTTTTAACTGGTTCTTTTCCTAATTCTAAAGAAAGAACAATTAAGTTAAGTGCAATTGAAGTTAAAAACAATACAGCAATTGGAATTCCGTCTGCATTAGTAAGCAGAAGACCTGATGTAAAAAGTGCCGAATTAGCTCTTAAAGCAGCAAACGCAAATGTTGGAATCACAAAAGCGGATTTATATCCAGCTTTAAGAATTACAGCTCAAGGCGGCGTAAACTCTTTTGAAACCAGCAATTGGTTTAACATTCCAGCTTCATTATTCGGAACTGTTGCAGGAGGTTTAACACAGCCGCTTTTGAACAACAAAAGAGTAAGAACGCAATATAATATTGCTGTTGCAGAAAGAGAAAAAGCTGTTTTAAGTTTCAGACAATCTGTTTTGGTTGCCGTAAGCGAAGTTTCTGATGCTTTAGTTAAAGTAGAGAAATTACAACAACAGGAAACTTTCTTAAAAGAAAAAGTAAAAACTTTACAGCAAGCGATTAAAAATGCTAACCTTTTATTCAAAAATGGTATGGCAGAATATCTTGAAGTTTTAACCGCTCAGGCAAATTTATTGCAAAGCGAACTTGAACTTGCTGATGTAAAAAGACAACAACTTACAGCTAATACTGAATTGTACCGCGCTCTTGGCGGAGGCTGGAAATAATACCTGTTACATTACCCGTTAATTATTTATTTTTTGAGAGGAAAACGCTGTGAGACTTAGGTTTCATGGCGTTTTTTAGTTTTTTTTTGCCACAAAGGCGCTAAGGCGCAAAGTTTTTTTTAAGTCTCTCGCAGATTCTGCAGATTTTTTTTATACCACAGATTACACAGATTAAAAAGATTTTTATCTCCTTAATCTCCAAAATCTGCGAGAGCATTTTTTATTGTCATTTTTTGTCAGGCTGAGCGAAGTCGAAGCCCTCTCAAAGTACATACTCAAAGGCTTTGCGAGGAACGAAGCAATCTTAATTGCTAAATCAAACTTTGTGGCTCATTCTAGTGAGATTGCTTCGTTCCTAGCAAAGACATACTTTGTGTCTTACACAAGTCAAAAAAGAAAACTTTAAAAAAAAACTTTGCGCCTTCGCGCCTTTGTGGCAAATAATCTAAAATCAAAAATCAAAAAACTTGTCCCAAATGCCCCTAAAATAGTCGTAAATAACTATTTCATGAAAAAACAAGAATAGTATATTTGTAATACATTAACTAATAACTATTTAAAAACAAACCACATGAAAAAAGCAAAAATTATTTTTTGGATTGCAACAACTATTATTTTTCTATTCGAAGGTGTTATGCCGGCTTTTACTTCCCAGACAGAAATGGCAAAAGAAGGAATTAAGCATTTAGGTTATCCTGAATATTTTGGAAATGCGCTGGTAATTTTCAAAATACTGGGAGTTCTGGTTTTAGTGATTCCATCTATTCCTAAAAATGTAAAAGAATGGGCTTACGCCGGATTTGGTTTTGACTTCATATTTGCCTCAATCAGTCATTTTGCGGTAGACGGCATTAATCTTCAAAGTTTCTTTCCGTTAATCTTTTTAGTGATTTTGGCAATCTCATATATCTATTATCATAAAATCGAGCGATACAAAAATATCGCTTTGTAAAACTAACTTGCGATGATAGAAGTTTTTAAAACAAATGTTCAGGAAGTCGAGCAATCAGTAATGATTGTTGGGAAACTTCTTGAACATTTCCCAAACAGCATCGTCAATTTTGATCTTGAAGATTGCGATAAAATTCTTCGGGTTCACGCCGCTTCTATTTCGAACCATAAAATAATCGAACTTCTAAATTCGCATGGTTTTCATTGCGAAGCACTTCCGTAAATTCACAATTTACTGATTTACAAAATATTGCAATAAAAATCGTATTTTTGAGATACTAACATCTAAACCACAAAAAATGAATTTACCTGCAGAACATCAAACTGTAATGCCTTACCTTATCCTCAAAGGCGCATCGCAATTTATAGATTTTACAAAAAATGTTTTCGGAGCTTCAGAAACACATTCAAAAGCACTCCGCGAAGACGGAACCATAATGCATGCCGAAATTACCTTAAACGGAAGCACAATTATGGTAACCGATGAAACTGAAGACTGGTCAAAGCAAACGGCCAACTTATTTGTCTACGTTCTTAATGCCGATAAAACGTATCTAAAAGCATTAGAAAACGGCGCCGTTTCTTTAATGGGATTAAGCGATCAGGATTACGGCAGAACCTGCGGCGTAACAGATCCTTTTGGAAATGTCTGGTGGATTACCTCCGTAAATTAAATCTTAAAAATCAATAATATGAAGACAGACGTTCAAAAAGATATTGTTGAAACATTCAAAAAATTAAATAATATTCTATCCAAATTTTCTGAAAACGAATTAAATCAGATTCCCTTTCAAGGAAGCTGGACTCCCGGGCAAGTTGTACAGCATATTATTTTAGCCTGTTCCGGATTTCCTGAATTATTTGCCGGAAATACGGAAAAAACAACCCGAAAACCCGACGAAAAAATTAAAGATATTGAAGGTTTGTTTTTAAACTTCACCATAAAAATGGATGCTCCGGTATTCCTGAAACCAGAGAAAAAAGAATACAATAAAAATGCATTAAATATAGAATTGCTCAGACTTGAATCTGAATTATTAGATTGTGCCGAAAAATACGATTTAACCTTAACCTGTTTAGATTTTCAGGTTCCCGGTTTTGACAAATTCACCATGTACGAATGGATTGATTTTGCATTAGTTCACACCCAAAGACATACACATCAATTAAATAGTATTTTTCAATACATAACTAAACTCTAAATGAATGATATCAAAATCTAAAACTATTTTATTCTCTGGTTTACTGGCTGGAACTTTAGATATTCTGGCTGCAATTTTCGTTTACTCTGTTATATTACATCAAACAACTGCCGAGAAAATTCTGCAGTCTATTGCCAGCAGTGTTTTTAAACAGCATGCCTATACAGGCGGTGCACAAATGGTTTTTTATGGTTTATTGCTGCATTATTTTATAGCATTGGCTTTTGCTTATTTTTATTATAAGATATATCCTCATGTTCCTATTTTGAAAAAGAATATTATTGTTTCCGGAATTGTCTACGGAATCTTTGTCTGGATTGTAATGAACCTTATTGTACTTCCCATTGTATTTCCTAATCTTCCATCAAAAGAATTCGATCTTCCGTTAATCATTTCTGTTTTAATTTTAATCGTCTGCATTGGTTTACCAATCGCTTTTGTAACTAAGAAAAGTTATAAGATATGAGTTTTGAGTTATTAAATTAACGCAATAATTTTAACGCAAAGCACGCTAAGATTTTTTGAAAGGCTGCATTTTCAATGCTGAAGTTCGCAAAGCTTTGTGTTGACATAGCTTTGCGAACTTTGAGTTTTATAAAAACCTTAGCGTACTTTGCGTTAAAAATATAAGTATAGATTAAAACAAAAAAGCGAAACCAACAATTGATTTCGCTTTTTTAAACAATAAACTAAGATTTTAAACTCTTGTTCTTCCGCTTATTAATGAGATAATAAATAAAACTAAGAATATAAAGAATAAAATTTTTGCGATACTAGCGGCTCCGGCAGCAATTCCTCCAAAACCAAAAATTCCGGCTACTATAGCTAGAATTATAAATGTGACTGTCCAACGTAACATAACATCAAAATTTAAGTTATAAAATATGACTTTTTACAAGTCCGATTTGTTTGTCTCTCAAAGTTCCCTTTTACTTACAAAAACCATTAACTCAAATGGTATATTTATTATCGCAATCCGTTATAAATCATAAAATTATCCGCTAGTTTTAGAATTTTAGTCTCAACGTTATACAATTCCCATCCAGAAGCTTTAGAGTTAATTTTTTGATCGATTGAGTTAATTACCGCTGCGTTCCCAAGGTAATTTTATTCAAAATTAAAAACTGGCTGCATAGCTCAATTTTATAAAAGACACGGTTATGTAAATTAGGTGTCTTTCTCAATAAAAAGCCATTTTTAATACTATTATATTATTATGGTGTCGCCGATTATAAAATTGTGGCGGCTACTCTGAACCTTGACGACTTATTAACAGAACTAAAACAGCATCCCCATGAAGAAGATATCAAATAAATCGAAAATTGTTTTTCTTTCAACATTTCCTCCAACACAATGCGGCATAGCAACTTATACTCAAGATACCATTAAAGGAATTACCGATATTTTTGGTAAATCAATAACCTGCGAAATTTGCGAATTAGTCGATAAGCCGCAGACAAATCCAACGCAGGCCTTTACATTGAATACAAAAGAAAGAGCCGAATACACAAAAGTTGCCGAAGAAATTAATAAAGATAAAAATGTGAAACTAGTTCACATTCAACATGAATTTGGTTTATTTGGCGGTAATTATGGTGATCATTTACTAGACTTTTTAAATGCAGTAAAAAAGCCTATAACTTATACTTTTCACAGCGTTATTCCAAACCCGAATAACGAATTGAAAACCTTTGTAAAACTACTTTTAAGCTACAGTAATTCTGTTTTTGTAATGACCAACCAGTCAAAAGAAATTTTGATAAACGATTATGATATTGAAGAAGATATCATAACAACTGTGCCACACGGAACCCATATTGTAATTTATGAAGAACCAGCACAAGCAAAAGTAAAATTTGATATTCAGGACAGAATTGTACTCTCAACTTTTGGACTTTTGGGCGAAGGAAAAAATATCGAAACCGGTTTACAGGCTTTGGCCAAAATCGTCGAAAAAGAACCGAATGTATTATATTTAATTATTGGCAAAACACATCCAAATTTAATTAAAGAAGGAGTTGATACTTATAGAGACAAACTGGAAGGACTTGTTGACGAATTAAATTTACACAACAATGTTCGTTTCATCAATAAATATTTAGATACCGATGAACTTTTAGAATATTTAAAAGCAACTGATATTTATTTGTTTACTTCAAAAGATCCAAACCAGGCTGTAAGCGGCACTTTTGCTTATGCAATGAGCTGCGCCTGCCCAATGGTTGCCTCAAAAATTCCGCATACAAGAGAAGTTTTAACTTCAGACTGCGGCGTTTTGGTTGATATTGGAAATGTGGATCAATTTGCAGAAGAAACATTAAAATTGATTTCTGATGAAAATTTAAGACGTGAAATGGGAATCAATGCCTTTACTAAAATGAGAGCTTCATCTTGGGAAAATGCAGCATTAACACACATGGATACTTATAAAAAATTAATCGAAAATCCATCAGATATCAAATACAGTTATCCGGATATTCAGTTAAGACATATTAAAAGATTAACCACAGATTTGGGAATTATTCAGTTCAGTAAAATTTCGGTTCCGGATTTAGAATCAGGTTATACTTTAGATGATAATGCACGTGCTTTGATCGCATTTTGTGCACATTACAAATTAACCAGAGATAAAGACGATCTTCCGTATATTTTAATTTACTTGGATTTTATCGAAAGATGTCAGAAACCAAAAGGAAATTTCATCAATTATGTCGATCAGGAAAACCGTGAACATATTGAACAAAATGCCGAAGTTAATCTGGAAGATTCAAATGCAAGAGCAATTTGGGCTTTAGGAACTGTAGTTTCAAATTCAGATATTCTGCCGGAAAACATTTCTAAAAAAGCAGCAAAATGTTTTCTGAATTCCTTAAAATGGGCAGAAAATATTCAGTCGCCGCGTTCTATTGGTTTTGCAACAAAAGGTTTGTACTTGTATCATAATGCAGTTCCAAATTTATATGTGGCAGCCATCATCAATAAACTAAATGCTAAATTACTGGCAAATTACGAAGATACCGCATCAGAAGACTGGCAGTGGTTTGAAAATTATTTAACGTACGGAAACGGAATTCTGCCGGAATCTATGTTATACGCTTATTTAATTACAAACAAACCTGTTTACAAAAAAGTAGCATTAGATTCCTTAGATTTCTTATTGTCGAAAACATTTTCAGACGGAAACTTTAAAGCAATTTCCAATCAAAGCTGGTACCACAAAGGCGCAGAACCGCAGCAATACGGAGAACAGCCAATTGATGTTACCTACACAATTCAGACTTTAAATGCTTTTTATAATACATTTGAAACTCCGGAATACAGAAAGAAAATGAAAATTGCATTTAACTGGTTTTTAGGAAAAAATCATTTAAATCAAATTATGTACAATCCCGTAAGCGGTGGTGGTTATGACGGTCTTGAAAAAAACAATGTAAACTTAAATCAAGGTGCAGAATCAACCGTATGTTACTTAACCGCAAGATTAATAATGGAAAAATTTGCTCAAGACGAATCAAAAGTTATTCCCATAAATAAATTGAGAACCGGAGTAGCGATTAACTCTTAGAAGAAATCCAATTAAAAAATTCCAAATTACAAATTGGGATTTGTAATTTCAAATTTGTAATTTTATCACACAATAGACTGACCAAAATTCTATTAAACCCGGAAAATCCCTTTCTTAATGAGAGGGATTTTTTGTTTTCAGCAATAATTCATCTTAAAAATAAACTAAATAAATTTGCCTATCTACTAATAGGTAGTATCTTTGTCAAAAAATTGAAGCTATGACAACACGGGAAAATATTATAGAAAAAGCAGATCAGTTTATTCGAAACAAAGGCTACAATGCTTTTAGTTTTAAAGATATTTCAAATGATATTGGCATAAAAACCGCTTCTATTCATTACCACTTCCCTACTAAATCAGATCTTGGCGTGGCGACTATAAAAGAACATATTGCCAGAACTGAGGCTTTAAAGAAAAGAGTAGCCAATGAATCACCTTTAATAAAACTAGAAGCTTTTTTAGATGTACAAACACAAATTAAAAAAGAAAATAAAGTGTGCATTGTAGGATCATTAGCAACAGATTTAAATACGCTCGACGAATCCATAAAAACAGAATTGCAGGGATTTGCCCAAATTGTAATTACCTGGCTGACGGAAGTTTTAATAGAAGGAAAAGAACTCAAAATATTCGATTTTGAAATGGAACCAAGAACAAAAGCCATAATGATCATCACCAACATGGTTGCCATTGTACAGCTTTCAAGACTTACAAACGATAATGATTTTGACTTGGTAAGAGAAACAATATTAACAGAATTAAGACCTAAAAAATAATGAAAAGAGTTGTAGTAACAGGATTAGGAGCAGTAACTCCCATTGGAAATAATGTTCAGGAATTTTGGAATTCATTAATTAACGGAGTCAGCGGTGCAGCTCCCATAACAAGATTTGACACCACACAATTCAAAACTAAATTTGCATGCGAAGTTAAAAACTTTGATGCTTCGTCTATTTTTGAAAAAAACGAAATTAGAAAATACGACCTCTTCACGCAATACGCCTTGTATGCGGCAGATGAAGCGGTAAAAAATGCCAATATCGATTTTGATTCTTTAAACAAAAACAGAATTGGAGTTATTTGGGGATGCGGCGACGGCGGAATTTCAACTTTTGAAGAACAAATTGGAGAATATAAATTAGGAAACGGAACACCAAGATTCAGTCCGTTTTTTATTCCGAAAAGAATTGTGAATATAGCTTCAGGCGTTATTTCGATTAAATACGGACTTCGCGGAATAAACTATACAACGGCTGCAGCCTGCTCTGCAAGCAATACCGCAATCATTGATGCTTTCAATTATATTCGCTGGGGAAAAGCCGATATGATGATCACCGGAGGTTCTGAAGCTTCGGTTACAGAATCTTCCATTGGCGGTTTTAATGCTTCAAAAGCATTGTCTACCTTAAATGATGATTACAGCAAAGCTTCACGTCCATTTGATGCAACAAGGGATGGATTTGTTTTGGGCGAAGGAGCCGGCGTTGTCATATTAGAAAGCTACGAACACGCCATACAAAGAAATGCTGTAATTCTAGCCGAAATTGTGGGCGGAGGTTTAGCCGCAGATGCGTACCATTTAACAGGAACACATCCTGAAGGTGAAGGTGCAGTTTTAGGAATGGAACTTGCTCTTGAAGAAGCCGGAATTTCTCCAGACCAAATTGATTACATTAATGCACATGCAACTTCTACTCCAACGGGAGATTTAAGCGAACTTAAAGCCGTGGAAAAAGTATTTGGAATAAACCCGAATGCGAATATTAGTGCCACAAAATCAATGACCGGACATTTACTTGGTGGTGCCGGAGCAATTGAAGCGATTGCCTGCATTAAAGCGGTTCAGGAAAATATCGTTCCGCCAACAATAAACACACAAGAAGTAGAACCAGAATTTGCAGATAAATTTAATCTGACACTTGGCAAAGCACAATCCAGAGAAGTGAATTATGCGATGAGTAATACTTTTGGTTTTGGCGGTCACGTTGCCAGTTCCATCTTTAAAAAATTTGCAGAATAAACAATTACAACATACTTAATTTTAAATGGGCTGTCTCAAAATAAGAGCAGCCCATTTTATTTTATATTTCACCATGTTCCAGAGGAACATCTCGTCGGTAGAAAAATTATATCGTTATCATCGTTTACGTTCCGTAGGAACGTTTGACACGCCAGATTATTAAAAAAAATTTCAAAATCAAACGTTCCTACGGAACGTAAATGTCGCTGATCCGCATTTTCTTCTACCTACGAAACATTCCTATGGAATGAATAACCGATACATAAAAGGGCTGTCTTAAAATTGAGACAGCCCTTTTGTTTTCTATAGAATTCCTGTAACGCAGCATTCATAAAAATATTGTGATTTCATGAAAATTATATAAGGCACAAAAAAAGTTGTGTAAAGTATTTTAACAAGTATAGAAGTAACTTTCATATATAATTTAAAAAGTACCATAAACTGTTAAATAATTGATTTTCAAATCACACCTAACTTAAAAACTAAACATTTTGATTCTCAGCCTAAAAAATACATTCGCACAAATTGGAGACGCAACATTGTTTGCCAAGAGGTTTTTTAAGGAGGTTTTTATTCCTCCTTATGAGGCAAAAGAGTTTTTGAAACAATGTTACATCATCGGTTATAAGTCATTGCCCTTAGTGGCAATCACAGGTTTTATTATGGGATTAGTGTTAACACTTCAATCCAGACCAACTTTGGTAAAATTTGGAGCCGAAAGCTGGCTTCCCGGAATGGTGGCACTCTCCTTAATTAGAGAAATTGCGCCTGTTATTACGGCCTTAATCTGTGCCGGAAAAATTTCATCTGGAATTGGTGCCGAATTAGGTTCTATGAAAGTTACGGAGCAAATCGATGCCATGGAAGTTTCGGCCATTAATCCTTACAACTATTTGGTTGTAACCAGAATTTTAGCCTGTACATTAATGGTTCCCATATTAGTATTTTTTGCAGATGCAGTGGGAATTGTTGGCGGATATATAGGAATCAACATTCATGGTGATGTTAATTTTTATCGTTTTTTAACGCAGATTGTACAGTCTCTCGAATTTTTAGATGTGATTCCGGCAACCATAAAAACATTCTTCTTTGGATTTTTTATAGGAATGATTGGATGTTATAAAGGTTTTAATGCCGCAAACGGAACAGAAAGTGTGGGTAGAGCTGCAAACTCTGCCGTAGTTACCGCTTCATTGGCCATATTTATTATCGATATGGTAGCAGTTCAAATAACCGATTTATTTTTTTAAGATGATTAAAGAAGACCAAAATATCGAACCAAAATCAGAAGAAAAAAATCAAGGTCCCATTATCGAGATCAAAGATTTGCATAAAACTTTTGGCAAAGACAATACGATCTTAAAAGGAGTAAATCTTACCGTAAACAAAGGCGAAGATTTAGTGATTTTAGGACGCTCGGGATCAGGAAAATCGGTAACAATTAAATGTATCGTAGGATTAATAGAACCAGACAAAGGCGAAATAAAAGTATTTGGCGAAGATGTGCTGAATGTTTCAAAAGACGAACTCAACCAAATAAGAGTCAAAATTGGATTTTTATTTCAAAGCGGTGCTTTATACGATTCCATGTCTGTTAGAGAAAACCTCGCTTTTACATTACGAGCACACAAAAGGGATTTAACAGAAGAAGAAGTTGAAAGTGAAGTCATTGAAGCGCTTGACAGTGTAGGTTTAAGTGACGCGATCGATAAAATGCCGGCAGAATTATCTGGCGGAATGAGAAAGAGAATTGGTTTGGCAAGAACCCTGATTTTAAAGCCTGAAATCATTTTATACGACGAACCTACTACAGGTTTAGATACAATTACTTCACGAGAAATCAGTGAATTAATTCTCGATATAAAAAACAAACAAAAAACGGCATCAATCATTATAACGCACGATATGGCCTGCGCTAAGATGACGGCCGACAGGATTATGGTTTTAAAAGACGGCGTAATTCACGCTGAAGGAACATACGAAGAATTAGAAAAAGATGAAGACGAATGGGTACGCTCATTTTTTGAATAAACAGCAAAAATAAATAACTAGAAATCATGGAGAAGCAATCTGGATATACTTGGAAATTAGGAATGTTTGTAACAGTTGGGCTGCTGCTTTTTATAATGGCCATATATTTTATCGGAAAACAAAAAAACCTGTTTGGTTCAACATTCAACTTAACCTCAAAATTTAAAACGGTAAGCGGTTTAGAAGTGGGAAACAACGTCCGTTTTTCAGGAATTAACATTGGTACAGTTGAAGAAATCAGATTAATAAATGATTCATCAGTTGTAGTGTCAATGGTTATAAAAGATGAAGTCCGCGAATTTATAAAAACAGATGCGCGCGCCAGTATTGGTTCTGACGGATTAATGGGCGATAAAGTCCTTACTATTTCTCCCGGAGTAAAATCAAAAACAATAGTTGAAAATGGCGGAGCAATTGCTTCTGTAAACGGAATAGAAATGGCTGACCTTATGAAAAGCGTTAAAAAAAGTGTTGATAATGTAGGCGTTATTTCTGATGAACTTGCCATTTTCAGCCACAGTATGAATAACGGTAACGGCGCTTTGGCACGATTAGTCCGCGATGATAAAATGGCAAACAGCGTTTCAAATACGCTTTCAAATTTAGAAACCGGCACAAAAGGTTTCAGCGAAAATATGGAAGCTGCCAAAAGCAATTTCCTTTTTAGAGGTTACTTCAAGAAAAAAGAGAAAGCAAAAGAAAAACAGAAAGAAGAAATAAAAGAGAAAAAAGAAGAACAGCAGGAAAAAGAGGCTAAAGAAAAAGAAGCCAAAGCTAAAGAAGAAAAAGAAAAACAGGAAAAAGCCAAAGAAGAGAAAGAAAAGCAAGACAAGCAAAAAGCTGAAGAAGCAAAAAAAGACGCTGAGAAGAAAGATGCTGAAAAGAAATAATAAATACTCTACGCCATGAAAACTTCGTTTAAAAATATAAGCCTTAAAATACTCAAATGGACGGGAATAGTAATAGCAGGAATCCTGCTGTTACTTTTTTTGCTTCCATTATTATTTCCCGGAAAAGTTGCCTCAGAAGTTAAAAAGATTGCCAACGAACGTTTAGACACCAAACTCGAATTTTCTAAGTCCAAACTTTCATTTTTTACGCATTTTCCATCGTTAACTGTTTCGCTTGATGATTTGTCAATGACAGGTTCAAAGCCTTTTAGTAATGATACTTTACTAAGAGCAGAGCAGGTTGCGTTTGGGATAAATTTAAAAAGACTAATTTTTGACAGTGAAGTTAAAATCAATAAATTATACGTTTCGAATGCTTTAATAAATGTAATGGTCAACGAAAAAGGACAAGCCAATTACAATATTTATGTTGCACCAGAAGATAGAAAAGACGAGAAAAAAGATCCAAATGCTCCCGAAGAAGGAACGGCAATAAAACTGGAACGAATTGATTTAGAAAACTGTCATGTAAAATACAATGACCGATCTGCCAAGATTTTGATCGATGCAAAAGGTTTTAATTATGTTGGAAAAGGAAATTTAAGTGACGATATTTTCGATTTAAATACCGATGCTAAAATTGATACGTTAGATTTCTATTATAACAGAACCGCTTATCTTAGAAAAAAAGCCGTAAGTGCTGATTTAATTACCAGAATCAATACACATGCACTTTCGTTTATTCTTCAAAAAAATGAATTGCAGATTAATAAACTTCCTTTAACCTTTACCGGTTTATTTACTATTTTAAAAGATGGTTATAAAATCAATATCAAAGCAGCATCAGAAAATACGACCGTAAAAGATTTACTTTCTGTAATGCCTCCGGAATATTTAACCTGGCTTGATGAAACTGAAATTTCCGGAAAAAGTGATTTAGTACTTTCTTTTAAAGGAGATTATAACGTTTCGAAAAAACAGAAACCCAATTTAGCTTTTAATCTAAAAGTGAAAGATGGCGCAATAAATTATCAAAATGCACCCGTTCCGTTAACGGATTTCCAAATGGATTTAAACGCCATTCTGCCTTCTCTTGATACAGAACAATTGCTTGTAAACCTTAGAACTTTACGATTTAAAGTGGGCGAAAAAGATTATTTCAATGCGTATTTACACAGTAAAGGTTTAAGCGAAATGAACATCAACGCCAGTGTAAAAGGTGCTCTTGATCTTGCCGTTGTCGACGCTGCTATAGGTTTAAATACCGTGGAATTAAAAGGACTTTTAAAAACTAATATTCAGGCGAGAGGGCTTTTTAGTACTTCAAAAAAATTATTTCCTAAAACAATTGGCGGTATTTCGCTTAGAAACGGCTGGCTGAAAACAGACTCCTATCCTAACCCAATTACTGATATTACTTTTGTTGCCAATGTGTTGAACAAAGCCGGAACTTATGAAGATTTGATCGTGGCCGTTGCACCTGCATCATTTGTTTTTGAAGGAAACCCAATGTATGTAAACGCCACTTTATCTGATTTCAGCGATTTGGCTTACAATGCAAAAATTAAAGGCGAATTAAACGTTGGCCGAATCTATCAGGTATTTTCCCAAAAAGGCCTTGATGTAACGGGTTACGCAAAAGCTGATTTATCTCTTAAAGGAAAACAAAGTTACGCCACAACGGGTCAATACAGTAAACTGGATAATCGCGGAACAATTCTGTTGAAAAACATCAAAGCAACATCAGAATTATTTCCGAAACCGTTTTTTATCAAGCAGGGAAATTTCCGTTTTCAGAATGAAAAAATGTGGTTTGAAAAATTCTATGCTTCTTACGGAAAATCTGATTTTGATATTAACGGATATCTTCTAAATACAATTAATTATTTTCTGGAATCGCACGGAACTTTAAGCGGAGATTTCAATCTAAAATCAAAATTGATTAATGTAGATGAATTTATGGCGCTGGAAAAAGGTGAAAATAAAGACCGAAAACTGGAAGTGGAATATGCTAAAGAAGATCACCCAAAAATGAGCGGCGTTGTTTTGGTTCCCAGAAACTTAAATGTTTCGCTTACCGCAAATGCTGATAAAGTAGAATATAACGGATTAAACTTAAATAAACTTACCGGAAAAGTAGGCATTACAAAAGGGGCTTTATTTTTAGAAAATACCACCTTTAATATTATCGATTGTATTGTGGGCATCAATGCCGGTTATAAAGATGAATCGCCAACAACGGCTCATTTTGATGCACATTTTAATGCAAAAGACTTCAGCGTTCAGCGTGCTTACAAAGAAATCCCGATGTTTCATGATATGGTTACAGCTGCCGAAAAAGCGCAGGGAATTATTTCTGTTGATTATAAAATAAAAGGAGATTTAAACGGAAACATGGGACCTATTTACGAATCGCTTGAAGGCGGCGGAACTATTAATCTTCGTGATGTAAAAATTAAAGGTTTAAAATTATTTGAAGGCGTCAGTTCTCAAACGGGACAAAAAGGTTTGGACGATCCTAAAATGGAAGGAATCGAAATCAAATCAAACATTGATAATAATTTAATTCATATTGAGCCTTTTACATTTAGTGTGGCGAGTTTTAAACCCACCATAAAAGGAACAACAAGTTTTGACGGATTGCTGGATTTACGAATGCGTTTAGGACTTCCGCCGGGTGGTATTATTGGTTTTCCAATTGTAATAACCGGAACACATGAAGATCCTAAAATTAAAATTTTCAGTAAAACAGGTCAGAAAATTTATGATGCAGTTTACGACGAAAAGAATAATAAAGTGATCAAAAAAGAAAAAGTCAGCAAAAAGAAAAGCTAATTTATAAGGCAATGAAAAAGAAAAAACAAAATGGCGGAAGTGCATTTGAAAAATTCGCTTCAAAAACTTCAAAAGCAGCCGGAAGCACAACTGCTTTTATTGGTGCTTTTGTTATTGTACTGGCATGGGCAGTTTCGGGGCCTATTTTCGATTATTCTGAAACTTGGCAGCTGGTTATTAATACCGGAACAACAATCATAACTTTTTTAATGGTTTTCTTAATTCAGAAAGCCCAAAACAAAGATTCACTGGCTATTCAATTAAAACTAAACGAACTGGTAGCTTCAAATGAACACTCAAGTAATAGTCTGGTAGATATTGAAAATATGACCGAAGATGAAATGATTATTATTCAGAAGTTTTACCGTCACTTGGCTGAACTTGCAAAAAAAGACGAAAGCATCCGCACCTCTCATTCGCTGACCGAAGCGCATTCGCAGCATGAGTACAAAGATAAAAACAGAACTAAACATCGTGCTTCACGAAATACGACTAAGAAATGAAATTACGCTCTACAGAAACTTTTTGGCCACTTATAAGTGCCATGAATACCAGTTATCCTTCTATTGATTCTGATATTAAAACTGAGATTTTAATTGTTGGAGGAGGAATAACAGGCGCTTTAATGGCTTATAAATTAATTACCGCAGGAAAAAAAATAGTACTTGTTGACCGCCGGGACGTAGCAAACGGAAGTACAGCTGCAAGTACCGCTTTGCTTCAATATGAAATTGATGTTCCGCTGCACGAACTGATTAAACTTCGGGGCGAAAAATGCGCTGTCGATAGTTACAGAAACGGTAAGAAAGCTATTTTTGACCTGCGAAATATAATTGATACCGTAGAAAGCGACTGCGGATTTGAATTTAAAAAGAGTATTTATTTTACTTCATACAAAAAAGATATTCCGTTTTTAAAGAACGAATTTAAAGCTAGAAAACAACGTGATTTTGATGTAACCTGGCTCAATAAATACGAACTTGAAAAAATGGGTTTAAACGCGATTGCAGCCATCGAATCTAAAACTGCAGCAGTTATGGATCCGTTCAAACTGGCGAACGATTTATTGTATTACTGCCATCAAAACGGCATGCAGATTTATGACAGAACGAATATTACTTCTGTACAAACTGTAAAAGGAAAATGCATTGCACATACCGAAAATAAATTTACCATAACGGCAGATCACGTTGTGTACTGCAGCGGTTATGAAAGCACTGAAACTATTGAAGAAAAAATCGTTGATTTAAAAAGTACGTATGCACTGGCTTCTGAAATTGTTCCTGAATTACCGACAATATTAAAAAATGCTGTTGCATGGGATACTTCTTCTCCGTACTATTATTATCGCGCGACTCCGGATAACCGAATCATTATGGGCGGAGGTGATGAAGAATTTAGAGATGCCAGGAAACGAGATAAACTGATTCCCAAAAAAGAAGCTTCTTTAATGCGTCAGTTTAAAAGGCGATTCCCAAATGTAGAATTCAAATTAGATTATTCCTGGGCTGGAACTTTTGGAGAAACCAAAGATGGTCTTCCTTATTTTGGAAAACCAGACCCGAAAAAAAATATCCATTACGTCTTAGGCTTCGGCGGCAACGGAATCACTTTCAGCGTAATCGGAATGAATTCGATCGTTGATTCTATTAAAAACAAAAAAAATCCGGATTTAGATTTTTATAGGTTTGGGCGTTGAAAAAGGTTCTAAGATGCTAAGGTTCTAAGTTGCTGAGTTTTTTTTCTTAGCAACTTAGAACCTTAGCAACTTTCTTAAACTTTAAGCTCCATCTGAATATTACATCTTTTATAAGGTGTTTCCAGACCAAAGACTTTCTCGAAGCCTAATTTATAATATAAATTTATAGCAGGTTTTAAGATTGTGTTGCTTTCCAGATAAATCTTTTTTGCTCCTAATTCTTTGGCTTTTGCAACAATTGCCAGTCCTAATAACCAGCCAATATTTTTACCTTGTGCTTTTGGTGAAACGGCCATTTTTGCCATTTCAAAATCATAGTCATGAATATTGGATTTAATAAGCGCGCAGACTCCTACGGGTTCGTTTTCATACAAAGCCACTAGAATTTTTCCGCCTTTGTTTAAGATATATTCTTCGGGATTGTCGAGTGCTTTATAATCTGCTTCTTCCATTTCAAAATACGTTGAAATCCATTCTACATTTAACGCTCTGAAAGCTTCCTGATATTCTGGTTTGTATTCGACGATTTTGACATCTTTGCTTTCGCGGATTTTTTTCTGATCGCTTACTCTTTTAAACATTGATTTTTGTCCCAATAAAAACTCCCATTCCTCAAGCGCTGCCCAAAGATTATGTTTAGATTCGGCAATTAAATTCTCAATCGCAACATCAATATCTTTTAATTGCTGTTGAATGTTTTTCGCAAACAAAAAACCTTTCTCAGTCAAAACAACATTGTTTTTGCGTTTATCATCTGTTTTTAAACTTTCCTGAACCAATCCGGCAGCCGTCATTTCCTGAATAATCTTGCTTACCGAAGGCTGCGAATGTCCAATTTCATTTGCAATTTCCGTAATCGTTAATTCTCTTTCTTCTGTCAGCGTATAAAACACAGGAAACCACTTCGGAACAAAATCGGCTCCATATAATTCATAAATTTTAGAAGCATCATCTGTTAAAACCGCTGTCATTAATCGTAAACGACTTCCTATAGCCGCTTTACCTACTTTGTCAAAAAATTCCATATCATAATTAATTATATAACTAGTTATGCAAATATATAAAAAAATCTTTTTTTGGCAAAAGATTTTTTTAGTAACAAAGTGGCAAAGGGACAGAGGGACAAAGTTTTTAACCTTTGTAGCTTTGTTTCTTTGCCACTTTGTTACTAAAAAAAACTAAGATCCTAAGTTTGGAGCCTCTAATTTGAATTTAGAACCTCAGCGACTCAGAACCTTAGCGTTTTTGTATATATATATGTTGCTTAAAGCTAACGACATTAATTTTCTTTAAGATGCTAAGCGGCTAAGTTTCTGAGTTGCTAAGAAAAAACTTAGCATCTTAGTATCTTAGAACCTTAGCAACTTTGACTAGGCAGTCACTGCCAAAGGATTCAAGTTAAACTTATACTCTTTTGGACTGCAGTTGAATTTTTGTTTAAAGATTTTAGAGAAATAACTTCTACTTGTAAAACCAATGCAATACACGATTTCAGAAATATTTAAGTCTGATGTTCTAATTAGGATTTCGGCTTTTAGAACGCGCATGTGGGTGATATAATCGTTTACAGTTCTGTTGTGAATCATTTTAAAACCTTCCTGAAGTTTATTTGGCGATAAACCCGATTTTTTACTTAATGATTTAATGGTAAAAGGTTCTTCGGGATTTGCTTTTATAGATTCTGAAAGTTCTTTTATTTCTTCCATTTCTCTTAAAGTTAAGCAGTTTGCTTCTTTCGAAAATGAATTTAAATCATCTGTATGCTGCTGGATTTCCATTGCCAGAATGATTCTCAAAATACCTTCTTTCAATAAATTTCTAACCACTCCGGTTTGCGTTACGGCGTTTAACTGTTCTATTTTTTCACCAATTTTTAAGTTGTATGAACCGGCATAAAAGAATTCTCCGTTAAGATTTTCTTCAAAAAACGTTTCCCTAACCATTTGGTTTAAAGAATTTGCCTGAGTTGATTGTGTTCCCACAATTATTAATGTGAATTTTGTTTTTTTATCTTTTTCAAAAAGCAAAACATTATCCTGGTTTAATTTTGAAGTTACAATTGCAGTCTGAAAAGTTTTTAATTTATGCTCTTCGCCATGAATTCCAAAACTGTGTGAAAGATTTCCTTTAGAACAATAGGCAAAATATAATGGAGATGAAATTCCGTTATTTACATTCATTTTTAAATCAACCGAAAAAGTCATATCAAATTGAACGTATGAAATATTATCATTAAAAGAAGCACCGCTAATAGAACCTTTTGCAAAATTATTGTTTACTTCAAGTGTATATTCATCAACGTCAAAAGTTACTTTTCCGCCGAAGTTTTTATTCAACTCTTCAAATATGTTTTGAATTTTCTCTGTATGTATAGTAACTATTTTCATTTTGTTTCGATTTAAATTCTGTAATTTTAAATGATTCTTAAACCAATAGCATTTTTGTTTAAAAAGCAGATATCCAAAGTTCGCTCAATCACAAACCAAAAATGTTATATAATTTTCTACAATTGTTTTATAATTACTTATCTCTATAAGTTTAACTCAAATAAAATATTTCTTAATTCAATCAATGAAAAGCTATTCCTTCTCCCCTATAAGTTCAAGTGATTCTAAAATCCTGATTTTAGGCACGATGCCCGGAACAAAATCTTTAGAACTCAATCAATATTACGGACATAATCAGAATAATTTCTGGAAGTTTTTGTTTACTATTTTTAATGAGGATTTTTCGAATGATTACGAAACCAAAAAAGCGCTTTTGCTTAAAAACAAAATTGCGCTTTGGGATGTTTTACAATATTGTGACCGTGTAGGAAGTTTAGACAGCGCTATAAAAAACGAAATCGCCAATGATTTTGAGACATTCCTGCAACAGCATCCCAAAATAAATACGATATTATTTAACGGACAAAAAGCGGCAGCATTCTTTAAAAAGTATGTTCATTTAAAAGAAACCTATACGCTTATTACACTTCCGTCCACAAGTCCGGCAAATGCCAGCAAATCTTTTCAATCCAAATTAGACGAATGGAAGATTATCGGTTCTTTATAAAATTCGTGGCTAATAAAATTCAAAATATTGAAATAATATAACTTTTAAACTTTAAAATATAACACGAAATTTCTCAGTATACTATAATTTTACAATTAAGAAATCAAAGCCACAGTTTAGAAGGATTGATGAAGAAGAGGCTTTTTAAAATTATAGATATTACTAAGACAAACTTTTTACAAGTTTAGATTATAAAGAGAACATTGGTTATGTTAGTTTATTTTTGAGAAAAAAGCTATTCTAAATTATTAGGGTAGCTTTCTTTTTTTCTACATTTAACATAAAATTCCAATTATGAAAATTCAAACTTACTACAATCATATTCGGTTTTACACTCCGCACCACTTTGTGTATTATCCTGTTTTAACGGTATTTCTTGTATTTAGTATTTACTTTGCTACTACTACAAATGATGCTCTTATTTGGTCTTTTATAAGCGTAGTTTTTGTGTTTTTATTTTTCCTCGCTTATATGCTTCGCCAGCATTATGCGCTTATTTTACAAAACCGAATTGTGCGCTTAGAACTACGTTATCGCTACTTTACATTAACGAATAAAAGACTGGAAGAATTTGAACACAAATTAACCGATGATCAAATTTTTGCGTTACGATTTGCTCCAGATGATGAATTTCTTCCGTTACTTGAGGATGCTTTAAAAAATAACCTCAGCGGAGATGCCATAAAAAAAGCGATTGTTCACTGGCGTGCAGATTATAATCGAGTTTAGAGAGGGGATTTTAGATTTTAGATTGCAGATTTTAGATTCTCTTGAGTACAGTTTTTCGTTTCCTGCAAGGTTTTTAAAACCTTGTAGGTTTCTATATCATATCAATTTACTTGAAATATTTATACCTACAAGGTTTTAAAAACCTTGCAGGAACGTCAATAAATTAAATTATTTAAAAGCCATATAACTTATAATTCATAACTCAAAACTCATAACTTTTTACTTTTCATATAATTAAAAGGAATATAAAATAAAAACAAGCCTAACCAAACCGCTAATACTACAGCAATAAATATGGGTAAAATATTAGGATGAAGATAATTTGGCTGATAAAAATAACGTTCTAAAGTCTGGAATTTTTCATTCAGGGCTTTTCTGTCAAAGTAATTTTCTAATCCTTGTAAATCTCTTTCCTGATTTTTGGCATAGAGAAAAACATCAGCAGTTAATCTTTCTGGCTTAATATTAGTTTCTATATTATATTTTTTAAATAAAGTATCTAGTTTTTGAAATTGCTTTGTTAGTGAATCTTTTTTGAATTTATATACCAAATTGTATCTTTTTACAGCAGCTTCATATTGCTGTTTTTCAATTGATTCACCATTCACTGGCTTATAAAGCGATTTGTTTTCAAGAAAAATACAAATGTCTTTATCATATTCCGGGCTTACTTCAGTTCCTTTAAATACGATTTGTGTGCTGTCTCCAACAACTGTTTGTTTGATAATCCTGTCTTTTACAATATTTACATCTAATCCGACAAAATCAAAAATTGAATCTGCTTTTTTAGAAACTTTATTATAGGTTTCGGTTAAAACTTTCAGCGTATCAATACTGTAATAAGTCGTTACTGTACCAAATTGATCGTGATAAATCAGTTCTTGTTTTTCTTCTTTAATTACAGGATATGGTTTTGGATATAAGATATTTTCGTAATTAAACAGTTTTTCTGAATAATAAGAATTCCAGCTATATAAAAACGGGTTCAAAACATTGAGCAGTTCTTTGTCTTTGTTATAACTTTTCTCCGATAATTCTCCTTTCAGCTTTGCATTTTGTCCAAAACTAAAACTGATAAAAAATGTCAAACTCACAAACGAAATCAGCAATAAAAAAATACCTATTTGCAATACTTTTCCAAAAGAATAACGCTGTCTCGCATGATTCTTCAATAAAAAAATAAGAAAGAAAAGCAAAAACAATCCGCTTATAAAAAAGTGGGAAATAGAAATATCATCATAAAACTTAAATCTGTAAAACTCTGAGTAAATATCAATTTTCTTAATTCCTTCAAAAGTAAAATAGCCATATAAAAAATAGGCTAAATGAATTACTGCTAAAATTATAAAAGACTTAACGAGGTATTGCTTTAAAGCTTTGTTCATATCTAAAGGTTTATACTCAAATATAAGCAATCACAATGGCAATGACAAAACTCATTCTTAATTTTTGACATGTACAAGGTGTTTAAACTTCATTTATAAATAAGCATTATCCGACAACAATTTTCATATACACTTGAAAATCAAAACAATAAAATCAGATAAAAATAATTTGCGTGATTTTTTTTGTTAACTTTAATGATTGTAATCTCATTAATAAACCTAAAACCTCAATACCATGAAAAAATTAGTTTATTTTTTGATAATTCCTCTCTCCTTTTTTTCGGCAAACGCACAAACAACCGCCGAAATAACAAATGAAAATACTTTAACGACTGTAACTATTGAAAAAAATAATTCAGATGAATTTCAGAACACAGCAGATGATCTTCCGTGGCACGGAAGGCGATTTAAAGCAACGGCAGGTGTATTCTTTCCCGTAAACAATACCGAAGTTGAAGTTAACGGAACGGGCGGAAGAATTGGAACTGATATTGATTTTGAAAAAGATTTAGGTTTTGAAACGAATACGGTTTCCTTTTTTGGTGCTTTTGAATGGCGCGCTTCCCGAAGATCCCGTTTTAATCTGGAATATTTTTATTTGAAAAGAAACTCTGAAAAAACACTTCAAAAAACAATCGAATTTAAAGATAATACTTACGAAGTCAATACTCGAGTTTCGGCTTTTATGAATAACGAAATGGTTCGATTTGCGTATGGATATGCCATTATTTCTAAACCAAAATATGAATTGGGTTTATTAATTGGTGCACACGTTTTGCTTGCCGATGTTGGTATAAGACTGGAAGGACAAACAGCTCAAGTAGAAGCTCACGACAATGTAGGCTTTACTGCTCCTTTACCCGATATTGGTATTTGGGGTGAATTTGTCCTTGGAAAAAAAGTGGGACTGTATGCAAACGTAAATTATTTTGCCCTAAAAATTGACGATATCGACGGCCGAATTATCAGTTATAATTTATCGGTTTTATACAACGTTTATAAAAATTTCAGTCTTACAGCGGGTTATACCGGCTTAAATTTCAGACTTGATGTAACCAGACCAAAAATTGATGGTTTCTTTAAATGGGGTTATAATGGGCCAACTTTGGCGGCAACTTACAGCTTTGGGAATCATGTCAAGTTTTATAAACATTGAGTTTTTGTTTCAGGTTTAAAGTTTCACGCTTCAGGTTCCTATAGGAATCTAAAAATTTAACCGCAAAGTTCGCAAAGGTTTTAACGCAAAGGACGCTAAGATTTTTTGATAAGCTAGGTTTTTATAAAACCAAAGTTCGCAAAGCTTTATGTTGATACAGCTTTGCGAACTTTGTGCATTCTAAATGCAATTTATATCAAAAAATCTTAGCGTGCTTTGCGTTAAAATACACAATCTAATCAACACAAAGCTTTGCGAACTTTGCGCATTTTAAATGCAATCTATATCAAAAAAAACTTAGCGCTCTTTGCGTTAAAAAAATTATGCGCATACATTTAAATGAACTTATATAACTTATATGGTTTAATAAAAAACAAACCCGACACCTTTTTCAAGATATCGGGTTCATCCACTCAAACTTAACTCAAAAAATCTAAACTTCTTATTTCTCGATTGGAGTAAATTTTATAGCTGTTCCTCCACCAGCTGCCAATTTGATATTTAAAACGGTTTGGTTATTTACCTTTTGTTTTGAAATTGTAACCGGATAAGGATTTGTTTTATAGTTTGCTCCTGCTCCGTCTGCATAAATTTCGGCTTCGTATTCTTTTCCTTTGTCTAAGAAAGATAAAGTTACTTTAAGATCTCTGGCATCTTTGTTAGTAATCGAACCTAAATACCAGTTTTTCTCGTCCCAGTCTTTACGAACGATTGTCGTGTATTCTCCAATTTTAGAATCCAAAACTTTAGTATCTGACCACGTACACGGAACATCTTTTATAAACTGAAATTCTGGTTTGTCAACATAATTCTCCGGTAAATCTGAAGCCATTTGCAGCGGACTGAAAATGATAACATACAACGCCAATTGATTTGCCAAAGTCGTTTGCACTCTTGCTCCAGAAGGTGTTTTATAATCAAAATTAAAATTCCCCGGTGTGTAATCAAACGGACCTGAAAGCATTCTTGTAAACGGTAAAGTTGTTAAATGCTGAGGCGTGTTTCCGCCGTCTACAGACCACGCGTTGTATTCCTGACCTCTTCCGCCTTCTTGTGACATAAAGTTTGGATACGTACGCTGAATTCCTGTTCCTTTTATCGGTTCGTGATTGTCGATCATTATGTGATATTTGGCCGCTGTTTCGATTACTTTTCTGTAATGACGAGAGGCATATTGGCTGTCGTGCCATTCTTTTTTGTCCAAATATTTGTTTACATAACCTGTTTTAACCGAGTTTACACCCATTTTTTGATACAATTTAAAGGCATCTTCCAGCTGGCCTTCATAATGTTTAGAAGCGCCAGCAGTTTCATGATGACCTATTAACCGAACATTTTTTATGGCAGCATATTTTGTAATTTCTTCCAGATTAAAATCCGGATAGGCTTTTACAAAACTAAATGCAGAACCATCGGCAGTCCAGTCGCCGTCCCAGCCCTCGTTCCAGCCTTCAACCAGAACGCCGTCAAAATTGTTTTTCGCAGCAAAATCAATATATTCTTTTGTGTTTTTTGTTGTAGCACCATGTTTTGGACCTTGCCCCCAAGTGAATTTCTCTAAGTGCATTCCCCACCAAATTCCGATGTATTTAGAAGGCGTAATCCACGAAAGATCTTCAATTTTTGAAGGCTCATTTAAATTCAGCATGATTGTAGAAGTTGCAACTTCTCCCGGAGTTTTACCCACAACTACGGTTCTCCAAGGCGTTTTAAAAGGCGTTTCAGCATATACTTTTACGCCATCTGCCCACGGCACTAAATCACTTTTATATTGTTTATCACTTGTTTTTAAAAGTGTCATTGAAGCAAAATCGGTTAAGTTGGCTTCGTGAATTGCCACGTATAAATTCTCTTTTGTTTCAAAAGTTGCCGGTGTATTTATGGTATCTGTTTTGCTGATTGTCGTTTTACGGTATTCACTTTCGTAATAACTGTTTTCGCGGTGCACCGGAATCCACCAAACATCATTATTTGATTTAAAGGTAAATTGCGTGATTTCGTTTGAAATTTTCACTTTTCCTAAATTAGGCTGTTTTGGAAATTCATATCTAAATCCTACACCATCATCAAATACTCTGAAAATAATATCAACTAAACGCTCTTCTCCTTTTGATTCTTTTAAGTGAACAATCAATTCGTTATGGTGATCGCGAACTTTTTTGAATTCTCCCCAAGGCTGTTCCCAAGTTGCATCAGCAGATTTTTCTTCAGTCGAAACCACTTCAAAACCTTCAGTCATTTTTTGAATTCCCTGAAATTCAAATCCCATTAACGAAGGTTCTATAACTGATTTTCCGTTTGAAGTAAAACTGTATTGAGGCTGACCTGAAACAGTTAATTCAAAAACTAATTCGGTTACTTTTCCCGGCGAATTAATTTTGTATGTTTTTTTAGTACCAGCACTGCAGGCGTAAATTAATATTGACGCTAAAGCAATTATACAGTATCTATATCTTATGTTTTTCATTATTTAATTGTATTAATTACAACTCTTATTTTATTTCGTTTATTAACTGTTTTGCTTTTGCGGGCTGCATGGAAACAAAATAATTAAAAGCCTGATCCAGTTTATTCTGAGCATCGGCATTGCCTTTCTTTTCTACTCGCAGATTATACATTTTACTTATATCCGGAAATACAGATTCGGTGTTTTTAACTCCCGCAAATGCTTTTACTTTTTCGATGTACGAGTAACCAAATTCAACTGTTGGTTCAAACATGGTTCCTTCTCCAAAGTCGTTCCACGTAATTAGCTGCAGGTAATTTAAATTGGCATTTTTAGCCATAGAAAGTGTTTCGTCTAGCGTTGCGCCATTATTGTGTTCAATTGTCCATCCAATTGCTGCTCCGCCTCCGCCTTCGGCATAAAAATCTTTAAAACCAGGATAAGCACTTCCAATTGCTACAGAAAGTTTTGGTTTTGTATTGGTATAAAAATTTGTTAGATAGGTACTGTTTTTATAAACCCAAGCATATTCCCCAGATGCATTTGCTCCAGCTTCTACAGATTGATCCCAAAGGGTTAAAAAAGTTGGTTTTGTCGTTATACTATTGAAAACGTTTGTCCATTCGGCAGGCGTTTGCAATACAATTGGCCCAAAATTTAATAACAATGGTTTTCCGTTTACCTTGATATAATTTGCATCATCAAAATAGTTTTTCTCCATATAAGCTAAATCTGTTTTTGCTGCACTGGTTACAGAAATTGCTTTTCCGGCATTGACAACATTTGTCGTAACTCTGTCTTCATAAACAATTGCATATTCCAATCCCACTTTATCGAGCATGGCAATAAGCTGTTCTGTGTTTTCTTTTACCATTCTGTAATCGTTGACATCGTAAGTTCCGTACCAGTCGATCAAAACACCATCAATTCCTGAGTATTTCATCAATAATAAATGATTTTCAATCACATTTTTATCTCCCGAATGATATGGACCAATAAGAGGATAATAATAAGAAGCAATTTCCCTGCGGTTGTTTGCACCTATAGTATTCGGATTTTTGTTTGCCATTGTCCAGTGGTATCCCCATTTTTTATCGGCACTGCTTTCATTGGTTTCAAACCAGGGCATATAGTGTACATAAATTTTGGTGCTGTTTGTCTTTTCAACGGCAACAGGTTTAAGTACTTCTGGTTTTACTGGTTCTTCGGGACTTTTGTCATCGCTGCTGCATCCGGAAACGATTACAATGTTCATTATCCCAAAAAACAATAATGTGATATATCTTTTCATATTGATGTTTTGTTTTTATTTTTTGCCACTCCCGATAGCTATCGGGATAAAAGATTAGAATGATTTTTTATTGTCTTTATTTGCTCACTATCTGTGATTAAATTATTTCACGCAGATTTTAATAGATTTAAGCAGATTGTGCAGATTTATTATACATTAAAATTAGATCTGCTTTAATCTGCAAAATCTGCGTGAAACATTTTTTTAAATCTTTTTAATCCTTTTAATCTGTGGCAAAAATATTCTTATAAATATGTCAGCCTTCCACGACTAACCAACATGGAAGACTGACATTTTTGAACCTAATTCAAAGGATACCCAGGATTTTGTTTCAGGTTTTTATTTGTTGTTAAAACGGTACTTGGAATAGGGAAAATTGCTTTGTAAGCTTCTGTTGTTCCTTTTTCCCACCATGGCAGGAAGAAAGTTCCAAAACGAATGTTATCAGTTCTTCTTCTTCCTTCAAAAGTAAATTCCTTAAGCAATTCTTTATCTATAAAGTTAAGATCGATTGTTGCTGGCATTTCTTCTCCTGCACGTGCAGTAACTTGTTGTACAAAAGGTTTTGCTAAATCTGCAGATCCTAAACGAACGTAACATTCTGCCTGCATCATTAAAATTTCGGCATAACGAATTACTACTAAATCGTGATCACGTTCCCATGTTTCTCCGGCTTTCATTTCGTATTTTCCTAAACGAACACCTTCATTTTCTTTAGCATCGGCAACACTTGTAACTGTTTCTGTATAGGTTAATGGTTCTCCGTTATCCATTGTAATTACAGTTCCGGTTGCTAAATTGATCTGATCTCCGGCAACCATACATTTTTTTCTTTTGTCTGTATCAGCAAATTCAGAATAAACTCCCGGCTGCGCACACATTCCGTTTGCGCTCCAAGGATAATCTCCAACTGGAGAAATTGTCAATTTATGAAGGTAATGACAAGACATTGAACTCATGTAATTTCCAACTGTTCCTGCTTTTGAATCGTAAGGAATTGCGAAAATAATTTCAGGAGATTTCTCGTTTTGAGTTGCAAAATTGGCAAAGAAATCAGGAGCTAATGTATAGCCTGAAATTTTTTGGCACATGTCGATACAATCCTGCCAGCGCTCTGTTCCTATAAAAGCTTTTGAGTTTAAATATAATCTTGCTAAAAGAGCATAAGCCACATTTTTTGTCATTTTTGAATACACTACATTTCCAGTTAAATGCGGAATTGCGTCTGTTAATTCTTTTTCAACAAAATCGTAAACTTGTTTTCTTGTAGAATTTGTTGGAAGTGCTGTATCTGCAAAGTCTACAACAATTGGCACATTTCCGAATAAGTCTAAAAGATTGTAATAGTAATACGCTCTTAACGCTTTTAATTCTGCATAAATTGGTGCTTTTGCATTAGCTGTCAATGACGATTTATCGATTTGATAAATGATGGAGTTGATTTTTGCAATTCCGGTATAGTTGTAACGCCAAGCCGAAAGAATCATACGGTTGTCTGCTTTCCATGTATGTTTTTGTGCATCCTGATATTGCCCGCCATCGTACCAGTTTGTTCCTCTGGTAGGAATTGTAGCTTCATCAGAAACTGTTTCGTTCAAAAAGAATACGTATTCGCAGGTTGGATAATTGTTTGAAATTCCATCGGCGAAACCTCTTAACGAAGAATACGCCCCGCCAACTAATGCATCAATTTCTTTTGGAGTATTTCCAAAATTTCCATCTTCTACTTTATCATATAATTGCTCATCCAGATCGGTACATGATGATATCGTAAAAAGCATGCTTACTAATATTGCTGCTGTTATTTTGATTTTCATTTTTTATATTTTTGAGTTAATCGCTTAGTTATTCAGCGTGAAATTTAATCCTACAGAAATTGTAGTTGGTCTTGGATAATTGTTATATTTATCGATACCAGGCGCTGCTAATCCTGTTTGGTCTATTACTCCTGTTTGACCTACTCCATCTTGCGCATTCAATCCAATTTCAGGATCTACACCTTTATACTTTGTAAATACTGCAAGGTTTTCTCCCATGATATACATTCTTAATTTTGAATTTTTGAAGCCTAATGGCATTGTGTATCCAATTGAAAGTGTCTGTAATCTAAAGAAAGAAGCATCCTCGATCCAGTAATCTGAATATTTTGGAGCAGAAGTAATTCCGCTTCCTAAGTAATCATCTGTTACATTGTAAGATGGTAATCTTGTTGGATCGTTCAGCATCATGTTTGTAGCATTCAACGCTTTTTGTCCAAACATTCCGTAACCTGTAATTCCAAGATCAAAATTTCCGTAAGTAAAATTCATTCCAATACCCATAGTTAAATCTGGCTGAATGTTTCCTAAATCTGTTTTATCAGCATCAACTAAAGCACTTTCTGCCACAACATTTCCTGCCGCATTGTAGTACTGAATTTTTCCGTTTTCGTCAAGACCTGCATTTCTGAATCCCCAGAAAGTTCCCACTGGATATCCTTCTGCAATAACCTGAGAATATTGACCAGACATACCTGCTAAACCGTGTAATGAACCACTGTAAATAACATCAGTTTTATACGTTGGGTTTGATAATTTTTCGATTTTTTGGATGTTGTGTCCAAGTGTTAAATTAGCATTCCATGTAAATTTATCTCCTCTTACGATATCAGCATTCAAAGTAAGTTCAACTCCTTTGTTAGACATTTCACCCACGTTTGCAAGCATTGTTCCTACTAAATATGGAGGCTGAGGAACTTCATAAGTATACAATAAATCGTCTGTGTTTTTTTGGTACCATTCAAATGAACCTGTGATTCTGTCAAAAAGACCAAAATCGATACCCACGTTGATTTGTCTTGTAGATTCCCATTTCAAATCAGGATTTGGGTTTTGTTTTGGAGAATAAGCTAAACTCCAGGTTCCTGTAACCGGATCGTAGTAACTATCGTTTCCAACACCTAAAATAGAAAGTGATTTATATTCACCAATTCCGTCCTGATTACCTGTAACTCCATAACCAACTCTTAATTTTAAAGATCCTAACCAGTCTTTTGTACCGCTCATAAAATCTTCGTTAGAAATTTTCCACGCTGCAGATGCAGACGGGAAAGTTCCCCATTTATTGTTTTCTCCAAAACGGCTTGAACCGTCACGTCTTACTGTTGCAGTAAGCAGATATTTTCCGTCGTAATTGTAATTTGCACGAGCATAGAAAGAAACTAAATTTGATTTTCCTTTATAAGAATAAACGTCTCCTAAACGATAGTTGTAACCTGCTCCTAAGTTATTGTAGCCAAAAGCATCACTCACAAAACCGCTTCTTTGTGCTCCAAAACCTTGATAAATATTTTCCAGATAAGAATAACCTGCCAATGCACTAACGGTATGTTTACCAAATACTTTAGAATAATTTACATAAAGTTCGCCTTGTGCGTTTGTATATTCTGCGTATGTTCTTTGCGCATAACCAGCTTCAGTTCTACCTTCCATAATAGCGTAAGTTGGTTTGTATGTACCACCCGCTACTGCATTATGTTCTAACGAAATATTAGCAACTGCCTGAAAATCGTTTAAGAATTTAACCTCTGTTTTAAAGTATCCTAAAAGTCTGTGTCTTTCGTTATCAACTGTTCTGTTAGTTAAAATCTCAACCGGGTTTTCATAGATATTTCCTCCTACAGATGTAAAGTTTCCGTTTGCATCATAAACCGGAATTGTTGGGTTTAAGTTGTAAGCACGTTCAAAAATTCTGTAATCAATAGGATGCCATTTGTCGATATTAGCAAATAAACCCATATCAAATTTTACATCTTTATTGTCTCCAAGATATTGGTATGCACTCACGTTTCCGCTGATTCTTTCTAAACCAGATTTTTTAATAACGCCTTCATTGTTTAAGTAAGCGATCGAAGCTCTAAAACCGCTGTCAACTTTTCCAGAATTAATACTTAAAGTATGTGATTGTGAAATAGCTGTTTGTTCGATTGCTTTTTGCCAGTTTGTATTTCCGCCGTAATCAACAGCATCCATGTTTCCGGTTTGACGAACATAACCTCTCCATTGGTTTGCAGATAAAAGGTCTAAATTATCAGCAACATAACCTACGCTTGATAAACCGCTGTATACTACAGAAACTCCTTTTGTTCCTGATTTTGTTGTAATAATAATAACTCCGTTTGCTCCTCTTGATCCATAAATGGCTGTCGCCGAAGCATCTTTAAGAACGTCAATCGATTTAATATCTGCCGGCTGAACCACATTGATATCAACACCAGCAATTCCGTCAACTACAATAAGCGGACTGTTGCTTGCTGTTAATGAAGTTCCTCCACGTAAACGAAGTGTTGCACCCGCAGCAGGATCTCCCGAAGGACGAATGATATTTAATCCGGCAACTTTTCCTTGCAAAACTTGTTCTGTAGAAGAAATTGTTCCTTTTACTAAATTATCTGCCGTAACAGTTGAAATAGCTCCGGTTAAATCAGATTTCTTTTGTGTCCCGTATCCAACAGAAACCACCTGAACTTCTGCCAATTGATAACCGTCATTTTGTAAACGAACTTCTAATTTTGAAGAAGCTGCTGTTATCTGCACTTTTTGAGTGGTTGAACCGATGAATGAAACTTCGATTGAACCTCCTACGGCTACCTCTAAACTAAATTTTCCGTCAAAATCTGTCGTTGTCGCATTTCTTGTTCCTGTTTCGATAATCGATGCTCCCGGCAACACAGTGCCTGTATTGTCATAAACGGTACCCGTTACCAGCTTTTTTCCCTGAGCAAACATTCCTGCCGAAAGAAAAAGCATGAAAATCATGAATACCAGCGATTTAGTAGTCCACATTTGATGCAGGACTATTCTTTTATTTTTACTATTCATATGTAGTTATTTATTGTTTTTCTATCAGTCATATGTAATTCGCATATCCATTATTTGTTCAATGACTAATTTTAGGATTATGCTCATTTCATTAGAATGATGTTTTAATTTGATAGTGAATTATTTGTCTAAGGTTTTAAGCGGAATCGTCGTGTCTGAAATTGTTTTGTCTTTGTTGTCTTTAACTAAAACATGAATTTCACTTAAAACAGGAGAATCCTTAAGTTCTGTAACCAAATTGACAAATCCTTTTATCTCTGCAGTTCCTCCGCTAAACTCACCAGAAATTGTTTTTGCACCAGCCGTAATCGTGTAAAGTAATTTGTTTACTCCCGGCTCGTTGTTTTTTCTGTAAATTCCTAAGAAATCTTTCTGGCTTATTTGTAAAGGGAAAAATCCAAATACTGGCGGCGGCGGCGGCTCATAAGCTCCTGCATATAAAACTTGATCCGGAATTGTTCCTGCCCAGTCGTCTTTTACCATAAGGAAAACTAAATTTTCCATCACGTAACCGTCTGGTGCATTGTAGTATGTTTTTGGAACTAAATCCATTTTGTAGAATCCGTTTCCTAAATCTTTTAGTTTGGTTTTTTCAACAATGTCCGGTAACCATGATTGGTATTCTTGTTTAATATCCCAGTTGTTCAATCCACTGTGAATGTGAACGCTTGTTGCGCCCGCAAATCCCGGAGCTAAATTGGCATTAAATAAAATACTTACACCTTTATCAATTGTTGGTTTTGTTGGATAAGCTCTGATCAGCTCATTCGCAGTATAAAAAGAAGAGAAATCAGTGTATGGCATATTCGCCACGTCGCTTTGTTTAGATCCCGTTTTGTCTTTTAAACGAAACCAGAATCCTGCACTTGCTGCAATTTCAGCCGGGGTTTTAGAAAAATAAACTGTTGGAGTTAAAGTAAAACTCCACACTTTATTTCCTTCATAGTGCAATTTTGCGAAATCAGATGAATTCTCCCAATTTCCCGCATCTGGTTCAGATGGTGACCAAATCCATATGTATAAATCCTGATTTTCTGCAAACGTAGTTCCAGAAAGATCAAAGTACCATGTAACTTGCTCGTCATATTTGTAAACAACCGGAAATGATGACATAGGTCCCACAGCTCCCGCGTTTTCTTGTGCCTTTGTAAATGTTGGAGCCATCAAAAGGGCAAGTAAAATTGTATATAGAAATTTTTTCATATTACTTTTAATTAATAGCATTTAATTTAAATACATAAGTCACAAACGGAGTTCCTCCTGAAGAATGCACTAACTGAAATTCCATTTCGTCATTGTTCCCAGGAACAGATGTTACTCTAAGTTCGTCTGTTTTTTGAGTTTTTGCAGCGTCGCTGTACAAGTAGATTCTTACTGCGCTTGCATTGGTCTGTTGAAAATCTGAGCTTAATTCCCAATAGCCTTTTGGAGCAAATAAAGGAGGTACATTGCCCGTCACTTCATAACTTGTAGGTTTGTTTTTTTCGTCTACGCTAAAATTGATTTTAAAATCTTCGTAGTTAAAAAAAGTACTCAAGTTTTCCTCGCTTGGTTCGATCTTATTTGCCTTTGCAAATTCGTCAACCATTTTTAGATTTGTTAATCCCCAATTTCCGTTTACTTTTTCATAAATCGTAATTGGATCAACGTAGCTTCCGTCTTCTGTATTATCGCAGCTAATCACGAAAAAACAAATAAACAGAGCTAACCAGTAATAACTTTTACTTCTCATAAATTTTGGTTTTTGTTAGTTTTTCATCCCTTAAAAAGGACAGTACGAAGCTAGATGTTAAATAAATCTAAAAAAAAATATCTGTAAAAAATCAAGATATAATTCAAACGTTTTCGTAAATAATTAACTGATTATCAGTGCTTTAAAATTTTACTAAAAACACAAAAATCAAGGTCTTGTTTAGATGCAAAGTACCTGTAGAATAATGGTAAATATGACAATATGGAAATTTTATGTGAATATTTTTTCACTATACATATATATAACCGCTTTTTATTGTATAATTGCAAATTATTAGAGTACTTTTAACATTTTAAGGCCTTTTAGATACTCACACTAAGGCATTTCGAAAAAAAATCTTAAAACGATACTCTCCTATTTCCAGAACTGTTAATCATCAGTTTTTAATTAATTTTGCTTTTAAACGAATTAGCTCAACCATAAATTACCTTACCTTAAAACCACAACCAAACCATGCAAAAAATATTTGTACTGTATTTTTTCATTGCGGGTTTTTCTCTAACTGCGAAAGAGACAAATCCAATTCTTGAAGAATTAGACAATGTACTGCTAAAAAAAGAAGTTTACTTAAAACAGAAATATCGCAAAATTGAAACTTTAAAAAAGAATGTTTCAAAATTTACTGTCAGCCAAAATAACGAGCAATTGTATCATACCTATATGTCATTGTTTGAAGAATACAAATCATTCAAATATGACTCGGCTTATTATTATTTAGAAGAAGCAAAAATCAAAGCCATTGTTTTAAAAGATCCTAAATATTTGGCTAAAAGTCGAATTAAGGAAGGTTTTGTACTGCTTTCCTCTGGATTATTTAAAGAAGCTATTGATACGCTGAATGTTATTGACGATCAAAAACTGGATCAGAAAAACAAATTTGAATATTATAACATCAAAGCCCGCGCATACTATGATTTAGCCGATTATAACCGCGATCAGCGTTTTAATATTCATTATGTTCAGCAGGGAAATCATTTCCTTAAAAAGGCCTTAGAATTAATTGGAACTAATTCTAATGAATATTGGGCTGCCGAAAGTTTAAAACGTTTAAAGCAGCAAGACTGGCGCGGTGCCGAATTTGCTTTTAGCTACTGGATCAATAATTACGATTTACCTCCGGATTATTACGGAATCGCTACTTCGAGTCTCGGTTATATTTATTCTGAAAGAGGATATACTAAAAAAGCGATTTATTATCTCGCACTCGCCGCTATTGCCGATGTTAAAAATGCGACGAAAGAAACTGTCGCACTCAGAAATCTTGCCAATGAACTCTTTAAAATGGGTTATCTGGATAAAGCAAACGAGTATATTAATATTGCCATGGATGACGCTACTTTTTACAACGCCAGACATCGCAAAATTGAAATCTCATCCATATTACCTATTATCGAAAAAGCGCAGTTAAATAACGTAAAAGATAAAAATGATAAACTGGAAAAGATCATTATTCTTTTGACTATCCTGACGCTGATAATCATTTTGTTCTCGATTATTATTTTCAAACAATTAAAGGAGAAAAATAAAGCGAGAAAAATAATGGCTTCGTCATACGCTCAACTTCAGGAAATGAATATAAGTTTAAGCGAGGCAAATGCGATTAAAGAGGAATATATTACGTATTTTATTAAGGCAACTTCGGCTTTCATTAATAAGATTGATCATATCCAAAAAAGTACGCTTCATAAAATTATTACCAAAAAAACAGATGAAGTTATTGCGAGCTTAAAACGCTATAATGTAAAGGAAGAAAGAGAAAATTTATTCCATCAGTTTGATGAAATTTTCCTGAAACTATTCCCAACTTTTGTGACTGATTTCAATCATTTATTTCCGAATGATCACAAGTGTATTGTAAAGAAAGGCGAACTTTTAAACACGGAACTCCGCATTTTTGCTTTGTACCGATTAGGAATTCAGGACAGCAGTCAAATGGCTGAATTTCTGGAACTTTCTGTAGCTACCATTTATACCTACAAAACCAGAATTAAAAGCAAATCAGACTTTAAAGATACTTTTGAAGAGAAAATTATGGCGATTAAAACTATCTAAGTTTCTGAGATGCTAAGATACTAAGTTGCTAAGGGACTAAGTTTTTTACACACAATCTTGTCATTTCGACTGAAAGGAGACCCGAGCGATAGCGAACAGGCGAAGCAAATCGCACTCGAGAATCGACAAAGATTGTCTATACACTTTGCGGAATTTCTAGTGCGATTTCTCCTTTCAGTCGAAATGACAAACTGTTCCTGAAATTTAAAAAATAAAAAAGCGACATTTTACTGTCGCTTTTTTATTTATTCTGCAGATTCTAACTGTAAAATCATATTTTGATAATATTTACTCAACGAGAATAATTGCTCAGCAAAAATCATAACGGCCAGCGGAACGAAGAAAAATATGGTTAGATCTCTTTCGTATAAAAAATACGTCGTTATCATAAAAATACGGGTATATTCGAGATAATAAATCCATTTGCGCTGTTCTAAAATAGCGCCGCAGTTTATTAAAGTGATAATGATAATCGACAATACAAAAATCTTATCGTATGCCTCTAAATGATCAAAATAATACGTAAAAACGGTTAGCAATAAAGTACAGATTCCTAATTGAATATAAAGGTAATTTCTAAATCGGAGTCTTTGATGCGGATTACTTTTGTCTTGCAAAAAGCGTTTTTCTAAAGTTGGACGAATATCCTGATCCATGTGTGCAGGACTTCCAAAAACGGCTTTCCATCTTGCTTTGAATCCTTTTGAACGTCTCCATAATTCATATATTTCAAAATAGTAGTGAAAATGCTGCCAAAGAAAACTATAGCTTTTTAGCGGATGTGTTAATCCGTATTTTGGTTTTTCTTCTTCTTCCTGGAAAGTTCCAAAAAGACGATCCCAAAACGTAAACATATCGCCGTAATTTTTATCAAGGTATTTTTCGTCAGATGCGTGATGAACACCATGAACAGAAGGCGTTACAAAAATATATTCAAGCCATTTTATTTTTCCTACTAGCTGTGTGTGCGTAAAAAAAGAATATGCTCCGTGAACAATAAGCATTGTAATTACCATTGTGGGATGAAACCCAACAAAAGGAAGGATACACCAAAATCCCGTTCGGACTATGGCCTGAAAAGTGGTGATTCTGGCTGCGGCCGTAAAATTAAATTCTTCACTATGATGATGTACAATGTGTGCTGCCCAGAAAAAATTGACTTCATGTCCTAATCTGTGATACCAATACCAAACAAAATCTGTGGCAAGAATTAAGGCAATCCAGACTAAAAAATTACTCGGAACATCAAAAATCCGGTAATCATCATAAATCAAATAGTACAATTGGTAAAAGCTTGCGGCAACAAACAAATTAATCAATCGTTCTGCAATTCCAATACTAATATTAGAAACAGAACTTTCATAATTAAAAATTTCAGGTCTCTTTTTTCGTTGCGCCAGCTTATATTCCAAAAATAAAAACAGAAAGAAAGCGGGCATTGCAAAGGCAAGAAAATTAATATTTTTCATTTTTAAAAATTACTTTTATCGATTTTAAGAAACTAAATAACAATTAATTAAACTAAAAAAGATATTTTCATCAACCAATATCAGATACAAATATATTGATATTAACCGATGAAAATAGTCTTAAATTTCTCTTAGAAAAAATCTAGTTTTGCTTGTATTTATCGGCTTCCAGAGCTACTTCTTTAACAGATTGTGTGTCTGCCACTTTTTTCAAAGCAATAATGTAAGCAGCAATTCGCGGCGTTACACTATGTTTGGCTGCAACTCTAAATACAGTTTCAAAACCTTTTTCTAATATATCTTCTAAACGCTTATTAATTTGATGAATTCTCCAGGATTCTAACAATGAATTTTGAAGCCACTCAAAATAAGAAACGGTTACACCTCCGGCATTTGCTAAAATATCCGGAACTACTAAAACATTATTCTCGTGTAAAATTTTATCAGCATCAGAAGAAACAGGTCCATTTGCAGCTTCAATAATTATTTTAGCACGAATATCTTTGGCATTCTTTTGTGTAATAACATCTTCTTTTGCAGCCGGAATCAAAACATCAACATCTAAAAGCAATAAATCCTCATGTTTGATCGCAACTGAATTTGGATAACCTTTAATAGTTTTGTTATTCAGATTGTAATACAAAATCAACTCCGGAATATTGATTCCTTCAGGATTGAAAAACGCCTCAGAAACATCACTTACAGCAACTATCTTAACTCCTTTTTCATATAAAAACAAAGCCGAATGTAAACCAACATTTCCAAATCCCTGAATAGCAGCGGTTGATCTAGCTGGTCTGATTTTTAGTTTTTCAAGTGCAAGCAAAGTAATAATGCTCACTCCTCTTCCGGTTGCTTCTACTCTCCCTAATGATCCTCCAGAATGCAGGTGTTTTCCGGTTACAACGGCATGAATTGTTTTGCCGTGAACTAATGAAAATTCATCCATTAACCAGCCCATTTCGTCTGGGCCTGTTCCCATATCCGGTGCAGGAACATCTTTTTCAGGACCAAAAATATCGGCTAAAGCCTTTGTATAAGCTCGTGTTATTCTTTCTAATTCTGTTTTAGAAAGTGTTCTTGGGTCGCAGATAATACCGCCTTTTGCTCCTCCAAACGGAATTCCGGTTACAGCAGATTTCCAGGTCATCCAGGCGGCAAGTGCTTTTACTTCATCAAGATTAACAGCATTGTCGTAGCGGATTCCACCTTTTGACGGACCTAAAGCTGTATTGTGAATTACGCGGTATCCTTCAAAATTTTGTTCGGTTCCATTATCTAATGTTATAGAAAAATTGACCACAATTTGTTTTTCCGGACGCTGCAGCTTTTGTCTTAATGATTCATCTAAATTAAGAATATCGGCTGCTATATTAAACCTGTCAATCATAGATTGAAAGGGGTTCTGTTTTATAATTTCTGCACTCATAGTGTTTATTTTTATTTTTTTGGTTTATCGATTTGGGCTTCATAAAATGTTTCTTCTGAATAAAATCAGCAGCTGCACATGCAACAAGGAATTTTCATCTGGCAGCAATGCATCATACTATTTATGTTTCTATTCGATCTCATTTTATTTTTATTTAATAGTTCCTAAAAAAAGCCTTTCATGGTGCATGAAAGGCTAAAAAAAAAATAACTAACAAGTACTTTCTCTATTAACGCCATTTCATCGCATAGGTCGACATGCAGCACATCGTCAAACTGCACATAAACGGGATGATATTTAGACTATAGTTTTTCATTGTCATTGCAAATCTATAAAATATATTTATAAACTCTATAGAATTAGTCGGGTTTATTTCAGAAAAATATAAATTTAACATTAAATCCCTTGTAAATTAATGATTTAAGAAATTAAAAAAAGTGCTAAAATTGTGATTTTACGATAAAAACAATGGCAATTAGGGCCAAAACAAGCCCCAAAATATTGATTTTAGATAATTTTTCTTTGAAGAAAAGCATTCCAACAAGACTTCCTAAAACAATAACTCCCATGTTCATTCCTGCAAAAACTGTTGAAGGATTTTCGGCGAAAGCCTTATGCGCTTTTAAATAAAACAATATATTCCCGAAGTTAAAAATTCCGACTAAACCTCCAAAAAGAATATTTTTATAATTCAGTTTTACTTTTTTTACCGCAACATCATAAACGACAACGAGTAAAGAAACAGCCAATGAAATATCAAAAACAATAAACAATGAAGTTGTATAAGGTAAAGCGGTAAAAAGTGCAATTTGTTTAAAAAGGATATCGATAATCCCGAAACCTATAAATACAGCTGCCGGATAAATCCATTTGTTTTGATCGTTCCCGGATTGTTTTTTTAAGATGAATAACAATGCTATAAATCCTATTATCAAGCCAATAACTTTATACGAATTGAATTCTTCTTTAAAAATAAGCCACGCTGCAATTATCGGAATAAAGAGCGATAAACGCTGTGCAGCATCTGTTTTTGCAATTCCCATATGTTTTATGGAAGTGAATAAAAACAGAAAAACTATCGGCAGTAAAACACCAACGGCTGCATAAATGTTCCAAGGCGCATCTGCATGAACTAAATTTAAATCCGGGCTAAAAGTAAAATAGCAAAGTGATATTGCCATTATATAATTGAAAGCTATAATTTGAATAGGATTTGCATTGTATTTACGGGTTATTTTGAAGATAACACCAACCGTTACACTGCATAAAATGCTTAAAACAAGAAACAACATAGAATTAAATTTTGAATACAAAAATAGCGTTTATCTCCTTATAATGAATGTTCCTAAAAAAACATATTAGTCAATTTTTAACCATCCTGTAATGCTCACTCTGGTATTTTGTGTAACTAAAACTTCGTGAACCAGTTCATTACTTTTAAAGAAAACGGTTTTACCCTGAATAGGCGATATTTTCTGCTCGCTGTTGTTTTGATGAATCATTAATTCTCCGCCGTCGCTTTCTTTCCAATTACTATTTAAATAACTGATCATAGAATATTTACGACTTGAATTATTTTTGAATTGATCTAAATGTTTGAGATAAAAATCGCCTTTTTCATATAACGAATAATGGAATTCGTAACCGGTAATTCCGGCAAAGCAGCTTTCGTTTAGATAAAGTACAAAAGCATCAATTTTATCGAAAAACTCATTTTCAAAAGCATTATTGTGCTTTTTATCCAGCCAATAAATAGCGTCGTTTCTAATTTTTCCGTCAAAAGAAAGCTTTTCAGAATTTCCAATTCCCGCCGCCAACAGTAAACTGGCAGCATTTAAATCGATTAAATTTTGCTTGAGATTATTGGATAATTCATCATTTATAAACCGTTCCGAAATTCCAATTTTATTCTCTATATAACTTGCTATCAAATCCTCAAAACTATCATCCATCGCTTTTTTAGGCAAACTGCAAATACAGCCAACGGAGCAAGGTAGACTATTTAAAACTGGTAATGCTGTTTTTAGAAATAATAAACCCGACAGGTTTTTAAAACCTGTCGGGTTTGATAACTACTGCTGAATTAACAATTAACAACTAATAATTTATAATTTACTAATATAACTTCCGTACATATCTTTAAATTGGTGCCCTTGTGCAAAACGGTCTTTGCTTAGTTTTTTATATTCTACCAAAGCCCACAGTACAAACTCTTTTACAAAATATTGATCTTTTTGATCTAATTGCGGCTGGTATTTTTTTAATAGAATATCCAAAGGAGTTACTTCATCTAAAATAGCCTGATATTCAGCATCAGAAGCATCGTCTAATAATTCGAAACCACTTTCTGCAAAAAACCATTCAATTAAATCTGAGTAAGGTGTTTTTTCTCCCGGCTTTTCTAATTTTTCTATTTTAGGAAATAACGTTGGAAACAAAGTTCGAATTGCCATTCCTATTAAATGCTGCGCTACAAAAGCAGCTCCCTCCTGCTCTCCTTCATAAACCAATTCTACTTTTCCAGTTATCGCCGGAATGATTCCGATAAAATCAGATAAACGAAGATTTGTTTTATCAACTCCAGATTTTAAAGCACGGCGTTCTGCGGTACTAATTAAGTTTTCAAAAGCGGTAATACTCATTCTGGCACTTACACCACTTTTATTGTCAATGTATTCGCTTTCGCGGGCTTCAAAACTAATTTGCTCTAAAATATCTCTCGCTAAATTTGGAACATAAACAACATCACTTTGGTTTTCGTCCAGTTTTGCTTCCTGTTGTGTAATTGTTCTTGCAATTTCGACCGTTTCAGGATAATGCGTTAAAATCTGTGAACCAATTCTGTCTTTAAGCGGCGTTACAATACTTCCTCTGTTGGTATAATCTTCTGGATTTGCAGTAAAAACAAACTGCATATCAAGCGGCATTCTCAATTTAAATCCGCGAATTTGAATATCGCCTTCCTGAAGGATATTAAATAATGCAACCTGAATTCTGGCTTGTAAATCTGGTAATTCGTTGATAACAAAAATACTTCTGTTTGCTCTCGGAATCATTCCAAAATGAATTACACGATCATCCGCATAAGATAATTTTAAATTTGCAGCTTTAATTGGGTCAACATCTCCAATTAAATCGGCTACGGTTACATCTGGCGTTGCTAATTTCTCGAAGAAACGTTCATTTCTGTGTAACCATGAAATTGGAGTTTCATCTCCTTTTTCTTCGATTAAATCTTTTGCAAAACGTGAAATTGGATTCAACGGTTCGTCATTGATTTCTGAACCTGTTACAAACGGAATATATTCGTCTAATAATTCTACCATTTTGCGCGCTAAACGTGTTTTTGCCTGTCCGCGAAGTCCTAATAAATTGATATTGTGACGAGAAAGAATCGCACGTTCTAATTCCGGAATTACGGTATTTTCGAATCCGTGAACACCTTCAAAAACTGGTTTCCCCGATTTTATCTTTTCACGAAGATTATTTCGCAATTCGTCCTTTATACTTATGCTTTTATATCCTGCAGCTTTTAACTGCCCTAATGTTTTTATATTATTAATTTCCATTTTATGAAATATCTATTTTGTTTATTGTTATTTAACGGCAAATATTGTGTTGTTGCGTTGTGCATAAATTTATTTCAAAAACCTTTGTCCCTCTGAACCTTTGCTACTTTGAACCTTTTTTAAATCAACTTTGTGTCATCACTTTGCGTAGACGCACTGATGTGCGTCTCTACGATATGCATTGTGTGTAAAATTATCACAAATCAATAAAAGCAGCGCTTCGACTTCGCTCAGCATGACAACTGAAAACTGCGACTAAAAACTGAACACTGAACACTTACCTCACTCTCTTCTTCCTATTCGTTTCATAATCTTCAAAAATCATTTCACCAAGACCTTTTAATCCGGTATAAAATGCTTTTCCCTGATTTGCTTCTGTAAAATGATTCACAAATCGCTGTAAATACGGATCGTTTGCAATCATAAAAGTCGTAATTGGAATATGTAATTTTCTGGCTTGTTGTGCCTGCGTGTAACATTTATCTACAATATATTCGTCGAGACCGTTGCTGTTCATATAGTACGAACCGTCGCGTTCGCGTACGCAGCTTGGTTTTCCGTCGGTGATCATGAAAATCTGCTTGTTAGTATTTCGTTTTCGGCGTAAAATATCCATCGCTAATTGCAATCCTGCAACTGTATTGGTGTGATACGGGCCAACTTGCAAATACGGCAAATCTTTAATTGGAATCGTCCAGGCATCATTTCCAAAAACCAAAATATCCAGCGTGTCTTTTGGGTAACGGGTTGTGATTAATTCTGCCAAAGCCATTGCGACTTTTTTCGCAGGCGTGATTCGGTCTTCACCATATAAAATCATACTGTGGCTTATATCGATCATCAAAACGGTACTCATTTGTGCTTTGTACTGCGTTTCTTCGACAACCAAATCATTTTCGGTCAGCATGAAACTTTCAACACCATTATTAATTTGAGCGTTTCGCAGACTTTCGGTCAATGAAATACGTTCTAAACCATCCCCAAAATTAAATTCGCGAAATTCTCCCGTATGTTCATCGCCATTTCCGGCATGTTTTGTTTTGTGATTTCCGTTTCCGGAACGTTTCAGATTTCCGAAAATCTGATCTAAAGCCTGCTGACGAATTGCGCGTTCTGTTTTAGCAGTGATTCCAAAACCGCCGCTTCCATCTTCTTTGACTTCGTCTTTTATGTAACCTTTCTTTTTTAAATCTTCGATAAAATCATCGATTGTGTAGTTCTCATCTGTTAGTTTATATTCTATATCTAATTCCCGAAGCCAGTTGATTGCTTCATCAAAATCCCCCGAAGTATGGGTGATTAGCTCTTTGAAAATACCAAAAAGTTTTTCAAACGGAGACTGAAACGGGGCTTCGTACGACTTAAAATAAAAACCTTTTTTAAATTCGTTTTTCATAATTCTAAAATTAAGCCTTTTTGGAATTATGAAAATAGAAACGTTTATTAATTTTTAGTTAAAATATTTAACCAAAATTCACAGCTAACAGTGTTAGATGTAACAATTATTCAAACTTTCCATCGACATAAAACCAAGCGTTATTTTCAAATTTAAAGGTTGAAAACTCATAATGAGTCTGCGGTTTATTATCAGAGTTTAAAAAATAGGCTTTAAACTCCACTGTATTTTCTGTAAAACTCAGAATTTCTAATTTTTGCCATTTATTTGCGGTAGCCCATTTTAGAATTTCTGCTTTCGAATAATATTTTCTTTCTGAAATATAGGTTGTTTCCAAAAGATATTCAGCATTATGAGTCGCATAAGCCGAATATCTGGAACGCATTAAAGCCAAAGCTGTAGGCGCTTTTTGATTGTTTTTAAGATACAATCCGCAGCAATTTTCAAACTGTAATCCTGTATCACAAAAGCATTTATGCGTCGCCATCTACTTCCTCTTCTCCGTTAAGTTTTACATGAAGCTGGTTTAATAAAACCTGATATCTGCTGATTTCTCTTACTTCTTCATCTTCTTCAGCAAAATCAATCATTTCGTCTAATACTTCGCTTACATCTAATAATTTATTATTTGCTTCTCTGGAATCTCCGGCAGCAATTAAATCAATGATTTCTTGCACACTTGCTTTTAAAGTTTCAAATTTTGTATTCATATATTATGTTTGTTTTTTTTGTTTCAAGTTTCAGGTTTCACGTCCCGTTGTAACTTGAAACTTAAAACTATATTTATTCCTCTGTTTTATTTTCGTTGAATTTTTTCACAATTTCTTTGAGTTTTTCTTTGCGGGAAACTTCGGCTTGTTTTTTCTTAGCCTGAGCTTTGTGCAATTTGTCATTGTGAATTTTGATATTTCTTTCGTTATTGCGTCCCATTATATGTCTCTTTTAATTTCTTCTAAACTCCTTTCAGTAAAAATCAGTTCGTTGATAATCTGCTTTCTTAAATCGGCAATATCATCATAATCAAAATATTTTGCCCACGAAGTTAATTGCTGCAGATTTCTAATTTGTTTTAAGCGTTTTGTGGTTTCAAAACTTGTTCTCAAAATCGCTTTTCCGTCGTAATTCGGGTTATTTTTATGCTGATAATTGGCGAGATTCTTTTCAAAATCGGCTTCTATGTAATATAGTTTCTCTTCGGCATTATCAGGATAAAATTCTTCCCAGGCAGCAAAACCAATTTTTGTTTTCGATTCGATTTCCGGCTCACGCGCAATTAAACGCCATTTGCTATTGGCTAATCTTCCCCAATGATTGGATACGCGATACATCCCGGCTTCGGTATAATAATAAGAACTTCCTGCCTTGCTTTCAAACTGTTTTTTTAAACCTTCTATTTCATTTGGAAGCACTTCATTAAAAACACAAAAGGTATTCTTAAAAGAATTTGGATGTGGCTTAAAATTTTTCTGCATGTGCAAATATACTGAGATTGTCGCGAACTCCCTAAAACAAACCTAAATTGATTAACTTTGCGACTTCAATTTTAAAATAAAAAACTATGTCTAAAGATTCACAAGAAAAAATGCCGCAAAAAGGGGTTTATACCGGCATTATCGAAAAAGATGAAAACAACAATTATTTCTGTGGTGAATATCTTTTAGATTATAAAATCGCTCATACTAACTTTAATCTTGGAGACTGGGTTACGATTAAATCTGTAATCGAAAATCCAAGCGACATTAGCTACGATAAATATCCTAAGAAATCTAAAAACTTCGATAAGGCGAATCATAAGCCAGAATAAGTTTTTTGTTTCAAGTTGAAATGAGAATATTTTAACGCAAAGTACGCTAAGATTCTTTTACTGTATTGCAAGCGGTATTAATAATACTAAGTTCGTAAAGCTGTTAACGTAAAGCTTTGCGAACTTTCCGTTTTTATAAAAAACATACTTAAAAAAAAATCTTAGCGTATTTTGCGTTAAAATATCGTCCTAACATTATAAAACCTATAACTTCTACCGAATATTTTTTCGATCAAAAGTGAAAAGTTAAAAAAAAGTGTACCTTTGCAAAAAATTTGTCGATTTGAACTAATTAATATCGATTTCAAACTAATAGACAAGTAGTTACCTTTTATTTATGAAAAAAATAGTTGAATACCGCAAGTTACTAAACGTAGAAAAAACTGCAGAGTTAAAAGATTTAAAAACAATTTATCGTAATGCGATGAAAGAATCTCATCCTGATAAATTTGTAGGAGACGACGCTGGTTTAAAAGAGGCAGAAGAAAAAAGCAAAACAATCATTGAAGCTTACCACTTTTTAGTAAGTATTCACCCTGATACTATTAAACTTAATTTACCTGAATATACAGAGACAATTTCAACTTGCACTATTACAGATTACAAATTTGTAGAAGGACGTTTGATTATTGATTTTTCTAACGGAAGTGTTTACGAATACATTAGTGTTCCTAAAGCTACTTACGTGAAAATGGTAAATGCTGATTCTCCTGGAAGATTCGCAAAAAGACACATTTTGAACTCTTTTACTTGGAGAAAGAAAACAAATCAAGAATAAATTTATTCGAAAATAATTCAAAAAGCACTCTTCTTACAGAGTGCTTTTTTTATGGCTTAGTATTAAAAAAACTCTATATTAGCATTCAAAACAATAAATAAATAAGAGTTTTAAATCAATTAAACGCTTCAAAACACTTGATTACAGGACATTTAGACACAAAAAAACTATAACAAAATTTTAGGTTACAAAATTCTTTATGTTTTATAATTTTAGATACTTTTGTTGCACAAATCAATTAACTAATTAATTTTTTATAATGAAAAAAATACTTTTTTTACTTACAGCTTCTGCAGCTATCATTTCATGCAGTAAAGTTAAAGACGGAGAATACCTAATTACTGGTACTGCAAAAGGAATCGAAAACGGAAAAACTATCATTCTTCAAGGACAAGATCCAGCTACAAGAATGACAATTGCGTTAGATACTGTAAAAGTTGAAAATGGAAAATTTGAAATTAAAGGAAAAGTTAAAGAACCAGCTTTCCACACATTAATACTTCAAGGTGCTAACGGGCCAATCCCATTTATCTTAGAAACTGGAGAAATCAATATCGAAATTGACAAAGACAGTATCCACAAATCTAAAATTTCTGGAACTTACAATAATGACGAGTATGTAAAATTCAATGATGATCTTACAAAAACTCAAAAAAACTTAATTGATTTTCAGAAAAAGAATACTCAAAAAATGCAGCAAGCGCAGCAAGCTCAAGATACAGCAACTATCAATGGCTTGATGAAACAATACATGGAAATCCAAACAGAAGTACAAGCTAGTACTAAAAAGAAATATTTAGCTTACGCTGAAGGACACCCAAAATCTTATATCTCTGCATTGATCATTCAAAGTATGATTAATGATCCAAGCAATGATATCAAAAAAACAGAGAGCTTATACAACGCTTTAGACGAATCTGTAAAAAACACAACTCCTGGTAAAGAAATCAAAACTAGACTAGGTCAAGCTAAATTGCCTGCGGTTGGTGCATCAGCTCCTCCAGTTGGCAGTGCTAAATGAAGAGCAGACTTTTCTGCGCCAAATCCGCAGGGAAAAGTAGTTTCGCTTAAAGAAAGTTTAGGCAAAGTAACTATCGTTGATTTCTGGGCTTCATGGTGTGGACCATGCAGAAAAGAAAATCCAAACGTTGTAGCGATTTACAAAGAATTACATTCAAAAGGATTAAACATTGTTGGAGTTTCTTTGGATAAAGATGCTGAACACTGGAAAGAAGCTATCGCAGCAGATGGTTTAACATGGACACATGTTTCAAACCTTAAATTCTGGGATGAGCCAATTGCGAAACAATATAATGTTGAATCTATTCCTGCAACTTTTATTCTTGATGCATCAGGAAAAGTGGTTGCTCAAGACTTAAGAGGCCCGGAATTGAAAGCAAAAATCGTAGAATTATTAGCAAAATAATCCTACTTTTAAAATAAAGTTAAAAAATCTCCCTAGTGGAGATTTTTTTATTTTATTCAATTCCAATGAATTAAAAAATAACTTTAAAATAACTTAAAATTAAGTTCTTTTTTTGTTTGCAAATGTAGAAAACGTTGCTATCTTTGCAACCGCTTAGAACAACAAAGCGCATCAATGCTGAGATCGGGGAGATACTCAAGCGGCCAACGAGGGCAGACTGTAAATCTGCTGTGTGAACTTCGCAGGTTCGAATCCTGCTCTCCCCACGGAAAGGCCGAAAAGCCAGAAAATATAAAGTTTTCAATCTTTTCAAAAAGCCGCAAAAAACGTGGTAAAACCTGCAAATCCTAGGATTCGCAGGTTTTTTTCTTTTATACTGCTTTTCAAATTTTTTAAAACCACCCAAAATTTCTATGGCAGAATCGTGGCACTTTTGTCTTGGAGTTGCTTCCAATTTTGCCACAAAAACTTAAGACTGTTATAAAAATATTATATCAGTCAAAGTTTGTGGCAGAATCGTGGCACATTGTGTTTTTGAAAACAAGAAATCCAGCAAAACCAAGGGTTAAGCTGTTTAGGTTTGAAGCTTTTAGAGTCCAAGAGGCTGGCATTTTGTTTTAAAACCTAACAATACAAAATGTACCTAGAATTATAGGCATTTGGCACAATGAACATATTGGAAAAGAAGAAGTGGCTGTTTCAAAAGTCTTTATTACGTCCTTGACATTTATAGCTTTAGATGCGACAAAAACTGATATTACTTAGAAACAGATTCAATTAGCAAGCTTCTGGAAATCTTTTTAAATGCAATTTAAAAAAAGTAAAAGGCTGACAAAATAATTGTAGGCTTTACTTTTTAATATTTTAATCTTCTTTATAAAAGCGCATTCATACAATAACCTTAAGTAATTTATTTTATTGGAATAAATCAATTTTATTCACAACAAAAAAACATCCATTCACGACAGAAAAACCTTCATTAACGACATCTTTTTCATTTTTTTTATTTTCAATCATTAATTTCATTTCAGAAAATAAAATCTAGAGTTAGAAAGCGTTTTCAAGATTAACCCAAAGAAAATACGAATACCATAGAAATCAAATTTTTTATTTTTTAACATAAAATTTACACAAAATGGGACAGTACAAAAGTCGTCAGGAATTTTTAAAAAACAATCCAAGATCAATTGCATTCGCCGCATTGGCTAAAGCAACAAAAATGCAAGACAAGATTACCAATCAAGCGATTAAACTTAGTCCAAATCAACTAGAAGGAAAGGAAGTTATAATCATCGGGTCTGGTGTTGGGGGACTTACCACCGCGTATGAACTACTCTCTCAAGAGTCTGGAGCAAAAGTAACCATTCTGGAAGCATCTCATAAAACGGGAGGACGCTGCATGAGCTTACGCACAGGAGATACACTCATCGAAGATGCAAACAGTGATTTGTTCGATTCGAAACCTGGAAAACCACAAGTTGTTCGATTTAAACGCCCAGTGGGAGACTCAGAACCTTACCTTAATGCAGGTCCTGGTCGCATACCAAGCAGTCACAAACGACTCCTTTCTTACTTAAAACGTTTTTCGGTAGACGTTGAAATATATGTGATGAACTCTGAATCTAATTTGGTTCAAAAGAACGAAAGCTTTGGAGGTAAACCTATGGTTTACCGTCGTTTGGATCATAATACAAGAGGTTGGTTGGCGCACATGGTATACAAAAATGCGGAAGAATTACTTCGCAATTCAAAAGTGGGAATTAGTGAAAGTAATCTTAAAACACGCGTTGAAGAATTACAAGATTTGATGGTCAGTTTCGGCGAACTTGATGTAGATGGAACCTATAGCGCAACGGCTGGATCACCTGGCTTCGAGGATGGAAAAACACGCGCTGGATATGAAGTATTACCTGGTGTTGCGGCTGGAATTGTAGCCGATGTTTTGAGTTTTGATAAATTGCTCGAATCAAAATTTTGGGAAGGCACGAAATTCTATCAACCTACAGATTTTCTTTGGCAGCCTACTTTATTTCAACCCGTTGGAGGAATGGATCAGGTGCAGCACGCTTTTGCTCAACAAGTGGCAGCTTTAGGAGGAAACATTCTTTTGAATAGTCCTGTAAAAAAAATAAAATGGGACTCAACTAAAGAGAAGTACATCATTTCGGTTGGACAAGTCGGAACAGAAGAACCGATCTATTACGAAGCTGATTATTGTGTTTGCAACCTTGCAATGCCTTTTTTGAAAAACATTCTAGATTCTGATCTCCTAAAATCGGGACTTGAACCTAAATTTAAAGATGCATTAAAAGCCGTTTTTGTGGCACAATTTGAACCAACACAAGCTCCAGGTTATAAACCGCGAGAAGACGGATACGTTCCGCGTTTTTTAGCCTGTACCTCCAAAGTGGGTTGGCAAGCAAATCGATCTTTATGGCAAGGAAGCCCAATAAATCCCAAGACAATGGCAGTTGAAAAATCCGAAGTGGGAGTTGTACCTATTTTTGGAGGAATCTCTTGGACAGACAATGAAATTCAACAAATCTGGTATCCATCTACGGCGTATCAAGACGAAAAAGGCGTGCTCACAGGCGCTTATAATTTTGATAAAGTAGCACACGATTGGGGAAAATTACCCGTTGATGAGCGCCTTACCAAAGCACGAAATGATGCCAGTAAATTCGGTAAGAAATTTGCCGAAGGCTTGGAAGAAGGCGTTGCCATAGCTTGGCAAAATATGCCAAATATCAAGGGTGGCTGGGCATATTGGCAAGCCGTTGGAGATGCGAACTACTCAACGAAACAATTTAACGCTATTGCACAAGGATCTGGAATTATAGATCCGAAAACAAAAAATGCGAGCAATGCTAACTTTTTTATTGTTGGTGATCAGATTTCCTCCCTTCCTGGTTGGCAAGAAGGCGCAATTGCAGCTGCATTAAATGCAATTTCGAGAATGGCAAATCCAGAAGTTAAAATACAGCCATTGAAAAATTTACCAGACACTCGTTTGATGGTGGAAGGTATCTAAATCAATTAAATATAAATGAATGGAACGACGTGGAAGGTATTCTGCGTCGCTTTTTTTATTATACGTTTGATTCTAAATTATTACTCTAGACAACAACCTGCTAACTCATTCATGAAATTTGATACTATATTATTCTAAGGTTATGTCGCATCTGTCAGAATCAAATATAAGAATTTAAGTAATTTAAAATTTAGGCCGCCAATTTACAAAATAATTTAAACATAGTTATCCCTGGTCTAACCATCTGATTCTTCCTCAGCATATGCACAACTTCAATTCTGGAGCTGCCTTCAATTTTGCCACAAAAAGCTAAGGCGGTTTTGTTCATGAGGATAAGAAAGAAAGAATTAAACAACCCTCCCTGCCCATAATCGAGCAGCTTTTTGCCTAGAATTATCACCGCAGCTGCACCCTGGAGGAGCTCACCAGCATAGCGCAGCCCTGTTTTCAGTCGTAAACGCGAGGACCGCTTTCCCTTGAAGGGGAAACCAGACTGCTGTACTCGATGCTTTACTGCTGCTCAGTGAGAACGGCCATATCTTTTTAAACCCCGACACGGATCAGAGCTGTATTACCATTAAAGACATTCTGACTCTCTATGATAAGACATTCTGTAATTAATATTTTACTTCCGATGCTGATCAATCAGCTCCTGTATTATTATAATCTGCAAAAAAGAAAACGCATCTGTATAATATAACAAACCAGCCCGTAGAAATTAATGCCGTCTTTATACTAAGCAGTGCATAACCACGTTTAGAAATAAACTCCAATTTTAATCTATATCAATGAATTATTCAAAAAATTACACAACCGATGAGAAACACATAGATGTCCAGGGTATTATGGACGGTTTGTATTATCCATTTTATATGGAGGAATGCCGTCACGACTATATCAGGGAAATCCTGGGTTTTGACTTTGTACAGCAGGCAGAAAACGGGGTATTTATGGTTTTGTCCGAGTACAGTATCAAATTCATCCGCTCTTTAAAAAAAGATGATCATTTTGAGGTAACCTGTGCCGTTTTTACCGACCCGCAGGGACTGCCGCGCCTGCATTTCAAACAGTCGATACTAAAAGACGGAAAACTAATGGCTTCCGCCGTATTTACCGGCACCTGTATCCCTGCAGCAGGAGGCAGACCTTACCTTCCAGAAGAACTCAAAGCAAATTTTGCTGATACCCCTGTGCTAGAGGTTAAATAGTTTTTTTTCCTAAACGGCAAATCTCCGGTTTAAAAGGATCTTTCTCCAAATACCATTTACATTACTTACAATACTGCCCTAGGAATAATCATAAATTACCAGTGGTTGCGAAGCAAGGATTCTGGTATTATCACACGTTATTTCTTTGGATTCAGTTTCCAAAAATATTATAAAACAAAAAATCCTCATCAAATACATGATGAGGATTCTTCAAAGAAAGGCGACGACATACTCTCCCACAATACTGCAGTACCATCTGCGCAGGCGGGCTTAACTACTCTGTTCGGGATGGGAAGAGGTGAGCCCC